>NZ_JBDJNL010000019.1:0-59623 GCF_039674445.1 Brucella sp. TWI432 | reverse complement strand
TTATTCGCAGCCACGTGCTTTGTTCAATCTGTTTGATGATGGGCAGAAGCAACGCCTGTTCTCGAACATTGCAGCAGCCATGGGCGGTGTGCCGGGCTTTATCGTCGAACGTCAGTTGGCGCACTTCAAGCTCGTACATCCTGATTATGAAGCCGGTGTGCGTGCGGCGCTCAAGACGGCGCACGGATACTAAAGCACGTTTTAATCTGATTAAATCAGATCGACGTTCTCACCATAAGTTTAACGCGCATCTTATCCGAAAACCGTTCCAAACTTTTCGGAATGCGCGTTAATGCAGACTTTCTAAATAAAATAATTTATCAAAAATTACATCTACTTGGTGATTTTGACATCGCCAACTAAGTAATATTTATCTTGTAGGAAAACTTATGTTTAAAAAATTAACGGCCGAGTTTATCGGCACATTCTGGCTTATATTCATTGGTTGCGGTTCCGCGATTGTTTCCGCAGCATTCCCTAATCTTGGGATTGGTATTTTAGGCATAGCTTTTGCATTTGGTCTGAGCCTCATGACGATGGCTTATTCACTTGGTGGAATTTCAGGTGCCCATCTCAATCCCGCAGTGTCGCTGGGATTGGCTGTTGCGGGCAAATTTCCAGCCAAATCTCTGGTTCCCTACTGGATAGCTCAGGTAGCAGGCTCGGTTGTTGCCGCTGGCGTTCTCTACATCATCGCCACTGGCAAAGCCGGGTTTGAAATCGGCGGTTTTGCAAGCAATGGCTACGGTGAACTATCACCGGATCACTACAATATTCTTTCCGCCGCGATCGCTGAAACTGTTTTGACGGGCATGTTCATCTTTGTCATCCTGAGCACAACATCGTCGCCTGCATTAGAAAGTATCGCACCGATTGCCATCGGCTTGTGCCTTACAGCGATAATTCTGATGTCTGGACCAATTGCAAACACATCTGTCAATCCAGCTCGGTCAACAGGTGTTGCGCTATTTGCCGCTGTTCCAGCTCTTAGCCAACTTTGGCTTTTCTGGGCGGCGCCATTACTTGGTGGTGTCCTAGGTGGAAGCGTTTGGAAACTTCTGTTCTCAAAATAAAATACTCTTGTAGTATATCAATACAGAGTGACCTTCTTGTTTTAGAAGGTCATTCTGACAGTTAATTAGCATAATTCTCAACGGTCGAGCGTATTGGGGCGGGGCGCTGAACGCGTTGCATAGTCAGGCGATCTGCCGGGTAGAAAATAAACTTCAAAAGATTGCTCTCGAGAGGCAGTTTCACTGGCAATTTTACCTCTAGAAAGGTTTTTTAACGATGAGTTCGACGTTTAAATCCTCCGGTACCCCCAGTCGATAGGCTCTGTCCAGCGCGGGATCATTCATTGCGAGTTCAAGGCTCAGTGCTGCAAGCGACGCTGCTGTTTGGGGGCCTTCGCGAATGATTGAATCAGGCGATGAATGATCTATAATTGTGCCGAAGATTGATAGGGTGCCGTCACGATTGTCAAAAATTTCAATCGTTCTTGATTGCTGTGGGTAATCGATATGTGCTGCGGTGTTAACCTCCCAAAATCCGTGCTGGTTATTTCGGGGGTCGTAATGACTCCAGATACGGTTGCAGTGCGTATGACCGTTCACCCAGAGCACAACATTTGGAAAGCGGGACAGCAGTGCAATGAACTCGGCTCCACCGATACGGGTGTTGTCAGGCTGGCCAGCTGGCGCACGCTTGAGATTATCAAATGTAATCGAATTATGATGAGAGAAGATAACGATGATCGCGTCTTTATTTGCTGAATTAACGATTGATCCGTCAGTCGCATAATATTTTGACGAATTTTCCGTCAATTGGCGTTCCAGCCATTCGGCCTGAGGCGTATCAAGTGAGCCGTCAGGGCCGCCATTCGGATTGGTAGAATCAAGCATTATGCCGATGACGCCATCCGCCATATTGAATGTATAGTAGGCTGTCTGCTGGGCTAGATTGTCAGTTGAAAACCCGTGGCCGACGGGGCCGTAAGCGCCTGCCGCATCGAGATGTTTCTGTATAAATTCTTCCTTTGAAAAAGGGCGGCGATTTATCGACGGGACCGTATCCATGGATGGCAGGGAAGACATCAGTTCCTGTATTTGCGCGTTTGTTCCCTGAGTGACTGCGCCAATAAACATTTCAGGCGGCATCGCTTTGGGTAAGGCCGTGACCACCCGGTTCGAGACGCTTAGCGCGGATATGAAATCTGTGATGTTTCCCGCGCCAAAAACGCCATAGTCAAGCTGATCATGATTTCCAAAACCAGAATACCATGGCATTTTGAAACCTTCTGCTTTTACGGGTTGGCTTACCGCAGCTAAAAAGCCTTCGATTTCAGGGTAGCCAAATGCCCGTTTCCACAAATCGTCTTTATGTCCGTTGGATACGGGCTCTGGATGCCAGTAAGCATCGTAAGTTTCTTCGGTAAGGCCATGATTGCCCTGGACGCCGACATATTCCGTTCCGCTGGCGGACATGGTGGCCCATTCGCCATTCAGCAGTGCCAAGACGGTTTCAAGTTCGTGCATGGCGCGCGTATCGGCACTGTCACCGGTTGATATGGCAAAATCAAACTTTCGCCCGGAAACAGGCCCTTTGGCAAGGGCGTTCAAACGCCTGATCATCGCATCGAGCACATGCACTGTGAGCGTTTCTTGAGGGCGCCACGCGTTCGCCAACGGTGCCCCGTCAATGTTGCCATTTGGTCCACCATATTGGCGCATAAATGCCGCATGTCCCGGCGAAGAGGCATCAATAATATGCAAGTCTGTTATCTGGACAAAGGAAACAAGTGCTTTTCTGCTTTTCTCTCTGCCGTCAAATGCTTCTGACAGGTCTTGTCGCACGATAATAGGCCAGCCGTTATCGACAGCCGTTTTGCGATATGGTTTCCCTTTTTTTAGGTAATCGCCTGGAACAACAGATTCCTCCAGAGTGGTAACAGCTTCAGCGTAAAAGCGGCTCTGCGCCATGGCATTGTGGGAGGCGCAGCCACACACGGCAAAGGGTGCAGCACAACTCGCTTTTATAAAATTCCGACGCGAAAGAGCAAAATTAGTAAAAGAATATGATTTGATGCTCATAAAAATCTCTCTAGATCATGAAAACTGTCACGATGTTGACCATTTTTTGAATGATTAGGTCTATTTTTTGTTGTATTTTAATTTCAATAACAATCTGTGTATAAAAAATATTTTTTACTTGTTATTATTTAAGTATTATATAATATACATATGCGCGTTGTTCTAAGGGATTTAAGTTGCGATCTGAAACGACGCTGCTCGCAGTAAAACATCAAAAATATCTGGAAAAGCAATGGCCTCGGTGTGAAGCCCACTTGCCATGAAACTGGTAAAATGAGCACGCAGATGCCGACTGTATTATTGGAACATAAACAGCCGGCATCGAGAATGAACCGCATTCGCTGAGAGCGTGGTCTTGTCGGTGCGATGCGCCTGGGTGTTTTATCCGCCCGAAGCTGGCTCCCAGTTTTGGGGGACATGGAGCAATTGCGGAAACATGCATTCTACAAAACGCGCAGCGGTTGGCTGTGGCTCGTGATTGGCCAATCCAGGTCGCTCGTTGGCTTCGATGAACACATAATCAGGCGTTTCAGGTGATTTCACCATGAAATCAATTCCCACAACCGGGATGTCGATTGCGCGGGCAGCCTTGCAGGCGGCTTCGACGAGAGACGGATGCACCATTGCCGTTACATCGTGAATCGTGCCTCCCGTATGGAGATTGGCCGCTTTGCGCACGGTGATTTCGTGTGCATCCGCGAGAATATCGTCAAGCGTAAGCCCCTGCTGCTCAAGGCAACGTCTGGTCTCGGCATCAATTGGAATCCGGCTTTCACCGCCTGTTGCTGCAAGACGGCGACGTGACTGGACCTCGATGAGCCGTCGGATCGTGGATTTGCCATCGCCGATCACCCGCGGCGGGCGGCGTATCGCCGCCGCCACCAGCTTAAAGTCGATAATAACCAGCCGAAGATCATCGCCCTCAAAACAGGCTTCGAGCAACACCTGGTCGCACACTTCGCGTGCTTGCTTGATGGCGGCGCGCAAGTCTTTCATCGTCGTTACGCCGACTGAAATTCCACGCCCCTGTTCCCCGCGCGCGGGCTTTACGACCAGTTTATCGTGCTTTGCGAGAAAGGCTTCGAGCGTCTTGTCTTCGGCGTTTGCTGCTATCTGCTCGGGCACACTCAGGCCCGCTTTTGCGACGGTTCTGCGCGTGACGGCCTTGTCATCACAGATGGACATGGCAACACCCGATGTCATTTCCGAAAGGCTCTCGCGGCAATGGATCGAACGCCCGCCATGGGACAGGCGAAAAAAGCCGCCTTTGGCGTCTGTAATATCGACATGCACGCCGCGCCTTAGCGCTTCATCGACGATAATCCGCGCATAGGGGTTGAGCGCGCCAATTGCGTTGATCGGTTGCGCAAAGAATTTTTCGTTGATCGCGTTCTTGCGTTTGATCGTGAAAAGCGGAACGCGGCGGAATTTCAATTTTTCATAAAGGCGGATTGCATTGTCATTGTCGTATAGCACTGACAAATCCACGTGATTAAGCCCGCGTGCCTGAAAATGCTCGGCAAGCTTGCGCACAAGCTTTTCGCCAATACCCGGCTGTCGCGCCTGCGGATGCACGGCAAGGCACCAAAGTGAGCCGCCCTGATCCCTGTCGTTAAACAAACGTTGGTGATTGATGCCGGTGACAGTGCCGACAATTTCGCTGCTCGCGTCATCCTGCGCAACAAAATAGGTGACGGCTCGATTATCGCGTTCACATGAGAAGAAATCCGGGCGCAATTGCACCATGCCGCAGGCCGCATAAACGGCATTGATTCCGTCTGCATCGATTTCCGACACAGCGCGGCGAATGCTGATGCCACGCGTCTGGCGACCGCCGGCACGATAATTGGACAGATCAAGCCGGTAAGTGTGCGATGGATCGAGAAAGATTTCCTGCGGTGCCTGTGACAACAGCACATGCGGATCGCTGACATAAAACAGAATATCCCGGCTGGCCGGTGCTTCGGCGCGCAAGGCCTCAATGATTGCCTCGTTGCTTTCAAAGGTTTGTGCAAAAAGCAATCTGCCCCAACCGCAATCAAGCATCACATTGCGGTTGGTGGTGTCACTCGCGCCCTGCGCGTTGCCGTTTGAATGCTCCTGATAAAACCCTGCGCCTTCGGGTGTGCGCAGCCTTGTCAGCCTGTGCGAGAAAGCGTTTCTCCCTCTTGCTTTCTGCCGGGTCATGTCAACCTCACTTGTCTTTTTCATCTTAGGCCTCCCCATTTCAGGCCTCTTGCGTCTGAAGCCACATTTCCAGAAGTCCAGCCTGCCAGAGTTCTGAACCGCGCAACGGTGTGATGTGCTCCGACGGGTTCGCAAACAGACGATCCAGATAATCGCGCTGGAAAAGTCCGCGTTCGCGCGCCTTTTGCGATGAAAGCGCATCGCGCAGCATATCGAGATAGGGGCCAGCGATATATTTAAGCTGCGGCACCGGGAAATATCCCTTCTTGCGGTCGATCACAGCACTTGGGACGATCTTGCGTGCGACATCTTTCAAAATGCCTTTGCCGCCGTCGCGCAGCTTTTCCTCAGGTGGCATACGTGCGGCAAGCTCGACCAGTTCGTGATCAAGAAACGGCACCCGCGCTTCCAGACCCCAGGCCATGGTCATATTGTCGACGCGCTTGACCGGGTCGTCGACCAGCATGATATTGCTGTCGAGACGAAGTGCGCGGTCAACCGGCGTATCAGCGCCATCGCGCAGCAAATGCTCTTCGATGAGATCACGGCTATAGTCGCGATCTGTCATCCAGTCGGGCGATAGCTGGGTTTTAAGCACATCATGCGAGCGGTCACAGAATGCCTTGGCATAATCGCTGACCACATCATTGGAGTCGACCAATGGCGGATACCAGTGATAGCCCGCGAAAACCTCGTCAGCCCCCTGACCGGATTGTACGACCTTGATATGCTTGGAGACTTCCTTGGAAAGCAGATAGAATCCGACATTATCATAGGAAACCATGGGTTCCGACATGGCGGCAATGGTGCCGGGAAGCGCATCCATCAGATCAGAAGACGGGACAAATATCTTGTGATGGTCTGTGCCGAAATGTTTGGCGATAAGGTCGGAATAGACGAACTCGTCGCCTTTTTCGCCGTTGGCTTCTTCAAAACCGACAGAAAAGCTCATCAGTCCGGCCTGACCGGCTTCTGCAAGCAGGCCGACAATCAGGCTCGAATCCACACCGCCTGACAGAAGAACGCCAACCGGAACGTCGGAGATCATGCGGCGCTTTACGGCCAAGCGCAATTTATCAAGAAGCTGCTCTTGCCATTCTTCACGGCTGATGGCGTTGTCGCTTGGCCGACGGCTGTGCGGGGGCTGCCAGTAGATACGGTCGCGAAATTCACCATTGGCCTGATAAACGCGAATGGTGGCTGCTGGCAGCTTGCGCACGCCATTATAGATGGTGCGCGGCGGTGGCACCACCGCATGAAAACTCATGTAATTATGCAAGGCTGCGCGGTCGATTGACGTGTCGATGCCACCAGCCTTAACCAGCGCTGGAAGCGTTGATGCAAAGCGCAATGCGCCATTGACTTGCGCAAGGTAGAGCGGCTTGATGCCAAAACGGTCACGGGCAAAGATCAGTTTGCCGGTATCGCGCTCATGGATGGCAAAGGCGAACATGCCGTGAAAACGCGAAACGCATTCCTCGCCCCAGGCATGCCACGCCTTGATGATCACTTCTGTGTCGCCATCGGAGAAAAAGCGATAGCCCATCGCTTCAAGTTCCGTGCGCAATTCCCGGAAATTATAAATACACCCATTAAAGACGACGCTTATACCCAGATCTGCGTCGATCATGGGCTGCTGGGATTTTTCAGACAGATCAAGGATCTGCAATCGCCGATGTCCGAAACCGACATGACCACGCACCACGATGCCAGATGCATCTGGACCTCTGGGCGCAAGGCAGTCTGCCATTTTCGAGATTGCCGAAACCGATGGTGTTGCACCATCGAACCTGACTTCTCCGCAAATTCCACACATAAAAAGGGTCGAAACCTCCATTGTAGTAACAACAAATGAGGCCGTCGTATGAGTGTATCGACGGCCTGCACATATTGCTAATGCGCGTGCGCCGGGATGGTTCCGAAATTTTTGCTTTTTACGGATTTTGGCTTTTTGACAGCAGTTTTGCCTTGGAAATCATGTATTCTTCGGCTGAAATCATGTGTTCTAGGGCTATTTTGCGCGCATCTTCGGGGCGGTTTTCAATCAAAGATGCCAAAAGGCGATGCTGAAACAACAGGCCTTCCTCGCGCGAGCTGGGTGTGGGATCGGCATAAATTGCGCGGGCGAGGGGCATATCACGCAGCAGCTTATGGGTAAGGCGGCAGATAAATCCGAGAAGCCGGTTGGGGCAACGTTGTGCAAGCTCGCTGTGAAAATCGAGCTCTGCTACGCGCTGCTGAAACTGATCATCAAGATTTTTCGGCGCGCGGTCGTAAAACCGCATCGTGCTTTCCAGCCTTTCCAGATCGGAACTGTCCAGCTTGCCTGCAAGCGATGCCGCAATTTCCGGCTCAAGCAGCTTGCGTATGGCATAAATCTCTTCAAGACCCGGTTGATCGAAGAAAAAATAATGTCCCAGCATTTCCATAGCATGTTCCGCCGATGGTTCGGCTACGAAAACACCGCCGCCGGGGCCGGTCCGCGTGAACAGCAGGCCCTGGGTTTCAAGCGCTTTCATCGCTTCGCGCACTGTCCCTTTTGCCGCCTTGAATTGGTCAATCAGGTCTTTTTCCTGCGGCAGCCGGTCACCGGGTTGCAGGCCTTCTGTCTGAATGACATGCCGGATACGCTCAGCAATCACCTCGGGCCGTCGCTTCGCTTTGCCTGGCGAAGCAGCATGAAGTTTGGTGCGGCTGTTTTGGGCCATGCCTTGCTACTCTCTTTTTATACGCGGCGCGCTATCGATAAGCTGACGTGTATAGGCATGTTGCGGGTTGGTAAAAAGGTCTTCCGCCGTGGCTTCCTCGACTATTTTCCCATAATACATCACAGCCACGCGGTCACTGATCGCCTCAACAACCGCAAGGTCGTGACTGATGAAAAGATAGGACAGGCCAAATTCCTGTTTCAACGCATCAAGCAACAGCAGCACTTGTGCCTGAACCGAGACATCGAGCGCACTAACCGGCTCATCAAGAACGATGATTTCAGCATTTGCTGCAAGTGTTCGGGCTATGGCGATGCGCTGCGCCTGTCCACCGGAAAACTCATGCGGATAACGTGATAAGGTGTCTTTGGGCATTTGAACGGCGTCGAGCAGCTCTTCCATGCGCCTTTGGCGCTGGCCTTGCTCAAGCCCCCCAAGAAGTTTCAGCGGCGTTTCGAGGATTTGTCGGATGGTCTTGCGCGGGTTAAGCGAAGCAACCGGGTCCTGAAACACATACTGAATAACTTTGCCAAAAGCCCGTGGTCCGGAACGTCGAAGAGCGCTTGCATCCTGACCGGCAATTGTCATTGTTCCATCGCTTGGGTCTGTCAGGCCCACCAGCATGCGCGCCAAAGTGCTTTTGCCGGAACCACTCTCGCCGACAATGGCCAGGGTTTCACCACGTGCCAGAGTAAGCGAGACTGACTTGACCGCTTCGACGGTGTGGCGCTGTTTGCCAAAAATTGTGCGTCCGCCACCAAAGGTTTTGCTCAGATTGTGCACGTTGATTGCTGCGTTTGTCATGTTGCAACCCCCCTCTGCTTATCATTGAACAGCTTTGCAACCCGGTCGTGAAAGCTCCCTCCCTGACCCAGTTCCGGCACGCAGGCAATCAGCCGCTTGGTATAGTTATGCTGCGGATCTGCGAGCACAGCCTTTGCGGTGCCTGTTTCAACGATTTCGCCATCCTTCATAACGGCAACGCGATCACAGATTTCAGAAACCACGCCAAAATCATGGGTGATGAACAACAGTGCCATACCCTGTTCGCGTTGCAGATCGCGCAGCAATTCGAGGATACGTGCCTGCACCGTGACATCAAGTGCGGTCGTGGGTTCGTCCGCAATGATAATATCGGGGTCGTTGGCAAGCGCCATAGCGATGCCGACGCGCTGGCGCTGACCACCGGAAAGCTGGTGCGGATAATGGTCTGCGCGCTCGGGAGCGTCGGGAATGCCGACTTTCTCAAGCAAAGCGATTGCCTGCCTTCGGCGTTCGGATGCGCTCATCGTGCTATGTGCGCCGATTGCTTCCTCTACTTGTTTGCCGATTGAATACATCGGATGCAGCGTGGTCAGCGGATCCTGAAACACATAGGCAACTTTGCTGCCGCGCGTTGCAGGCAGTTCGGTTTCCGTCATATTCAGCACGTCGTTCCCATCAAGATAGATGGCACCATTGCGGATCAATCCAGGCGGTGAGGCAACCAATCCCATGATGGAAAGCGCTGTCACGCTTTTACCAGAGCCGCTTTCGCCAATCAGGCCTAGGCATTCGCCACGATTGAGATGCAGCGATACTTGCTTGACCGCCGGTGTGTAGCTGCCATTGTTGACGAAGCCGGTTTCGAGTTTTTCAACGGCCAGAGTTGCGTCGGGCATCGCGGCTTTGGGCACGTTTCTGTTTTTGGCAATCGCGGTTCGTGAGCCGGGTCTTGCCAATGCACCGGAACGAAGCCGTGGATCGAGCACATCGCGGACGCCATCGCCCAGAACATTCAGGCTGATGACAATCAGAAAAATCATCAGGCCCGGCACAATGGAGACATGCGGTGCCGTGAACATTTGCGCGCGGCCTTCGCCAAGCATAGAACCGAGATCGGCTTGCGGTGGTTGTGCCCCAAGACCCAGAAAGCTCAAACCGGCTGTTTCAAGGATCATCCAGCCCGCCGTTGTCGACATGGTGATGACAATCACCGGCAACACATTTGGCAGCACTTCTGTGAGCAGAATTGAAATATGCCCCTTGCCTGAAAGCCGTGCGGCATCAACAAACTCACGATTGGCAAGGCCGAGTGCGGTGCCGCGCACATTACGCGCAAAGAAGGGAATATTGACGACCGCAATTGCATAAAGTGCATTCATCAATCCCGGCCCAAGGGCTGCGACGATTGCAAGCGCCAGCAGAATATAGGGGAAAGCCATCAACATATCGACGCCGCGCATCATCAGATTATCTGTGCGTCCGCCTGCATAACCCGCAACGATGCCAATGGTTGAGCCGATGATTGCGGCAATCAGCGTGGCTGCAAAGCCAACCGCAATCGAAACACGCGAGCCCCACAGAAGGCGGCTGAGAATATCGCGACCGAGCTGATCGGTGCCCAAAAGATGCCCCGCGCTAAAGACGGGTTGCAGCCTGTTGGCGGGTGCGGTCGCATCCGGGTTCGGCAGCGGCAGGATGGGCACGATGAGGATGAGAACGCAGATCAGTGCCAGCAGGAAAAAGCCAAAAGCTGCAAGACGATTGCTCATCAGCAATTGCCATGACGACAGACGTTCAGGCGTGTCCGAAACTGCGCTCATGTGCGTATCCTCGGATCAAGCATGGTCTGGATGACATCGGCAAGCAGATTAAACAGCACATAGCTGGCTGCTACGATCAGCACGCCGCCCTGCACAAGCAGGATGTCGCGGGTCGAAATCGCCTTGACCAGCATGGCGCCGATACCGGGCCATTGAAACACGGTCTCGATATAGACCGCGCCGCCCAGCACGAAGCCTGCCTGAATGCCGATAACGGGAATGACACTGACAAGGGCCGCACGAAAGGCATGTCCGTAGATCACGCGGCGCTCGTTCAGCCCCTTGGCGCGTGCTGTGCGGATATAATCCTGCCGCAGCACTTCAAGCATTGCACCGCGCGTTAATCGTGCAATCACACCAGCCGCAACCACGGCAAGGGTGGAAGCAGGCAGGATCAGGTGCCAGATGAGATCTTTGAGATCACCGCCGCCATAGACTGCATACATGCCTGATGCCGGAAGTATGCGCCAATGCACTGCGAAGAGATAAATCAACAGAAGGCCAAGCCAGAATGACGGGATCGAAATGCCTGCCAGAACGATGAAGGTGATGGTGCGATCTGCCCAGCCAAACTGACGAACGGCTGAGACAATGCCTGCGAAAAGCCCGAATATCGTGCAGAGCACGAGCGCAACGCCTGCCAGAATGAGCGTGGCATGAAACCGTTCCAGCACTTCATCAAGCACCGGGCGGTTCAACACGAAGGAGCGCCCGAAATCCCCATGCAGGAGGTTGCTGATCCAGATGAAATATTGCTGGATCAACGGCTTATCAAGACCGAGGTCGCGGTTGATCCGCTCGACATTTTCCGGCGTGGCATAAGAGCCGAGGAGGGCTGTTGCGGTGTCGCCGGGAATTGATGCCATCACCAGAAAGACGATGACCGATAGCCCGAAAAGCACGGGAATGACTGCGACGAGCCGCTTGAGGATATAGACTGGCATTGGCTCTCCTCCGCTTTATATTTTGCATCAAAGGCTTTGGCAAATTTGCGCCAGCCACATGATTGCTGGCGCAATGTTTTATTGCTTGGTTACATCTTTGAGATGCAGCAGGAACGAAGGTTGAAGCCTGAAATTCTGCACGGCTGCGGTGGTGACGGCGTTTTGTTTCCAGTTGGCAACGAAAAGCCATGGCGCATCGTCGTGAACAATCGACTGAATCTCGCCATAGAGCTTGCCGCGCTCCGCCTGATCGGTAGATGTACGTGCCTTGGTCAGCAATTCATCGACTTTGGGATTGGCATAATAGCCGGAGTTAAACCCGCCCTTGTCTGGCAATGCTTCGGTGCGCAGTGTGAGGAAGGGAACCGTATCCGGGTCATTGGTCATCCATGCCATTTCGGCCATGTCCGCCTTGCCATCAAGACCGGAATTCACACGGCCAAGGAAGGTGTTCCACTCGTAGGTTTCGATTTTCGCTTTAAAGCCTGCGGCCTGAAGATCGGCCTGAATGGCAGCACCCATATTGATCGGATCAAGCATCCCAGAGCCGCCTTCCGTGACATAGAAGGTCAATTCCGGATTGGTCTGACCTGCTTCCTGAAGCAGGGCTTTGGCTTTTTCGAGATCATAAGGATAAGGCTCGGTCGTATCGTTAACCCAGTTGAATGCAGGTGGCACGGGACCGGCCGCGACAGTTGCAGAGCCTTGCAGGACGTTATCGACCAAGCCTTGTTTGTTGACCGCGTAATTTGCGGCCTGACGGACTTTCTTATCTGCAAACGGACCGCTCTTCGTGTTGAGAATGTTAAACCACACATGGGGTCCGGCCCGTTCTGCGACAGCAAAATTCGCATCCTGTTTGAAGGTCGCAAGGTTATCCGGCGGCACCTCAACCATGATGTCGATACCGCCTGCCATCATTTCAGCGACGCGGGTATTGGCATCGGTGATAGGCCGGAAGACAATCGCATTGAGTGTCGGTGCCCTGTCCCAATAATCGGGATTACGCTCAACCACCACTCGCTGACCGGATTGCCATTCAGCAAATTTGAACGGACCGGTTCCCGATGGGTGGCGACCAAATTCAGCGCCATATTGCTCAATTGCGGTGGGCGAAACAATCAGCCCGGTTGGATAAGCAAGGTTTGAAAGAAACGGTGCGAAGGGTTCTTTCAGCTTGAACTCGACGTTTTGCGTATCGATGGCATTCACGCTTTCGATGGATTCAAAGTTGAAAGACAGCGGGAATGGACCGGTATTATAGAAAGGGTGATCCTTGTTCAGCATCCGCTCGAAGTTGAATTTGACCGCCTCGGCATTGAAATCGGAGCCGTCGTGGAATTTGATACCTTCTTTCAGCTTGAACTTATAGGTTTTTCCGTCATCTGAGATGGTCCAGCTTTCCGCAAGCGCTGGCTCAATCTCAAGCGTCCCATCCTTATAGCGCACCAGACCATCATAGACGTTTACAAGGATACGAAAATCATTGGTTGCTGTCACCGTATGAGGGTCGAGTGATTGTGGTTCGGCGATCTGCCCCACAATCAGCACATCGGGCGGTGTCTGCGCGCCAGCGTGAAATGTCGCTGAACCCAGAACCAGAGTGGCCGCGGTTAAAACGGCGCGAAATAACCTCTTCATCAGCGGTTCCTTTCGTTTGGCCATGTTTGCCTGCAAGTCTGTCTGGGTTAATTTATAGTGATAATATTGAGCAGATCAATAAATTATCATAATTAATTTACGCGCATGAAAAAGGCGGGATGAACCCGCCTTGCCAATGTCGTCGCCTGAATGGCTATTCTGTCGGCGTGTCTTCGGGCTTCAAATCCTGCTCAGCCGTGGTCGATGTCTGATGGGTGAAGCCCTTGAGCCCCTTGGTTGTTTCCTCAGCATCGCGCTTGATCTCGACATCACTCATTGCATAATGAACGCTCAGCTTTGCGATGGAGGTGAGTGCGCTCAAATGAATGCGCTCATAGCCATGCGAGGCATCCACACCAAAGGTCAGAAGCGCCGTGCGCACATCATGTCCGGCCTCGACAGCCGATGCCGCATCCGAGCGATAATAGCGGAAAACATCTTTCTGCACGGGGATATCGTGCTCGCCGCAGAGCTCGTATAGCTTTCGGGTGAGGTGATAATCGAACGGGCCAGTCTGGTCTGCCATGGCAAGCGTTACACCAAACTCCGATGAGTTCTGTCCGGGTGCGGTTGTGCCATTATCGATCGCCACAAGCGATGCTATTTCAGGAACAACGACAGCAGAAGCACCCGCTCCGACCTCTTCAGCAATCGTGAAAAGCCAATAGGTGTCAACGGGCGTTTCAATATTCAGGCGTTGCATGGCTTCAAGAGAAGCGAGCATGATGGCAACGCCGGCCTTGTCATCGAGATGCCGCGAAACAATAAACCCGTTGTCAATGAATTCCGGCATTGGATCAACGGCAACAATATCGCCCACATCAATGCCAAGTTCGATCAGGTCTTCCTTGTTGCGGGCAAGCGCATCCACGCGCAGCTCAATATAATTCCAGCCGACAGGGAGCGTATCCACTTCTTCATTAAAGGTGTGACCGGAGGCTTTCAGCGGCAGGATGGAACCCCGATAGATACCTTTGGAGGAAAAGATCGAAACGCGCGCACCTTCGGCAAAGCGTGCCGACCAGTTGCCAATTGAAACAAGCTCCAGCCGTCCGTTGGATTTCAGATACTTAACTTGCGCTCCGAGCGTGTCTAAATGGGAGACAATACCGCGCGCTGGTTTACGGGATTTTCCATTGCGACGTGCGCGGATCGCCCCGCGTCGCGTCAGAATGACTTCAAGGCCGAGCCGCTCCAGTTCGCGTGCAACAAAATGCACCGCTTCGTCTGTGAAGCCGGTCGGGCTTGGAATTGCTAGCAGGGCCGCTAATTTTTCGAGGAGATAGTTTTGATTGATCGCAATTTTGGTCATGTCTGATAATTTATTGGTAAGTTTTCAGACGTCAACTGTCGAATATAATTTAAATTTTTATACAGTCGTTCCGGCTTTATCGATTTTTCCCTGTGAAATATCTATAAATAACTAAAAAATATCAATCACTATAGAAGTTTTATATATTGAAAATATTCAATTAATTTACGTATTCTAATCATGTATTTTAAATATTTATTAGTTTAAATTGAAATTATATCTAATTATTTAACATATTTGCTTATTTAGTGAAATAGTCGATTTTGTTAAATATTCAGACACCGGTTTTGTATAAGAGAGTTGAGCGCAATAGCCGTGGGGAATAGTCCTGATGTTGAGCATTCGTAATGGCAATGACAGGCTCTTTATTGCGCTCGCGGCCATTCTGGGAATTTTAATTACTCTTATGCTCGGCCAAATTGAGCTGGTGCGTCTGTCTTATGCTCGACTGAATGATTATCGCGATAACGTGCTGTCCAATGCAGTTGATGTCGCCCATGATGGGCGCAATACGCTTGCTTTAATCAATAGCAGTGATCGCGAACCGTGCTCGGATGAGGATTTAACAGAAATCCGCCGTCTTGCATTTAAGGCACCGTTTTTACGCGATGTTGGGCGTGTGGAAAACAACCGGATCATCTGTACGGCGCTCTGGGGGCGTTTCTCTCCGCCGGAAGTTTTGCCGCAACCAGATCGCGTGGTGGACAATGGACATCATTTGTGGGCGAATGCATCCAATATAGGCAAGCACTCCGGCAATGTGGATATGGTCGCGAGGGGATCAGCCATCGTCTTCACATCGCCGATTGCATTCGCTCTACACGAGAAAGCAGATGCAAATTTGAGTGCACATGTGATCAGCCGCGACGGCCATTACATCTATCGTTCATTTGGTGATGTCAGTCATCTGCAGACGGATATGCCGCACCAGCTTGCATGGTATGATTTAAGGTCTCGCCGTCTTGTTTCGCGATGCGATGACGATTTTGATATCTGTGTGATTGCAAGTCTTACCGGGGTCAGCGTGTTACAGCAGCCGGTTGGCGTATTGCTGGCAATTGCAGGCTTTGGGGCACTGGTTGGTGGAGGAGGGGGGCTTGCTGCGGTTCGCTGGCGGCGGGGATATGCATCACTGCCTCAGCAGATAAAGCGGTCAATTGCTACGGAACGCATGAGTGTTGTTTATCAGCCACTGGTAAGGCTGCATGATGAGAAAGTGATTGGCGCTGAGGTGCTGGCGCGCTTGCTTGATGATCTCCATAACTCCATTTCACCGGACGTTTTCATTCCGATCGCCGAGAAGCTTGGTATCATCGGGGATGTAACGCGTCTTATCATACGCAATGCGCTGAAAGAGATGCAGCCTTTTCTGAAAAATAATGGCAATTTTTATTTGAGTATCAATGTGTCTGCGGAAGATGTTCTCGACACTGAATTGCGTGTTTTTCTGGAAAATGAAGTGAAGCGCCATGGCTTGTCACCATGCCAGATCATTTTGGAAGTGACGGAACGTTCAACGGCACATCATAGCCATCTCATTGAAAAGATGAAGTCGTTTCGAGAGAGTGGTTACGAGTTTTTCATTGATGATTTTGGAACAGGCTATTCCAATCTCGCTTATCTGGCAAAGCTTCCAATCAGCGGTATTAAGATCGATAAAATGTTTACGCAGGCAATTGGAACAGAGGCAGTCAGCGCTGAAATTGTCGAGAATATCTGTAGCATTGCGCGTCGCCTCGACTTGAAGATTGTTGTCGAGGGGATCGAAAAGCCGGAGCAGGCCGCTTATGTGTTAAAGCTCCACCCGGATGCTGTCGGTCAGGGTTGGCTGTTTGGACGCCCGGTGCCAATTGCTAATTTCAGTCTGAAACGAGGCAAAGAAAGCTGACTGGCTATGGCGATTGAATGCTCTGAGTTGTTAAAGGTTTCAACCGGCGCACAGTGTTGGTGTTCAACGGTGTCGCGGGCTGGTCAAATGGAAGCGCGGGAAGATTTCCATATTGAGATAGTCTTCATCGAAGCTGGAAATTTGCGTGAGGGCCGGCTTGTTGAGAAATTCAACAAGATTGTTGCGAAAAGTCAGCAAGCCGTCGCTACGCAGCTCCCGTAACATACGGTTGATATGAATGGCGGTTAGCCCCAGTGCATCGCCAAGCTCTGTCTGGGTGAGGGGGCAAAAAAAGGAAACCGCATTGCCCGTGCCGTTTAAACGCGCGCGATGCCCGAGTTCAAGCAATAGATGCGCCACACGTACCAGCCCGCTGCGCCGCCCGATGCTGATGACATGTTCAACAAGAATGGCGCGCTGTCGCGCCATCAGCTCTATAAAAGTCATGGCCAGGCGCGGCGATTTCACAAGACATTCCGTCAGGTGGTCGAGAGAAAGTTCAAAAACGGACATTTCGGTCACCGAAATCAAAGTGTAGTAATTAAAGCCGATGCCCGTGCGGAAGCCCAGAAAATCACCTTTCATGGGAAAGTCGAGTATCTGGCGATCTCCATCGGCCAGATCACGATAGATACATCCCCAGCCGCTCTTGATAATGTGAAGCGAGTTTGCCCAGTCGCCCTGACTGCTGACGATGGTGTGGGGTGCATAGGTTTTCACCAATACGGGCAGCGCACCAAGAACGTTAAAGTCGTTTTCTTCAAAAACCGCACCAATTGGCGGGCTCTCCAGAAAATGGCGCAGTGTTTTTGAATCGTCAACATTCACAATCATTGGCATTCGTCCTGCCGCCGCCCAAAAATTGGAGATTGCTTCTTTAGCGATTCGATTTTTAGTGATCGTTTGGGGGCCGAAGCGCTTCCATAAATGTCGGCGAGCGCTCCTATTTTGACAAGGTAGTAATTTCTACCACTAATTGCGTATATTTATAATATTTCCCTAAACCATATTTCACGTAATTGCCTAATCTAGGTTAATGACACTGTTTTAAAATTCGGGCAATCTTCTGGTTAACAAAATAAAAAATAAGAATTGATTACGAGGTTTAAAATAAACCTCTCGGAAATCATAAACAGGTGGCCGCTGCGCTTAACTCATTGCGTTTTAAGAGCAATGAATCGTGCGCTTAAAAGGGGCTAGAGGGCAAAAAGATGAACGTTTCTCCGAGTTTTAACAGCAGAACCAGCGAAAATAATAATAAAAGCCAGGTTATCGCGAAAGATTCATCATCAAAATCAGCAGATTCTTTTGATGGTATTCTACCGTTACTTGTTATCATCGATAACCGTGCATTGGATCGTGAATGCCTTGCACATGGGCTCAACAACCACAGTATTGAAATGTCGATTGCCACGTTCAGTTCGTTTGAACAATGGCAGCATCAGCGGCGTGGACGCACTGTCCGCGCGGTCCTTTTCAACATTGGTGGTCAGAAGGTTTCGGACCCTGCGGTCGGCAATTATCTCAACCGCATCGTCAATGATTGCGCGCCCGCTCCGGTGATTATTCTTGCGGACAAAGAAGATATTTCGCAGGTTCTCAAAGCGCTCGATTATGGTGTCAAAGGGTATATCCCGACCTCTGTCAATGTGAATGTCTGCGTGGAAGCGCTGCGGCTTGCCATGGCTGGCGGCACCTTTGTTCCTGCCAGCAGTGTGCTGGCTCTTCGTCACGCGACCGACCCCAATTCGCACCGGCTCCAGCCTCTGGGTGGTATGTTTACCCTGCGTCAGGCGGAAGTGGTCAATGCGCTGCGTCGCGGCAAGGCGAATAAGATTATTGCGTATGAGCTCAAGCTTCGTGAAAGCACGGTCAAGGTCCATATCCGCAATATCATGAAGAAGTTGAAGGCGTCCAACCGGACAGAGGTTGCCTGCATTATCAACGAGATGTTCCCTTCGGAAACATCCTTTTCCGATCTGCAATAAGCGTCGACCGTCCCCACCGCACAATCTTAACCAATTGTTTTAACGCGCTTCTTACCCGAAGATCATTTCGGATGCCTCGGGCTGCGCTTTAAAGGAGATTTCTTGTGATCATCTCCGATGTTTCATCAGGGAGTGCGCGTCAGCCGCTGGCTGAGCTGCTTGAAACCGTAAAACGAAGAAAACTCTTGCTGATCGTCCCTGTCGTGGCGGGAGCATGCATCGGCTTTGCAGGTTACCTCACGGCACCTGTCAGCTATGTGTCGGAATCGGTACTGGTGCTCGATATGCGACGCGTGCAGGCGCTTCCAAATGAGAGCGCGATTACACCTTTGCCACAGGACAGCCCGGTTCTGCGGTCTGAACTTGATATTATCAGTTCGCGCATGATGGCACGCAAGGTTATCGACATTCTGCAGTCTGAAAATATTTTCGTACCGACGGAGTTTCGTTCGCGCACGGTGCTTTCTTCTGCGGCACACAGTGCGACGCAGGACAGGGGCGCGCGAGACGTCGATGCGGTTGCGCGCGAAAGGCAGCGCATTGATCTTCTGCTTTCTCGTTTGCGCGTCAACAATGATGGGCGTTCCTATACGATTTTCATTTCTTATCGCGCATCCGATCCGGTTTATGCGGCCCAGGTCGCCAATGCTTTTGTGACGGCTTATCTTGAACATCAGATTGATGTGCAGCAATCGGCTGCGCGACGTGTCAGTGAATGGCTCGGCGAAAAGCTTGTGACATTGCGCAGCAATCTTGAAGATGCCGAGCGTGCTGCTGAAGATTTCAGACAGAAATCGCGCCTTGCCGGTGATCCGGGCCAGATCAGTTTTCAGGCGCAGCGGGTCGCCGCATTGAACACCGAAATTGTGGCTGCAACAGGTGCGGTATCGCTTGCCGAAGCACGGCTTCGTACAGCAGAGTCTCTTAAAAACAAAAATGAAGCGCCAGCCCTGACCGAGGTTCTGGCGTCGCCTGCCATTCAGTCCCTGCGCAACGAACAGGCGCGGGTCGAGCGCCAGCTGGATGAACTGCGCTCAAACGGGGCCTTGAAGAGTGCTGAAATCCCGGTTCTTGTAGCGGAGCGTGAGGCGCTCAAGCAGCAGATCACTGCGCAGGTTGATGAAATCACCAAAAGTCTCGGCAATGAAATTCAGATTGCCCGGCAACGGCGCACAGGGCTTGAAGCTGCGCTCAAGAGCGCTGAGGCAGAACTGGGCGAGGCCAATAAGGCGCAGGTCAAAGCCGTGCAGCTTGACCGTGAAGCCAATGCAAGCCGCACGGTCTATGAGAGTTATCTTACGCGTTACAAGCAACTCATCGAGCAGGACGGCATTGCGGTGCCCGAAGCACAGATGATTTCGGCTGCCGAACCCGCCATGGCCAAAGCCAGCCCCAACCTTGCAAACTGGCTGTTGCTGGGTTTGGGGCTTGGCGCAATGGTATCGCTCTTGGGTACTGTATTGCGGGAGACCTTCGACAAAATTCGTCCGGCACAAACCGCTTCCTTTACGCTGCCCGGAATTCCGGCTGCAACTTTGCTGCCGCTTTCTAACCAGCTGACTGTGCCGCTTCTCGTCAACCGTGGACTTGATCCGACCAGTGCTTTCGGACGTGCAATAAAATCGGTGCATGATCGTTTGCGCATGCTCACGCGTGGCCGCGATTCACTGGCTCTTTCCGTGGTGTCTCTCACTGAGAATGAGGGGAAAACGCTGCTTATAACAGCACTCGCCCAACAATTTGCGGCATCGGGTGTGGCCGTCGCCGTGATCGATGCCACCAACCGGCATTCGCGGCTTTCCGAAGCGTTCGGGCTGCCCGGAACTGGCTATGGGGGCGTTTCAACGGATCGCCAGATTGCAGGCGCAACGCTTATTCATGATCACGGTTCGGGGATCGACATCATTACGCCGGGCGATCATCTGCGGGAGGGAGATTGGCTTGCAGAACTGATTTCTCAATTGCGTGCGGATCACAAGATTATCCTCGTCGATCTGCCTGCCGTAATGGAAGACAAGCGCGCGGTTCTGCTCTCGCGGGCAACCGATACCACGCTTCTGGTCGTGCAACCGGGGCACAAGGATCAACATGCAAATCATGCGCTGATCCAGACAATGGCGGCAATGGGCCGCAAACCTGCGCTTGCTGTGGTGAACCAGGTTTCGACCTCCTATCGAAGCTGGATCAATATTGTCTGGGCTTATTGCCGACCCATGGGCAGACGAGCAGGGGCATTTCTGCGCGCCGCAATAAAGCGGCGCAACAGAGCTGCTGATAACGCCCAAGATAGGGCCTGAGGGTTCAAAAATGCTAAAGAGATCAAGCATATCCAGACACGCTCGTTTGATGGCGCAATTCCGGGCGACGATGCTGTCAGGCTTTATCATTCTTGGTGTGGGCCATGTCGTGCACGCACAAACGGTGGCACCAGCACAGGCTTATCGCGTGAGCCCGAATGATGTTTTGCAGGTGACCGTTTATGGCCAGCCATCGCTCACCGGGCTTTATCCTGTCGATGTGGACGGCAATATTGGCTATCCGGTGGTTGGAAATATCAATGTCAGCGGCCTGACAACCCCGCAGATCAGTGAAAAAATCGGAAGCGTGCTTTCACAACACATTCCGGGACTGACCGTGACGGCGACGATCAATCAATATGCGCCGGTTTTCATCGTTGGCGATGTGAAGGCTCCGGGGAAATATGAATTTCGCCCGGGAATGGTTGCGCTTCAACTGATGGCGCTGGGTGGCGGGGCTGGCAAAGGCGAAGCGCCTGCGGTGACAGCGGGCATGCAGCTTATCACGGCGCAACAGGAATATGCCGATTTGCAAATGCAGATCACCACAACAAACATCCGCCGGGTGCGTCTTCAGGCCGAGCTTAACGGGGTTGATTTTAAATATGACCTGCCGGATCAACCGGGTGGCAATAAACAGGCGACTGCGCTGAGTCAGCATATGCTGGATGGTGAAAAGACCCTGTTCAATGTGCGTCGCAGCAATCTGGCGGCGGAGCGTCAGGCACTGGAAGCGCAGGTTGCAAGCTATGGCGACGAAATCCAGACGCTGCAGCAAAGTATCAAGCTTCACGATGCAGAAATTCAATTGCTGCAAGAAAATGTTGAATCAAGCAAATCCCTTGTTGATCGTGGACTGGCTGCGAAATCCAATCTTCGCGATATGGAACGCGATCTTTCGGCAACCCGCCGGGATGCACTGGAACTGGGATCGTTTCTGGCCCGTGCAAGACAAAATCAACTCGCAGTTCAACAGCGGATCGCCAATCTGGAAGAAATGCGCAAAAGCGAGGCGGCAAACAGTTTGCAGGAACTGGATCTTAACATTGCGCGTATGGAATTGCGTGCCAATGCACAACTTCAAACCATGGCTGAAATTGCCAAGTCATCTGGTAATATTTCATCGTCAGATATGCGCCGCAAACTGGTCTTCACCATCAGCCGCAATGTCAGCGGCGCCTTTGAAGATATTGTTGCCAATGAACGCACCGAAATCAAACCCGGTGATATTCTGCGCGTTGAGCTGGATATGAGCCAATTAACCGGTTCACCGTCATAACGCACTGATTTGAAAATCACTGAACCAAAAGGCGCTTCACATTCATGAAGCGCCTTTTTTATATTTGGTGCGGAGCCTTTCACGCTGCGATGGACGCCGCACCGTCTTTGACCCAGGCTTGATAAACCTTTGCAATGCCATCTCTGAGGCGAATATTCGGCTTCCAGCCCAGCGCATGCATCCTGGATGTGTCCAGAAGCTTGCGCGGGGTTCCATCGGGTTTGCTCAGATCATGGTCCAGCCTGCCTTCAAAACCCACAACATCAGCGATCGTCAAGGCAAGCTCGCGGATCGAAACCTCTTCACCGGAGCCGATATTTATGGGCTCAATGCTGTCGTTGAATTGCAGCAAATGCACACACGCATCCGCAAGATCATCGACATGAAGAAATTCGCGCAAGGGCTTGCCACTGCCCCAAAGCGTGATGTGATCGTAACCGTTGATCTTCGCTTCATGAATGCGGCGCATCAGTGCCGGCAAAACATGAGACGTGTTGAGATCGAAATTATCGTTGGGCCCATAAAGATTGGTCGGCATGGCGGTCATGAAATGATTGCCAAACTGCCGCGAACAGGCTTCCGCATATTTCAATGCCGCGATTTTTGCGATGGCATAGGCTTCATTGGTGGGTTCCAGTGCCCCCGTTAGAAGTGCGGATTCGGTGAGCGGTTGTTGCGCATCACGGGGATAGATGCAACTTGATCCAAGCCAGAGCAGGCGCTTCACATTTGAGACATGGGCCGCATGAATGACATTCATGCCGATGGCGAGGTTGTCGTAAAGAAAATCTGCCGGATATTCAGAATTTGCGAGAATGCCCCCGACCCGAGCCGCTGCAACAATGATAACATCGGGTTTGTGATGCGCAATGAATTGCTCCGTCGCACTCTGTCGTGTCAGATCAAGATCATGATGTGCGATGGTTATGAGGTCACAATCTTCCGATTGAAGACGTCGCAAAATTGCCGACCCCACCATGCCGCTGTGACCGGCAACGAATATTTTCTTGCCCGACAGCGCATAGACAGGGCGAGGCATTTCATTAGCCATAGAAATCATTGCGCCCAGCCTCCCGCATGATGTTGCGCATATCCCAGTCAACCATTTCGGTGACGAGATTTTCAAAGCCGGTGGTGTGCTGCCAGCCAAGCCGGTTCTTTGCCTTGGAAGCATCGCCCAACAGAAAATCGACTTCGTTGGGGCGGAAATAGCGTGGGTCGATCTCAATCAGGCACTGCCCGGATTTTCGGTCGAGGCCGATCTCGTCAACGCCATCACCATGCCATTCGATGTGCTTGTCCACGGCTTTGAACGCGTGCTCAACAAATTCACGCACTGTATGGGTTTCGCCCGTGGCGAGCACATAATCATCGGCCACATCTTCCTGCAAAATGCGCCACATGCCTTCAACATAATCGCGGGCATGGCCCCAGTCGCGTCGCGCGTTCAGATTGCCAAGCCGCAATTTGTCCTGAAGCCCCCGTTCGATGGCAGCAACCGCGCGTGTGATCTTACGTGTCACGAATGTTTCGCCGCGCAGTGGGCTTTCATGGTTGAACAAAATACCGTTTGAGGAATGAAAGCCGTAGGCCTGGCGATAATTAACTGTCGTCCAATAGGCATAAAGCTTTGCGGTGGCATAGGGACTGCGCGGCGCAAACGGTGTTTGTTCGCTCTGGGCATCGGGCGAGCTGTTGCCGAACAGTTCGGATGTTGATGCCTGATAGAAGCGGCATTTATCGCCCAACCCCAGAATGCGCATGGATTCAAGCAGGCGCAACGTCCCCAGTGCATCTGCATTGGCCGTATATTCCGGCGTTTCAAAACTCACCTGAACATGGCTTTGTGCACCAAGATTATAGATCTCGTCGGGACGCACTTCCTGAATGACACGGCATAGATTGGTCGCATCGGTCAGGTCGCCAAAATGCAGCTTGAACCGGATCTCCTCCTCATGAGGGTCCTGATAGAGATGGTCGATACGCGAAGTATTGAACGAAGAAGACCGCCGTTTAAGCCCGTGCACCCGATATCCCTTGTTGAGCAGAAGCTCACTGAGATAGGCACCATCCTGTCCAGTCACGCCAATGATGAGAGCTGTCTTTTCCTGCAAGGTCTTTCCTCCGACCAGAGTTCGATACAGCCATGATAGCGATTTGAGCGCCCGGCATAACGGCTTCAAAACGGTATGCGAGGCGCTTTCCATTCCACTTAGGATGAGCATGACAAAGCGCGGAGCACGCGCTGTATCAACAAAAGAAGTAGGCATCTCGCCTGCGGAGTATGTTTCCTATGCGATTGGGCTTCTTGCGGTATGGGAGAGGGTATCGCCATGGTGTTGGCAACCGAGCAACAGGAAGCCAAAATCATGCGTGTCGTGCTTGCCAACCGGTATTTTTATCCCGATCAATCTGCGACAAGCCGAATGGTGACAAGTCTTGCGCATGAACTGGTGCGCGAAGGTGTTCAGACGACGGTTCTTGCCAGCCGCAGCTATCACGATAAAAGCAAAGAGACATTGCCCGCACGTGAAGCGATAGACGGTATCGATGTGCACAGGATCTGGACGTCGGGTTTTGGCCGCAAAAAGCTTATGGGACGTGCGGTCGATTACGCGACATTCCACCTCTCCGCGGCCGCATGGTTTGCGACCCACGCCAAAAAAGATGATCTTTGCGTGGTCTGCACAGACCCGCCTTTGCTTTCGGTATCAGCGGCGCTGCCGATCCGGTTTCGCAGCGCACATCTTGTCAATTGGGTTATGGACCTGTTTCCGGAAACGGCCATTGAACTTGGGTTGATGAAACACAAGAGCGTGTCGGGCAGGCTCGCGGTTGCTTTGCGCAACTGGTCGATGCAGCAAGCAGCGCTAACGATCTGCCCGATTGAACGCATGGCGCGGTTTTTATCAGCCAAAGGCATTGCTCAAGAAAAGCTGGCCGTTGTTCATCACTGGGCCGACAAGAACGAAATCCTGCCGGTCCGTCGCGACGAAAATACATTGCGGCATGCATGGGGACTTCAAGACAAATTCGTGATTGGTTATTCGGGAAATTTTGGCCGGGCGCACGAGTTTGGCACTGTGCTCGATGCAGCAGAACAGCTTCAAACGATCCCTGATATTGCATTTCTGATGGTCGGCGAGGGGCAGCAACGCGGCTATGTCGAGCGCGAGGTGAAGCGGCGCGGATTAACCAATGTTATCATGAAGCCTTTCCAGCCCGTCGAGCAACTTTCAGAGAGCTTGAGCGCGGCGGATGTGCATCTTGTCTCGCTGAAACCCGCACTTGAACATTGCATTGTTCCCAGCAAGTTCTATGGCGTTTTAGCTGCCGCACGCCCAACGATTTTCATCGGTGATCCTGAGGGCGAAATAGCCAATGTCGTGCGTGATTTTCACTGCGGTCTGTCGCTCTGTCCGGGTGAGGTGGAGATGCTGGTAAGCGCGGTGCTGCTGCTGCGAAACTCGCAGATCAATCGCAACGCGATGGGCAACAATGCCCGTTATTTGATGGAGACGGCCTATTCAAGAGAGATCGGTGCGGCTGTCTGGCAGTCCGCTGTCGGGCGCATCGGCAAGAAAAGCGGGTTCACGGCGATGCCTGTTCTCGACCGCCCGTTTCACGCGGAGAAACTGTGATGGATGGCTCGTTTGTTGTCAGTCAACTCGGCGCGCGTATGCACTATGCTGTACCGCGCATTTTTGCCAGTCATCAGAAACTTGCGCATTTTTATACCGATATTTGCGCGCTTCAGGGGTGGCCGCGATTGTTAAATGGTCTGCCCTCATCGGTGTTGCCTGCATCGGTGCGACGGCTGATCGGGCGCACGCCGCAGGATATTCCGCAGGACAGGATGACGACCTTCCCAAGTTTCGGCCTGCATTCAGCGGTCCGCAGGCTTTCGCATCAGACCGGGCCACAATCCACCGCCAATGCGATCTGGGCAGGTGAAACATTTGGCAAACTGGTTGCAGCAAGCGGATTTCACGGAGCCAGTGGGGTCTATGCCTTTAGCGGTGAAGCCTATGAATTGTTAAGCGCTGCAAAAAAGCAGGGTCTCTATACGGCGGTCGAACAGATGATTGCTCCGCGTGGCGTTGTGGACCAACTGGCCTGCGAAGAAGAGATTTTAAACCCCGGCTGGCAGCTCTCAGTTGCGGATGACGTAAACGTCGATGCATTTGCTGCCAGAGAAAAGGCGGAATGGCAGATCGCGGATGCCGTGATTTGTCCTTCAAACTTTGTCGCAAAGCATGTCATTGAAGCGGGTTGTGCATGCGAGAAAGTGATTGTTGTGCCGTATGGGGTCGATGACCGTTTTTTGATCGGGCCGCGCCAGCGCGAACCGGGACCATTGCGGGTTTTGACAGTGGGCGCTGTGGGTTTGCGAAAAGGCTCGCCCTATGTGGGCGCGGTTGCACGAAAACTCATCGGGCAAGCGCAGTTTCGTATGGTGGGGCCCATCGATATTCAGCCGGCTGCACAGGAAAAGCTTGGCAATGTGGTTGAACTGACTGGCCCAATCCCGCGCAGCGAAATGCGAGCGCAATTTCAATGGGCCGATGTGTTTTTGTTGCCATCGCTGTGCGAGGGTTCGGCAACTGCCTGCTACGAGGCATTGGCTGCGGGGCTTCCGGTTATTTGTACTGAAAACACCGGCAGCGTCGTGCGCCATCGAACAGATGGGTACATTGTGCCTATCCGCGATGTTGATGAGACTGTCGAAATTCTGCGCGAGTTTTCGGACAGTCCCGCAACCCTCTCCAGAATGAGCGTCAATGCCCGTGAAAGAGCACGTGATTTTACGGTCGTTCGCTACGGCGAACGGCTGGTTGAAGCCTTATCTCACTATTCAGCAGGGGCTGCTTCATGAATATTGTGCATGTGATTGGGTCTTTTGATCCCGCCAAAGGCGGTCCGCAGGCCGTTGTCGTGCGTCTGGCTGCGGCGCAAGCCGCGCTCGGACATGAGGTAACGATTGTCAGCTATAGCGACGACGAGGTGAA
This sequence comes from Brucella sp. TWI432, assembly GCF_039674445.1. NCBI lineage: Bacteria > Pseudomonadati > Pseudomonadota > Alphaproteobacteria > Hyphomicrobiales > Brucellaceae > Brucella > Brucella sp. TWI432. Next base: position 32,696 of record NZ_JBDJNL010000019.1, on the reverse strand, counting down.
TTACCGTGCATCGAAGGCGACCGCTACGATCCCTGACTTTGTAAAGGTGCGGACATTTCTGCTGCCCATGCCGGATATTCGGGAAAAATTGCTGGGGAGCCGCGCATCAAAGGCGCTGACGGCGCTTATATGCGCAGCAGATTTTGTGCATATGCATGGCGTTTGGGAAACCAACTTATTGAGAGCCGCGATGCTTTGTCGGCGTTATGCGGTGGCTTATTGCATATGCTGTTGCGGGATGCTCGATCTATGGAGTATGCAGCAAAAATCATGGAAGAAGCAGCTCGCCTTAAAGCTTGGTTTTCGCAAAATGCTCAATGGTGCAGCCTTCATTCACGCACTTAATCAGGACGAAATCGACCTGATGCGGCCATTGGGATTGAGGCCGCCCGCAATCATTATTCCAAACGGCATATTCCTCAATGAAGTTGAGGGCGGTGAAGGCGACAGGGCTGGAATGCCTGATCGGCCTTTTGTGCTTTTTCTGTCCCGATTGCATTATAAGAAAGGTCTCGACATTCTGGCTGATGCTTTTCGTCAGATCGCGCCTTTGTTTCCTGAAGTTGACCTCGTGGTTGCAGGACCCAATGGCGGTGCGGAATCTGAATTTCGCCAAAGCATTGCTCAGGCCGGTCTTGAAAATCGCGTGCATGTGACCGGTGGACTTTACGGTCCGGCAAAGATTGCAGCACTGAAAAATGCTGCCTGTTTTTGTCTCCCCAGCCGTCAGGAAGGGTTTAGCGTCGCGATTACCGAAGCGCTCGCCTGTGGCGTGCCGGTAGTCATTACCGAGGCCTGTCATTTCCCGGAAGTCGCGCAAGCAGGCGCTGGTGTTGTGTGTAATCTTTCCGCTCACGATGTTGCAGCCGGGTTGATTGCGATCCTTGAAAATCGAGATCTTGCGGGCGCGATGGGCGCTGCTGGCAGCCGTCTGGTGCGTGAGAATTATACCTGGCCGCGCATTGCCCTTCAGACCATTGATGCCTATCAAAACTGTAAAGTTCCCAACAAAGGGAGCGTTTCCGGTTTGGGCAGGCTTAACTCAGTTGCATCTGCATAAGTTTTATCTCTTTGTTTTCCCCATCATCTCACGCAAAGCCGCTTCGTACTTTTGCTGGAATGCTTTAACTGGCTGACTTCCGCCGTGCACGGATTGGCTTTGCGGGATTGCCGGCATAAACCATCCATGGTTCCATATCGCGGAAGCTGACTGCCCTTGCACCCAAAACAGCACCTTCACCCACTGTTACACCCGGTCCGACGAAAGCTTCGGCGGCAATCCATGCGCAAGCCCCAATCACAATGGGAGAGGCGGTCAGCGGAAAGCCGTGCTGATCGATGTTGTGTCCTGCTGTGCAAAGATGTGCGCGTTGCGAAACAATGGCATAGGGCGCAAGCGTGACGGGCGCAACATTGTAACAAAGTGCCCCCGGTCCAAGCGAAGAATGTGCATCCATCACCAGATTTTTAGGCCACCAGATGCGGACGCTGCCGCGCACAATAGCTGTTTTGTGGATGGAGGCGCCAAAAGCGCGCAATATTGCCCCGCGCCAACGCCAGAGAAAAGAAGGCGTCCATGCTGCCAGCATAAGCCATGTCACCTGCCAGCAGAGGCGCTGCAAACGGTGGTTGAGCGTGAAAGTCGCTCCTCCCTCCATGGGGCGGGAAGATTCCTTGCGACCGCTTATCGTGATGTGGCTGTCTGATCGCGATGCAATGGACATTGATTTCATCCTTTACATGAATTGCGGAACTGTCGGAGTGTGTTGCAAAGCGGTTGGCAGGCTTACCGAGCGGTTGTGTATGCGGCAAAGCCATAAAACCGGAATGAGGAAGATCGCCATATGAATCCATACCGGAATAACCCAGTCTGTCTGATGTGAAATGGCATGCATAGCTGGCACAATGGACAGCATGTAGATCAATTGCCCCAGCATTTCGTCCGCCATTGCGGTTTCCCAGAGCCGTCTCATGACCCAGGCCAGAAGCAAAAATTTAAACGCGCCAAAATACCAGAAGGATGCAAAGGCATCGACCAGGCCTGTTTCAGTGGTGCCGGTGAGTGGATTATAATCGCGGCTCGGTTTGGGCGTGTCGAACTGGAGCGCTTCTTTCAGTTTTGCGCCGACAAGCTGTGCGGGAACAAACGTAAAAATCACGCGGTTCCAGTGAAATTTGCCATAATCGAATTCAAGCCGCCGGTCGATTTCGTCGATGCGCTGCACCGCATTGCGCATTTCGAGACCACCACGCTCCAGCGTCTCGGTAAAGTTAGCCGCATAGTCGATCTGCATGATGTCATCGAGAACGAAGCCCGAGGCCGCACGCGTAATCTGGCGATAATCGCCCATGCTTGTCATCAAAAACGTACCTGCGAGAATCCCCAGCGCCATCAGAATGCGCGGCACGACCAGTCGATGGTAGAACCAGAAAGGCAGCAATATCATCAGCAGAAGCTGAATCGCTTCGGCGCGCTTGCCGGTTACAAGAATGCGGTCAAGATAGAAGATGAGATCGAAAATGATGATGGCGAGAGCAAGCCATGAAGGGCGGCGTGCAAAGCAAAGCAGGGCGATTGCAAGGCCATAGGGCATGAGCTGCGCAAAGAAGAGATAAACAACCGGCATACCCGTCATTTGCATTCCGATGGATATATCGCCGGGGAGGCGGCTTAACAGGAAATAGAAGACAGCCCCGAAGGCCGACAGCAGCACGGCGGCCCATATCAGCCGCCGCTCGCTAAAACTCATACGAAGCATCCCGATGGGGCGGTTTGTCATGCGCCAGCCCAGAGCCAGCATTAAAAGCGACAGTATGCCCATGAGCATGGTTTTGGCATAAGCGCCCGATGGCAAAAATGGATCGTACATTAGTGCCGGGATCTGCGGCAACAGGAAGCCGAAAGTCATTACGCCTGCCAGAAACGGAAACTGATACATGCGTTCTGCTTTAAACAGCAGACCGCCTGCCAGAAACCATGCGACCAGCCCGACAAAAATCCATGTAAGCGATATGTTCATCCGCTGCTCCCGGAGAGCGCACAGGGATTGGAAGCGTTGAACGAGGTCGCGTCCGCCACAAGGTCTGAAAGATAAATGCGGCCAGAGGCTAAGTACCAGCCAAGTTTTACATATTCTTTTGCGATAAGCTCCATATCAGCAGAGGTGGTCGGAAAACCGACTTGCCTGCCATCGCCGCCAACAGGGGCCGAGCTGAAATGCATTTGCGGGCAGACGGCGCGAAAACTCGCGATGGCCCGGCGCGAATGATACCAGTTTGTAACGATAAGGGCCTTTTTTGCGTGTATATCACGCATGACGCGTGCTGAATAAAAGGCATTCTGCCAGGTGCTTCCCGAACGGCATTCGATAAAAATCGCCGAAGGGTTCACGCCATCGCGCACCATGATCTGCTTGTTGAAGAGACAGTCACCATCGCCGGTGATCAGAATATAGGGAGAACGGCCTTCTTTCCAAAGTCTTGCTGCCTGTGCGGCGCGTGGCGGGCCATCGCCGCCGGGTACAACAATGACATCTGCCCGGCTGCCGTCATCCTGCAATGTCAGCAAAGGTTCTGCATAGAACATTGCAGCAAGCCCGAACAGAACGGCACAAGGAAAGACAATGAGCAGCATCATACCATACGCCGTTCCGGTTCATTGCTCTCAGCACCATGCCGGGCGGGCGTTTCTGCCCTCACACGCAAGAGGTTGCGCCGCTGCTCCTCCATCTTGATGATGATCATAAACTCATACGCCGCGAGAAGCCTGCAATAGAGATAACCCGGCTTTCCATCGAGAAACCCGCGCCGCACCAGGTACATATAAAGAAAGCGCAGTGAGGGCCGGAAAGGCATGTGATAAGAGAGCGATTTTAGGGCGCGCCGACGCCGTTCCGGCGTGCTTGATAATAAACCGCCCCAATCAATCTTGCGCTCAAGCAGGCGATTGGATGATAGATCAGCCTCTGCCGATGAATAGCGATTATGCTTGTCGTACCAGGCCTCAAGCCCCTTGTTAAAACTGTAGTGGATGAAATGAGCCTGCAACGCGCCTTCCGGGCCGCCGCTGGCGCGTGAATGCACCGAGCGCTCGAAACGCACACGATCCGGGCGCACCAAGCGCGTAATCCATGTTGGATAAAGACTTGCGTGCTTGATCCAGCGTCCCATGAACATGTTTTTGTAACGCGCCTTGAAAAAGACCTCTGGTCGCGTCGGATCGGATGCGATCGCCAGCATCTCGTCGCGTAAATCTATGGGTGTTATTTCGTCTGCATCGGGTGTGTAGACCCAACTATGTTTGAACTGGATTTCGGTAAGACCATACATGCGCTGCCGGTCTTCCGTGTCATAGCATCGTTGAAAAACCCGCGCGCCTGCGGCTTCTGCAATTTCCACTGTGCGGTCGTCACTGAATGAATCAAGCACGACAATATCATCGCACCAGTCAAGTGAGGCGAGACAAGCAGGCAGATTGGCCTCTTCGTTCAATGTCATGATGAGAACGGAAACACTCATGAAGTTGCCTCTGGGAAAGTGATGTTGGCTTTTGCTGGCGGGGCGGCTTCCACCGCAATGGGGCGCAGCGTTCTGTTGGTGCGAAGCACGAATGCACTATGCGCAATGGTTGGCAGAATGAGCGCTACGAGCATTGACCATGCCGGTATTTCAAAACGTATGGCTGCATAGGCTGCGGCACCGGCACAAAAGTTGAGCGCCATGATAGCCATTGCGCTCTGGCTGTCGGAAAAGCCGTTATCAAGAAGAAGGTGGTGCAGATGCTGCCGGTCTGGAGAAAACGGACTTCTGTGTGCCGCAAGCCGCCGCACGATGAGGCTGAGCGTATCGATGACCGGCACAATGACCACCCATATCAGGATCGGAAAGGCAGTGGCTGCGTGCATGTCGGAAAGGATGAGGATTATACCGGCAAGGGCCGCGCCCAGAAACGTGCTGCCGCCATCGCCCAGAAAGAGACTGGCTTTTGCGCGCCATGAATGACGCATGTTGAAAACAAGGAAGCCGATACAAGCTGCCGAAAGCGCTAAGCTCTGCACTCCGATGCGGTTTTCCGTAATGCTGAAGCTGATCACGGCAAGCCAGAAAAAAGCAGCCGCACTTGCAGATCCTGCCAGGCCATCCACACCGTCGCTCATATTGACCGCATTGACGACACCAACCACAAAAGCAAGTACCAGAACCACGAAGAGTGGTCCTGTGAGAACCTGCGTCGCTACGGCGTCCATGACACCGGAAGAAAAGCCGAGATGGACTTGTGTCAGCCCAGCCATGCCGATCATCATGAAAGCGGCCAGCACCTGTATTGCAAGGCGGGGTGCAACAGGCAGGTTAAACTTGTCATCCAGCACGCCGGTTACAAGGATCAGAAAAAGGCCGGGCAGCAAGAAACTGGCATTGGCTGATCCCGTCATGGCGGGTGTCAGAAAAGCGGCCGCTGAAAATGACAGGAAAATTGCAATTCCGCCGCACAGCGGAACGTGACCGTCATGTGTTTTACGCGTGTTCGGGATATCGATGAGATGCCATTCGCGCGCTAACCCGCGAAATCCCAGACAGAATGCAACCGATAAAGCAAAAGCCAGAAGCGTGATCCAGAAAAGGCTGATCATGTTTCCTCCCAAGCACATGCAAAATTAACACGAAGTCAATTTTTAACGGCTCAGACGGGCACCGGCGACTTGGCTATAAAGTGCTGCCCATACTCCTTTCAGGTAAGGGTTAACACCAAGGGCCACATTTCCCATGGGCTGCAAATGTCTATTCTTGTGCCATGCAGTAAAGCGGCCTTCGCTGCTTTTGCGCCGTCCGGGGGGATAGAGTGTTTTGAAAACAAACCCACAGATCAGCATAAAGCCCTGTAACAGGAGCATGTCATGAGTGGACGCCGCCGGGGCATTCTCATGGCAGCCCTCGAACAATATGCAGGCCTGCTGTTTAACTTTCTGACGGTGATTGCTGTTTCCCGCTTTTTAGGTCCTGCGCAAACGGGTGCTGGTGTTGTGGGCCTGAGTATCGGCGCGATCGTCTTTTCTTTTCGCGAATTTGCCAGCCCCGAATTTCTTATCCGCATCGACAAGGTTCGGGATCACGACATCAGAACCTCGATGACTTTTTTGATGATGGTCACGCTTGTTTTGTCAGCGGGGCTTTATCTGGCGCGGGAATATCTTGCCGCGTTTTATCATGAGCCATCGCTTTTGCTTTTCCTTGACATCACAATCCTTGCCGCGCTGGTCGAAAGTCTGTCATTGCCTTTGGTGGCGCTGTTGCGCCGCGAAATGGCATTTGGAAGACTTGCCCGTATTCGCACTGCCGGATCAGGATTTGGCGCTGCCGTCACCATTGCGATGGCCGCTCTTGGCTTCGGGCATATGTGTTTTGCATTCGGCTTGCTCGCCAGCGCATTGATGACAACTGGTCTTGCCATGGCAATCTATCCGCCAGCACACCTGCTGCGTCCCTCCCTTGCAAGCATCCATACGGCGTGGCGTTTCGGCATTTATCTGGGTGGCAATGCGGGTTTGAACAAAATCTGCGAAACCTTCCCGCAGCTCATGCTTGGACGATTCATGCCGATCGCATCGGTTGGTATTTATAATCGCGCCAATACATTGAGCGGATTGCCGGATCGCATCTTTCTGTCCGCGGTGTTTACCGTGGCGTTTCCGATGCTTTCGGCACATGTGCGCGCAGGCGGCGATGTCAGCCGTGCCTATGTCCGCGCTTTGTCCTATATTTCTGTGGTCTATTGGCCTGCACAGGTTTTGCTCGCACTTCTGGCTTATCCGGCGGTGCAAATTATTCTGGGATCGGGCTGGACGGAAGCAGCGCTGATTGTTTCCATCACAAGTCTTGCAAGCCTGTTCTGGTTTCCGGTTATTCTGACATATCCGCTTCTGATGGCGCTTGGTGCCAACCGTGAAGCGTTTGTATCCAATCTTATCTCCAGATTGGTTGCGACAACAATTTTATGCCTCGCCGCATTCCATGGATTGTTGGCTGTGGCATTAAGCCAGTTCATCAGCCTGCCATTTCAGATGGTTGTTGCTGTTGTTTATGTGCGAAAACATGCGCCCTTCTCCTATCATGTTCTGGGAAAAGAACTGATGAAAAGCGCACTGGTGACGATATTGGCCTTGTCTGGCCCGCTGCTTCTGGTCGCAATGGATGGGTTTAGTCTTGAAATGCACTGGTCAAGGGCGCTGGCTATGGGCGTCACTGCGCTCGCAAGCTGGTTTCTGGCATTGTTTGTGGCACGCCATCCTTTCAAGGAGGAAGTGGTGCCGGTTTTGCGCTGGCTGCTTGGAAGATTTGCAAGCCGTTTCAGCGCGTCAAGACACCTTTCTGAACCTGCAGAGTGAGCCGTTGATGAGCAATCTTCCAACGATTGATGTCGTCATACCAAGCTATAATTATGCACGTTACCTCACGGCATGCAGCAACAGCGTGTTGTCTCAAACCGGCGTTGATTTGCGACTCTTGATTATTGACAACGCATCCGAGGATGACAGTGCAGATTTGGCCCGCGATCTGGCGGCGCATGATACGCGGGTCGACCTGCTGTTGCGGTCAAAAAATGTCGGGCCGCATGCCTCCTTCAATGCTGGGATTGATTGGGCGCGGTCTGATTATTTCCTGATTTTGTGTGCAGATGATCTGCTTGTTCCCGGCGCGTTGGCGCGTGCAGTCTCTATGCTTGAGCAATATCCTGACATTCATCTCGCGCACGGCGCGATTGAGAAAATCTCGGAAAACGAGAAACCGCCGCACAGACTTCCACATATTGGCAAGGGAAACTGGAATATATGCTCAGGCGCCGATTTCATCACGTTCGCCTGTAAACATGCTTTTAATCCGGTTTATGGTCCAACGGCTGTGGTGCGAACGTCAGCGCAAAAAGAGGCTGGCTATTATCGCCCTAAACTCCCACACACAGATGATCTTGAAATGTGGTTGCGGCTGGCTTTGCTGGGTGGCGTGGCCTCAACTGACAGCGTGCAAGCCTATGTGCGTGTTCACTCCAAAAACCAGTCTGCAAATGTTGCTGGCATTATGCATTGGAACAATGAGTTTGAAGACGCTTTTCGCTCATTTTTTGAAAATGAGGGTATGACCTTCCCCCAGGCGGCGCGGAATTTTATGGCTGCTCGGGATTGCCTGACAAAGCGGGCTTATTGGTCGGCATTGTCCAGTCTGGTCAGGGGAGAGAAGGGGGGCGCATCGCTCATGGCTTGCGCGTTAAAACGTCATCCGTCGATGGCCGTTATGCCGCCTTTTGACTATCTGTTCCAGCGTCGGCAGCGACGTTCACAATTTGCGCACCTGAAGCAGATCGACGCGTAACATCTCTTCCTGATCGGCCAGCTGCTCACGGTAAAGCTTCACACCGTCTTTGACCGTTTTTGCAAGCTCTTCCCTGCGGCTGAACATAGTATCGATCTGGGTGAGCAATGTCTGCGGATGAAAATTTTCAATGTGATGGCAGAACTCGCGTAAGCCCGTGTCAATCAAAAGCGCGTCGTTTTTGCGTGCATAGCCGATTGAAATTGCAGGCCTTCCCATGGCGAGCGCGCAAACGATATTGTGGTATCGGCTGGCCACGACGATGTCGGTTTTGGCAATCTGCTGCATCAGATCATGCAGCGAAGCGACCGGCTCAAAAATGACTTTCTGTGCAGTGGCTGGCGGAAGGCGCTGTAAAAGATCATGAACGGCCTGGAGATCGCCTTTGTCGCCGGTGAGTAAGCGCACCTGTCTCCCATCAAGCAAGAGTTCGCTGATCAGTTGGGTCATCTTGTTGAGATAGTGATCGTAAATCGCCTCCCCATGGCGGGCGTGTTTTTTCCAGCCCTTATAGGTCATGACGCCCAGCCCGACGCGCTGGTCGGCATAGTTGCGCAATTCATCTTCCGGTGTCGGCAGCGAAAAAGCGATGTCGGCGCTGATACGGTCTTTACCGGTGCTCACACCCAGCGATTTCATGAAATCATAGGAAACCTGATCGCGATAGGACCGATAGGTTGCCATTTTGGATGCTCTGCGAAGGAACCATCGGCTCAAAGAATGTGTGACGGGACCAGCGCCGATTGAGACAAAAGCAAAGCGTGTGCCTGCAAGTTTTGCCGCGACAGACCAACGCAAAACCGCAAAAGGCCAGCCAAAGGGATTTTCGTTAAAGTCATCAAGGATACCCGTTCCGGGAACGATGATCAGATCCATGCCGCTCGCAAGTGAAATGGCTGCGAAAAATCCGCTCAGGCGGCGCGGCAGCTGTAACAGAGCTTTATTGAGCACCCGAAAGAACGCGTTGTCTGATGCAGGCTGGCCGACCGGAAAAGCCTCAATCTGAAACTTTTCTTCAATAATGTCCGGTCTTGAGCAGATGCATATGAATTGCGCACCGGGGCAGTTGCGTTTCAACAGCTGCAGCATCGCTTCAAGCGATCCGTCATTGCCGGTGTTGCCGGAGCCGAACTGACCGAAAAGACCTATTTTCATAAAAAGTGTCTCCAGCTTCCTTTTGAAATTAAGCCTGTATGCGATTTTGCGAAAACTGGCAGAAGGGTGAAGCCCATCCTCTTATGTATGAAGCGATGTACCCCTCATAGACACACTGCGTCATCGTGGAATTTCGCTACACTGTGAAGCGGTATATCAAACGCCCCCCGATATGCCGGAGTGAGGCTTCGAGGGATTTGTTCCCTCGAAGTCTTCAACCAGGGGCAAGGGTGACGATCGTGAAATGTGCTTACTTTGTCCGTCCCCATATCGGCGGGACATACTCGGTATTTACGCGACTGAGCGCGTCGCTCAGACAGGCGGGTGTTGAACTGCGCTGGCTGGCAGCAGGAAGTGCCGGAGAGACGATGAGTTTTCCTTCTGCCGATCAGGGCCTGAGTGATGCCTTGCGCAAAGGCGATGCGATAGACCGCATGGGCGTTCTTGATGAGGAAACCCGGGCCAGACGCATGATCGCTTTTTTGTGCGATAACAATTTCAAGGCTGTTTTTGTCAACGTCTTGTCCAGTCGCTTTGAAACCAATCTTGTGCGTTATCTACCCGATGATATTCTGCGCGTGATGATCGTGCATAATATTACGCCCGGTACTTATGCCGCCGCACGCGAAATCCGCGATCATGTTCATGCAACAGTGGGTGTATCCAGACGTTGCCGCGATGATCTGGTCAACCATTATGGTTTTGATCCTGCGCGAACGCTGGTAATTCCGCATGGGCTTAACAGGACGGTTCATAAGCCAAATCGCCGTATCCATAGCGATCATTCCGAGCCATTGCGTTTGCTTTATCTCGGTCGCATTGAGGATAATTCAAAAGGCGTCTTCTGGTTGCCCCATATTCTGCGCGAACTCAAATGCGACACGGATCTGACAGTGGCAGGTGACGGTCCTGATCTTGCAGAGTTACGCCATCGGCTTAAGAGTTTTGGCGATAAGGTTCGCTTTACAGGTTGGGTTGTGCCATCCGATGTGCCACGGCTTGCCAGCCAGCATGACGTGATGGTGATGCCATCGCGGTTTGAGGGTTTTGGACTTACGTTGATTGAAGCGATGAGCGAAGGCTGTCCCGCTGTCGTTTCGCACATCGCGGGTGTCACTGATGGTATCGTGGCAGACGGAGAAGACGGATTTTTGTTTCCCGTTGGTGATTTTAGAGCTGCGGCGCGCCATATTGATCATCTTGCAGAGAACAGCGCGTTACGCGCCAGAATGGCAGAGGCCGCGCGCTTAAAAGTGGCGGACGCCTTCGACAATGATGTGGTGGGACGCACTTATGCCGGGCTTTTAGAAAATCTGGTGCAGAGGCCCCCAGCCATTGCACCCGCTTTACCGCTGTCACAATGGAAAATGCCCACCGCATTGCATTCAAGCCTGCGCAGCCGACTGCCCAAGCCCGTCAAGAACTGGCTCAGGCAGATGAGAGAACGCCTGAATACCGCACGCCCAGCAGTTTAAAAAGGGAGAGGGTCATGAACCTTTTCACATCCCGGTTTCGCAATTCGCAATTGCTCAGAAGCAAGGCGCATGCCTTGATACCGGGCGGATGCCATACCTATGCCAAAGGGGATGACCAATATCCTGTGCTGGCACCCGGTTTTATCCAGCGGGGTTCCGGCTCCCATGTGTTCGACGTCGACGGCAATCAATATATCGAATACGGAATGGGAAATCGCGCTGTGGGTTTGGGCCATGCCTACCCGCCGGTGCTTCACGCTGTGCGGGATGCATTACAGGATGGTTGCAATTTCACGCGTCCAAGCGCCATTGAAATTGAATGTGCGGAAAGCTTTCTCGAACTGATTGAGGGAGCTGAGATGGTCAAGTTCTGCAAAGACGGATCGGATGCAACCTCCGCTGCCGTTCGATTGGCGCGTGCCTATACTGGGCGCGATATGATTGCCATTTGCTCTGATCATCCATTTTTCTCAACCGATGACTGGTTTATCGGTACAACCAAAATGAACGCAGGGATTCCGGCGTCTGTCTCTGCATTGACGACGACATTTCGCTATAATGACATAGCAAGTGTGCAGACTTTGTTTGAAAACTATCCGGGCATGATTGCAGCCCTTATTCTGGAGCCTGCACGCGCTGAGGAGCCGCAGAATAATTTTCTGCATGAAGCAAGACGCATCGCGCATGAAAATGGGGCTCTATTTATTCTCGACGAGATGATTACCGGCTTTCGCTGGCATATGCGCGGTGCTCAGAGGCTTTATGAAATTGAGCCGGACCTTTCGTGTTTCGGTAAGGCGCTGGGGAATGGATTTGCGATTTCCGCGCTCGCAGGCAAGGCGGAATATATGCGGCTTGGCGGGTTGACGCAGACGGATTATGCCCGCGTGTTTCTGCTTTCTACAACCCATGGTGCTGAAACCCATGCCATGGCGGCGGCTATTGCCACCATGAAGGTCTATCGCGATGAACCGGTGATCGACAGGCTTTATGAGCAGGGTACAAAGCTTATAGAAGGCGTCAATGCTGCAATTGCAAGCCACGGATTGCAAAATCATGTGCGCTTGCTTGGTCGGCCCTGTTGTCTCGCTTATGCTACGCTTGATCAAAATGGTCAGGCGTCACAAGCATTTCGTACATTGTTTCTTCAGGAAACGATCCGGCGTGGTGTTTTGATGCCGTCGCTGGTTGTCAGCTATACGCATAGCGATACGGATATTGCACGCACAGTGGAGGCGATTGATGGCGCGCTTGGGGTCTATGCGCGCGCGCTTCATGATGGTGTTGAGACCTATCTAACCGGTCGCCCGTCACAGGTGGTCTATCGCCGCTTTAACGAAGCATCATCCTACCCACCGGCCACGCGATGAGGTTTTGGCGGGCGGGTTTAATTTTAACCTTGCTGTTGTTCACAACAGGAGCCGCATGGGTTGAACCGGTTTTTCCAATCAGGGTGAGTTCGGACCATAATTATTTTGAGGATGCGCAAGGGCGACCGTTTTTATTACAGGGCGATGCGGCATGGTCGTTGATCGCTGAACTCAAGCGCGCCGATGCCACAATCTATTTGGCGGATCGCAGCAAGCGTGGGTTTAATGCCATTCTCGTCAATCTGATCGAACATCAGTTTTCCAGCAATCCGCCAGCCAATGCCTATGGCGAACTGCCGTTTAAAAATGAGACTTTCGGTGCACTTAACCCGGCATATTTCGATTATGCCGCATGGGTGATCGAACAGGCGCAAAAACGAGGACTGGTTGTCTTTCTGGCCCCTGCCTATCTTGGCGTGAATGGTGGGGATGAGGGGTGGTTTGCGCAGGCGGACGCCGCGGGACCTGAAAGAATGAAGTCCTATGGTGAGGCGATTGCGCGCCGGTTTGCGAAATTTTCCAATATTGTCTGGGTTCTGGGTGGCGATTTTGATGCGCCGGATCGCGCACTGGTGTCTGAGCTTGCCGAAGGCATTGCTGCTATTTTACCCGATGCGCTGCAAACCGTTCATTCCGGGCGGGAGAGCGATACCGGTGAATTTTGGGCCGATGAGCGCTGGTTGGCGATCGATACGGTTTATACCTATGACGATGTTCATAAGACAGTGTTGGCGCGCAGCAAGGCAGGAAAGATGCCGGTGGTTCTGCTTGAAGCGGCTTATGAGAATGAGCGGGAAACCACAGCCCGCATGATCCGTCGCAATGCCTACGGCGCTGTTCTTGGCGGCGCAGCCGGGCAGTTTTTCGGCAACAATCCGATTTGGCATTTTTCGGGACCGGGTGTTTTTGCGTCCGATCAGCCCTGGCAAGATGCTCTGGACAGCCCCGGTGCGCGGTCGATTGCCGTGATGAAAGCACTTTTTGACAAGATGCCATGGTCACAATTGCAAGCAGACCATCATCAGAGCATTACCCTTTCAGACGGCAGCTATGCCGCTGCTTTGCCTGATCACAGCCTTGCCGTGATTTATGGTGACGCTGGCAATTTCAGGGTGAAGCGAAGCGCGTTTGCCAAGGATGCAGAGGCTATGTGGGTCGATCCCGTCTCGGGTCAGTTTTTGCCTGCCAGCGATCCCGAAATGGATGGAGATGCAAGCGTCTATCCGGCGCCGCAACAGCGCAGGGATGGCCGTGAAAGCGACTGGATTTTGCTCATCGGCAGCCCTGAACAGTTGCAGCTCATCCATAAGGCGTAGTCAGCACGCCTTTTAGCTTCTTTTATCCACGCTTGTCCGAAGCAAACATGCCATCGGTCAACTCGCCGCTCCTGTGTGCACCCGCTAACCTATGTCAATAAACAAGGTGAGGGATTGGTTATGAAGGTACTTGTTACAGGGCATCAGGGCTATATCGGGTCGGTCATGGTGCCGACGCTGATCAATGCGGGCCATCAGGTTTCAGGCTATGACATCGGCCTTTATCAGCATTGTCTTTTTGAAGAGGGCGGCTCTGTCTTCAATGTACCAACCACTCGGAAAGATGTACGCGATGTGTCGCCGCGTGATCTTGAAGGCTTTGATGCGGTGATTCATCTTGCCGCTTTGTCCAATGATCCACTCGGCAATCTCAATGAAAACCTGACTTATGATATCAACCACCATGCCAGTGTGGCGATGGCGAAAGCCGCGAAAGCAGCTGGCGTCGGCAGGTTTTTGTTTGCGTCCTCGTGCAGCAATTATGGCATCAGTGATGCAGATCTCATCGATGAATCCGGTGAGTTGAAGCCTGTCACAGCCTATGGTCGCTCAAAAGTAAGAGCTGAACAGGAAATAGCCGAATTGGCAGATTCCAATTTCTGCCCGGTCTATTTGAGACCTGCAACCGCCTATGGCGTCTCTGCGTTTTTGCGCTTTGATATTGTGCTCAATAATCTCGTTGCCTGGGCCGTGACCAAAGGGTTGATCTATCTTAAATCCGATGGAACGCCGTGGCGCCCCATTGTGCATATCCGGGATATTTCCCGCGCCTTTAACGCCGCCATGCTGGCACCACGTGAAAAAGTGTTCAATGAAGCCTTTAATGTCGGCTCCACCGAACACAATTATCGCATCCGCGATATTGCCAGCATCGTTGCCGCGACTGTTCCTGAGTGCCGGATTGAATATGCCGATGATGCAGGCCCGGACACGCGCTCCTACCGGGTTAGTTTTGAAAAGCTGGCACAGGTCTTGCCGGAGGCAAAGCCACAATGGGATGCCGCAGCCGGTGCGCGTGAGCTGCTCGCCGCTTACAGCCGTTCATCGCTGACGCTTGAGGAGTTTGAGGGGCCGCGTTTTCAGCGCATCGCTCATATTCGCAAGCTGATTGCTGAAGGCACACTCGATGCCAGTCTGCGCCGTCTCGATGAGCAGCCGCAACCACTTAGGATATCCGCATAATGGATAATGGGCTGGGCCTTCAACAGCAGGGTGCAAGGATCTATGCGCTGGCAAAGCGGCTCTATCCGATATGCCGCAGTCTCACGGGTGATGGTGTGCGCGAGACGCTTGCCATTATCGGTGAGCATTTGCCGTTGAAAATCCATGAGATTCCAACGGGAACACAACTCTATGACTGGCAGGCACCACAGGAATGGGTGATCCGCGAAGCTTACATCATGGATGCTGCGGGCAATCGAATTGTCGATTTTGCCCGACACAATCTGCATGTGGTGAATTTCAGCGTGCCGGTGCGGACGAAATTGCCGCTCGCTGCACTCAAAGAGCACATTCATACATTGCCGGATCAGCCCGATCTCATACCGTACCGGACTTGCTATCACACGGAGGCATGGGGGTTCTGTATGGCGCATCATGCGCTGATGCAGATGAAAGACGGGCTCTATGATGTGGTGATCAATGCGGAGCGTCGCGACGGCTTTCTGACTTTTGGTGAACATAGTCATCATGGTGAAACAGAAGAGGTCTTCCTGCTTTCAGCGCATCTCTGTCATCCATCCCTTGCCAATGATAATTGTTCAGGACTGGCGCTTCTCACCGCTTTGGGGCAAGCGCTTAAGCAGCGCAAAACCCGGTACACTTACAAGCTTTTATTTGGCCCTGCCACGTTTGGAGCACTTGCCTGGCTAAAGCAGAACGAAGAGCATCTGGCACTTATAAAACACGGCCTTGTCTTATCCTGCGTCGGTGATAATGGCGGGCCCCATTACAAGCGGAGCCGGCGTGGTGATGCGCAAATTGATCGTATCATGGCGCAGGTTCTTGAAAGTTCAGAGCTTGTGGGCGCAAAGCTGCATGATTTCTGGCCTTATGGTTATGACGAACGCCAGTTCTGCTCGCCGGGATTTAATCTGCCGGTTGGCCTGTTTCAGCGCAGTCTTTACGGCGCTTTTCCGCAATATCATACCTCGGCGGACAATCTCGACTTTATCAGGCCGGAATATTTGGAGCAGTCTTACAATTTTATTATGATGGCGATTGAGATTGCCGAGCGCAACTGGACGCCGATCAATACATCGCCCAAGGGCGAGCCACAACTTGGTCGCCGCGGGCTTTATGCCAATACGGGTGGGGATCACAATGCTGCCGCACGCGCCATGGCGCTGTTATGGGTGCTTAATCTGGCGGATGGAGGTCATTCGATCCTGGACATGGCAGAGCGTGTTGGTTTGCCATTTGCGCAGCTTGCAGATGTGGCGGACAGACTTAAAGATGCGGGATTGCTGATTTCAGCCTAAAGATGCGGCCAGCATTTGTCTTTTTCAGACATGACGCTGGGCGCAGCTGGCCATGAAATTCCCAGCGCAGGATCGTCGTAGCGCAAACCGGTTGCAAAATCAGGCGCATAGGGCTGTGAGATCATATAACGCAGAAGCACGTCGTCGGTGAGTGTTTGAAAGCCGTGGGCACAACCCGCAGGAATATAAAGCTGTACGCCATTGCCCACTGAGAGCTCCATTCCCGTCCAGCGCCGATAGGTTGGGGATTGCGGTCTTAAATCCACCAGAACATCCCAGATCACGCCTTGCAGGCATGTGACCAGCTTGGTCTCTGCATAAGGTTCATTCTGATAGTGAAGGCCGCGCAAAGTTCCCTTTTCGCGGGAGAAGGAAAGGCTGTGTTGTGGAAAATGGATTTCCAGTTTCCGCTTGGCAAATTCAGCCTCACAAAACACGCGCGCGAACCAGCCCCGCTCGTCTTCAACCCTTTCGGGTTCAATCGACCATGCACCATCAATGTTGAGGGGGGTAAATCGCATGTGTTGCCTCACTTGCTGAACGCGCTCATTCTGACAGTTTCAAGCCTGCGAGATAGTATCGTTTTTGGCTCAGCCGAATGGCCTTAGGTTAGCGGCAAATGCTCCCAAAGGCTTAGGCGCATACCCCACTTCCGACATAGGGAGAAGACAGGGGATCGCTCATACTCATTCGACAGGTGATGGGGGCGCCCGATCGTATATACGGGTCGCCCCTGTTGACAGTCTCGGAAAGTTTAAGGGCACTGGATAGTTTTACACATCCGGCATGGATCGGATTTCAGACCAACATACCCAACCAGGGGCCGGGCAGGACGAGGTGTATCATATGACCATCCAGACGCCGGGCATATTGCGGAGTGCAGGCATGGCCAAGGAACAGGCAGGCTGTCGTTTGTGCGGAACGCTGCTCAAACACACATTTGTCGATCTTGGTATGTCGCCGCCATGTGAGAGTTTCATCACTGCGGACCAGCTTGATCATATGGAGCCTTATTATCCGCTGAAAGCCTATGTGTGCGACCATTGTTATCTGGTGCAGTTAAAAGAATATTTTAGTCCGGCGGAGATTTTCACCGAATATGCCTATTTCTCGTCTTTTGCCACGAGCTGGGTCAATCACGCGAAAGTCTACTGCGATGAAATTACTGAAAAACTTGGCCTCAACAGCAACAGTTTCGTTGTGGAGATTGCAAGCAATGATGGCTATCTGCTGCAGCATTTTTTACCCAAAGCCATTCCGATTTTAGGCATCGAGCCTGCGGCCAATGTGGCCAAAGCGGCCGTCTCAAAAGGCGTGCCGACGCGGGTGGATTTCTTTGGCTCCGCTCTTGCTTCGCGTATGGTCAGTGAGGGCGATAAGGCCGATCTGATCATCGGTAACAATGTGCTGGCACAGGTGCCGGACCTGAATGATTTCGTGCGTGGAATGCAGCTTCTGCTCAAACCTGAAGGTGTGATCACGCTAGAGTTCCCGCATCTCACCAATCTGATCGAATACAACCAGTTTGATACGATTTATCACGAGCATTTCTCGTATTTTTCGCTGCTGACCATCCGCTATATGGCGCACCGCCATCATCTCAAGGTGATCGACGTGGATGAATTGCCAACACATGGTGGATCGTTGCGCGTTTATCTCGCCCATAATACCAGCAAGCGAAAGGCCGGTCCGCGTGTTGCAGCCCTTTTAAAACGCGAGCTTTCCTTTGGCATCAACGAGATTTCTACCTACGAACAGTTTGCGGAAAAGACGCGGCGGACAAAGCGGGATCTGCTGTCCTTCCTGATTGCAGCCAAAAATTCGGGCAAACGTATCTGCGGCTATGGCGCGCCGGGTAAGGGCAATACATTGCTCAATTATTGCGGGATCGGTACCGATTTTCTCGATTTTACAGTGGATCGCAACCCTTACAAACATGGCCGCTTCACGCCGGGTATGCATATCCCGATTTACGACACCGCGATGATCGACAGCTATAAGCCTGATTACATTCTGATCCTGCCATGGAACTTCAAAGACGAGATTATCCGTCAGATGCAGCACGTGGTTGAGTGGGGCAGCAAGTTCATCATTCCGATCCCGCATGTCACGCTGATTGATCCGGCATTATTTTCAGAGGAGCGCTAAGTCATGAAAGTCGTTCTGTTCTGTGGCGGTCTTGGCACCAGAATACGGGAGTATTCCGAAAATATTCCCAAGCCGATGATCCCACTTGGTCACCAGCCGATCCTTCATCACGTCATGGAATATTACTCGGATTATGGTCACAATGATTTCGTGTTGTGCCTTGGCTATAAAGCGAATGTGGTGAAAGATTTCTTCCTCAACATCCGGCCGCAGACATTCGCTGATTGCGTGGTGTCGGATGGTGGGCGCAATGTGCGTTTGCTTGAAGAAGTTGACCGTGACTGGAGCGTCACGCTGCTTGATACAGGGATATGGCGCAATATCGGAGAACGCTTGTGGAGTGCGCGGTCTCATGTTGAGCGCGAGGACATTTTTCTTGCCAATTACAGCGATGGCCTCAGTGATGTCGATCTTGATGATATGACTGAGCGCTTTCGCAACAGCGGGAAAATTGCCTGCTTTCTGGCCGTCCGCCCACCTCTAACCTATCATCTTGCGGATATCGCAGCGGGTGGCGATGTGCGGGCTTTCAGGACGTCCAACACCTCCGACATCTGGATCAATGGCGGCTATTTTCTGTTTCGCAAAGAGATATTCGATTACATGCGCGAAGGAGAGGAACTGGTTCTTGAACCCTTCAGCCGTTTGATCGCTGATAACCAGCTTATGGCTTATAAATATGAAGGTTTCTGGCGTTCCATGGATACATTGCGCGACTGGCAGACGCTCGAAGATATGGTCGAAAAAGGCGATATGCCATGGAAGAAACATAAGACGGAACGGTGTGCAGCCAACATCGCGATAGCATTATGATCGATCTTGCCTCTCTCAAAAATCTCGGCAGGCCGCTTAACATTCTCTGTCTTGGCGCGCATTCGGACGATATTGAGATTGGATGCGGCGGGACGCTTCTCAGCCTGATCGCAATGGGAATGGCGCTGCATATTGACTGGTGCGTGCTATCAGGCGGCGAGGAGCGGCGCATGGAAGCGCGCGAGTCAGCACGCGATTTTCTGTTGGGAGCGCATAGCAGCAATATTCATTTGGCGACGTTTGAAGACAGTTACTTTCCGGCACAAAGCAGAGGGATCAAGGAATGGCTGATCGCGCAGCGCGGCCGGGTCCAACCTGATATTGTCTTCACACATCACAGTCAGGATGCACATCAGGACCACCGCACCGTCCATGAACTCACCTGGAACATTTTCCGTGATCAACTGATCCTTGAATATGAAATTCCGAAATGGGATGGAGATCTGGGCCGCCCAAATACCTATGTTGCGCTTTCGGCCAGCGTTCTAGGGCGGAAAATCGAACTGCTGATGCACCATTTTGGAACCCAGCGTTCTAAAGACTGGTTCGACGCAGAAACATTCCGTGGGCTTGCCCGCCTGCGCGGCATGGAGTGCCGCGCGGCGGAAGCTTATGCAGAGGCATTTTACGCCTCCAAAATAAGAATTCTCTAGAGCCTGCGGAAATTTAGCGCAATTTGACGATCATGGCAGCGAAATACAATGAGTTTTTTTTAGCTGACACCCGTCTTCCTGAAGTGCCACACATTACCTAACGCATCGGTGAAGGTCAGAATCCTGATGGTCAATCCGTTCTTTGAGCGACCGGTTGCCTGATAGGGGGTCCCCTTCTGCGCTACTCGCTTTTTTGGTGAGCACGGATGATCGTACCATCGACCAGAATGTCTTCAAAGCCGGTGTGGCACCTGATACAGCCTCGAAATCTGTTGAAACACACTGTTCCATTCGTCCATCCCCGTTGGGAGGTCGCGCCAAGGACCACCAACCTGCACCTTCCCGAGAGCTGCCTACAGAAACGCTCGATTGTCCTTCACAGTCCCGGCTTCGATACCGGATACTGCCGGGAAGCAATAGTTCTCATAGTCACACAGCTGCTATCAGAGATGACAAAACCTTCGAGCCGCATCAAAAGGAAGCTTGAAGCACAAAATTGAAGATCTGAAGATCTTAAGGGCTCACAGAAGCTAGTAGCGTCGGCGAATGAAGAGTCCTGCGAGCACTGATATTGTGACCGTTACGGTTAGAAGAATGAAAGCGAGGGCAGCTCCGAGTGGCCAGTTCGCTTTGTTCAATATTTCGGTCACGATCATGGGAGCCATCATGCGGAACGATGGGCCGCCAAGAAGCACCGGCGTGGCATAAGCATTCATTGTTAAAATGAATGACAACACCGAAGCTGCGAGAAGACCGGGCATAATTTGTGGCATTCTCACGAGCATAAAGCTCTGCAAGGGTGATGCCCCGAGGCTTGCTGCGGCGTAGTCAATATTTTCGTCGAGGCCCTCAAAAACACTTTGCAGTGTAAGGACGACATACGGAAGATTGACCGCTGTGATACCGATAAAGACAGCCGTCGGTGTCTGCATGATTGTCAGCGGCGTAGAAATAATGCCGATCTTCATGAGTAGAAAATTGAGCACGCCCGTCTGCCCGAATGCAACCATCCAACCTGCCGCTCGAACAGCATTTGAGATAAACAGGGGCAGGATGATTGCCATAAGAAGTATGGTTTTGAGGCGACCGCTTTGTCGCGAAACCCAGTTTGCCAGAGGCAGGCTGAGGATGATGCAAACTGCAGTAACTGATCCTGCCATGAGCACGGTCGTGCCCATGCCTTTCAGGTAATATGTGTCGGTAAAGAATGTTGCAAAGTTCGCCAGAGTAAAGCCTTGCACCATGAACTCGCCAGGCACGAAGTCGTTAAAGCTATAACGCAACAGATAGAGCAGCGGCAGGGCCATGAAGATAAGGACCAGTCCTATCGCAGGCATGAGAAGTGCGGCGGCGGAGATTGATGTTTTTTGCATGGCTGTACCGGAAAAGCTGGAGCGGAACCTGTCTGGCTTCAACCAGACAGGTTGTGGCGATCATCAGGCTTTGAACTCTTTGTTCCACCAGTTTTGCAGATCGGCATCTGCTTTCGCAACGTATTCAAGATCAGGCAGCACGAATTGTTCACGCTGTTCCGCAGTGTAGTCTATAGCAGACGCGAGTTCGGCGGGGAGCGTTACATCAGCATTTGTTGGCGCATAACCCATCTGCTCAGCAAATGCGGTTTGCGGTGCTTGTTCAAGCATGGCGTTCAAGTACTGGTATGCAGCTTGCTTGTTCGGTGCGTTCTTAGGCACTGCCATATCCGAAAGATAGAGCGCTATGCCTTCTTTTGGAATGGCAATTTCGATATCAATGCCAGCATTTTTCCACATATAGCCGCGTGCATTCCACATGATACACATGACGATTTCGCCGGATTTCAGTGCCTGTGCAAGCGCCTCATTGGTAGGGTAGATTTTCACGCCCTGCTTTTTCAGTTCGAGCAATTTGGCTTTGCCCGGCTCGTAATCTGACGCACTGCCACCCGCAATCATTGCAGCAGATTCAATTGTCGTCTGATATTGAAGATCGATGACACCGACGCGACCTGCATATTTCGGGTCCCACAAGTCGGCATAGGACGTTGGCGCAGGACTTACCTGCTTCGGATTGTAGAGAATAACCCGACCCGTATAGATATGCGGAATGGAGTAGTTGGTGCGAATGAACGGCAGAACCTTGCTCAGATTAGGGACCTTCGTTTCATCCAGCTCTTCAATAATTCCGTTCTGGAACATTTCAAAGCTGCCCTGACGGGTGAGACACGCAATGTCCATCGATCCGCGTGGCAAACGCCGCTCTGCCAGAAGTTTTGCCTTTCGTACAGTATCGGTTGCCGGGTCATATATGACCTGCATCCCGCTGCCTTTAAGGTTCCCATCTGCTATATTGATTTGTTGCAGGTTTTGGTAATCGCCACCCCAGGTGCCAACAACAGCGCGGCCTGCGGCCTTGGCAAACGAAGGCAGCATGGTTGAAGCCACAAGGCTGCCGGAGAGAATTCCAAAAGTGCGTCTGCTTATTTTTGTCATGCTAATTCCCCTATTGATCGTTGATGAAGCATTCCCGGAGGTCTATCGCCTCGTTCAGGAATGAATGACTAAAGCAGCACGACATCCTCCGGCGCGATGCTCATTGAGATTGAATTTTCAGGAGTAAGATCGATGCCCACTTCATTGAGTTCACGCGGCGATGTAACGGCCGTCAAATGCTGCCCATCAGAGAGCATCAGATCAATCTCGACCATGCCGCCCAAGAACAAATGCTTTTTGATAATGACTGTCTGACTGTTTTGTGTGGAAGGTAAAGGCGCTTTGCTCAATCGCAGAGCTTCCGGTCGGATAAGCACCTCGGATGCAATTTTAGAGCTTGGTGCTGCTTGAAACCGCACGCCTCCATCGGTGATAAAGTTGCCGTCGCTGCTTGCTTTGCCTTTCAGGAAATTTGCACGGCCAATAAAATCTGCAACGAAGCGGTTTGCGGGTTGCTTATACAGCTGCTCTGCATCGCCGATCTGTTCAATCAACCCCGAACGCATAAGCACCAACCGGTCGCCGACCGACATGGCCTCTTCCTGATCGTGAGTGACCATAATTGTCGTGATGCCAAGCGACTTCTGAAGGCTGCGAAGCTCGTCACGCACTTGCAGACGCAACCGTGCATCCAGATTGGATAGGGGCTCATCAAGAAGCAGCATGTCGGGCCGAATTGCGATAGCGCGGGCAATAGCGACACGCTGTTGCTGCCCACCTGAAAGTTGTTTTGGTAATCGGTCCATCAGATGCGCAAGATCAACCAGCTCAAGGGCGTGCTTAACGCGGCTTTTCAGCTCTGGTTCTGCGACTTTCCTGCGGCGCAGGCCAAAGGCTACATTCTCGAAGATGCTCAGATGCGGAAAAAGTGCATAGTTCTGAAATACCAGGCCAATATTGCGTCGATGCGGCGGTTCAAAGGTAATGTCTCTGTTTCCAAGGCGCATCGTTCCCGCATCCGGTTCAATGAAGCCAGCCAGCATGCGCAATGTTGTGGTTTTCCCGCAGCCTGATGGACCCAAAAAGATAAGGAACTCACCTTCATGAACGTCAAGGGTCATGTCAGATACGGCCTTGAAAGCCCCATAGGTTTTGGTCAATTTCTGAATTTGAACGTCAGCCATCAGACCATCCTCGAAATGTTTACAAAGCGATTGGAAATCAGGAGCATCAACGCCACAAAGAGCACCTGCAGGACAGAAACCGCAGCGATTGTCGGATCAATTTTCCATTCCAGATACTGCATCATCGCAACCGGAAGCGTCACCTGTCCGGGACCTGAGAGGAAGATGGAAACCTCAAGATTGCCGAAGCTGACCACGAAGGAAAACACAGCCGCTGCAAATATTCCCGGTTTTATAAGTGGCAGTGTCACCAGCCAGACAACTGTTGATGGTTTGGCACCAAGTGAAGCTGCGGCTTCCTCAACCGACATGTTGACGCCCTCAAGCGAAGCGAGAAGCAAACGGATACACCAGGGGATTGTCAGCAAGACATGACCTGCCACGAAAACACCGGTTGAGCCGACAATCGGCGCACCTGACGCAATTTCGATTTCAACGACCGTCACATAGAGTGCCGCACCGATCACGATGGCTGGCACAGTGAGAGGTGACATCAAAAGCTGGATCAAGGCACTGCGGCCACGAAAATTGCGCCGGACAATCACCATTGCCGCAGGAACCGATACCAGCAGTCCGGCCAGCATCGCAAAACTCGCAACAGCTATTGAAAGCAGAAACCCACTCAGAAACTGAGGTTGGCGAAATGCTTCTGAAAACCAGTGGAGTGAATAGCCTTCAACCGGTAATGACAGTATCTCGTTCGAGATCACTGAGAGCCAGAACACAAGCACAAGGGGCAGAAGCATCAGCGAAAGGCTGAATGCTATTATTGTCGCTGCTCCCAATCGTCCCAGGCGTTCTGTGAGAGAATTGCCCCGGACCATTCGACTTACTCCGCCAGAGTGTTCTTGTGGAAGACGCCGCCCTTCATGATGGCAGTTAAGCACTCATCATGTCTTTCGAGTGTGGTGATGTCTTCGAGTGGGTTGCCATCCACAATCAGAAGATCCGCATAGGCGCCCGGCTTGATAACACCGATTTCGTTTTCCATGCCGCAGAGCTTTGCCGAAACGCGTGTTGCTGAATGCAGCACTTCGCGGTTCGTCAATACGCTCGCACGCAGCGAAAACTCCATCGACTGATATTTGTGAAGCTGCCCGAGCAAATCTGAGCCAAATGCCATCGGCAGACCAGCATCACGCATGATTGCGAGAGATTCCAGTCCACCACGGCGGACTGTATCGATTTTGGATTGGGAATCTGCACTCAAACCGAAACTTGCACCTTCCATCGCCAGCCCTTCATAGGCAACGAGCGTTGGGCAAGCGATTGCGCCGGCCTCTGCTGCCAGTCGCGCCGTCTCAGGTGTTATAAGGTTGCAATGCTCCAACGATTTAACACCGCATTCGACCGCACGGCGAATGGAGGCATCTGAATAGGTGTGAGCGGCAACATAAAGTCCGTAGTTCTCAGCCTCTTCTACGATGGCGCAGATTTCTTCGCGTGAATATTGCAGTACGTGAATAGGATCATTGGGTGAGGCGACGCCGCCATTGGCCATGATTTTGATGAATTGCGCACCATTCTTGATTTCTTCGCGTGCTGCGCGGCGTACTTCATCGACGCCATCGGCAATCCGTCCGAGACTTCCAAGTCTGGCTTCATGCAGCGGACGATTGTCGTAACGTTTCCGATAATCGCCGTGACCGACTGTCTGGCTCAATGCTTTGCCACAGATAATGAGGCGAGGGGCTTCGACGGTGCCCTCATCGACAGCAAGTTTCAGGCCGAGATCAGCGCCTGCCAGATCGCGGAGTGTTGTGAAGCCGCGCATCAACATATCGCGCATGATTTTGGCGCTGCGCAAAGCTATGAGGGATGTCGGCAAGGCGGCATTTTCAGCGAGATCGACAAGGGTCGCAGCTACGTGGACATGTGCATCAACAAGCCCTGGCATTAATGTTCGGCCAGCCAGATCAATTCTCTGAGCGCCAGGAGCATCAATAGGCTGGTCGCTAACCGCTGCGATGCGCTCGCCTTCAACCAGTACTTCCATGCCTGATTTGAGAGCGCCGTTGTCAACATCAAGTATCTGGCCGCCAAATAACACAAAACTCGTCATTGTTCGTTCCCCATTATGCGCCCATTTCAGGGCTTGTATACAGTAAGTATATTGGCAGCATCCTTGCACAGAGATATTGCCTTGTCCAGATAAAAACAGTACAGCTTGTTTTTATGTTGAAAACTCGCTTATATGTTTGTTTTAGCTTATATTTTAATGGATACAGGTCGTTGCCTGTGTTGATTTTTGATGCAGTTCGCTTAATATCGAGGCAGCAATTTTAGCATTGTCATTTATAGAGATATCGCCGTATGAATCGCTCCGTGAAACCGATTAGAGTCCGAAGTTCGACAAACTCCCGTAGAAAAACACAGGCGGAGCGGTCGTCATCGACGCGATCACGAGTCTGCCAAGCAACACTCGAAGCGCTTGCTGAAGTTGGACATGGGCTCATTTCGACGACTTTGATCGCTCAAAAGGCAAAGGTTTCGCGTGGTGCACTTACACACCAGTTTCCCTCGCGTAACGATTTGCTCGTTTCAGCTTTACGGCAGCTTCATGAGGATTGGGAAATAGCTGATCCGTTTGGTGCTGACCCCAATGAAACCAGATACACGCTGCCTGAACTGACAGAAGCTCTATGGGTGACGATTTTCTCGGATACTCGTTACATTGCTGCCATTGAATTGATGCTGGCAGCGCGCTTGGACAATGAATTGGGTCAGCGGTTGCGTGACGAGATGAAGCGATGGGTTGATATACGCGATCTTCGCATATCGCTGTTAGTAGGCTTCGAACCGGAGAACGAGACTGATACCCTAAAGCTACATCTCATTTTGTCCGTCCTGCGCGGTATAGCGGTTCACCAGGGCTTTGATCCAGAAATAGCTACTGGTCGAAAATTAGTTGATCTTTGGAAAAATATTTTGAGCGGAATAATGGAGGTTCCTAAGCCGAGATGACAATTTAGGGAGTTTGGGATCAAACAACTGAGGCCTTTTATAGGCTTCCAAATCATGAGGTCCTAGATCATTATTCTGGTAAGCATTCCCCGCGCAAGCCGCTCCGGTTCCGCCTGTTACAGTACCCAACCCTTGCAGGATGGAGCTCGTGATGGATTTGACCGTGAGATCAGCAGCGGCGCCCATTAGGTCAGCATCTTGAACAAATTACTTAATCAGTTTTTGTATTTCCGGGGCGAGCTTTGTCGACATTGCCCGATCGAGTGCCGTTGAAGTCGGTGTCCGCCTTGAGAACCCATCTGGACAGCGTGTAGTGCCGTCGGTTTTGTTATTCTGTCGCGAATTTCTCATTTCTGCTGGCGATCCTGGTTCCTATCGTGATCTTCAGGAAATGATGGCTGATCGTGGTATGAACGTTGACCATGCCAAATTGAACCGCGGGGCTGGTGGTCGTGACGGATAAACGCTTGAGTTCATGCTGTCAAAATGCGGAAACCCCGATACTGCATGGTGCTTCTTTAAGAAAGCCCTCGCAAGCGATGGCGTTGCGCTTAAAATTGTCATTTATAAAGGCGGAGCTAGTCTGGCTGGAGTGGAGATTATAAACACAATCCTGAAACTATGGGCACAGGTAAGAAGCAGTTCGCAAATGACAGCCGCTCGCCATTCGAAGTCTTTGCGAAAATCGTAGCATAAGTGCATCTAAATATATGATTGCTTTTAACTTGATAAAAATTGCGATGAAATATGCTAAAGCGACTCCAATTTTTATTCTGAATTTCAAAATAAAATTCGCCGAAAAATAGACCTTATGCAAATAGAATTACATAATGTCGTTAAATTCAACTTTGCGAAGGGGTAAATTTTGCCACCAGTGCATGACTATCGCCCGGATAGGTGAAGCGCACATGCGTCACGGGCTGGCCGGCATTCCATGTCTGGCGCTCAACAACGAGACAAGGCGAACCGGCAGGCACGCCAAGGATCGACGCGTTCTCTTCGGTTGAGACAACCGCACGGATGGAATGCTGCGCATTGCTCCAAGGCACGCAGGCAACAAGCCACGGACCGGGTGATTGCTCTGCAAAATTGGTATCGGCTGCACTCGGCACGGCATCAAGACTGATGATGCGTTCTTCCAGCGCAAAGACCCGCTTCCCTGCATAATGACGGCAGACGAGTTCTATCAATGGCGTATGGCGCGGTATGTCGATATGGCGGGCATCGGCAGGGCCGCTCAGCCGCTCACTTCGTTTCAGCAGTTCAAAACGATAAGGTTGCCCAAGCGCTGCAACCTCATCGCGAATATCATGAATTTCAAGAATCGCGGCTTGCGATTGCGGGAACGAAACAAAGCTGCCCGAACGGCGCTTGCGCTCAATCAGACCGGCTTTTGCCAGCTGCGTCAGCGCCTTGTTCACGGTCATGCGTGAGCAATTATAATACGCGGTCAGTTCGTGCTCAAACGGGATGCGATGACCGGGCTGCCATTCGCCGGAAATAATGCGCGTTTCAATATCATCCAGAATACGCTGATGCAGCGATATGGTCGCTTCACTTGATCTGGATAAATTGTCCTGCACTTTGTTCCCTTTGATTAATCCAGCAATTCGCCAATCACTTTCTGGAAAGCACGCTCTGCCGCATCGCGCAAGCGGTGATGTCCGCCCTCCACCTGTTTCACGCCGAGCACCCACACATCGGATGCACGCGCGCGACCGGCAAAAATCCAGCCATCGAGAACCGCATCCCCTTTTGCATGCGGCAGACGCTCAACATCAAGCGATACAAAATCTGCCGAAGCACCCGGTTTCAAACCATCGCCTTCGCAACCCATAGCAATATGACCGCCCACTAACGCGCCATCAAACACCGCACGGCCGGTCGAGCCTTCGTTTTTCGCGAGCACATTACGCGCACGATGCAACAAACGCTGCGAATATTCATATTGCCGCAACTCATCGCCAATACCGATCAGCACATTGGAATCAGACCCAACACCGAACCGGCCACCATTGGCGTCGAACACGGTGGCATTGAACGTGCCATCACCGAGATTGGCTTCCGTGACTGGGCAAAGACCCGCAATCGCGCCAGCCTGAGCCATGCGAGTGGTTTCCGCATCACTCATATGCGTTGCGTGAATGAGACACCAGCGTGACGACAATTCCTGATGGTCAAGCAGCCACTCGACAGGCCTTTGGCCCGACCACGCAATACAGTCCTCAACCTCTTTGACCTGCTCGGCAATGTGAATATGCACCGGCGCCTCGGGCAAAAGCGATGCTGCGAATGTCAGCTCATCAGGGGTGACGGCACGAAGACTGTGCGGCGCCACGCCAAGCACTGCACAATCAAAGCCAGAAAGGGCTTTCTGACAACCTTCAATCAAACGTGCGAAACTCTGCTGATCATTGATAAAGCGGCGCTGGCCTTCATTGGGTTGGGCACCTCCAAAAGTCGAATGCGCGTAAAGCACCGGCAACAAGGTCAGGCCGATGCCAGCGCTTTTCGCTGCCGCAACAATGCGATCCGCCATTTCCGAGATATTGCCATATGGCGTACCGTCGCGATCATGATGCAGATAATGAAACTCGCCAACGCGCGTAAATCCGGCTTCCAACATATCGACATAAAGCCGCAAGGCCACCGCTTCCGCCTGTTCCGGCGTCATGGTCAGCGCGAACTTATACATAATCTCGCGCCAGCTCCAGAAACTGTCAGCCGATGGGCCGCGTCGTTCAGCAAGGCCAGCCATGCCATATTGAAACGCATGGCTATGCAGGTTCGGCATGCCCGCGACGATCACTTCGTGATGCTCATCACCTGACTGCGCGCCAACGCCCGTTTCAACAGAAGCGATCTTTATGAGTGCCGGATGGAGCGAGGTTGCGTGTCGCCAACGACATCAAGGGCTTTTCGTTGATCCCATAGTGCCGCGCGCGTCCTGTGGTCGGAGCTTTTGATTGCTGTTGCTCTGTTCTGATGAGATGCGTGGTTTTGGAAGTATTGGAGGGTATCCATAGTGCTTTCATCCTTGTTGCACATGACAAAAATTCATCACGATCCATGAGAACATAATTTAAAGTTCGAATATTTAATAATATTGGAGATATATAATTAACTAATTTATTATGTAATTTATTTTATTAATTCACTTATATAAGCACATTTCATTTTTATTGACAGATTTGATTTAAAATATAATATAATAACATGCGTTTTTATATGTATTAATTTAGTTAGTTATATTTTTAGTTGAACTAAATTATATAAAACTTAAAGATACGCAATTCTGTTGTAATTCAAGGTTTATATCTTCACTAATTCAATGGTGTAAAATTGATTAATATATCACATCGCAAGCGTTACGTATTTTCCATTTTATTGTTTGGCGTTGTCATTGAATCATTGCTGTGTGTCACCCCGACTTTCAGTCAGTCAGTAGGGGGGCGGGGCGGTTCTGCAGTAGGTAATCCAGGTGCGCCGGGTGCTGGTGGTGCGCCCAATCAAGCAGGAGGAGATGGGAAGAATGGTGAAGCGTCAGGCAGTGGTGGATCTGGAGGTGGAGGTGGGGGGGCAGGCGGTGGTGCAGGTGGTCGTGGTGCTGATGCTCGAGCGTCGCAGGGTTTGGGATCTACAGTTATTGCTAATAGCGGCGGTTTGGCGGGGCAAGATGGGGCGGCATCTGGACCCCGTTTTGTAGGTGGAGGTGGAGGAGGTGGAGGAAATGGAGGTACCAATGCAAATTCGGTCAATACGAACTATACAAATCAGCAAGATTTAGTTGCTGGCAATGGGGGGAACGGTGGTAAAGGAGGGAATATCTATGGCGCACCTGCCATGATGTCGAGTTCAAACAGTGCCTTTGCTGGCGGCGGCGGGGGCGGGGGCGCTGGTGGGTATGGTATTGTTGCAATGAAAGCGCTTCAACTTATAAATGATAAGGACATTCACGTTACTGGTGGCAATGGGGGGGCTGGTGGAGATGGCGGCGATACATCCATAGATAATATTGGTTATGGTGGTGATGCAGGTCGTGGTGGTGATGGTGGCCATGCTATTTACTTTCATACCGGTGG
The DNA here is from genome assembly GCF_039674445.1 of Brucella sp. TWI432. Lineage (NCBI taxonomy): Bacteria > Pseudomonadati > Pseudomonadota > Alphaproteobacteria > Hyphomicrobiales > Brucellaceae > Brucella > Brucella sp. TWI432. The sequence goes on along the minus strand of NZ_JBDJNL010000019.1, from coordinate 2,281 downwards.
CGAATTAATCGATAATGCTGGAGTTCTTCAAGGCGGCAAAGGTGGTAACGGAGGCGGGATTCTTTCGTGCTGTTACACGAATACCCAAGGTGATGTTGGTGGGCTAAATGGTTTCGGCGGTAACGGTGGAGCTGGAATATATATTGGAGGCACCTCCATCTCCAATATGAATATCTCCAATACAGGAATAATAAAAGGTGGGGATGGCGGAGTCGCCGGCACAGGTGGAGTAACGAATCCAATAGGGCAGTACATGATCGGTAGGGGTGGTAGAGGCGGATATGGAATATATGCGACACTTGCCACTATCTCTAATGCCGGAATAATAATGGGTGGGGATGGCGGAGCTGCTGGGACAGTTACCACAAGTTACGGTGGCGCTGGTGGTAACTGAATTATGGGGCATTCCCTTCATGTAGTCAACAGTGGTACAATTACCGCAGGTAAAGGTGGGACTTCGCAAAACAACGGTATGGCCGGTGCGGATGGTTATGCCATTTGGTTTGATTCCGGTGTCAATTCGCTTGAGCTTCAGTCCGGTTCGAAAATTAACGGCGATGTGGTGGCGCATGGTACCAATAACGTATTCATCTTAGGCGGAGACCTAAATGATACATTCGCCGCTGATGTAACCAGTGAGTTATCTGGTACGGAACAATATCGCGGATTTTCCAGTAATATAAAAGACGGCGCAAGTGTTTGGTCGTTGACAGGTAACTCTGCGAATTGGATGATTAAAAAAGGTGTGCTGCAGATCGGCAATGGTGGAACAGCCGGCAGTATTGAAGGCGGTGTGAATACCGGTACGGATGCAACGAACAACGGTATGCTGGGCTTCAACCGGATGGACACCATCTCCTTTCGCGGTATTATTTCCGGCACAGGCGGCGTTTTGCAAGCAGGCACTGGAACGACCGTTCTGACTGCGAATAATACCTATACAGGTGGCACCAACTTCAATTCGGGTAAATTGTCGGTTTCGTCAGACAACAATCTTGGCGAAGCGTCTGGTGCATTGCGTTTCGATGGCGGCATATTGAAGATCACCGGGACATATATGAACACTACAAGCCGCAACATTGAATGGGACGCAGATGGCGGCGGATTTGACATCGACGAAACGTCCAACACGTTCACGCTCAATCAGAACTTGGGAGCAGGCGGTGCGCTGACAAAGCTCGGTGATGGCACACTGGTTCTGTCTGGCACCAACCTCTATAAGGGTGGTACGAATATCAACGCGGGTACATTGTCGGTTTCGTCAGACAGCAATCTTGGCGATGCGTCTGGTGGGTTGAACTTCAGCGGTGGAACGCTCAAGATCACGAACACGATGATTTCAGCGCGTGATATCACTCTGACTTCCAACAGTGGCGGGACGATTTCTGTTGATGGCAGCAAGACTGCGACCTTTAGCGGCGTCTTCAAAAATGCCGGAGCGGCGAAAGGCGCTTTCACCAAAGCGGGCAATGGTACGCTTGTTCTGACGGCTTCCAATAGCTATACGGGCGGCACAACGGTTTCCGGCGGCATTCTGCAGCTGGGTGACGGCACCACGGATGGTTCAATCATGGGCGATATTGCGCTTGATGGTGGCAATCTCGTGGTCGACGATACGGGGGCGACCCCGCTTTCCGGCGCCATCACCGGTACGGGCAGTGTCACACAGAACGGAGCTGGTACGCTCACACTTTCGGGCAATAACGGTTACGGCGATACATTTTTCAATGCCGGTGTGGTTTCAGTCGAACAGGAAGAGAATCTGGGAATAGGTGCGCTTAATTTTGACGGCGGCACACTGCAAATTACCGGCACGCATTTTAACGACACCACAAAGACGATCGTGTGGGGCGATCACGGCGGTGGCTTTGACATTGTCGATCCCACCAACACCTTTACCATTACGTCTGCCTTTACGGGGTCGGGTCAACTGGCCAAAAAGGGGGCTGGTACGCTGGCCTTAACGGGTGACAGCAGCGTCTTCCAGGGCAATACGCTTGTGAAGGATGGCACTCTGCGTCTTGATGGCGGCAAGCTCGGTGATGGAACCGGCACGGTCGATGTCGCATCCGGTGCGGCACTGGGTGGCCATGGCAGCATTGGCGGCAATACAACGGTTGAGGGGACTCTTTTGGCTCAGAGCGGACAGGTCCTGACTTTCTCAAAAGACTTGACGCTCAATGCAGGCAGCAATGTCGACGTGACGTTGAATGGCGGACCGTCAATGAGCGAGCTTTTCCATGTCAACGGCAATCTGACCATCGACGGTACACTGACCGTG
>NZ_JBDJNL010000018.1:0-63454 GCF_039674445.1 Brucella sp. TWI432 | reverse complement strand
AGACAGCTTTGACAACAGTCGTGCGGTGACGCTTGGGACGAATGGCGGCACCATCCAGACGACGGCTGCGAAGACCAACACCTTCTCCGGCACGGTGACGGGCACGGGCAAGCTAACGAAGACCGGCGACGGCACGCTTGTTCTCTCGAGCACGGCCAGTGACTATACGGGCGGCACGCAGATTGATGGCGGTGTTGTGTCGGTTTCGGCCAATGCCAATCTTGGTGCTGCTACAGGAGCGCTCGGCTTCAACGGCGGCACGCTTCTGCTCACAGACAGCTTTGACAACAGTCGTGCGGTGACGCTTGGGACGAATGGCGGCACCATCCAGACGACGGCTGCGAAGACCAACACCTTCTCCGGCACGGTGACGGGCACGGGCAAACTAACGAAGACCGGCGACGGCACGCTTGTTCTTGCGGGCACGGCCAGCGACTATACGGGCGGGACGCAGATTGATGGCGGTGTTGTGTCGGTTTCGGCCAATGCCAATCTTGGTGCTGCTACAGGAGCGCTCGGGTTTGATGGCGGCACGCTTCTGCTCACAGACAGCTTTGACAACAGCCGTACCGTGGCGCTTGGCGCGAATGGTGGAACCATTCAGACGACGGCTGCGAAGAGCAATAGTTTCTCGGGCACGGTGACGGGCACCGGTAAACTCACCAAGGCGGGTTCCGGCACATTGGTTCTGACCGGAGCCAACACCTACAATGGCGGCACCGAAGTCTCAGGAGGTGTCCTGCAGATTGGCGATGGCCACACAACGGGATCGATCCTCGGCAATGTCACGGTCGACGCGGGCGCGGCGCTTGCCCTCAACCGCTCGGACAATGTGACCTATGCCAGTCTCATCAGTGGTGCAGGCAGTCTCCACCAGGATGGCGCGGGTATGCTCATCCTGACCGGAACCAACACCTATACCGGCGGTACGGTGATCTCTGCCGGGACACTGCAAGTCGGCGATGGCGGTACGGCCGGTTCTATTCAAGGGGATGTGACCAACAACGCCACGCTTGCCTTCAATCGCAGCAACGGTCTTGATTTTAGCGGCAAAATCTCTGGCTCGGGTGCGCTGAACCAGATTGGCGCGGGCAGTCTCACGATTTCAGGCGATAGCAGCGCGTTCACCGGCACGACCGATGTCACAGCCGGCAGTCTCATTGTGACCGGAACGCTCGGTGACGCAACCTCCACGCTCCAGGTAGCCTCCGGCGCATTCCTTGCCGGCTCCGGCACGATTGGCGGCGACACCACAATCGCCAACGGCGCAACGCTTACAGGCCTCGCTGACAACACATTGACCTTCAACGGTAACTTGAGCCTGGGCGCGACCTCGGTTGTTTCCGTCACCTACGGCGCCGAGTTCGGACAGCCTTTCTTCGATGTGAAGGGCAATCTTGCGCTTGGCGGCAAGATCAATGTCGCGGATTTCGGCGATAACGGGCCAGGAATCTACCATGTGTTCAACTATGGCGGCACACTCAGTGGCACGATTGCCGTAGGTGACATGCCACAGGGGGTGGATCCAGCCAAGATCACTGTCCAGACCGCCATGACGGGGGAAGTCAATCTTGTGAACGCGGAAGGGGCTGTCCTGAACTTCTGGGATGGAGGCGATGCGGCAAAGCACAACAACGGGACCGTCGAGGGGGGAGACGGGACATGGAATCTGCTGAATAGCAACTGGACTGGGTTGCCTGACTATACTCTCAACGGCCCCTGGGCGAGTGGTGAGTTTGCGGTGTTCCAGGGCACCAAGGGCACGGTAACGATCGACAATACAGGCGGGCAGGTCTCGGCAACAGGTCTCCAGTTCGCCATCGACGGTTATACAATTAAAGGCGGAGATCTGGAACTTGCGCCATCGGCGGACGAACCCGACGAGGTTCCTTCGATCAGGGTTGGGGATGGTGAAGACACCGATGTCGGCAAAACGGCAACGATCGAGGCAAAGCTGACCGGCTCATCCGGTATGGAGAAGCACGGCGTAGGTACCCTTATTCTGACCGCCGACAACAGCTATACCGGCGGGACGGTGGTCGCGGGCGGCACGCTGCAGCTTGGCAATGGCGGTACAACCGGCAGTGTCGCAGGGGACATCAACCTTGGTTCGACGGCCGCTAGCGCCGGCACGCTTGCAATCAGCCGCTCCGGTATGGTGACGGTTGCAAACAACATTTCCGGAACCGGCCATATCGTGATTGACGGTCCGGGCACGATCGAATTGACAGGCACCAATGACGAACTGGCCGGAGCCTTTATTCGCCACGGAACCCTCGTCGTGTCCGGGGATGCGAACATGGGCGCATCGGGCAGCAGCGTCGAGATCGAGAATGGCTCGGTGCTGCGCTTCGGTTCCTCTTTTGACAGCGACCATAACTATGTGCTCGCCAAGGGCGACGATAGCAATGGCGGCATGATCGAGACGACAGGAACCAACATCAACAGGATCACCACGGCGATCACTGGCCCCGGTTCGCTCATCAAGGAAGGTACGGGCACGCTCGTGCTTGCTGCCGACAGCAACTATGCGGGTGGTACGACGGTCTCTGGTGGCACTCTTCAGATCGGTGACGGAGGCACGACGGGCCGCGTCGACAATGCCATCATCAACAACGGTGTTGTGGCCTTCAACCGTTCTGATGCTGTCGCTATGGGGAATGTCATTTCGGGTGCGGGCTCTGTCCAGCAGATCGGTTCTGGCGCGCTGACACTGACAGGGGACAACACCTATTCGGGCGGCACGACAGTATCGGCTGGCACGCTGATAGTGGCGAAAGACGAAAATCTCGGCGACAAGGCAGGTGGCTTGACCATTGACGGTGGCCTCTTTGAGAATACTGGCGCCATCACGACAAGCCGTAATGTTACGATCGCAGCCAATGGCGGTACGCTCCAGACTGATGCCAGCCTGACGCTTCAAGGGGCCTTTGATGCCTCCGCTTCGACTGCGGGCTGGCACAAGACCGGGACTGGTGAACTGGTCTTCGATACGGGTGCGACCGGCGATGTCGGCAGCGGCGCGGCAATCGATGCAGGCAAGGTTACTGTCAAGGGCAGCATGAGTGGCGACTACATGGTCAATTCTGGCGCGACGCTGGATGTACTGGGTAGCCAAAACGGTAATATCTCTGTCAATGACGGCGGTATGCTGATGGGCGGCGGAACCGTCGAAAAGAACGTGACCGTGGCAGACAATGCCATCTTGCAGGGCAAGGGCGGTCAAACCCTGACAATCGGCGGCGACCTCGTGCTTAATACGGGTAGTCAGATAAATGTTACGCTCGGTATGCCAAGCAACACTGCACTTTATGATGTGAAGGGCGATGTGACGCTTGCCGGCACACTCAATATCTCCGATGGCGGCGGCTTCGGCGCCGGTATCTATCGTCTCATGGACTATAACGGCAATCTGACCGACAATACGCTTGCGATCGGATCGACGCCGGGGGGAACGGACGCAGCCCGCATGTGGATCGATAATGATGCTGCCAACAAGCACGTCAATCTGATGAACTCTTCTGGGGTGCATCTTGATGTATGGGAAGGCGGCAACGGCACCTGGAACCTGGTTTCAGATCACACCAATGACGTGTGGACCGACAATGGTGATCATATCATGGGTGCCTATGATCAGGGCTCGTTTGCAGTGTTCCGCGGCACGACCCAGGGGGCGACGACCACGGTCACGCTGGACAACAGCGCCGGACAGGTCACAGCCTCCGGTATGAACTTCGCCAGCGATGGCTATATCCTCAAGGGTAGCCCGCTCAACCTCGACAATACTGCCCAACCGATTATCCGTGTTGGTGACGGGACCGATGCTGGCAAGGCCATGACGGCCACCATTGAAGCAGAGTTGCAAGGTACCAAGGGCATAAACAAGACCGACTACGGTACGCTGATCCTGACCGGAGCAAACCACTATAGTGGTGGCACCACGGTGACTGGCGGCACTCTGCAGATCGGCAATGGTGGCACAAGCGGCAGCATCGACGGCGACGTCAATCTCGCCAGCGACCTCTACGGCCACGGAACGCTTGCTTTTGATCATTCGGGACCGACACTTTTTGCCGGTAATATTTCTGGCGCGGGCGATGTCATCCAGAAAGGCAGTGGCACCACCACTTTCACCGGCGACAACAGCTATTCGGGTGGTCTGACCGTCGAAAATGGCAAGGCGCAGGCCGGCGTGGCCGGTCATGCTTTCGGCACTGGCGTGTTGAAGCTGAAGGATGGGGCAATTGCTGATCTCGACAGTTTCGACACGACGGTTGGCGGTCTGGCAGCCTTTGACGACACCAATGCGGTCGGTGATGGCAAGATCGCGCTCGGCACGGGCAAGCTCACGGTTGTCCAAAACTTCGACAGCCGATTCTCCGGTGTTATCTCTGGCTCGGGCGGCTTCACCAAGGCCGGGTCTGGTGAACTGACGCTGAACGGTATCAACACCTATGGTGGTGTTACCAATGTCGATGGCGGTTCGCTGAAGCAGGGGGCAGCAGGTGTCTTCAATACTGCATCGTCGGGTTACATTGTGGGAGCCAACGGCACACTTGATCTGGGTGGCTTCGACACAACGCTTGCTTCGCTCTCCAATGCTGGCCGCATCACTTCCGGCATTGAGACCGCAGGCACGTCGCTCACGGTCAATGGAAACTATGTCGGCAATGGCGGCACAGTTGTTATCAACACAGTACTCGGTGACGACAGCTCGAAGACTGACATGCTGAAAGTCGGCGGCGATACGTCGGGTACAACCAGCCTGAAAGTGATAAACCGGGGTGGGCTTGGTGCACAGACAACCAATGGCATCGAAGTTGTGGACGTTGCGGGTGACTCCAAGGGTATTTTCTCACTCGTCAGCGACTATACCACGAAGGACGGACAGAAAGCGGTTGTTGGGGGCGCCTATGCCTATACGCTGCAGCAGGGCTCCGGCAATAAGGATGGCAACTGGTATCTGACCAGCCAATATACGCCAGGTCCCGGTCCGAACCCTAATCCCGATTGCGTCGGCGACAACTGTCCGAACCCGACCCCCAATCCGCGCTATAATCCCGGCGTGCCTGTCTACCAGGGCTATGCGGAGAACATGCAGGCCTTGAACAAGCTGCCAACGCTTCAGGAACGTGTTGGTGAGCGTTACTGGACAGGCCGGAACGGCGATGGCCAGGCCAATGGCGCCGTGGTTGACAGTCGCGGTATCTGGGCGCGTATTGAGGGAGCACATAGCCGTCTGGAACCGCAGAGCGCTACCGGTGCAAAACAGGACGTCAACACCTTTATCATGCAGGCGGGTGTCGATGGCCAGTTCTATGAGGATGAGAATGGTCGGTTGGTTGCCGGGATCACAGGCCAGTATGGTACTGCCCATGCAAGTTCCAGTGCGCTGGCAGGCGATGGAACAGCCCGCACCAATGCCTGGAGCCTTGGTGCGACCGCGACATGGTATGGCAACAACGGCTTCTATGTCGATGCCCAGGGGCAAGTGACATGGTTCGACAATGATCTGAACTCCGATACGGCCAATACCGGCCTTGTGGACGGTGCGAAGGCCTATGGCTATGCAATGAGTGTTGAAGCAGGCCAGCGTGTTGCAATCAACGATCACTGGTCGCTGATGCCGCAGGCGCAGTTGATGTGGTCGTCGCTTGATGCCGATGCCTTCCATGATGTGTGGGGCAGTCGTGTCCATATGCAGGATGGCGACAGCCTGACCGGGCGGTTTGGCGTTGCCGCCAGCTATGACAACAGCTGGAAGGGCAATGGTGGTCTGATGGTCAACACCTCCGTCTATGGCGTCGCCAATCTCTATCAGTCCTTCCTCGGTGGCACGCGCATTAACGTCGCCGGTGTGAATATCGACACCGACAACGACAAGACCTGGGCCGGAATCGGTGCCGGCGGTACCTATGCCTGGGCTGACAGCAAATATGCCGTTTATGGCGAGGGCTCGATCAACACTTCCCTCAACCACTTTGCCGACAGCTATGAGCTGAAGGCAACCGTCGGCTTCAAGGTGAAGTGGTAGAGCGCAAGGGCTAGCCGCCCAGAGACTGAACTCCTGAAGATGGGCCCCTGGATTTAAATCCGGGGGCCCGCACCATTCTTCAAAGATCCCGTCTGAGGGCTTCTCCCGATGAAGCATCGTCCGGAATATCACTTCGACCTCGTGGTATAGAACATCCCGGATAAGGTTGATCTGGACTGCCGCGCCAGTCGCGCAAAACTTGTCCCCGCAATGCGACTGCAGGCAGAGAAAGCCGTCTGCATCCCCTCACAAACCTTCCCTCAAGCAACCGTTCCAAAGGATTGATAATGAACGACATCGAACACCTCCATCAACTGATCCTCAATCTGGCAGCGCGACTGCAGGCAACCGAAGCTATTGCCAATACCGCGATCAGTATGATCTGCGCCATGGATGACAAGAAGACCGGAGCAAAAGACAGGTTCCTGAAAGAAATTTTCCCGATGCTCCTGAATAATGCCGCAATTGCTCCCGCACAGGCCACGAAGCCGGAGCTCGATCAATGGATGCGCCAGCGGGAGCAGGACTTTCTCAATGCCGACCTCCAAAAGATTACAACCCACATCGAGCAATTGCGCGCTCGGGTAAAATCAACCGTCAATTGAGGTACTTGAAACAAAAAGAATATTACTCCATGAGCGCTCATGCCGCACCGCTTTTCGGCTGTGCTCGCCTATTCGGCCTTCTTGTCACAGGGGGGCTCGCTCCCCTGTCGTCTGAGGCAAAAGAAGTGGCGAAGCTCAAAACGGTAGGCAATCTCAACATCACTGCCACCGCGCTTACCCTACCATTGTCATTGACCTGTTTGCTCGCCGTGTCGTTGGCTGGTTGGTTAGTGACTGTCTACCTAGGAGGCCAGGTCTTCACGCTCTTGAAAAGAGCCTGAACGATGCGGTGCATCCTAGGTTCAGGTCCCATTCACTTAATGGAAACGCTACCTCAAATGACCGGATTTGCAAGGAAAGACGCGATGGCGGGGGCTTCGCCGTCTCAGCGTCTTGACGCAGCAGATCGCCCAGTGCATTTGGGCATCTGAAGGATGTGGACTATCCGCTGGGCTACTTTGTAAGAAAAGTTCCAGAATCCCCGCATTTCCTTCGCCTTTTTTCCTCGTATCCAAACGGATGGTCTCATACCATTTTCATCAAATTATTGGGCCTTGAGCCTAAAGCGCCTGATGCATCATTCGGATCGCAGAAGCTAGTATCGCTTGTTGGATTACCAGAAAATGTTGCGCACGAACGGCTGCCTAAATGGAAAAATGCGTCTCCAATTTTTCTGAAAACAATCCATGAGAACGCGTTGCGATCAGATTGGATCAGATCAGCGCTCGAATATCATTCAGTATGTTTGTAGACGGACGCTTATAGAAAAGCCGCCGGGTTTCATCCGGCGGCTTTTAATTTTTCAGTCCGGCAAAGGATTAGAATTTATAAGCTACGCCAATGCGAATATCATTGGTTTTGACCGAATTACGCATGGCAGTATCGCCAAAATCGAAATTATCTTTCCCAAAGTCGGTATAACGATATTCGAGACGTAAAATGACATTGTTGGTAGCCGCGTAATCCACACCTGCACCGATTGTCCAACCGGTTTTTGTCTTGCTGTTGCTGAAGTCGCGTGCTGAATCAGCATAGCTGGTCTTAATATTACCAAATGCAAGACCACCCGCGATATATGGCATGAAGCGATCAATAGCATAACCGGCGCGAGCACGTAGCGCACCCGACCATTCAAGCTGTGACTTGGTTGTGTAAGACAGCGTATTCTTGAACGCATAATCGTTCGACTTCTTCAAGTCATTGTAGTCGAAATTGCCTTCTAGGCCCAAAATGACATTGTTTCCCATATCAAAATTGTAGCCAGCATAAACACCGCCGAGAAACCCATTAGAATTGAGATTTTCCGACGAGTCGGCAAAATCCCATGCAGATACTTTTGATTTGGCCCAGCCCCAGCCGATTTCACCGCCCACATAAGCGCCACCCCATGAAAAGACCGAAGCCATTGGCACAGGTTCCTGGGAAGTGATCGCGTCAGCGGCATGTGCAGCAGATGCTGTCATGATTGCAAAAAGAGATGCGCCGGCGAATTTTTTAAAAGACATAATAACTCCATCAATAAATAAGAATCAATAAAAGTATTTATATGTTTCACGAGTGTTTTTGTATGTGCCATTATTACAACAGTGAAAGAAATTAACAAATTATAAAGTTTATATAATTTAAGTTTATTATAATATTGTTTTTCACGGATATGCGCTTTTGATATAAGCTTCGTTTAATTGAGAAGATAGGATTCTAAGCTCATCATAGCATGATCAAAGGAAGCGATGATGAGACGGAAGTTGGTGCTGCAGACATTGGCGGCTGAAAAGACGATCAGGGAAATATGCCGCGCGCGCAAACACCCTCGGCTGAACCCGAGAAGCTTGGCTTGTCGTGTGACCGGCAGCTTGCGCACGTGGTCGGTCATTTCTTTCTGCTCTGCAATTCCGTCTTGCTGAGCGCTCCGGCTAAAAAACGTTTTCTAGCGTCAGTGCACCGACCTTGGCATAACGCGTTTTAACGTCGGCGGGTGGAGCCGGAGAATCAGCCTTGGTCTCATCGGCGAAAACGCCAGTCGTCCCTTCAGGGCGATGGTCCTTCCATTGTTTGATCTGGTTCGCGTGCACGTCAAACGGCTTGGATAATTCCAACAAGTGTCTGCTCGCCTCTGATCGCAGCGAACGTAACTTTTGCCTTAAAAGCTGCCTATGGTGAAGGTGGGGGCGCCTTGTCATGCTATCGCATGTTGCCGGCATCCAAGCCGAACTCCGGCGGAAATCCTACTTATCCCAGCTGTGCAGATTTGCCGAGCCAGCTCTCTTTGCCGCCCTCCCACTTAACTTGCATATCCATATGAAGCCGGTAAGGGAGAGCAGCTGTTTTGACCGCAATTTAGTTGGTTAGTCTTTTATTGCGGGAGATCACCAGCTTTAGGCAACTGAGCCCATTCGGCTAGGAATGTGTCGCGGTTTTTTGCAGCATCAGCCTCATCAAGTTCAAATACTTTGACGTCAGCGAGTTCTGGCAGTTCAACGAACGCGGATACTTTGATATCGTTGCGGCTTGGGCGACGGAATGCAGCCTTCAAGAGCTCAGTTTGTGCCTCCTTGGAAAGAAGGGCGTCGAGCGCTTTCTTCGCGTCATCTCGACTTGGTGCATTCTTGAACAATCCGGCAAATTCCGGCGTCATGAACGTGCCTTCGGATGGATATACAAGGGACAATTCTTCCTGTCCGCCGTCGATGTAAGGATAGGCTGTTGCCTCAAACGTCAAGCCGATCGTGTATTCACCCATTGCCGTACCTTTTGGTACATTGGAAGCAGCCCCCGATGTTACGATATTGGCTACAACAGCCTTAAACGTGTCTTCATCAAGCAGTTTTGAAAGTCCCCAGGCAATCGTATAGCCGGTTGAACTGTTGATTGGATCAGGCATGATAATCTTGCCTTTCCATTCAGGCTTGGCCAGATCAGCCCATTTTTTAGGCGCTTCATTGTCTTGCAGTTGATCGGAGTTGACCAGCATTGTCACCAGATGAACATTGGCTGGAATAAACAGATCGCCACTGTAATGCAGATTTTGCGGAATGGCCTCCAGTGCAGATGCCTTATAGGGTTCAAATAGCTTTTCAAAAGCGCCGAGGGTATTGGCGGATGAAGACCAGAAAATATCGCTCTGAGGTGCAGATGCTTCTGCTTCCGCGCGTCGCAAAAGAACACCAGAACCTCCAGTGATCACACCGAGATTTTGTCCGGTCTTTTCTTTGACAACAGACTGTACAGCCTCATAGGCTTGAACCGGGTTGGACGTGTAAAGCACCGGATCCTTGGCCAATGCCGGTAGCGTGAGGCCGAGCGACAAAGAGCCAGCTAATAGATAAGACGATAGTTTCATGTTTTCCTCGCATTTGATGAAGTGATTGAGCAGTTGACCTGCTTCGTTGATTTATTTGGAAGCAAAGACATCGATCCGGAACAGTTTCGTGGCAACGATGATGGGCACAAGAATGACAGTCACCAACACCAGGCCATAAGCTGACGCGTAAGCCATGAGACCAGAATCCAGCAGCCGGAAGACTTGAATTGGCAGTGTTTCTCGTCCGCCGGAATAGACCAGAATGGACGCTGATAATTCGGCCACTGTTGTTGTCCACGTCAGGATTGCAGCGGATGCTATGGCTGGAAGCATCATAGGAAGCACGACCTTGAAGAAAGACCGCACGGGTGGAACACCCAGACTGATTGAAGCTTCCTCAATCGAATTCGGTATGTTCTGTAAAATGGCTTGAGAGTTCCGCATGCCAAACGGCATTCGGCGCACCACATAGGCCAGAACAATGATCATCGCTGTACCCGACAGCGGTAACCAGCCACCGTGGAAGGTTGCCAAGAGGCTGACGCCCAAAACCGTACCCGATAAGGCGAGTGGTATAGCTGATATGTAATCGATGACCGGGGTGACCAAATTTGGCTTTTTAACCACCAGATAGCTGACGATGGCACTGAAGATGATCGATATGAATGTAGCTGTTGCTGCATAGGTGAGAGAGTTGACCAGCGGCTGCGGCGCCGTGACAAAAACGCGCGCGATGTTGGAAAATGTCCAGCTACCCCATTGCATCACCGGCCCACGCGATGCTGTAAATGCGCCAACGACGATCACACAAAGCGGCAACAGTGATACGATAACGATAAATCCTGCGCTGATAGCGACGAGAAGTCCTTTTAATCCCTGCAACGGCACTGGCTTTGCGCCGCGTCCCTGAACGATTTCAAAACGCCCGCGCGACACAATGAAACGGTTGCAGAAAAGCACGAGCATAACGATTAACACTGAGACGCTGGCAAGCGTCGACTGCATGGTAATGTCACTTGCACCTTCTGCCACTGCTGCCTGATAAGTGACGACTGAAAGCAAGGGCAGTCGGTGGCTCAAAATCATAGAGATAGCAAAGTTACCCACCACCATCGTGAAAACAAGCAGGGCCGAAGCAAGCACGGTCGGAAGAATTACCGGCAGCATGACGCGCAAACGGGACTTTGCAGGGCTTGTCCCCAAGGATTGAGCGGCCTCCTCAAGTTGCACATCAAACTTACCAATCGCTGCCACAACGCCGATGTAGATGTAGGTGTAATAGATGAAGCTCATGGAGACGATGAGGCCGAACCAGCCATAGAAGCTTGGTAAGATGATACCGTAGCCCTTAAGAAACCGCGTCACTAAACCATTGTTACCCAACATCATGAGCCAGGTTTGGGCTGCAATGACTTCTGGTAGCACCAAGGTGATCAATGGCAAAAGCGCGATGAGCCACTTTCCGGGAAAAGTATAGCGAGCCGTCACATATGCCAATGGAACGCCAATAAGGGTGCAGAATACAGTGACGACCGAGGCCAGTATAAGGGTATTTTGTATCGCGGCTATATAGCGTGGATTGTCCAGAAGACGCATCCAGCCGTTCTGGCCTTCGCCCACGAAACTGGCGCTCAGAATGGTGAGCAGCGGATAAAGTATAAAGATACATAACAGCGCGAGAGCCAGCAGGCTCAACCAGAACCAAGGTGTGTGGAGCGTCTTCTTCATGATGCAATCACCAATGCCTGATCGGGATTGATTGTCACATGAACCTGATCGCCTGGTCCGAACGCATCATGGTTTTGGCCATGTAATTCGGCGAAGAGTTGCAGGCCGTCATGCATATCGAGGCGATAGCTTGTCTTGGTACCCAAGTATTGACGACTATACACCTTTCCCGGAAGCGTTTGTTTGCCTTCGGAGCTGATAGCGGAGATATGAAGATTTTCAGGGCGAATAATCAAAATTCCTCCCTGTTCCGATTTTTCAATGCGATTATCGGTCGCGCTGATTATCTGTGTGCCTATGCAAACACTGGCGTAATTAGTCTGGGTTGACTGCACTTTGACTGGAATACAGTTGGCGGAGCCGACAAAGTCAGCCACATAACTGGTACGCGGCGTTGTGTAGATTTGTTTGGGTGTACCAATTTGCTCAAGCGCTCCACGATTCATGACACCAATTTGGTCCGACATAGCCAGAGCTTCTTCCTGGTCATGGGTAACAAATACCGTGGTGATGTTGTCCTCGCGCTGCAATTCGCAGATTGTCTCGCGGATCTGGATGCGCAGCTTTGCATCCAGATTAGACAGCGGTTCATCCATCAAAAGAACGGCCGGCTTGATCACCAGCGCGCGGGCGAGGGCCACACGCTGGCGCTGGCCACCGGATAGTGCCGCCGGGTGACGTTGGGCAAGGTGGCTCAGGCCAACACGTTCAAGGGCCTGACCAATTTTGGCTTTGGCGCTTTCACCTTTTTCGCCACGAGCGGTTAAGCCATAAGCAACATTCTGCTGCACTGTTTTGTCAGGGAAAAGCGCATAATCCTGAAAAACCATCCCGATATTGCGCTTATACGGTGGCAGGTGCGTGACGTCCTTGTCACCGAAACGAATTGAGCCATTGGATGCGCCCACAAATCCGGCGATGGTGCGCAACAATGTTGTTTTGCCGCAGCCGGATGGTCCCAAAAGCGTAAAAAAGCAACCCTCAGGAATGTTGAGTGACAATTGAGAGATGACGTTTTCTTCTCCGTAAGTCACATCTAGGCTTTCGATTTTAATGCCCATTTATGCGTTCCCATTTTTATTTTCATTTCGTTATAGCAGGCCGCAATGCGAATGTTTTACGCGGCAGAGATAGCCTCTTTCAGGCTGGAGTTAACCACTTCTAGCGCCTGCGCATGGCAACGCTCATCACCAGCCGCAAGAATGGTGCCGTTGCTGGCTAAAGTCAGCGGTTGACCCTGCCAGTCTGTAATTTTTCCACCCGCGCCTTCGATAATCGGACGATAAGGCGCAAAATCGTAAATCTGTTGCCCTGCATCGATGGCAAGATCCGTACGCCCTTCAGCAAGTCTGCCATAATTGAGGCAAGCGCCACCGTAAACACGATTGGCGGTTTTGCGGCGCAGGGCATTCAGGGCAGGCAACTGGCCCGCTGACATATAATCCTGATTTGAATTGGTCATAAGCGCAGTTGCGAGGCTCTCACAGGGGCGGCATCTTACTGCCTGATCATTGAGGCGTGTGTTTTGCCCAGTCGCACCGATCCAGCGTGTGCCGAGCACAGGATTATCGATCACGCCGACCTGTGGCACGCCATCAATCGCAAGCGCGATCAGTGTTCCCCACACCGGAATACCGACGATGAAGGGGGCGGTGCCGTCGATTGGATCAAGAATCCATACATGCGATGCTTGTGTATCGACGCTGCCTTCTTCTTCACCGATGATGCCATGATGCGGATATTGTTTGCGAATTTCTACGCGCAGACGGTGTTCTATGGCGCGATCGTACTTCGTCACTAAACTGCGATCCGGCTTCACCTCGATATCTGAAGCTGAATTTTCGCTGCCGGACAGTTCATTGGCTAGTGTTTCACGCGCTATGTCCGCCAAAGCGGCAGCGAAGCCAACAAAATTGCCCAATTCTGACGACGACATAATAAATTTCCCCAACGCCTCTTATATAAAGCTAGCAACAAATAAAAAATGTGGCAATAGTTGGCATATGTGTTTTTTTGTGTTTTTTTGATGTGCCAAGCAAAACGAACGGATTGGATCATGTGGCAGGACGAGCGGCATAAGAAAATTCTGGATTATCTCACGGCTTTCGGTCGCGTCTCAATTGACCAGATCACAGAGGAAATGAGCGTTTCGCGCGAAACCATCCGTCGCGACCTTATGGAGCTTGAACTGGCAGGTAAACTAAAGCGTGTCCGCGGTGGTGCCGTTTCACTGGCCAAGGAAGATACTGATTATTATGTGCGCATCAAACAAAGACTGTTCGAAAAACAAGCCATTGCGCTGGAGGCGCTTAATCTGCTTTCGAATGACATGACTGTATTCATTGATGCGGGTACCACAACAACTGTGATGGCAGAGGTATTGGCCAATCATTATAATCTGACTGGTCTCAATATTCTTACCAATTCGATTGATGTGGCGCGTTTACTATCGGGTAAAGAAAGCGACACCTATCACCGTTATAAGGTGCATCTGCTTTCTGGTGATGTGCGCCAAGATCCTCTCGAAACCTGGGGCGCATCAACCATCAATGATATTTATCGCTATCGTGCGGATGTGGCGTTGTTAGCCCCTTGGGGCATTGATCCAGAGCTTGGCGCGATGAACCATTTTATCCATGGTGCGGAAATAGCAAGAGCCATGGTACGCAACTCAGCAAAGACTATTATCCTTGCTGATCATTCCAAAATCAGCGCGCCAGCCCGTTCCGTCTTTTGTACAATTGACGAAATTTCACATTTGATCGTCGACAGAAAGGCGCGGGAAATGCCTGAATTTTCTGCTTTGGAAAAAGCGATGACGAGTGTCATTGTAAGCAAATAATCGTTATGAGTTGCCTATTAACGATGAAATGGCGCTATCATAATGCCATTTCCAGAATACTGGTTGCAGATAAATGTTCACGCTTAGGCAGTTACGTTATTTTATCGCATGTGCTGAGCAGGGCTCTGTTACGCGTGCTGCGCAATCGCTATCAATTTCCCAATCGTCAATTACAGAGGCAATCAAAGAGCTTGAAGCAGATCTCAACGTCACACTTTTCGAGCGGCATCCACGCGGCTTGATCGTTACCCATAGTGGCCATCAGTTTATGCGTCATGCGACCAAGATATTGGCTGATGTCTCCGATGCGCGGCGTTCGTTTTCAAGTAAACAAGTCGCAGAAAAGAGAACATTGCATCTCGGCGTCACGTCACTGGTTGCGGGCTACGTTCTGTCTGATCTGTTGGCACGCTATCGCAGGGCATTTCCAAATGTGGAAGTGAGCGCAATTGAAGACAACGGTTCTTATCTTGAGCATTTGCTTATTGGCGGTGAACTTGATGTGGCTGTCGTAGTTATCTCAAGTCTGCGGGATCGAATGGCACTTCATGCCGAAATTCTTGAAACATCG
Source organism: Brucella sp. TWI432 (assembly GCF_039674445.1). NCBI lineage: Bacteria > Pseudomonadati > Pseudomonadota > Alphaproteobacteria > Hyphomicrobiales > Brucellaceae > Brucella > Brucella sp. TWI432. Next base: position 48,373 of record NZ_JBDJNL010000018.1, on the reverse strand, counting down.
CCTTATCGGCTTTGGTTACCGCTAGGGCATTCGCTCGTATCTGTTGACGGAATATCAATTGACGATGTGGCCAAAGAGCCTTTGATCATGCTCACCGTCGACGAAATTGAGGAAAACACCGGAAAGCTTCTCGCTGCACTTGGAGCCAGGCCGCATGTGGCTTTCAGAACCCGTTCTGTTGAAGCTGTACGTAGTTTGGTGGCCACCGGCGCTGGTGTAGCCCTTCTGCCTGATCTCGTCTATCGCCCTTGGTCGCTGGAAGGAGACCGTATCGAAAGCCGGGATGTGTCTGGTTCTTTGCCAATCGTGCAGATTGGAATGGTTTGGCGAAAAGGCTCGAGTCTTCCGCAATCCGCTCGCGATTTTATTGGAATTGCAGAAGCAGCGCGTTCTGGCAGGCAACGCTAATACGGTCTCTCAGAAACAAGAATTCAATTAAATAGCTTTTTAAAATGATATTTATCCAGTGGAGCTGGCTCCACGATACTGCTTATCTATATTAATCGGAAAAACCGATACCTGCTTTCTAATAAATGAATTTGCGAATGTTTTTTGTTCAGATAACTTTCTCTTCAAGGAACGAAAAGCCGAAAACGGCAAAATGGAGAGAGCAATGCGAACAGGTTTTATTTGCTTTGATCAGCTAATATTGTGAGCTGCATTTAGGCGTGGTCATCGTTGCTCAGACAAGCTTTGCGATAATCCCAAACTCGGTCCGATTTCTTCTTCGCTATCAGCCAGTGGAGCGGGTGATGTCGTGTGCGGTTTTATAGCCAGCTCAGATAAGTTCTGCTTTTGGTAGTCTCAACGATGTCATGTCATGAATAGACATCGAAAACAGACGTAATTTCTCTCGGAGAATGTAATGGATTCAGAAATGCTTATTGGCTCCCAGTTTGAACTTGGCTCAGAACATGAAGAACTTGTTCTCAATCCGAAAACCGGGGATGTTGTTCTGCCTCTGGCTGAAGCATCATTGGGACAAGTCGACAAGGCTGTCGAGGCTGCGGAAAAAGCATTTCAATCCTGGTCTCGTACAACGCCCGCGGAACGCTCGGGTTATTTGCTTAAAATTGCCGACGCAGTCGAAAGAGATGCCGAAGGCTTTGCTGCCCTTGAGGCGCTGAATTGCGGCAAGCCGTATCATGCGGTCCTGAGTGATGAGATACCGGCGGTTATCGATTGTTATCGCTATTTTGCAGGTGCTGTCCGCAATATGCAGGGGCCGATTGCAGCTGAATATCTTGCCGGCCATACATCCATGATCCGCCGCGATCCTGTGGGGATTGTTGGATCGATTGCCCCTTGGAACTATCCATTAATGATGATGGCCTGGAAGCTTGCTCCAGCTATTGCTGGTGGTAACACAGTTGTTTTCAAACCATCGGAACAGACGCCTTTGACCGCACTAAAAATGGCAAAGGTGATGGCGGATATTTTGCCTTCGGGCGTCGTGAATGTCGTACTTGGGCGTGGCGAAACTGTCGGAAACGCACTTATCAATCATCCGTCGATCAATATGGTTTCGATTACGGGCGATGTCGCAACTGGCAAGAAGGTTCTGCAGGCAGCGGCCAAATCGGTGAAGCGAACGCATCTGGAACTGGGCGGAAAAGCACCTGTCCTCGTGATGGCAGATGCTGATATTGATGCGGTCGTTCAGGGCATCAAAACATTCGGATTTTACAATGCTGGCCAGGACTGCACGGCTGCCTGTCGTATCTATGCCGACGCGCGGATTTACGATCGCCTTGTCGCGGATTTATCAGGTGCTGTTTCCAACATTCGGTTTAATCGTGAAGATGACGCACAAAATGAGATGGGGCCGCTTATATCGCGTCGCCAACGTGATCGTGTGGATAGCTTTGTTGCGCGTGCGCGTGAGAACGCACATATCGAGATAACCGCTGGTGGCAATCCATCGGGTGATAAGGGCTTTTTCTTTGAGCCGACCGTAGTTGCCGGAGCTTTGCAGGAAGACGAAATCGTTCGCCGTGAAGTCTTTGGTCCAGTCGTGTCTGTCACGCGCTTTAGCGAAGAAGAACAGGCTATCTCGTGGGCTAACGACAGTGATTATGGTTTGGCATCATCGGTGTGGACAAAGGACCTTAGCAAGGGTCTTAAGGCTGCTGCACATCTACAGTATGGCTGCACATGGATTAACACGCATTTCATGCTGACGAATGAAATGCCCCATGGTGGCTTAAAGCAGTCTGGCTATGGCAAAGACATGTCTATCTATGCGCTTGAGGATTACACCACAGTGCGCCACGTTATGATTGCTCATGGGTGACATGATGACAAACACAGCACCCCAAGTTCAAATTGACCGTTCAAAACTGGAAGTCTCGAAGACCGAGGTGGCCATCGAGATTAAGAACATGCACAAGTGGTATGGTGAGTTCCACGTCCTGCGTGACATCAATCTGAAAGTCATGCGCGGTGAACGCATCGTCGTTGCCGGGCCATCTGGTTCCGGTAAATCGACTATGATCCGCTGCGTCAACCGTCTGGAAGAGCACCAGAAGGGTCAGATCATTGTCGATGGCATTGAGCTTACCAATGATCTTAAGAAGATCGATGAAGTGCGCCGTGAAGTTGGTATGGTGTTCCAGCACTTCAACCTCTTCCCGCACCTGACCATTCTGGAAAACTGCACGCTGGCACCGATCTGGGTGCGCAAAATGCCAAAACGCCAAGCCGAAGAAATCGCCATGCACTATCTCAAGCGCGTGAAGATTCCGGAACAGGCCAACAAATATCCGGGCCAGCTTTCAGGTGGTCAGCAGCAGCGTGTGGCGATTGCCCGTGCGCTCTGCATGAACCCGAAGGTCATGCTGTTTGATGAGCCGACTTCCGCGCTTGATCCGGAAATGGTCAAGGAAGTGCTTGATACGATGGTGAGCCTTGCTGATGAAGGTATGACCATGATCTGCGTCACACACGAAATGGGCTTTGCCCGTCAGGTTGCTAACCGCGTGATCTTTATGGATCAGGGGCAGATTGTTGAAGAAAATGCGCCAGCCGAGTTCTTCGATAATCCGCAGCACGAGCGTACCAAGCTGTTCCTGAGCCAAATTTTACATTGAATTATCAAAACTATAACCGCACCAACGGAGGGTAACTTGAACAAATTTTTCGCACTCGCATCAGCATCGCTGTTTCTGGTTTCAGGAATGGCGCATGCAGGTCCAACGCTCGACCGCGTCAATGAAAAGAAGGAAATGGTTGTTGCCACCAATGTTGGTTGGCCTCCACAGGGTTTCCTTGATGACAACAATGAACTTGTTGGGTTCGATATTGATGTGGCCAATGAAATTGGTAAGCGCTTGGGGGTTAAAGTCCGTTTTGAGACTCCTGAGTGGCCAACGCTGACCGGTGGTCATTGGCAGGGACGTTACGATGTGGGCGTTGGCTCGGTAACGCCAACCAAGGCACGCGCGCAGGCAATCGATTTTGCTGGTATCTATTATTACAGCCCTTATGTCTATGTGGTTCACAAGGACAGCAAAGCGCATTCGACCGACGATCTGAATGGTAAAATTATTGGCGTTGAAACCGGAACAACGTCGGAAGATTTTATCAATCGTCGCCTTGAAATCGATGCGCCCGATCTTCCGGCTTTCGAATATAAAGTCACTCCGGGCGAAGTTCGTACCTTTGAAGATTCCATGATGCCGTTTGATGACCTTCGTTTGGGTGATGGTGTGCGTTTGGATGCTGTTATTGCACCAGAACAGACAGCTCAAACCGCAATCAAGAACGGTTATCCGGTTCGCATTCTTGAGGGCGGTTATGCTTTCCGCGAACCGTTGGTTGTTATTGCGGAAAAGAATGATCCTGAGTGGACTGCAAAGATCGGTGGAATTGTTAAGCAGATGAAGGATGATGGAACCCTCGCAACGCTTACGACCAAGTGGTACGGCGCGGATTACAGCAAAGACTAACTGCTTCCGATAAAAACACTTCAGATCCCCCACCAGTTCAAAATCAAATCCCGGTTCTGCCTTGCGTGGCAGGCCGGGTGCGAATTGAAAATGGAAAAAATCGATATATTCAGACTGGTAACAACATGTCCTATCCTGACACGCATTACTTCAGAACCATGGCTGATACCAAAGAACGCGCGGCGCTTGTTGGCAATGAGGAGTGCGAAACCCTCATCATTGGTGCGGGGCTTGCCGGTCTGACAGCGGCATTGGAATTGGTGAGACAGGGACAGTCTGTCATTATTCTTGAAGCGAAGAGCGTTGGCTTTGGCGCTTCGGGACGCAATGGTGGTTTTGTCAGCCCCGGCTTTGCAACCGGTCATGATAAAATTGCTGCGACGGTCGGTGAAGATGCTGCCAAAACGCTCCACAAGCTCTCGGTAGAGGGCATGGAATTTGTTGGTGAAACAATTCGCGATCTGAATATCGCGTCTGCCGATCCCAAGCCTGGTCTGATCAGCGTACAGCGCTATGAAGATGCGACCGCTTTGAAGGCCGAAGTTGCGGAGACAAAGAGAGACTTCAACTACCACCTTGAATATATGTCGAGGGACGAAGTTCAGTCGGTGTTGAAGTCTGAACGCTATTATCAGGCTGTTCGTGATCCAAAGGCGTTTCACATTCATCCACTCAATTATGCACGCGGTCTCGCTCGGGAAATTGAGCGTCTAGGTGGTAGAATTTATGAAAACTCTGCTGCGCAATCTATGGATGTTTCGGGGGCACAGAAAGTGGCCCAAACAAGCCGAGGTTCAGTTCACACCAAGAATCTGGTGATCACCACAGGTGGTTATACAGGTGGTTTGAATAAGAAACTTCAAAGATCCTATTTGCCGATAGCAACCTATGTCATGGTTTCTGAAGTTGCACCTGATCTCATCAGCGAAGCTATTAAAACACCAGCTGCGATCGGTGATAGTCGCAGAGCCGGCGACTATTACAGGCTCATTGAAGGTGGCAAGCGCGTATTGTGGGGCGGTCGCATAACAACCCGCGCCGCCTCAACTGAGGGGCTGGTGCGAGAGCTGCGCCATGAAATGACAAGCACCTATCCGCAGCTTGCAGAACTTAAGACGGAACTCGCATGGTCTGGCTTGATGGCATATGCGCGCCACCTTATGCCCCAAATCGGAAAAATGCCGTGTGGGGTTTGGTACTGCACTGCATTTGGCGGCCATGGCCTGAACACCACCGCTATCGGCGGCAAGCTGGTGGCCGAAGGAATTCTCGGTACGGCTGATCGCTACAAGCTTTTTGAGCCATTTGGTCTTGTTTGGGCTGGTGGTTACGCCGGCCTTGCAGTCGCGCAACTCACCTATTGGAAGCTACAGGCACAGGACAAGTGGCGAGAACGCTCTGCCTGATCAACAGTTTGTTTCGTTAAGCATTTAATCCCCCAGAACAACAAGACATCTGTTGAGCCGATTGGCACAGGGTGCACACCGAATTGAAGGAGACCGTTCATGCTTGGGCGATTCATTCTCAACTATCCCGATGCAGCGCGTAGGCTTGGTGGCTTTGTGCTGTTCGCAATCACTATGGTGGCGCTCTATTCAATTGGCATTAATGCACATTGGCTGGGAACAACAGTACCCCCACTTGCCGACTGGGTGAAGGAAAACTCTGCTGTTGCGAGGATTCTGTCAGCCTTTTCCATCTCTGTGATCCTGTTTCTGAACTGGAAGCTGCTGAAGCGACTATCGAGAAATCAGCAGGTTGTCGCGGTATGGGCTGAACTCTTTGTCTTGCTGATGCTTTTCTTTTACTCGTTTGATCTGTCGTTCTCGTTTATCGCCCGTAAGATCGGTTTTCTGATCACACAGGGAACCGTAACAACACTCTATATTTCCGCGATTTCCATCGTGATCGCGACGATTATTGCGCTTATTGGTGCAATTGCCAAACTATCGCAGAATGGTGTTATTTACGGGCTTTCAACGTTCTACACGTCGCTTTTTCGCGGCCTGCCGCTCCTGATGCAGATCTATATTATCTATCTTGGCTTGCCACAGATTGGTTATGTGATCGGTGCGATCCCTGCGGGCATTCTCGCGCTTTCGCTCTGCTATGGCGCCTATATGACTGAAATTTTCCGTGCAGGGATTGAAAGTATTCCACGTGGACAGAAGGAAGGTGCCACGGCACTTGGTCTTGGGTCGGCGCAGACGATGTGGCTTGTCATTCTGCCGCAAGCCATGCGGATCATCATTCCGCCAACAGGCAACCAGTTTATTGCGATGTTGAAGGACTCTTCTCTTGTTTCGGTGATCGGTGTTTGGGAGTTGATGTATGTTGCAAGAACGCAGGGCCAGACCGAGTTCAAACATATCGAAATGCTGATCACTGCTTCCATGATCTACTGGATGCTCTCCATCTCGTTCGAGTTTATTCAGTCCCGCATTGAACGCTACTACGCTCGATATAATACCCGATGAGTTGTGGCCAAATATCGATACGCCATAAAGAAAGCGCATCATATATCTCGCTCTGTCGACCATTTCTATTGGAAAGCTATATGTCTGAAATGTCCCTTTTTTCGAAAGCTGAGTTGCCTCGTCCGAGCCTTACAATTGAGGACGCTGCCGATATTCTTGGCTCAGTTTACGGGCTGGAGGGCGAGTTGCGCGAGCTTGGCAGTCAGCAGGACCGGAACTTTAAGGTTGGCATTGCTGGTGAAAGCTATGTCCTCAAAATCAGCCGCAGCGAATATCCGCGCGTTGAACTCGAGGCACAGAATGCGATTTTGCAGCAACTCGCTTCAAAGCAGGGCGATGGCTTCGATAGTTCATTTGTTATTCCCAAGGTCATTCCTTGTCAAAACGGCGAGTTCATAGGTGCTGCCACCGTTGGAGCGGAAAATTATCATGTTCGTCTGCTGAGCTTTATCGAAGGTGAAACGCTGACGGCGCGCAAATATTTGAACGGTACTGCGATTGAAGCGCTTGGTACCCTTGCAGGCAATGTCGCGTACGCTTTGGCAGATTTTTTGCATCCAGGCGCTGTGAAAAAATCACCGTGGGATCTGGCTTATGCTGAAGCGACGATACCTTTCTTGCTGCAGGATAGTGATCTCAGCTCGGTTGCCGCCCCCATTTTTGCAGCGATGGAGCAAGTACGAAAGCGGCTTGACCCTATAAAGGCGGGTTTACGTGTTCAGGTTATCCACCATGACATCACGGATGATAATGTTGTTGGCCGTAGAGAGCTCTCGGGGTCTTTCTTGCCATATGCGGTCATTGATTTTGGGGATATGACCAAAAGCTGGCTGATTGCCGAGCTGGCGACAACATGCGCATCGTTGCTGCATCATGGAGGCAGAGACTCTTTCTCAATTCTTCCAGCTGTGAAGGCGTTTCATGCCGTCTGTCCGTTGGAGAAAGAAGAGCTTGTCGCCCTTTGGCCTTTGATTGTCGCGCGTGCCTGTGTGTTGTTTGCAGCATCGCATCAACAACTTAGACTTGATCCGGGTAATGATTATGCAGCGGCCAATGCTGCACATGAACGGATTATCTTCGAGACAGCGACTTCAGTGTCATTCGAATTGATGGAAAAGGCAATATTCCTCTCGCTGGATATTGATGTAGAGGCCAAGCGCCACGCCAAAAAGAAATCTATCATTCCGAGTATCGATTTAATATCTGCAGCGCTGGTCGATCTTTCGATTGATAGTTCCGCCTTCGTGGCTGGAAACTGGAATTCCAGCAATATAGAACAGCAAATTTTGCTTGATGCCGCTCGTAAAGCGGGATGTAGCCTGACGAGATATGGTGAGTATCGATTAACACGCACCCGGATTAACAGCCGCACTGAACCAGAAAGCTTCGCACTGCATATTGCAGTTTGTGTTCCCGCAGGAACGGAGATTGTTGCGCCTTTCGATGGGAGTGCGGATTTTGCTGATGGGTCTCTCATTTTGCGAAATGGTGAGAGCAATCTACATTTGAGCGGTTTGGACATACGTGATGGATTAGCGCACTCGCTATCTTCGGGTGATGTGCTCGGTGTGGCTCGCAATGATCAGGACGGCTTGGGCATCATTTACGTTCAGCAGTTCGAAACTGTGTCTGATGCGCTGCCGCAATTCGCCAAACCATCGCAGGCTGCTGCATGGTCTGAACTTTGCCCATCTCCCGCAGGGTTTCTTGGCTTACCCATCGACGCATCTTCAAAGGAATCCGCGTTACTGCTTGAGAAACGCTACAAAAGTCTTGCCGGTACGCAGAAGCATTATTACGAAAACCCTCCGCAAATTGAGCGTGGCTGGAAAGAGCATTTGTTCGATACGGAGGGACGCGCGTATCTCGATATGGTCAATAACGTGACCACTATCGGTCATGGTCATCCGCGCCTTGCTGAAAATGTTTATAGGCAGTGGTTGAAACTCAATACCAATTCACGCTTCCACTATTCAGAAGTGGCTGATTTTTCAGAACGGCTTGCCGCACTGGCACCTGAAGGGCTGGACACAGTTTTTCTAGTCAATAGTGGTTCCGAGGCAAACGACCTGGCCCTAAGACTGGCATGGGCCTGGAATGGTCATCGTAATATTGTCTCGCTGCTGGAAGCCTATCACGGCTGGACCGTGGGAAGTGATGCGGTATCCACTTCAACCGCTGATAATCCGAATGCGCTTGGAACGCGTCCTTCATGGGTGCATCCAGTCGTTTCCCCGAATACCTATCGCGGACATATGACTCCCGAACAATATGTCGGAACTGTTCTCGACAAACTCTCGGAGCTTGATGCGAAAGGCGAGGGGCTTGCAGGTTTTATCTGTGAACCGATTTACGGCAATGCGGGCGGAATTCCACTTCCCACCGGCTATCTGAAGAGGGTCTATCAGGAAATCAGATCACGAGGCGGGCTTTGCATCGCTGATGAAGTGCAGGTTGGTTACGGCCGTACGGGCCACCATTTCTGGGGCTTTGAGCAACAGCAGGTCGTGCCGGACGTCATCACTATTGCAAAAGGCATGGGCAATGGACACCCCCTTGGCGCAGTGATTACGCGCAAGGAAATTGCTGATACGCTGGAAAAGGAAGGCTATTTCTTTTCCTCTGCCGGAGGCAGTCCAGTCTCGTCAGTCGTTGGAAATACTGTCCTCGACATTATGGAAGATGAACAACTTCAAGCCAATGCACGTAAGGTCGGCGACCATCTCAAGGGGCGTCTGGAAGGTCTCAGACAGCAATATTCCTTGATAGGTGCTGTTCATGGCATGGGGCTTTACATGGGGTTGGAATTTGTCAGGGATCATGTTTCGTTGGAGCCTGCTACCGAAGAAACGTTGGCTCTATGTGATCGACTGCTCGAACTTGGCATCATCATGCAACCGACAGGTGATCATCTGAACATTTTCAAGATCAAACCCCCTCTTTGTCTCACACAGGAAAGTGCTGATTACTTCGCGGATACACTGGAATCGGTACTTCAAGATGGATGGTAACAAGAAGAATAAGGCGGTAACCGGTGTTCTGGCCCCACATTCTGTTTGATTTTATGTTCTGTCATTGAGAGTTAGCGAATGAACAGAACGTAGCTTCTCCATGAAGCCTCGAACGGAGTTTCTCTCAACCGATAAGAGTAAGCGTGACAGTCATGGCCATTGGCCAGCTGATATAAAAGCTCGGATTGTTGCGGAAAGCTTGCGCCCCGGCTTGAGCGTTCAGGAAGTTGCGGATCGTTATGGCGTTCGTGCAATTATCTGTTTTCATGGCGCACGCTGGTACGTCAGGGCAAGCTTTTGCTGCCTTCGCCCGAAGATGATACGGAGTTTGCAGCAATCGTTGTAGCGGAGCCGGCTGTGTCGCAAATTTTTCACAGGTTAAAAGGTGGCTGATCTGTTGACGCAATTATCCTGCGATGTCAATCGGAACGGAATATTCCCCCCTTTTACTTATCCAATATTACCCCCCCTGATTACGGATTAGCACTTGGCCTGCCCGACGCTGGCCGGGGTTGCAAAGGGTAGGCCAAGTGCGGGTGATTAGCTCTTTCGGCTTTAGCCTTGAGAGCGGTTGTTAAAGCGCCATGAATTGTTGCCTGTCTCTACGATTTTACAATGGTGCGTTAGCCGATCAAGGATTGCAGTTGTCATTTTGGCATCACCAAAGACAGTGGGCTACTCGTCGAACGCCAAATTGGTCGTAACCATAATCGAGGTTCGCTCGTAGAGCTTGCTTATAAGCTGGAACAGCAATTGTCCGCCTGCCTGAGCGAATGGCAAGTAACCCAGCTCGTCGAGAATAACGAAGTCGAGACGGTTGAGATATTCGGCGGTTCGGGGGTGCGGACGAAGACTTGGACTATTAAGGAGATAGTTCATGTATTTTAATTCGTTATCATTTGACAGTGTCGAAACTTTCAGCAAATTATTCAGTTCTAAAACCTGACTAATGCAAAACTATCTATTTCGTGAACGGGTTGGCGCAACTCTATCAGGTCTGCAACAACACGTGCTATTCCGGGACCAATCCCAAATCCGTGGCCACTCATTCCGGTTGCGATTGTTAAGCCGCTAATTGGCGCGTTATCAACGACCGGTAAGGCATCAGGCATTGTATCGATCATACCAGCCCAGCTTCTTATGATACGCGGCTTGTTTGTTTGAGGGAACGCCTTTGTGAACTGTTTCAGCACACGGTCGAGTTCTCTCTGGTTCGGTTTGGGGTTCAGAATCCGGCACCGTTCGAATGGAGTCTCATCGTTCTTTGACCATCGTCTTGCTGTTCGCCATGCGTCAGGATAATTTTGCGGAGCAGCAAGTTTAAATCGTGTGCTCGTGAAGTCTTCACGCAATTGCGGTATATAAGCGCAAAAGTTTCTGAAGGCGTCTGGTCCTATGAAGAAGTCATGTGTGGACCATGGCGTCAATGTGTATCCACCATCAGCGCGCCGACGAAACGCTATTTGGTCATCCCCCGCAGCGCCATCGTGCAGCGAGTTCATAGGTTCGGTCTGCATCACGGAAGACACGACAGAAAGCTGTGGGATACGTATGTCATGCCGTTTCAGGAACAGTGTGCTCCAGGCGCCAGCCGCGACAAGCACGCGCTCGCATCTTACATAGCCTTTTTCGGTAACGACGCCCTGCACCTGATTATTAGTGATATCCAATGTCCGAACCGCACAGTTCTCGCGAATAAGGACGCCATCTTCTGCTGCAACCTGAGCAATTGTTGGAACAGTCAGAAATGGTTCCGCCATTGCATCTGATGGCGTAGTCATTCCCCCCATCCAAGCCATACTGTCCGGCACCATAGTTCTGACTTCACCCTGAGACAGCATACGCGTGTCGATACCATAGGAGCGTGCGCCTTCAAGCCAGCGAGTGAATTCTTCAAGCTTTGTTTGATTGCGCGCCAGATAGGTGATGCCATTCTGACGAAAGCCGATTTTTTCGCGAATTTTCTCGTTCAGACCTTTCCAGAGATGAATTGCGTCCATCATGATCGGCAGCTCTGCGTAATCACGCCCCTGCTGGCGAATCCAGCCCCAGTTGCGGCTGGATTGTTCGCCGGCGATCCGCCCTTTTTCACAAACAAGGACTTTTAATCCGCGCTTTTGAAGTTCCCAGGCTGTCATGACGCCGATTATGCCGCCACCAATGATAGTGACATCGACGGCCTCGGGGAGAGGACCGTCGAACTGCGCTGGATTGTTCATATTGATTGGGAATTCGGACATTGAAGTATCAAAATCTCTCGGGACTATAAGGAGCCAGATCGATAGCTGGCTTTTGTTCGCTGATGAGCTCATTGACGAGTCTGGCTGTTATTGCAGAAAGGGTGACCCCCAGATGCCCATGGCCAAAAGCGTAGATGACATTCCGGCATTTGCCTGATCTGCCGATGACGGGCAGTGTGTCGGGGGTGGATGGACGATGCCCCATCCATTCAGTGGCGGGTTTCCATGACTTGAGAGCCGGCACGACGTCGATCGCTTCGGGCAGCAAACTGCGAATGCGTTTGTAATTCGGCGGCGCTTTAAGGCCTGCGAGTTCATCGCCGCTCACCAGACGCAAACCGTCATGCATTGGTGACAGAACAAACCCCTTGCCGGGTAAGACAACCGGTCTGCGTAACAATGTCTCCGATCCCGGACCGAAACTGATGTGGTATCCGCGTTCGCTCTCAAGTGAGACACGATCACCGAGCTGTTTGGTCAGTGTCGTGGACCATGCACCCGATGCGATGACGATACGATCAAAGCGCTTGTTCAGGGACACTGATTTCAGCAACACGCCGTGTTCTGACGGCTGAACCGAGGTAATAGTGTCACGAATGAATGTCGCACCAAACTTCTGAGCCGTTTCCAGATAGATTTGAGCGAGTTTCTGCGGAAAGCGGACATTACCAGCATTTGGTTGGTAAAGACCTTTGTAACAGGATGCAGGGTCAAGTGCAGGTTCAAGATCCAGAAGTGCTGAACGATCAAGAACTGTGTATACGACACCATGGCGGCTCATAAGCCGACGCTCAAGAGCCGAACCTTCGAAATCCTTGCTGTCACTATAGACTTTCAGCCAGCCTTCTTGCGTGAGCATGTTGCTTGCTGAGGCAATTGCGGCAAATTCCTGATGCGCTTTCAGTGCTTCTGAAACAAGCGGATGCATTGCTGCTGCAATTCGATCGACAGCTTTCGTTGTACCAGCTGTGATGAAGCGCCTTATCCACGGCAATGCTGCGATTGTATGATGAAGCCGCAAGACTGCTGGTGCATTGCGGTTGAACATATAGCTGGGCAAAGACCTGATAACAGCGGGTGTTGCTGTCGGTGTTATTGACCCTGTGACAATGGCTCCCGCATTACCATAGGATGTTCCGGTGCCCGGCTCTTCATTGCTGAATATGATAACACTATAGCCAGCTTTGCTCAGTGCAAGCGCTGTGCTGCAGCCAACAATTCCAGCGCCAATGATGGCAACAGAAAGCCGCTCACCGCTTTTCTGACGATGCTCCATGATAATCAATCTATCTCAATTGCGTGACGAACCGGATTGCGTCAGTGGTGGAGAACTTTACTCAGGAAGTCGCGTGTGCGCTCATTCTGAGGGTTTCTGAAGAAGTTCTCTGGCTCACCGCTTTCAAGGATTGCCCCACGATCCATGAAGACAACACGATCAGCAACACTTCTGGCGAAGCCCATTTCATGGGTGACGACCATCATCGTCATGCCTTCTTTGGCGAGACTAACCATAACATCGAGCACTTCATTGATCATTTCCGGATCCAGTGCGGAGGTGGGTTCATCAAACAGCATAATTCGTGGCTGCATACAGAGAGAACGTGCAATAGCCACACGCTGTTGCTGGCCACCAGACAACTGGCTTGGGTAATTGTTCATGCGATCAGCGAGGCCGACTTTAGCCAGCAGTTCTTTGCCCCGTTTTTCCGCCTCAGCTTTTGATAATCCCCGCACATGAATAGGTGCAAGTGTTACATTTTCCAGCGCAGTCTTATGGGGGTAGAGATTGAATTGCTGGAAGACAAAGCCGACTTCCATTCGCAATTCACGCAAGGCTGCATTCTTCGCGCTGAGATCAATACCATCGACGATCAGTTTGCCTGACTGGAAGGCTTCCAGTCCATTAACGCATCGGATCAGCGTGCTTTTACCTGAACCGGAAGGACCGCAAACCACGACGACTTCGCCTTTGCTGACTGTCAGATCAATATTGTTAAGCACGTGAAGCGCGCTGCCGAACCATTTGTTCAGACCCTGAAATTCAATCATTAGACCTGTCCAGTTACAAAATAGGAGACTGAGTGCCGCGCTCTATACGGCGCGAGAGATAGATCATCGGATAGCAGACGATGAAGTAGCCGATGCCAACGACGCCAAAGACCAGCAGGCCGTTGGGGATGTTCTGAACGATCATCCATCCTGAGCGTGTAAGATCCATAATCCCGATAGCCGAAACAACGGAGGAATCCTTCACCAGTAGAATGAACTGTCCCACCAGAGATGGCCTTACGATGCGTAATGCCTGTGGCATGACAATTAATCGAAGCTGTTGCGCATAGGTGAAGCCTGATGCAATCGCAGCTTCTGTCTGCCCGCGCGGAACAGCCTTAATGCCGGATGCAATGATTTCGCCGATAAAGCAGGCTGACAGGTTGGAAAGCGCGATCACTCCGGCGTTAAACGCCGACAGCTCGATACCGATTGATGGCAGAATGAAGAAACAGATGAAGACCTGTACCAGAAACGGTGTGCCGCGAAATAGGTCAATATAAAGCCCTGTTATGCCCGACAGCCATCGATTGGGGCTTGCGCGAAACACACCAAATATCAGGCCCACAATGACCCCGATGATCAGAGAGAGCAGGGATAGCGAAACGGTCATGGCGAGGCCCTTCAAAAGAATGGGCCAGAAATTCCACAAGCGTTCGACTTGAAACCAAAACATATGCGTCCCCTGTTATCTTTCCGGCATGCGGTTGAAGCGCGACCATGTTCCGGCGAGTGCTTTGAGGAGATAGTAGATCAGCAGAAATCCAGCGGCAGTTACCGCGAAGCCCTCGACAGGCATGAAGCGATCAAGCGCGATTTGCTGCCCGACACGGGTGAGTTCAACAACGGAAATCAGCGAAAGAAGCGAGGAGTCTTTCACCAGCACGATTGCCTGACCGATCATTGGTGAAATCGTTGGCCTGACCGCCTGAGGAAGGACAACGAGCCTCATCCGTTGCAGATAGGTTAAGCCGGAGCTTAATGCAGCTTCAAACTGTCCACGCGGAATAGAGAGAATGCCTGAGCGAATAATCTCAGCCACATAAGCTCCCGAGTTCAGTGAAAGAGCTATAATGCCAATCACCATCTCCGGAAGGAGTATGCCAAGACGTGGCAGGCCAAAATACAGGAAGTAGAGTTGTGCAAGCAGAGGCGTCGCGCGGATAAGATCGATATAGGCAATGCCGATCCTGCGCAGCCAGCGCACAGGCTGAATGCTTAAAGCACAAGCGACGATGCCGATGATCAACGCGCCGGTAAACCCTGCGGCGGACAACATCAATGTATTCAGAAAACCCTGCCAGAGTTCAGGCAGATATTCCGATATGACTCTTATGTTTAGATTGCCAAACATGGTTCACCGGTAACATTCGGATTTTGATCGAAGGTGCAGGATGAACGGTTCCTGCACCTTCATTGATATTAGTGATCAGCCTGCCACTTGTTTGAATTGACCCAGTAATCGAGGTTTTCTTTCAAGCGACCATCAAGCTTGATGTTGTCGAGGAACAGGTTTGTCCAGATCATCAGATCCTGCGAGTCGTATCTGACGGCATAGGCAAGAGGTTCTGAGCTGAGCATTTCAGAAAATACTTCAAACGTACCTTCTGGGTAGTTCTGAACCTGTGCAGCAACTGCTGTGTTATCATTCACGCCACACTGGGCCTGACCGGATGCGACCGCATCAAGCACCACGGTGCCACCACCCTTGAAAGCCTTGACGGTGGCTTCAGGGAAAAACTTAGGCATGTTTTTTTCGGCAGTTGATCCGAGAATGACAGCAACAGTCGTTCCTGGCTTTTTGCAGTCTTCAACGCTTTTGAAGTCACCACCAGCAGCTGTGAAAGCGACTGATCCGACGTGAATCCATGGCTGGGTAAAAGCTACCTTCGTTGCGCGGCTCATGGTAGCTGTCATATCAGCTGCCAGAATATCAGCTTTTCCTGAAAGCAGTGCCGGAATGAGGCCATCCCAATCGAAATCAAGATATGTGACCTTAACGCCCATTTCCTTGGCCATAAGCTCGGTCAGCTCGATTGCACTGCCAGCACGATTGCCATTCTTGTCCATGAAGGAATAAGGAGGGCCCTGTGTCTGAACAGCCACGCGCAACTCACCACGGGTAATAATATCGTCAAGCGTTCCCGCATAAGCAGGCGTGGTCTGTGCCGCAGTTCCCATCAGCGCAATAAACATAGCGGAAGCCATGAGCGCATTGATTTTTTTCATCATTTCTTGAGTTCTCCCTCATTTGAGCAACAGTAGTCCGTGTCCGCGCAAGGCGGCCAATTCCAATGGTCATTTTGTCTTTGGGTTAAGGAGCGGGTTTGTCGCTCTCTTCATCTTCCCATACGCCGCGTGGCAAACTCAGCCACTTGTTATGGGCTTTCATGACAACAAAAGTTTCGCTGCCCTGAATGACACCGGGTTCAGCCAAACCGGGGAGCAGTTCGCTCGTCACCCGGTATAGTTCTTCCATGTCGCCCTCAAACAGCACCTCGCACAAAAGATCGTATCGGCCAGTTACGATGCTAACCGATGTCACAAATGGCAGTTCGGACATCTTCCGGGCAATTTCATTCAGGCGTCCATGTCCATTGGCATGAATGCCTAAAATAGCAACGATAAGCTCAGGACGCTCCGAGACATTGACAACGCCCGCAATCCTGAAAAGCTTATTTTCGATGAGGTTTTTGAGGCGCGCGCGGATCGTTGGCGGGCTAAGCTCCAGACGTTCAGCAATCTGATTGGCGCCATCGCGTGCATCATCTGACAGAAGCTTAACAAGCTTCCTATCAATTTTATCTAAAAGTGCACGCATTCTGTTGCCCCTTATTATTTTTATGAGCCATTGATATTTCAATTTTGCACATATCGTCAACTTAAATTTCCCATTCGAAAAAAATAATTGGTAATATTTTTCATTTGGAATTTTTCGCTGATGTGCAGTGATAATCACTTATCGAATTTGGCATTGCTATGGAACTGTAGGGTCTGTGCCAAAGGTAGCGCCGGGCCACACATTGCCGTAAGTTTTCGCAAACGGTGGCGACAAGGTGGCGACTTTGAAAAGATCGGACACGATCGCTAAAAGAAGGAAATAGTTAACTGATTGAATTTTCGGTGAAATATGGTGCCGCTTAGCAGACTCGAACTGCTGACCCCATCATTACGAATATTGGTAGGCCTGATCACTGTATTTCCCTTATCATCATTGATGATAATGAAAACAAACAGTTAGCGACAATGATGGTCCCCTTGCATCACTATATATCCTTGCAATTCCCGTTCAATTGATTGCTATTTGATTGCTAGCAATCAGGGGCAGGTAATGAAATTAACAAAGCGCACCGTCGACGGAATCGTACCTACCAGCAAAGATACCCTCTATTGGGACGAAGAAATTAAGGGCTTTGGAGTCAAAGTCACGCCAGCCGGAAAAAAGATATTTGTTCTCCAATCCCGGTTGAATGGCAGCTTAAAGCGATTCACGATCGGAGCGTTTGGAGCGCCCTGGTCAGCGGATGCAGCTCGCGACGAGGCCAAACGATTACTTGGAGAAATCGTTAAAGGCGTGGATCCACATGAAGCTAAACGATCACGCCGAAACGACATTACCATTCAAGAATTGGGTGAACTATACTGGGAACTGGCCTGTGCTCATAAAAAGCCGGTAACCATTGCCAATGAAAAAGGGCTTATGGCTCGGCACATTGTGCCGTTGTTCGGCAGAGTGAAAGTGAGTGACATTCGTCGAACCGACATTCAAAAATTTATCAACGACGTCGCAACTGGAAAAACTGCGGCTAAGGTGAAAACAAAAGCTCGGGGTTTAGCTCGAGTTACGGGTGGCAAAGGATCTGCAAATCGAACGTTAGGTCTTTTGTCTTCAATGTTATCATTTGCTGTCGAGAATGGATATCGTTCTGATAACCCCGCATTGGGTACAAAGCAATTTAAGCTAAAGACCCATGATCGATATCTCACGCCTATAGAGCTTGATCGACTTGGTAAAGCATTGGATTCTGCCGAAAAGAATGGAGTGAGCATATTTGCCGTTGCAGCTATAAGATTTCTCGCGATGACAGGATGTCGAAGGAACGAAGCATTGACATTACAATGGTCGTGGATTGATTTCGAGCATCGCTTGGCAAAACTGCCGGATAGCAAAACGGGTCAAAAAGTTCTTCACCTTGGTGAAAGCGCGTTAGCGTTGATCCAGGCGCTTCCTAAGATAGCCGGTTCACCATTGGTTTTCCCTTCATCCGTGGGCGGTGATCGGCCGCTCAGCATCCAGAAGATTTGGGACGACATTCGCTCTGAAGCGGATTTGCGTGATTTACGCATCCATGACCTGAGACATAATTTTGCAAGTATGGCGGTGTCGTCGGGAAAGAGCCTCTACTTGGTTGGAAAGCTGCTCGGCCACAGCCAGTCTCAGACAACTCAGCGATATGCGCACCTCGCGCCCGACCCAATCCGCGAGGCGGCTAACAGTGTGTCAAATATTATCGGCACTAACCTAATATCAGGAAGTCAAATGAAGAAATTGGACGAAAATAAGTAGCGTTACGAACATGAGAAAGTGACGCATGACAATGTCGGCATTCGCGAATTATGAAGCGCAAGGCAAATGAGCGGCTGCGAAGCTGTTGTCCAGAAGTCATGCAATCAACATATGGACAAAGGTGAATTTTGCCATATGTGGTCGCGTCAAACGCGCGTTCATATTGACCTGCATGGGGTGGGTAGCTGACTAACGGCGTGCAAGAAGTCGAAATAGAGAGCGGCTATTGTGCGGGTGATCCATTGCACTTTCTATCTATAAATAGTCGATTTTCTTAAACCTGTCGTTGTTTCAGTTTTTTGACAACAAACTTATGTGTAGCTTTCCATGCCGGACGAAAAAGTACAGCACGATCATATTTTGCAGTCGCCAGCTGAGTTCTGCTACGGACATTATTGGTCACTGTAATAATGCAAGCGCACGATAAACCGTTGAGCTGTCAGCGACAGGAATGCTTTTTTAGAAAGTGTTCAGTAGGAATCATCCAAAAGACTATTAACCCAGAATTCTGATACACTTGCGCTGTTGGGCAGGGTGACGATATGCAGTATTGAGCTTGCAACATCTTCAGGGCGTGTCAACTCATCGGATGCTGACGCAAGGGGCGTGCCCATATCTGTTGCGACAAAACCAGGGCAGACAGCCGTCGAGCGCACACCTTTGTCAAAGCCAGCATGGCGGATGGCATGCGAAAGCCCCAATGCCGCAAACTTCGACACCGAATAAGCACCGGAAATTGCAGATTTAACGCGCTTTGCTGAAAGAGACGCGACAATCACAACCCGTCCGCTGCCAGTCTTCACCAGTTCATCCCAGCACGCTTTCACCAACAAGCGCGGGCCATTGACGTTGATATCCATCAATGTTGCAAATTCGTCATCCGTTGCATCAATGACTGACTTGCGAACCATAATCCCTGCATTGGCAACAACAGCATCTATGCGACCAAACCGCTTGACGGCGGCATCTACCCAGAGCATTGCTGTCTCAGACTTGCTGGCGTCATAGACATGAACCTGTGTGGTTGCGTCATCCGCCCAATCCGGCATGTGTGGGGTTCTCATGCCGAGAGACACGTTCCAGCCCGCATTCAAAAATGCTTGCGCAGTCGCTGCGCCGATGCCGCGATTAGCACCGGAGATCAGGATCGTCCGTTTCTGTTCCATGGTTTTTCCTTGAATCAAACCAGCCACTTTTCGTAAAAAGCCCGGGACGCTTGAACTCACGGGCCGTCTTGTTTCAGAATTTCAGGCGTTCTCAGCTTTGAATGTAAACCACATGCGTTACGGTAAATTCGTAAAGTCCGTGCTTTCCGTCAGCGCCGCCAATGCCTGACTTGCGTCGACCAGCATGGAAGCCCTGCATAGCCTCAAAATTTTCGCGATTGATATAGGTTTCGCCGAATTTGAGTTCACGCGAAGCCTGCATGGCAGCAGAAAGATCACGCGTGTAGATCGACGACGTCAGACCGTAATCGGAGTCATTCGACAATGCGATTGCCTCATCCAGACTATCGACGATCTGAACCGGCAGCACCGGACCAAAGGTCTCTTTGCGCATGATGTCCATATCTGCTTTAGCACCCGTGATCAGCGTCGGCTCGTAATGGAAACCGGAAGCGCGATCAGCAACCTTGCCACCAAGCACAACCGTTGCGCCCTGCGCACGCGCAGTATCCACAGCCTGAGCGACCTTATCGAGTCCAGCCTGATTAACAAGCGGTCCCATATGCAGATCATCTTCAACCGATGGGTCGCCATAACGGGTATTTTCAAACATGGTCTGGAGCTTCGCAACAAATGCATCGTGAACCGGGCGTTCAACATAAACACGCTCAGCACAGTTACAGACCTGACCCGTATTGATAACGCGCGAGTCATAGATCGCTTTGGCGGCTAGATCGAGATCGGCATCCTTCAGCACGATTGCCGGAGCCTTACCACCCAGTTCAAGATTGACCTTTGTCAGGTTCTTGCCTGCGGTTTGCATAATGTGCGAGCCTGTCGCCACACTGCCCGTAAAGGTGATGAGGTCAACCGCCGGATGGGATGCTAGTGCTTCTCCAGCCACCCGTCCACGACCACCAACCAGATTGAAAACACCCTTTGGCAAATCGGTTTCAGCCAGAAGTTCGGCAAAAACATAGGCGTTCAGTGGCGTTTCTTCACTTGGCTTAATAACAATTGTATTGCCGGTCACAAGCGCTGGCGCCATTTTGCGTGCGATCAGGAAGAACGGGAAGTTCCACGGAAGAATGCCTGCAACCACACCAACCGGCTTGCGCAGCAAAAGCATGGTTTCGTTCGGACGGTCGCTGGTCAGTACTTCGCCTTCGATCCGGCGCGCCCATTCCGCCATATAATCCATGTAGTCGGCAGTAAAGTCGACCTCAACTTGAGCAAGGCCACGGACCTTACCCTGTTCCTTGACGATAATATCAGCCAGCTCAACCCGATGCTCACGCAGCTTGGCAGAAATCTTACGCAAGTAATTCGCACGTTCAATGGCAGGGAGCTTTTCCCAGGCACCTTGCGCAGCACGTGCAGCCTTCACCGCCGCATTAACATCGTCAGCGCTTGTTTCTGGTATCCTGCCCAGCAATGCGCCAGTGGCGGGATTAGTAACATCAATCAATTCACTGCCAGCCGCTACAAATGCACCATCAATATAGTTCTGATAGTCACGCGGCGTATCCGAAAATATCTGCGATTGTTTGCGTATACTCATGCCTATTCCTCCTTGGGCAATAATAATTCAGTTGTTAGGCCTTCAACCTGTCCTCTGGTTATGCGGCATTTTTCTTTGCGTAACGCGGACGCAGCCGACTGATGTCAAACACCTTGCTGTCGACGCTCGTCGGGCTGCCAGTGATCAGATCAGCCATCAGCTGTCCTGCTCCCGGCCCAATACCAAAACCATGCCCCGAAAAGCCCGATGCGATATGGAAGCCTGGAATGTGATGAACGGGGCTGATAACCGGAATTGCATCCGGCGTTGCATCGATTACACCAGACCATTCATTGAGCACCCGCGCTTTCGCAAAGCCCGGAAAACGCAATGTCATGTTACGTAAAGCGTTGCGGGTGAAGCCCAAATTTGCCGGCGGATCCATAACGCGGCATTGCTCGAAGATCGTCTGCTCATCCAGCCGCCATTTGCGCTTTGTCGCAAGTTCCTGAAAGAAGGTGGCATTGAAGCGCAGACTGAGTTCGCGCCATGTCGTCAGATATGTCGGTGCAAATTCAGTAAAAAGCCGCAGATGATCGGGCGTAATGGGAGCAAGGTTTAAATTGCGCACCGCAATGGTGAAGCTGCCATCAAGGCGCTTGCGATAAGCAAAATCCTCTGCTCCCACTGGCATGTCAGAAAGCCCTTCGACACCATCGACGCGCGCAACAGGGCCGATCACTTTAAGCTGCGGGAAATCAATACCCACATTTCCTGCAAACAGGCGTGACCAGATGCCGCCAGCCAGAACGACCGCCTGACAACGGATTTCACCGCGCTCCGTTACAACAGAACTCACACGCCCTGCCGCCGTTTCAACGCCGCGCACCGCACAACGGGTGAAAATATGCGCACCCTTTTCGCGCGCTGATTCCGCCATCGCTGGCACTGCGATCCATGGCTCAGCACGTCCATCTGTACCGGTATGCAAAACACCTAGAAGATTGCCATTATTGCCTGGAATTTTTTCGGCAATTTCGGGGGGAGTAAGCATGCGGGCATCAACGCCATGACGCTTGCCGATCTCGGCCCAATTCAGCCAATCCTTCAGTTCGCGCTGCGTATAGGAGAGATAGCTGATACCAGTGCGCCGCCAGCCCGTTTCACGACCAATGCGCGCATTCATCTGCGACCACAGTTTGACGGAATGCATGCAAAGCGGCAATTCACGCTCATCACGCCCCATCTGGCGTGTCCATCCCCAGTTGCGGGCAGATTGCTCGCCGGCAATCACGCCTTTTTCGCATACTGCAACCGAAATACCGCGCTCTGCCAGTTCGAGCGCTGTGGTAATCCCAACAATACCACCACCGATAATGATAACATCGACAGCTTTCGGCAGCGTTTCATCACCCAAAAACGGTGCGACCGGAATAGAAAGCGGCTTCATTTATAGAACTCACTTAAATGGTAAATATGTGATGTTTCACTGATTGGCTTTACCGACCTGGGCGGTCGATAAAATCACGCAAGCGATACCAGCCTGTGAAGACCGGAAGGAACCAGGGCTTTTCGGAATAAAGCGGAATGGCCATGAATTTCTCGCGGTCAAAGGCAGACGGCATATTCTGCTGACCCAAAATTTTCCGAGCAACCTGATAGCCAAGATAGGTCATCAACGCGACACCATTCCCGTTGCATCCAACCGCAAAATGCGAACCGTCACGCTCACCGATATGCGCAATCTTATCCGCCGTCATGGCAACGCTTCCCACCCATGAATGGGTGATTTTAACGCCAGCAAGTTGCGGCCAGAGTGCCACCATTCGCGCATAAATGCGCTTTGCAGCCTGCTTCTCGGACATTTCAAAAACGCCGGGGCGTGAGCCGAAAAGCATCCTGGTGCCATCAGGCGAAACACGGCTGTAAATAAGGTCACGTCTTGTATCCGAAACCATTCGGCCATTCGGAATAAGCTCAGCCAACAGATCAGCCGGTAGCGGCTCAGTTGCGATCTGGTAGCTTTTCACCGGAACAAGGCGTCGGGCCAGCTCAGGAGATGCATCTTTTCCGGTATAGCCATTGGTTGCCTGAATAACATTGGTGGCCCGGATTGAGCCGCGTGCAGTCGGAACGATCTTTTCACCGTTTGCGACTTCTTCCACGCGTCCGGCGCGCGCATGTGAACGCAACATTACTCCGGCAGCCTTCGCACGCTCCCGCAAGGCTTTGTGAAACATGGCAGGATGCAAACCGCCGTAATCATCCACCACCATGCCGCCATGATAATAGTCTGATCCGATCATCGAACGCTGCTCTTCGCGGGAAATCTGGTGAACTTTAACGCTGGTCTTCTCATTGAGAAGCGTGCCATGCCGTTTCAGTGTTTCGTAATCACGCGCAGTATAGGCACCGAAGAAACGCCCCTTCAATGTCAGCGCAGCATCAAGATTTTCGCTCTCGATCAGAGTCTTGAGATAATCAAAGCTTTCATTGCTTTCGCCGATCAGTCGCGAAACAAGCGCCGGGTCGATGCCGTTAATTGCACCACCGACCACAAGCTTCTGCGCGCTTGAAACCATACCGCCAGAACGCGTGGAACAGCCTGCACCCAGTTGCTCACTATCGAGAACGACGACGGAACGTCCGGAGCGGGCCAGATGTGTTGCCGCATTCAGCCCGGCATACCCGGACCCGACCACGACAACATCAACTCGTGCTGGCAATGGATCAAGGTTGGTTTGCGGCTGCGCAGCCTCCCACCAATAGGGTGCTTCCTTGAAGTTCTCGGCATAAATATGGTCGTAACGGGACATTGAACGTCAAGCCCGAAGGCTCGTCCTTCTGAAATATAGCGATGTCAGATGCGATGCGAGAGTTAGAGAACCTGCCCCAGGAATCCGCGCGTGCGCGCGTCCTGCGGGTTATCGAATATCTGTGCAGGCGGCCCGCTTTCCACGATCATTCCATGATCGGTGAAACAGACGCGGTGCGAAACTTCGCGGGCGAATTTCATTTCATGGGTAACAAGAATACAGGTTAGTCCATCTTCCACCAGTTCGCGAATGGTCAGAAGCACATCTTTCACCGTTTCCGGGTCAAGTGCCGCTGTGACTTCGTCAAACAAAATAACTTCAGGCTGCATGGCAAGCGCGCGCGCAATGGCTACACGTTGCTGCTGACCACCTGAAAGCTGGCCGGGATAACTATCCGCCTTATGGGAAAGGCGCACTTTGTCGAGCAGTTTGCGCGCACGCTTTTCGACCTCGGCACGATCATGCCCCAGCACCTGAATTGGTGCCATCATGATGTTTTCCAACGCTGTCTTATGGGGAAACAGATTATATTGCTGGAAAACCATTGCCACTTCATGACGAAGCGGACGCATGGCCTTTTCGGTTTTCAATTCATGGACCTGATGGGGTCCAACGCGGATGGTTCCACTATCAATCGGGATCAGGCCGTTGATGCAGCGCAGGATCGTTGATTTGCCCGAACCGGAAGGACCGATAATGCAGACGGCCTCGCCTTTTTTAACCGACAGATCGATGCCTTTGAGGACTTCAAAACTACCGAAGGCTTTGCGGATGTTTTTAATTTCGATAAGGGGGGCAGACTGGTTCATAGATTTTCTCCCTTAACTGCGCGTTCCAGACGGCGGGCAAACAGCGCAATCGGATAGCAGTAGGCAAAGAACAGGAAGAGCACGGTAAGGTAGAAGTAGACGAGTGCGAGCTCGCTCTCCATGGCTATAGACGTGTTCAGAATGGTGATGACGTCTTGAATACCTGTCACGGTAGCAAGTGAAGTTGCGATCATCAGCAAGGCATATAGGTTCATCCAGCCCGGGATCATGCGCCGGAACGCCTGCGGAAGAATAACATAGCGGTAGATTTGCATCGGAGTGTATCCAAGCGACCGTGCTGCTTCCCACTGACCAGAATGAATGGACTGCACGGCACCGCGAATAACTTCTGAAAAGTTTGCAGCCGTTGGCAAAGCCAGACCAATTGTAGCCTTAACAAAAGTCGGAAAAGGAATGACAAGCCCGAAAATGCGCACTTCAAACGGAATGACGTAAAGCATCGCAAACAGCAGCACGAGCCACGGCGAATTGCGAAGAAAGTTCATCACAAGCAGGGCTGGAACACGCACCGAGGCATTCTTAACCATCGTTGCTAGACCCATAGCGGTCCCTAGAGCTGTAGCAAGTGCCATAGCCGCAATCGACAGCAGAATATTTAAGGCAAAACCGCCAGTAATCGGCCAGCCTGAACCAGAACCGGTCAGAAGTAGGGGCAAGCGGGCAACAACCCTGCGCCACTGATCAGCGCCGCCTGAGAGCGCATCGACAGCGACCCATGTTGCGACAGCAAGAGCGATGAAAAGAAGAACAGCTCTCTTCTTATTCTCATATGTCATGACACTGTTCATCATCAACCTGCCTTGCCGTAACCGGGGAAAGCCATCCATGCTTCAAGTTTGGCCATAGCGTAGGTAAGAACCGATACGAGGCTTACATAGATCGCCAGTACCAGCACCATAACTTCGAGCGTGCGGAAGTTGTCGTTGTAGATCTGCCCGGCGTAATACATCAGTTCGGGCACAGCAATCACCGAAGCCTGAGAAGTCGTCTTGAAAAGATTGCTCAGAATGTTTGTAAGAGCCGGAAGGCAGATGCGCGTTGCGATCGGCACTTCAATACGCCAGAACCGCGACCACCGGCCATAGCCAAGAGAACGTGATGCTTCGATAATCGAACGAGGCATTGTCTCAATGCCCGAACGGAAAGCTTCAATAGCCAATGCGCCACCAAACAGGCTGAGCGAAATGGCAGCGCAGGAAAAGGCACTGAGTAACGGAACCGAAAGCCCCGTGGCGGGATCGACAACTTTCAAACCCAAAGTCGACAGCGTGAAATACGCAAACAGCATTTGCAGCAAAGGCGGTGTGTTACGAAACACTTCGACAAAAAGCTCGATAAGCGCATCAAGCCAGAAAATACGCAGGGTCAGACCAAGCGCGCCCAACATACCAATCAGGACCGCAACGAATGACGAAATCGCTGCGAGCTGAATGGTATTGAGGACACCAATCACTAACCAATGCTGGTAGGTCGGATCACCGAGCCATGAATAATCAAGACCGAACAAAAGTGCCTCTCCGAGCTGAGCTTAGTTGTTTGCAGCAGCGGCAGCTTTGGCGCGCTCTGCAATATAATCGGAAGCAGGCATGTTAAATTCCTTCTCCCACTCGATGAGCTTTCCTTCAGCTTCCGCTTTGTGAATGGCTTTGTCGACGACTTCCTTGAAAGCCACGTCGCCTTCACGAATGCCGCCACCCATTGGCGCAAACTCATAAGGCTGAACAGCGATTTTGTAGCCGGCCCAGTCTGCTTCACGCAGCTTCATGCGCAGTGTGATGTCATCAAAAACAAAACCGATGCAGCGATTATCCTTGAGTGCGCGATAGGCTTCAGGCGGATTTTTGAAAGCAACCAGCTTCATGCCGAATTCTTCAGTCATCTTCTTATTGAAGTATGAACCCTGAATACCGCAAACGGGCTGGCCTTTGAACTGATCCCAGCTGTCGATCTTAGCTTCATTTGCCATCATGACCGAAGGGCCGCCAGCCGAGACATACTGTGTGGTGAAGTCGATAACGCGGTCACGCTCTGGTGAAATTCCAAGCGTCGCGAACACAAGATCAACACGACCGGCCGACAAAAACTCAATGCGATTTGCAGCTACAACCGGTACAAGTTCAATCTTGTCTTCAGAACCCAAAAGCTCTTTGGCAACATATTTTGCCAACTCGATTTCGAAGCCGACAATCTCACCTTTTTCATTTAGATAACCATAAGGCGCATAATCATTTTTGACGCCGACGACGAGCTTATCCCGCTCTTTAATCGTGGCAAGTGTATCGGCCACAGCATTCTGAGCTGCCAGTACCGCACACATGGCCACCGTCGACAGAACGATTTTTCTGATCATTTGAGTTCCCTTTTTGAATATTCAGAATCCACTCAATAAAAGGCTGCTGTTTTTTTAATCATTTTCCCATACAGCCTTTATTTCATCATTGAACACTGATATTTCTCACTATACAAGTTATGTAGATGTTGTTTTTCATAATGTGAGATTTGATGATCAAGAATCCCAAGACTGCTCCAACAGGCGGCACCCAACTTTTAGATCGTGCAGTGCAATTGCTTGATCTGGTAGCTGACGGCGGTAATGACGGGCTTACTTTGAAGAAGCTCACGGACCTGTCTGGGCTTAACAACGCAACCTGCCATCGCATTCTCAACACGCTCGTTGGTCACAAATTGCTCGCAAGAGATGATAAAAAACGCTGCTATCGGCTGGGTGCGCGTATGTCGATTTACGGCGCGCGTGCTGCACGGGGACCGGGTCTTATAAGCCGATGTGAGATTGCGCTGACCCGGTTACGCCGGCGTACCGGAGATACCGTGCATCTTATGGCACGGTTTAATCATGATTCTGTTTGCCTTGACCGCCGAGATGGAGAATGTGTTGTTCCCACCTTGACCGGCATGATTGGTGGCTCAGTGCCCCTGGGTGTTGGCCCGGGTTCAATTGCTATGCTGTCTTATCTTGATGAGGATGAGCAGGACTTCATTATTCGCGCTAATCTTGAACGCTATTCAGGCTATAAGGGTTTAACTGCCGACAGAATTCGTGAGCTAATAGAGCAAACGCGAGCGCGCGGATATGCAGTCGATGATGAGGAACTTATAAAAGGAATTGTGGGGATCGCTGTGCCTATTTTCACGGACGGTGTGACTGCTGGAGCATCCATAGGCTTCACGATACTCGGTGCAAAACTGGCTCCAAACTCGTTAACTGAATATGCTCGCATACTGAAAGATGAAGTGAACGCTATTCTAGGACAGTGACAGGCTTTTTTGAATTAATGTGCCAATTTAAAATTATCAAAGAGATAATGCGCTATTCAAATCAATTGAAAAGATTGGCTTCTTTTGGGAAATATTACTAGTCAATTTATGACTGAGATGAAGCACATAGGTGACACGAAATTACTCTGATTTACAAACATATGGCAAAAGCTGACTTTTGCCATATCCAGGTTATAACGCTGCCTGCTATTCAGAGGTCGCTGGCGTTTCAGGATCATTTGACCAAATCGTTGTGCCATTATGGTCGACAGCGATAAATCGAAAGCGGCCTTTCTGTAGAATTTCATGTGCCTTGTTCATGGCTTTTTCCCGGTCGTCGGTCTCCAGACGTAATTGGGTCCACTCGAAGGGGGCGTTGGTTGCCCAAACTTCGTATTTCGCCATCTTAACCTCTACAAGTTCTGAGGTTCACGACTCTAACTGCAAATTCTCAAAAACGTCAACGCCGTTTGGTTTTGCATTTTGAAGTTACGAAGTAAAAATGGACTATTCGGGAGTCACCTGGCACAGAACTAATTGAAAGTGTTCTTAAATCGAAAATACTGACACGCTAGACTACATGCGATAAGGCTAATGATTTTCGGCATTTCCTGGCAAAATAAGATTAGAATAGGTTGTTCCAAGCGCCAATGAAAGCTCGTAAATCGTTATAATCGTCGGGTTACGCTGTCCCCGTTCAAGGCTGCTCAAATACTGCTGGCTGAAGCCTGAACGCTCCGCCACTTGTTCCTGAGTCAGTCCTTTTTCTTTTCGTATCCGGGCAAAATTATCGCCAACAATTTTCCGCACATCCATGCGTGGACTATTGCCACTAGACATACTATATTTTTATCAACTATAATATGTAAAATGGATCTCGATGGGCTGCTTGGCTGTCACCATGTGCGATGACAGAAGAGGCTTGCTCGAGCGGGTGCGAAAAGTTGCGGTTCATCTCAGCCGCTAACTGCGCTTTGGTTTACGGCCCGCACGAATGGGCCGGGGCGCTACAGCCCCTTCTGGCACCTTCAAAACAAAATCCACAATGTCGACCGACAACGCTTCAGCCAATCGCTCGAGCAAATCAATCGTGGGATTGTAGTCACCACGCTCAATACCGCTGATAGCAGTACGATCAACGTTTGCATCAACAGCAAGGTTCTCCTGCGTAATTCCATGACTTGAGCGTATTCGCCTTAAATTCCAGGCAATTCGGGTGCGTGCGTTCATGCTTTAACGCGACCACCTTGACCTTCTTTAATCCATCGAATATATTCAACACATTAAATATCAGCGGCACCTCATAGCATTTACACACAGCTATGAGCGTGCCGTTTCTCGCATTTGGGTGTCATCAGGGGGATTTCATGCACTACTATACGGATGCAATGCGCAACTATGCCGTGTTTTCAGGGCGCGCCAACCGTTCACAGTACTGGTTTTTCAGTCTCACATTGTTCATCATGCTCGTGGTGGCCATGGTCATTGACCAAACGCTTGGCGACACAACGCGCAATGAGCCTGCAGGGCTTTTCACGGCGATTGTTTACTTGGCGCATGTGCTGCCAGCTATTGCGGTAACTGTGAGGCGCTTGCACGATACTGACCGGTCGGGCTGGTGGATATTGGCGGGGCTTGTGCCATTGATCGGTCAAATCGCGCTGCTGGTTTTTATGTGTTCGCCATCAACACCAGGCGCAAACCGCTTTGGCAGTAATTTTGCTGATAATGCGACAGTAATACCTGTTTCGAACCTGCATGGCATGACACCATCGAACGCAACTGTTGCTGCACCACTCGATCAGCTTGAAAAAATCGCCTCACTTCGTGCTTCAGGGGCCATCGATGAAGATGAGTTCAAACAGCTCAAAGCGAATGTGATTTCGCGCCCATCACATTGAGCTTGTGTCATGGGGGAGTTTATCAGGATACTGCAGCGGCTTTTGCCGCTGTTCTGCATAGCAGTGACATCGTGTCTGACTTTACCTAATCGAGCTTGGGCAGCTCAAGGCGCTTTTGACTCCCTGCTTATCACACTGGCTTTCATCGTTTTCATTCTGGTTATTCTGCTCGTCGCCTTTATCCCGACCATCGTTGCATTTCGACGCGAACATCCCAACCGTTGGCTGATCTTTGTCGTTAATCTCGCATTTGGCGGCACGGTCGTTGGTTGGGTGGCTGCTTTGGTTTGGGCGCTGCACTATGCTCATATCAGTGAAGAAGGCAGCAATGGCGGTGAGAGCGGGATTAACCTATTTGTCAACGACCCTGTCGCCGTTCGCGTCGAACCGGACTTTCATCAAAACGTGAGTGTTCCGTCACCGGCGATAAACGATGGAATATCGTCAAGACCAAAACCAACACCATCATCGACAACAAAAGCAAAAGCGCAGAACCAAGACGCTATTGCAGCGCTACATCGCCTGGACACCCTTTTTGAGAGTGGTGCGATTACGGCTGATGAATATACGGCGCTAAAAACCCCAATCCTCAATCGATATATTCATGCAACGGAGTGAGCCATGTTCGCCGAACACCGAAGATATGCACCTAAACTGTTCAGAGATAACTTAGGAAAAGGTTTTTGCCGCCGCATAAATCAATTTCTGCAAGTGGCATCAGCACTCGTCATTGCGGCGCTCGGTCTTCAAATGCCAGCTAACGCCAATGAGATTGCCTTCTCGGAAGGCCATTGGTTCGGTAGTAATCTGAATAATGTCGAGCGCCCTGGCTGCATGATGGCAATGCACCTTGATGACGATACCGCATTGGCGATCTTCGCGACTGCTGCGGGTGATTTTGATTTGGCCTTCTCATCAAAGAGCTGGAATATCAATGAGGCTGATGGTGACGTGAAGGCTTATCTTCAGCTTGATGGTGAGCCTGTGACATTCACACGGGTTTTTATCCCGATGCCCACCACAATTATTATCACGGGCAATACGCTTGAAGATAAGCAGAAGTTAGAAAAGCTCATACGCAAGGCCGAGGAGATGCAGGTTGAATTCATTCGCCTGAACTATTCAGCCCATACCAGCTTTTTTGACAATCACTTGGCAGTCACTGCTTTGAAGAACTGCGTTCGAGCGGCTGAGCGCGAAGCTCAAGGCGCACAGCAATAACCGCAGCCGTCGTGGCATTTTTCATCACAGCAACAAAAACTGAGGAAATCAGCATGCGTAAAAGCACGTTTGCGGGAATTATTGGACTAAGCCTACTGGCAACTAGCGCTCTCGCACAATCGGAATCCGAATTTTCTCATAGCGGCTGGACCGGCCACAAGCTTGCCAACGACTCAGATAACGGTTGCATCATGGGTAAGCACGTTACCAAGGATGTCTATTTCGTCGTATATGCTAATGCCAATGAAGGCTTCAGTTTTGGTGTTTCTGTATCATCATGGGATTTGCCAGTTGGCGACGAATGGTCCGGCTCTGTCACATTTGATGATCATGAACCGATTTTGCTCACCGGAACAGTGATCGAGCCGAAAATTGTGCTTTTCCCTGGAGGTGCTGAAGAGGACAGTCTCGCACCTTTGCTCAGTAACTCACGGCAAATGCGCTTGAGTTACGGCCACAGTAAGTTTGGTCTTTCATTAAAGGGATCATCTAAGGCGCTGGATCTGCTGGGTGATTGCGCTGAAAACAGACATGACCAATCCCCACCTCAACTGACCCAAAAGCACGTGCAGCCTGGCCCTTCGCTGACGAGCCTGCCGATTAAATCCGGCTATTACGCTTTAACAGGCGGTACTTGCGAGGAAGGCTTTGGACCCAACACTATATATACAGACGGCAAAACTTTGAGCTGGCCGTCATCGGGCTGTCGGTTTGAACATATTTCCCAGACTGGCCAATCGACATATGACGTGAAACAGACCTGCGGTCGAAATTCTGATGATATCGAAACTGCACAAGCCATTTACACGATTACGGACAAAACCAGCTTTTCTCTTAAAAGTGGAGATTGGGAGACGAAGGGCAATTTCTGCAAGCCGAGCACTTTGCCCATTGCAGACCGAGAACGTGCTGACCCTCCGATTTATGCGCCTAGTGATTTAGGGTCAGAGCCATCATCAGCTCCCGCAGCCCAAGACCATGATTCGATTTATCAAGAGCGTCTGGCGCTTCTTCGCAAGCAAAACGAAGAGCGAGCCGCAAAACGCAAAACTGAATCGGATGCTTTTGAAAAGGAATCTCGTGAGGAAAAGCGCGAGTTGATGGCCAAAAATAAGAGCCAATTTGGGCAAATCGAGAGAGGAAAGGCAATCGTTTTGAGTGGTGAAGAGGAAGCGACGATCAAGAGCCTGATTGGTCTCCGACTTCGCGACGAGTCCTCGGCCCTCTATCGAAACATTGCCGCCGCCGAAATGTCCAATGGCGCCTATGTCGTGTGCGGTTATGTGAATGGAAAAAACCAATATGGCGCTTATGCGGGATATACGCCATTTTACAGCAACTACGATCCTCGCGCCAAAAACTTCATCTATTTCATCATGGAAAACAATGAAAACATACCAGCACTTTGCAGGGTCAATGGTGTCGTTGCGCAATAAAAACTACAACTAAGATATTGATTTATATATCTTATTTTATGGAACCGATTTGACAAATGATGGTTTTTAGGCTTTAATGCCGACATCGTTTGTCAACTCGAGGCCCATCATGGCACACCACCGGCAAGCCCGCACGGTGACTACAACTCAAATACAACAAGCGCTTCAAACAGCTAATACCCTCCGACATCCTGACCGAAATACCGCCATGTTGCTATTGAGCTTCAAGGCAGGACTTCGTGCAGGCGAAATCGCCAAACTGGAATGGTCAATGCTGCTTGACGCCAACAACAAACTCGGCACGTCCATCAACCTGCCGGGTCGTATCACAAAAAATGCTCATGCCCGCCGCGTACCGTTACATCCTGATTTGAGGAAAGCATTACAAAAGCTAGCCAAAAATGCTGGTCGCGCCGGCCCGGTTATTCTGAGCGAGCGCGGAAGCGCCATGTCAGCAAAATCAGTCGTCAACTGGTTCAAGCATATTTATGCGCTTTCGGGCCTTGAAGGATGTTCATCACATTCAGGCCGACGCACCTTTGTAACGCAAGCTGCTCGGCTTGTTCATAAGGCGGGTGGATCATTACGCGATGTTCAACTGCTTGTTGGTCATCGCTCAATCACCACCACACAGCGTTATATCGACGGGGATAGTGATGCCCAGCGTCGCTTGGTGCGCCTGATCTAGCCGTCGAGCCCAGACCTACAACACGCGATTAAACCAAACCCATAACAATCAATTCAAAACAAACTGCTTTGCAGCAGAAGGAATAGCTATGACCTCACGCGAAGAACAAAACATGAATATTGATAAATCCAAAATCATCGCAGAGCTAAATGACAAGTTGCGCGTGACAGGGATTGGTGGACGGATTGTGCTAACGCGGGGCATTATAGCACTTGAACAAGCCAAAATAGAGGAGATCATGCTGGCCGTCAGATCGTTCAATGTATTTGACGAAGTCAATGATCCTTATGCCGACCATGACTTCGGCTTGCTTGAAGCTGCTCAACTGCCTGTGCTTTGGAAGATCGATTATTACGACGAAGCTCTTTCAATGCATTCACCAGATCCAGCCAACCCGGATGTGACTGTTCGGGTGCTCACCATTATGCTTGCTGATGAATATTGACGGTAGCGCACATGTCTCAATTGCAGCCAGTCAAGCTACGGCCATATCTGCAGGGCAACCTCGATTCACTTTGTGGCATCTATGCCCTCATCAATGCCATTCGCTGGGCCCTACGAAATGAATCGGCTTCAGGGAAAGGCCCGCATTGGGAAGAGCTGTTTCGACGTCTGACCAATCATGCAGTCAAAGAGATGGGTCACCTTGATCTGACTACAAGTGGCCTTTCGCTTTACGCCATGATTGGCCTCACACATGTCGCCAGAGATTATGTCAGCGGCGACCTCAACGTCGAGCTTTTGTTCCGACGGCCTTTTGCAATCAAAAAGCCAACAGAAGCTAATCAAACGATTGAAAGCATCAGCCGCCATTTACAGCAATCAAGCACAGCAGCATTTGCAGCGGTCTATGGAAAGTTAAACCACTGGTCCGTCATCACAGCAATCAACGACAAACAAGCGCAACTCTTCGACAGTGAGCGTATCAAGCATTTGCCGATTACCAGCCTGCGTCCCAAAGAATTCGTTGATCGGCGTGAGCGCCGTTCACACATCCAGTCAAGCAGTGTCATACTTTTAAAGGCTACTACGTCATGAAAAAAATATTGAAAAATAGTTTGAGTACCGGATTGACAACAATCACACAGCAAACCATATACCCATCATCTAAGTCATCTATAACTCAGTGATGACTTTTTGAGAGGTGCAACGAGCCACTTTAATGGTGGCACAAGTTGTGTGAGCGCGAGGGTATGATAACCTTAGCCAAGTTCACACACTGCTTCATCCGCAATAGACGCGCTGAGGGCGTCGCAGATGGAGTTGGTGCTTCGACCATCAATCAAATGCAATAGTTTGCATGGGATTGTGTGTCGATACGCCATGAAGCCTCTGCCTTCTTCGTACCGAACTCCTTCCTTTTGCAAACAAAACCAAAAGGAAGTTACGATGAAAACCGCAGTTCAAGAATCCAAGTCCGACATAAATTCAGTATTCAGTAGTTTTAGAGCGAATATTGCTAAGCTAAACGATCCATATGCTGATAAATTAGCCAACAAGCTCATTGAAACTATCGCGAATTACAAACCTGTAAAACCAGCAGCTCTCAATAGTAAAGTTTTGAAAGCCAGCCGCTTGAGTGCCACTCAGCAGGCAGCGCAAAAGCGCTCTTTAAAATCGGTGTCGATTAACACAGACGCCCCATGCTCGCCGGAAAATAACCACCTTCCAACTCAACGTTGTTCGCGTGCTGCGACCAGTCTGGGAGAAATGCGAACACAGGTTCCTGAATCAAACTTTAAAAGAGATAAGATTCGTGACTCAGCTGGATCCGATCACGGTGCGAGCACAGTACCCCCGAGCTCGACAAATACAGCCGCCGAAATTGTTTCCAAACTAACGTCCATTCAAAAGGATAATTCTGGTTTAGAAGCGCGCTACAATCAAAAACTCATCTCAAATTTGCTGTCGGTCTATCGGATGGCGCGCGAACTCAAAGCAGATAAAGATACTTGGTATAGGTTTTGTAGAGATCCATTATGGGTAGGGCAAAGGTCCACGCCTAAATTGGACGAAGAACACGATGCTTTGAAATTTGCCCTGCGCCTAGCTATCGGGTTTGGAACAGCTGAGAACAAGAAGGTGAGCAAATACCACCTCACGCTCAACCCGCTGTTCTTAAGAGGCAAAAACACGGCAACGGTGAAGCAAAAAATAGAAGAAGCTGGATCTCTTGAGGCACTAAAAAAAAGCCATAAGCCTCCGAAACCGAAAAAAGAGGCAGCTACGACAGTTAAGTTATTGGTTTCCCCTAAATTCACCGAGGCGATTATGCGTCAATGCATTTCAAAAGGAAATATTGATTGCCCAATTCGCATAATGGAAAGTGGTAAATCTCTGAAAATTGTCATTCACCCACCGTATATAGATGACAAAAATCAGACTTAGGTCATGCCCTTGTAATACACTTTTTACACCCAAATTAACCAAAATTACCCAATTAAATCAAACACACCTGATAATAGTGAAGTCAGTTGTACTGACCTTACTTAGGTGTACGAGGTTAGCTATGACGATGTCACCACCCCTGTTGTCACGCGACGTCTTTATTAAGCTTCATACAGCCCTTGAAGCTAAAATTCGTAAGCTGACATTGACACCATCAGGGCGATATAAGCTCTGTGAAACCGGTATCGATAATCTAATGCGTGAAGGCGCAAAGTCGCTTAAAGCGACTAATACAGCTGCACGTATGAATTTTGCAGAAAATTCCCATGATTTATTGGATGATCAATTAAGGAAGCATCCGCGAACGAAATTGTCGTTTGTTACGCTTGCACCAAGGGAATGTTGTGTGCCGATAGATGGAGATCACGATAGAGCAATCGATGATCTTCAGATCCTATTGTATGAGCAGTTTGGCGGATTCAGCTTTTATGGCTTTATAGAACCCAGCCTATTTGCCAATTTCCCGATTACACCGAATAACAAAAAGACGATTGCATGGCACGTGCATATGCTGGTGTGGGAAGACGATGCAAATACGCTAAACGAGGTTGCGGAAATTATCGATGTGTTCAACCGTAACAATGAAGCGTTGATACCTAGCAAAGCTGCCGGTCATTTTAGATCGGTAAGCCGTCAACAGGCGCTCAACCGCATTTGGTATATGAGCAAAGCGCCCTTAAGAGACATGCATGCGTTCCCTTCAAAACGTACTGGTAGTTATAAAACGAAGAAGCGGACTTTACGCCCGGGGCAAGCTGTACTCCTGCATAATATAATGTCCCATATCACAATACCTGATTTGTGCGTGAGCAATTTCAGTGGTGACGAAATTGCTGAAGGCGCCAAGTCAGCTACTATTGCTATGGTGGAGCAGCGAGAGCAAGAACGGCTCAACAAAAACTATCGCCTGAATAAGGGCAGGCAGCATGCTTAACCTTTAACCCTGCGGAGCAAACGTTACTTAAGCTGCAATGTCGAAATGCCAATAGTAAACAGCGCTCTGTCAAAATGAGGTTCGGGCGCTGTTTCAAAGAGTTCTACATTCAATCATAAAAGCCCTGAGGGCATAGGCCTCACGTCATGTCTTTCGCATCAAAGTCAGTGGAACAAAATGCGATTTGTGAAACGATATGATGAGAGGTAGCGCGAACGTCAATTGGTAGTAGTTGATAAAATAATTAACTTGATTGCCCGCTTGAGCAAAGGTGTCACAATATGATCAGTGCAGAACTGGGTAAACAACTCTAGAGCTATATCCAGCAGCTCGTTGACACCGGTCGTTACGGTTCAAAAAGTGAAGTCCTGCGCGAAGGTGTGCGTCTTGTTCAGGAACGCGAAGCGAAACTGGCGGCCGTTGATGCTGCGTTCGCTCGCGGCATGGCTGATATCGAAGCTGGGCGGACAAAGCCTGCAAGTGAAGTATTTGATCGGTTGGAAGCAAAATATCTGGCAATGGCTGATAAGGCTGAAAAATTAGCATGAGGGTTGAGTTCTCTCATTCGGCAGAACATGACATAGCGCAAGATAATCCTCGACGCGCTTATTTCTTCATTCTCGAATTGCGTAACAAGTGCGAAGCCTTAGCTCAGCTAGCTGGCAGTTTCCCATTGGCGCCTCGTTATGAATACCATGGCTATCGTGGTCGGGTGCACGGTAATTATTTAATTTTCTATCAAGTAGATAATGATCGTGTATCGATTGTTCGCATTTTGCATGGGGCTATGAATTACGCTGCGTTATTGTTTGAGGAGTAAATCAATGGCTGCTCGTTCTGCTCAGTAATTCTTGGCAGCGCGTTAATGTACGTTAGGTTCACTTTTGCATTTTCGATATCGTAAGCTGTTCAGCCGATGGGTCTATTTGATGATATGTAGTATAGGGTGCGCATTCACATTGCCCATTCCAGATGTCCGGCAAGTTTCAAAAGCCGGCGCGAGTTGTAACATATGGCAAAAACGTAATTTTGCCATATGTGGATACCCTCGTCAGGGTGCGTTCAGGCACTGCCGTGTGAAATGATATTCAGTTTTATAAACGCTTGCTGCTTAGGTCTAAATATTACGGCCGAAACAGTCGCTATCTGTTCGTTGAGAAGGGCTTTGCGAAAGCGGAAAATGATTATTTCTCATTCTCGTGACGATACTCATTATGTCGCGTCATTGTTTCAGCGAGCGTTGGGTCGCTAACAGTTAAAGCATTGATAGCGCCTTTGGTATCATAAAGCCGTTCATCCTGGCCCATCTTGAACTTTGCTTCAATTTGAGTGGTAGCTATTTCAAAGCCGATAATGTTGGGTATCCGACGCTGCATGCCTCCCGGTCCGAGTTCACGCATATGCCATCTGTTTTCACGCCCACCTTCAAGAACATCGACGAGTTCCAGAAGATGGCGTGCAGTTGCATGATCGTCGATTTGTACCGGACGACCATGACAATGTACGACAGCGAAATTCCACGTGGGGGCACTGTCACGCACTGGCTTCTCCGGATACCATGACGATGAAATATAGCCGTGCGGTCCGTTAAAGATCACAACTGTTTCGCGTGCCTCAGCAATCAATTGGCTGTGTGGGTTGGCGCGAGCGAGGTGCGATTCTAATTTGATAACTCCAGCATCTGATTTTTTAAGAACAAAGGGCAGATGGGAGACAACCAGACCTGTATCACCTTGTGTAACAACCGTTGCAAAGACGGTTGCCTTGATAAGATCCAAGACTTCATTTTCGGAAAGTGGTGCGAATTCGGGTTTTGTATACATCAGCTTCTCTGTACGCGGATGGCCGGGATTAGTCCGCTTGGACGAATAAGTAGGATGACAATTACCCCGGAAAGAACCATGGCGTCCCGATAGGGCGCTAGTTCTGACGGAAGGGTTGCTTGCAGCAGAACTTCGATGAAGCCGAGCAAAAATCCGCCGGCAACAGCTCCCGAGAGGCTACCCAAACCACCAACGACTGCCGCAATAAAGGCTTTGAGCACGGGTGTGAAACCCATTAGTGGATCGACAGAAGCGCGTTGTGCAATCCACAGCATGGATGCAAGACCCGCAAGAAGGCCAGATAGCAGGAAAGCCGTTGCGATGATCCGACCAGCCGGAATGCCTATCAGGCGCACGACGTTGAAATCCTCGGCTGCAGCACGCATGGCCGTGCCGGTGACTGTACGCCT
This sequence comes from Brucella sp. TWI432, assembly GCF_039674445.1. Lineage (NCBI taxonomy): Bacteria > Pseudomonadati > Pseudomonadota > Alphaproteobacteria > Hyphomicrobiales > Brucellaceae > Brucella > Brucella sp. TWI432. Next base: position 9,632 of record NZ_JBDJNL010000018.1, on the reverse strand, counting down.
TAGGAACAATTCCAACGCAATCAATGCCAGAAGTGAAACTGAGATAGAGATTGCCGGGCCTACGCCGATTGTCATGTCTCCGATCTGGAAAGCGCCAGTCATCCAGCTTGGCATCGGCACGGGCTGTGCTCGCGCCGAGACGCCGTTTTGAAAGAACACCTTCAGCAGACTGGAAACGGCAAAACTCGTTAAGAGCAAACTTGTGACACTCGCTCCGCGCATCGGTCGAAATGCGATGCGCTCCATTAATACTGCCGCTACTGCACCCACACAAAGGGCGACAGCGACAGCCAGCCCAAACGGTGCGCCGATAAACAAGGCGGCTAGCAGCGCATAGCCTGAAATCGTCATCAATTCGCCATGAGCGAAATTAATCAGGCCGACAATGGAAAAGACAATCGCTAACCCAAGTGCCAGCAATGCATAGACGCCGCCAAGGCTGATGGCATTGATGATCTGTTGCATAATCATCGTTTTCAAGCTCCTAAATAGGCTTGGCGGACAAGGTCGGAATCCGCGAGTTCTTTCGCAGTTCCAGAAAGAACTACCTCGCCATTGGCTAGCACGGTCGCCTTGTCGGCGATCTCGAGCGCTAGCGCTACATTCTGCTCGATTAGCAAAACCGTCAGTCCTTGTTCGCGCAAGCTGGCGATCAGATCGAAAACCGTGTCGATGATCTGCGGGGCAAGCCCTAGCGAAGGTTCATCAAGAAGGATGAGCTTGGGTTTCGACATCAGCGCCCGGCCGATGGCCAGCATCTGTTGTTCTCCGCCGGAAAGATTGCCACCCTTGATACGATAATAACGGCGCAGAATTGGAAACAGCTCCAGAATTTCCTCTTCGCGTATTTTCGCTTCCGCACTGGACAGATGCATTGCTCCGCCAAGGCGCAGATTATCCGCGACTGTGAGGCTCGCGAAAATTCGGCGACCTTCTGGAACCAGCGCTATACCCAGCCGGGAGATAGCTTCGGAGGCAAGGCCTTTCAGTTCCTTGCCTTCGAAGGTGATTTTACCAGACGCCGCTGGCACAAGACCAGCAATTGCGCCAAGGGTAGAGCTTTTGCCCGCCCCATTGGCGCCGACAAGCGCGACGATTTCGCCGCGCCCGACATTGAGGTAGACGCCGCGTACGGCCTCAACCTCGCCATATCGAATTTTTAGAGCGTCCAGGGTCAGCATTACAATATCCTGATTGTGAAAGCGGTTTCAGCGACTTGATGGTTCACGGTGCGGGAACGTCTTCAGCAGCTGGAACTTCAGTCTTCACATAGTGCGGCATGCCGCCTTCATAGCGCATCAAGACTACAGGGCGCAGGGGCATGCCGGTCGTTCCCGCATAGGTGATTTTGCCAGTGACGCCGTCAAAGTCTTTGGTGGCAGCGATGGCATCGCGGATAGCGCGAGGCTCGTCTGAACCCGCTGCTTTCACGGCAGCATCAAGAATGAGGCCAATTTCATAGCCATTGACTTCATAGGTGGATTCAGGTGCGTGACCCGTAATCTTAGCAAAGGATTTGTCGAAAGCCTCTAGTTTGCTGCCCGGTTCGGCATAGCCTGCGGCAGTGAACACCACGCCGTCTGCCAGCTTACCAAGACCCTTGATGGTTGGTGTGTTGAGTGCATCGGCACCATAGACTGGTGTATTAACGCCAGCGGCCCGCAACTGCTGAATAAAGGCTGGGAAGTCCGGCTCATAAGCTGCTGTCATGATCAGATCAGGCTTTTCGGCCATATTTTTGATCTTGGTGACTTCAGCGGAAAAGTCTGGCTGGTTCATCGTGAAGGTGCCGCGACCGATAACTTTACCGCCCTTCTTTTCAAAAACCTTGCCAAAATATTCCGGCAGGTTGGCGACATAGGTCGTGTCGGGCGATGTCAGCAGGTAAACTGATTTCTTGCCTTCGGAAAGCGCAAAATCGGCAACGGCGGTAGCTTGCACATTGTCCGCTGGATAAGTGCCAAACATCACATCGCCAACGGCAACGCTCAAGATCGGGGCTGTGCCACAAAATGTCAGCGTCGGTATATTGAGCGGTTGCGTCAGTTGGCCGGCTGCAATGGAGGCGTCGGCATCGCAGGGTGTGATCATGATTTTCGCACCTGCATCAATCAATTCTTGCGCGACGGTCGCTGTCTGGGCTGTGTCGGTGCGGGTATCCTTGATGATCAGTTTCGCCGGGTATTTCCCACCAAGACCGCCCTTGGCGTTGATTTCGTCAATGGCCATCCGGAATCCGGCCAGCGAAGGTTGGTCATAGGGTGCAAGGCCACCTGTTTGTGCAGTTGCAACGCCGATGATGATATTTTCGGCTTTAGCGCTAGATGCTGCGGCAATTGCCAAGCCACACGCTGATGCCGCAAGGATAGAACGTCTGATGAAATTGCGTTGAGACATTTTTGTTTCCCCTTTGTTATGGTCTTAATTGTTGTGTTTTGTGCGCGCGCTGCGGCTGCCAAGGTAAGCGGCAACGACATCCGGGTTTTTCTGAACTTCAGCGGGCACGCCATCGGCAATGACCTTGCCGTGGTCGATCACCACGATCCGCTCGCACAGACCCATTACCAGCCGCATATCGTGCTCGATAAGGATGATACCGATCTGACGCTCTTTCCGAATTTGCGCCAATATGGTGACCAGATCGGCGGTTTCGACGGCGTTCATACCAGCTGCAGGTTCGTCCAGAAGCAGAAAACGCGGCTTTAGAACGAGGGCGCGAGCAATCTCAAGTCGACGACGCAATCCATAGGCCAATCCGGCAGCGGTGCGGTCGGCGTAATCTGCTAGACCCATGCGATGCAGTTCGCGCATAGCTGTTGCTTCGGCAGTTACCAGATTGGGTTCGACCTGTCTCGCAGCTACCACCACATTTTCCATTACGGTCATGCGTGGAAAAATGCGGATGTTCTGGAAAGTGCGCGCTACGCCATGCCGTGCAAAACGGAATGCGGTATGTGCAATGGGATCACTGCTGATGGAAACCTGACCGGAGCTGGGAGCAACATCGCCAGAGATCATGTTGATGAAAGTCGTTTTGCCTGCGCCGTTGGGTCCAATAATCCCGGTGATCATATTGGTATGGAATTCGAGCGATGCATCGTCCACCGCAACTACCCCTGCATAACGACGCGTAAGATGGGTTGCGATGATCGGTGTGGTATCCGGATTGCGCTCAGGCTCGGCGGCAGCATCGGCCTTTTTGGCCAGTCCAAAACGGCGCAGTAAATTAAGCTCACCCTTACCGAACAGCCCTTCAGGGCGACGCCAGATGATTAGTATCATCGCCAGCGCCAGCGCGCCTTGTGTCAGGCCAAACACGGTTGGAATATGGAAGCCTAGAATATCGCCGCCACCTTCCCAGCGTCGCACGATTTCGATTACGATGGTTGTGGCGATCACGCCTGAAAAGGCTCCGAGCGCTGAATGCATACCGCCAACGATCAACATGGCAAGGATGGTAAACCCTAGATCGAAATAGAAGTCTCGCGGTGAAAATGCACCAAGAAATTGCGCCATCATAGCGCCCGCAGCCATCGCGACAACGATGCTGAGAACCCACGAGGACAGCCACGCCGCACGGTGGTTGACGCCGACCGCTGCTGCACCGCGTTCATCATCAGATGCGGCACGCGCAGCAAGTCCGAACGGTGTATCGCGGAAGATACGAGCGATAGTCAGTGCAATGGAGGCCACCAAAACTGTCGTCCACAAGCCTACGTCGCGTGGAACACCGTAAAATGGCTGACTGCCGCGGGTGATTTCACGAGCCGCCACCAAAACCGTGTAAATGATGATGAGCAAAGCGAGCGTTGCGATTGGCGCGCTTGATCCAGATAGGCGTAACAGTGGGATGCCAGTGATGGAGCCAATAATAACAGCCAGCAGGACCACCACAATAAGAGCGCCGAGAAATGGCAATTCATATCCAGCCATGAAAGAGGGTAATGCGGGTAATGTGGTGGCTTGCATCGCCGCTGGCATGGTTAAAATGCCGGTGATATAGGCGCCGATGCCCATGAAACCAGCGTGGCCGAACGAAACGATCCCGGTATTTCCGGAAAAAATTTGCAAACCAACGACCGCCGTCAGCATGATCGCTGCATAAGCGACGACGCGCTGAATGGCAGGTCCGCCGAAAACAAATGCGATGATGGCGACAGCGATGATCAACAAAACCATCGCGGTGCTGTCGACTAATGCGCTTTTCAGAGCTGTCGAGAAAAAACTGCGATGTGCAACCTGCTTTGTAGCCAGCGCGCTGGACCCCAGCGACGATGAATGTGTGTCTGTTGTCATGTTGTTCCCCGCAGAATTGGGTTCTGCTTTTCTGCAAAGTAAGGCCAGTTTTTATTTTATGTCAATATCTCTTCACGATTGACGAGAATAAAATTTTCTGTAATTGAATCTTCATGACTTGCGAAACAGGCAAGGCCGGACGAGAAAGGCAGGGGAAGCAATATGGCGATACGGGACGTGTTGATGCGCGGTGATCTGGCGCTTACTCCGTCGGAGGAGAAAATCGTCAAGCTGCTGCTGACAGACTATCCGACGTCCGGCCTTGGGACTGCCACGAGTCTCGCCCGCAGGGCAGGGGTGAGCGATCCAACCGTCATTCGTCTGGTGATGAAACTGGGTTTTGACGGCTTTGCAGATTTTCAGGCGAGGCTTCTGGCCGAGATTGAATCCCGTCTTCATTCGCCACTTTTGATGATGGAGGCTAAACGTGCGGATCAGGCCGCTGCAAGCCCCGATCAGGCCGTGGTTATCACCTATATCCAGTCTGTCATCAAGGCGCTCGACAAGGCGATGACGACGACGCCGGTCACGACCTATGACAGAGCCGCCAGAATCATTATGGAGGCCAAAGGACAGGTCTTGTTTCTGGGCGGGCGGTTTAGTCGCCATGTTGCAGGGATGCTGGCGGGCTACATTTATCAGTTTCGAAGCGGCGTTGTCGATCTTGGCGCTTTGTCGGCGCAACAGTTTGATATTATTGCCGATATGGGTAAACGCGATGTGCTTGTCGTGTTCGATTATCGCCGGTATCAGCTTGATGTCGTCGCTTTCGCAAAACAGGCGGCGGCACGTGGTGTGAAGATTGTACTGTTCACTGATCCATGGCTTTCGCCGGTGTCGGAATATTCCGAAGCAACGATTGTCAGCCCGCAAGAAGTGACGTCGCCTTACGATACGTTGGGGCCATCCATTGTGCAGATGGAAGCGCTGGTGACTCACATTCTTTCTACCATTAGCGAAGCGACACATGATCGTATCGAAGCGCTTGAAGATGTGCGGCGCCAAAATGCCATTACGCTCGACAGCGTGAGGGATGATGGCCGTAGCGCTTTGGATGAAGAGTTAGGGATACGCGATTTTCCGGGGCCAAAAGCACGATAGATTAGCCCCAATCCACAGGTTCAAGAATAAACAACGGGAACACCTGATATGGTACATTCGACAATAAAACGCGACGCTCCATTCGTTGCTGGCGAAACGGCAATTCTGCTCGTTGATATGCAGCGTATATGGCTTGAGCCGGGGCTTGACCCGTCGCATCCAGAACGTGATGCAGATCATTATTTCATCAAGCAGACATCCGGCGTTACAATCCCAAATAATGAAAAGCTGTTGGCTGCGGCACGCGCCAATGGTGTTGAAGTTCTGCATACAATCATTCAAAGTCTTACCGAAGATGGTCGCGATTGTTCGCTTGATCATAAGATGACGCCTATTCACGTTGCGCCAAGCCGCCCGGAAGGGCTGCCTGTGCCATCGCTGATGCCGGTACGCGACGAAATTATGCTGCCCAAAACCTCTTCCGGTGTCTTCAATTCCACCAATATCGATTACGTTCTCAAAAACCTGAATGTCCGTTATCTGATCATTACCGGTATCATGACCGACCAATGTGTCGACATGGCCGTTCGCGATGCTGCTGATCGCGGCTATCTGGTAACCTGCGTAAGCGATGCTTGTGCATCCGCGACGCCTGAACGTCATGACGGGGCTTTGAAGGCTTTTGGTGGCTATTGCTGGCAAGCTGATACGCAGACGGTTGTTGAACGCTTTAACCAGATGGGAAAGCAGTCATGACAACAGCTTTTGAACCACTTGTTGCCATCGTTACGACCGATCTTTCAGGAATAACGCGTGGGCGCTCCATTGCGCAAAGTCGTCTTGAAAAGCACGCGGTTACTGGAATTGGGTGGTTACAGGCCAATTTATCGCTAACCCCGTTTAATTCCATCGCGGCTGATAATCCATGGGGATCGTCAGGTGATCTTCGCATTTTGCCCGATCTGAAGGCGCGTTATCGCACCGATCTGACTGGCGGGTCGACACCATTTGACATGGTGCCCGGCGATATTGTTGATCTTGATGGCAATGCATGGCTTGGCTGCACGCGTTCCATGCTGCGTCAAGCGCTTGCCGATCTGAAGGAACTGACCGGCCTGTCGCTGCTATCGACATTTGAGCAGGAATTTCAGATTTTCGGTGGGGATTTTCCAAAAGCCCATTCGCTTTCTATGGAAGCCTTGCGTCGCACTGATCCGTTCGCGCCGCAGTTAATGGCGGCGCTGGAACAGGCGGGTGTTGCGCCAGAAGTCATCATTGCTGAGTTTGGTAACGAGCAGTTTGAAGTTACGCACGCGCCAACTGACGGCGTGAGTGCCGCCGACCGTGCGGTGGCAATCCGCGAAATTACCCGCGAAGTCGCGCGCAATCTTGGGTGGAAGGCGAGTTTTGCGCCGAAAACTGAACCCAATGCTGTGGGCAATGGTGTGCATATTCATTTCAGCTTTGTCGATCAGAAAGGTGAGCAGGCCACGTATGATCCGCAAAAGCCGGGTCGATTGTCGAAGGCGGCTGGCGCATTTTGCGCGGGCGTGTTGCGTCATCTGCCTGCGATCACTGTGTTGACCGCCTCAAATCCTTCTTCGTTCTATCGTCTCAAGCCGCATAGCTGGAGTTCTTCCTATACTTGGCTCGCCGATAAGGAACGCGAAGCAAGTTTGCGCATTTGCCCGACCGTCACCATCGGTGGACGTGATCCGGCCAAGCAGTTCAATATCGAATACCGTGCGGCAGATGCTACTGCCAATCCATATCTGTCTCTGGCGGCAATTGTCTGGGCTGGGTTGGAAGGTCTGAAAGCCGACCTGGAAACCCCACCGCTGGTAGCGGGTGATCCAACATTGATGAGCGATCAGGAACGGGCTGATCTTGGTCTGGTGCGTTTGCCTGAAACACTGGCACAGGCGCTTGATGTGCTTGCAGCAGATGAAACGGTTTGTGACTGGTTTGATCCGGCTTTCATCGAAACTTTTGTCGGCATCAAACAAGCGGAGCTTGCCCGTGTGGTTGAACTCAATGCAGACGAAACCTGTGCGCTTTATCGGACACTATACTAATGTCAGACCATATCCTTGAACGACAACAGTCTGCCGATTGGCCGGACCCTGTTGAAATACACAATGAAGGCGGCAGTTCCGATATCGTGCTGTTGTGCGAGCACGCGTCGCATCATATACCAACCGAATACGCAGATCTCGGCCTTTCCAGTGTTGATCGGCTGCGCCATATCGCATGGGATATCGGTGCTGCCGAAGTAACGCGGGGCTTGGTTGCGCGTTTAAACGCTCCGGCTTTTCTGTCGACCTATTCGCGTTTGCTGATTGATCTCAATCGCCCTCTCGATGCGGTCTCCAGCATTCCCCAGCTCTCGGAAAGCACGACTATTCCCGGTAATATAGATATCGGCGATGAAGAGAAAATGCGCCGCGCCACGCGCATTTTTACCCCGTTTCATGATCGGGTTGCGGCCCATATCACGGAGCGCGAAAAAGTCGGACGAAAGGTAAAAATCGTTACAATCCATTCTTTTACGCCGGTCTTTAAGGGTAATGTCCGGCCGTGGCATGCGGGCATTCTTTATGATCGTTCGCATGAACTCGCGCAGACGGTGATCGATGGTTTACGCAGTGATCCGACGTTGAGTGTCGACGGCAATGTTCCTTATACGGTCAGCCGCGACGATGATTACGCCATTCCTGTTCATGGCCAGGATCGCGGACATGAAGCCATTCTCGTTGAAATTCGTCAGGATCTTGTATCGACGCCGCGGGGCATAGCCGAATGGACAGATCGTCTGGCAAAGGCTTTGCTTGGTCCCTCACACTAGGAGTGAACATGACGCAGACACCGCTTTCTTTGCGTGAGCGCGACGCGCGGGTCATTGCAGAAATAGGACGCTTGCGGTTTTCACCTTTGAGCCTCATCGGCGGCAAAGGCAACAGGCTAATAGAGGAAGGTGGGCGTTCCATCCTTGATCTGTCTGGCTCTGCCGGACCTGCTGCTTTGGGGTATGGTCATCCGGCTATTGTTGAAGCGGTTGAAAAATCTGCTCGCGATATGGCGGGTGCAAGCTTGTTGCTTTACCCAAACGAGCCAGCCGTTTCGCTTGCCGAAGACTTGCTGCGCATCACCCCCGGCAAGGGCGAGCGTCGCGTGTGGTTTGGTCATTCGGGATCAGATGCCAATGATTGTGCGGTACGTGTACTAACTGCCGCCACCAAGCGCTCACGGATCATATCTTTTATCGGTTCTTACCACGGTAACCTGACGGGCTCGATGGGGATCAGCGGTCACACTGCGATGACACATACATTGCCTCGCCCCGGTGTTTTGCTGTTGCCTTATCCCGATCCGTTCAGGCCGCGCTTTTCCGCGGAAGCCGTGCTTGAACTGCTCGATTATCATTTTTCCACAAGCTGCCCACCAGAGCAAGTTGCAGCCGTGTTCATCGAGCCTATCTTATCCGATGGTGGTCTCGTTGTGCCTCCGCCGGGCTTTTTGAAAGCACTGCAGGATCGTTGTCGTAAGCATGGAATTCTGGTGGTAGTTGATGAGGTCAAGGTTGGCCTTGGCCGAACCGGGCTGATGCATTGTTTCCAGCATGAAGGGCTTAAGCCTGACATGGTAGTGTTCGGAAAAGGTCTTGGAGGTGGTGTACCTCTTTCTGCGGTTGTTGGACCGCAATGGGTGATGGACTACGCACCTGCCTTTGTGCTGCAGACGACAGCCGGAAATCCAGTGGCGACTGCTGCCGGTCGCGCTGTACTCAATACGATTGAGACGCAAGGACTTGCCCAACGCTCGGAGCGGATGGGTACGCTTTTCGCAGATCGCCTGCGCCAGCTTGGCAATAAGCATTCTATTATCGGCGATGTGCGCGGCAGAGGGCTCGCCATTGGCGTTGATCTCGTTAATGATCGTGGCTCACCGGAGCCGGTTCCTGTAACGACGACCGCGAAAATCATATATCGCGGCTATCAGCTTGGAGCTGCTTTCACGTATGTTGGTCTCAATGCCAATGTTCTCGAATTTATGCCGCCATTGACACTGACCGAAGACGAAATCGATGAGGCGGTGGATATCGTCGATCAGGCAATCGCCGATGTTTTGGATGGTAAAGTGGCAGAGAGTGATGTCTCCAGTTTTATGATGTGGTAGTGCTACTCTGGTCTGCCCCCATGGGGTGATCCGTGTTTACTGTTAGTGCATGCTGGGTCGACTTGCCACTGCTGGTGTTGACGCTGGCCCATTTTGTGAGGGCCAGACGGCTGCTTGTG
>NZ_JBDJNL010000017.1:0-69930 GCF_039674445.1 Brucella sp. TWI432 | reverse complement strand
ATCAACACTACTATTCTCAGCAGGTCCAAAATTACCCGCATTCGTCGTGAAAGCACTCATAAAAAAATCCCTACATTTGAAAAGTCCTGAAAATCTGCTCTATATGAAAAACATCAGCAAGCTGTCAGTTGTAGGGGGACAGCGTAACTTTAATCTACGCAGTTACACAGCTGCATCTATGATGCTGATCTACGCCGATTTATCGCCAGAGAAATCTGGTTGAGCGTTTCTTTAACAGCGTCAACCACTGTCCAGCTATAACAACGCGTTACGACAGCCCCCCCCCCCCCCAGCCGACATCCTCCCGCTAGCAAACTGGTCGCTCTCCGCATCTGGTGCGTCAGTTTATGAGTCTACGTCGTAGGGCAAAGTTAAAGTTACGGTAGACGCCTGTCTGAAATCCAACAAAGACCGTGCCAACAAGGTGCAAATCCTCACCCCGTTCAAAGGGATTGGACTACACACGGCGTGCTTTTTGCTGGCAGGGCTACCAGAACTGGATTTGCTCGGCAAAGGACGGATTGCCAAGCTGTTGATGTGACTGCGTTCAATCGTGATCGCGTTCTGATACGCGGCAAGCACATAATTGCGGATGTCAGAAAACCTGCATGTGATGTACTGTATTTCACAGGTTTGTCCGAGATGCGCAAAAAGATCATTATTTGAACGCAAAATGCGTGATGCTAGCGCAATGGCGCTTGACGCGTAACACGGCGGGCTCTTATTTCATGGAAGATGCGTAATGAGGGTCTGGAACAGAGTTTCAAGATTGGCCTGATCGCAATCTTCTGCCGCCTTAATGAGACGCTCCCCGCGCACATCCAATGCCAGAATAGCGCTTTCCAAAGGATCAATGCCAGCAAGATCCGCCGCCTTAACGGTGATCAAGCCACAGGCAACACTGACTGCGGCAAAACACGCGGCTTCAAACCGGCGCAAAGCCTTTGGGTCACAATAGCTATTGAGCGAAATGAACCGCACAGGTCTTTCGGCAAGCAATTGCAGAAAAATAGCTGCAACAACTTTGGCTGTTGTCGCGATTTTCTTCTCACCTGCTTCAGCTGAAAATACATTTTTCAATAAAGCAGCATGGTTCTGCATTACCTTTTCATGAACGGTTAAAAAGATAGCCTCCTGGATCAGCATATTTTGCAACTTATGACGGCGGAGCACTTCTTTCGTGAGGTAATACATATCTTTGCGGAAAGCCCGCACGCCCTCAGCCGAGCCACCAAAATAAATTGCTAGGCTCTTCACATGCGGGGCGCCGCTATGTGCTTTCGGATCAGAGGAAATCAACGAAATCGAAATTGTTTCAGCCGTTGTCAGCGCCTTGTCCATCATGCTCGCGGCATGTCCCAGCAGCAATTCTGGAGATACAATTTCACCGGGTCGCGGAGACGGCCGTTCTGTTTGCAAACTTTCATGACGATTGCGCCGGATCATATATCGAGCCTCGCGCAGACGGTCCTTTAGGTTGACTGCAATTTCTTCGGAAAGAATGCGTAACATGTTTGTTTTCCTCACCTGCAGCACCATGATAACAGAATGGACAATGCATAGGAATTATTGTTTGCCTCTGCGTGGAAAAGCAATAGTTTAGGTATAACAACACCAGTTCGATAACGCTGTATTGCACCATTAATTTGAGGGATAGTTTTGAAAAAGGCCGCCAGGAAGACCAAAGAAAAACCGGAAGCGGCAGACCTTATCGTTGGGTCTGAAGGGGTTGCGGCCGAAAACCGTACAAGCCGATTGAGAACACGCGCTGCGTGGATGTATTACGTTGAACAAATGACGCAGAATGACATTGCGGAAGCGCTCGGTGTCGGTCGTGTGACAATCGTCCGCCTTCTTGCTGATGCCCGTGCGCGCAATGAAGTAAAAATTACCATTGAGGGCAAGCTGGCAAGTCTGACATCTCTGGAAGTTGAGCTTGAAAAGACCTTTGGTCTTGAGCGCGCCATTGTTGCGCCGCTTTCTTCGTCGGACATTGACCCGATTCCACCAATCAGCGCGGCAACCGGTGCCTATCTTTCGGAAAAAGTGCAGCACGGCATGACGATTGGCGTGGGCTGGGGGCGTACCCTTTCCAGCACCCTGCAGCATATCGGTGCACGCCCGCTCAATGACTTGAAGGTCATTTCTCTGCTGGGTGGCATCGTACAGCCACGACGGTCAAACCCACCGGAATTTGCGTGGCAGTTTGCACAGATTTTTCAGGGCGAGGGTTATCTCATTCCTGCCCCGGCGCTTGTTGATAGCAGGGAAACCCGAACTGCACTTATTGAGCGCTGCGGGTTGAATACTGTGCTGGATATGGCCGAGGACCTCGACATGGTCCTGCTCAGTGTCGGTGACATTCAGACAGCCAGCAGCACATCATATCGTGTGGGCCTGATTGATGAGCAGCAGAAACTATCGCTCATCGAAAATGGTGCCGTCGGTGACGTGCTGTTCCACTTCTACGACAGAAACGGCAAGATCGTTGATGATCCGGTGCATGACCGTGTCATGTCGGCGAAAATCGAGAGCCTTCAGAAGACGCCGCAACGGATTCTGACATCGGGCGGCAAAGAGAAAATCGCAGCGCTGCTTGGCGCAGTCAAGCTTCTTAAACCGACAGTCCTCATCACCGATGAGGAAAGCGCTGCGCAGATGCTCAAAGACAAAGCGCAGTCTGATTAAAAACAAAAAAGCACATCGTCGCCAAACGATGTGCTTTTGTACGATTAGAGTGCCGATCTGATCCAATCAGCTTGAAACACGCTCTAATTGGCAGCGGCTGCGCATTCTTTGAAAATTTGCAGCACCGCAGCCCGCTCTTCGATTTGTGGCATATGCCCACAGCCTGCGAAAATGTGGACGCCCACTTTTCCCGGCAGACCATGCGCATGGGCGACGGGTATCACCCGGTCTTGCGCACCAAAAATAAGCCGCACCGGCATTGCAAGCGTAGCAATGCTTGAGCGAACGTCAAAGGTCTGTGTGCCATCTGCGAAGAACTGCGCACCAATGGCGCCCTGCGTTTCGCGCAGTTCTGCGTCCGCCGCCTGAGCGATGGTCGCATTGATGAACGGCTTCGTCAGATGGCTCTCATCGGCAACGAGAAGCTTCAGCCAGGGAACGATGCTGGCTTCGCTTTTCGCGCCGATAAGACCGTTTATAAACGCAGCATTGACTTGCGGCCCCAAACCACCCGACGAGATGAGCAGCAAAGAACGCACATCGATAACACCGCGTGAAGCGGTGACAGTCGCGACCGCACCACCCAGCGAATGCCCAACCAGCAAGCAGGATGTTACGCCCAATGCTGCGAGCGTTGCCTCCACGCTTGCGGCAATGTCGTCAATGCTTTCAGGAACGACCCGTGGTGAATTGCCATGTCCCGGAAGATCAAGAGCGAGGATCGGATGGCCAAGCGATGCGCCAGCAAACAATCCACGCCATGAATTAAGATCAGCGGCAAAGCCGTGGATCAGAACAACTGGCAAACGGCCAGCTTCTCCCTCGCGCAACCAGACGGCATTGAGCTGTCCCGCAGTGGCAGGCTCTGCATTGTTTCTTGAAGCAGGTTTCGCAGCGACAGCAGCACTTGGCATCTTTGCGACGCTGATATTGCCTTCAACATCCTTCTTCTGCACGCGGCCCTTCGGTCCTGAACCCTGAACAGACGAGAGATCAATGCCTGCCTCCCGCGCCAGCCGACGGGCAAGCGGCGTTGCCCGCACATCATGGGCTGCCGCCGTTTGATCATCGTGCGAAGATGCAGGTTCAACCTTTTCCAGAGCGGCTGGCGCAATGGCTGTTTCTATGGGTGCCGCAACAATCGTTTCTTGAGCGACGGGCGCTGATTTGGCATGACGCTCTTCGCCTTCGGCATAAATCCATGCAACTGCCTGCCCGACAGGAACAACCGTTCCTTCCGCAGCGCTGATATCTGCAAGGATGCCCGATGCTGGTGCATCGACTTCCATTGCGGCCTTGTCGGTCTCGATTTCAAAGAGAAGCTGACCTTTCGTGACCGTATCACCATCTTTGGCATACCACCGCGAAATCTGCCCCGTCTCCATATCCATATCGACCTTGGGGAGAATGACTTCCACAGCCATGGTCAGCGCACTCCTTTAGCCAGATCACGAGCGCTTTTCAGGATATCAGGCACCTGTGGAACGGTCGCGCGTTCAAGGTCGGGATTATAAGGAATTGGCGTTTCGGCCCCGCCAAGACGCACGATTGGTGCATCGAGATAGTCGAAGGCATCGCTTTCCGCCACAATTGCAGATATTTCTGCGCCAATACCAAGCGTCTTGACCGCTTCATAAACGCAAAGAAGTTTTGACGTTTTTTTGACGCTTTTAATAATGGTTTCGCGATCAATCGGACGCACTGTGCGCAGATCGATCACTTCAACATCAATGCCTTCCTTGGCAAGCTCAGTAGCGGCATCAAGGGCTTTGTGTACCATGATTGCCGTTGCGACAATGGTAAGATCACGGCCTTCACGGACCACCTCTGCCTTGCCAATTGGCACGGTGTAAAAACCTTCTGGAACCGGACCTTTGGTCTTGTAGAGCAGCTTGTGCTCAAAAATCATGACTGGATCGGGGTCTTCGACGGCCGCAAGCAACATGCCCTTGGCATCATAAGGCGTTGAAGGCTGTAAGACTTTGAGCCCCGGCACATGGCCAAGCCATGCTTCAAGGCTCTGGCTGTGCTGTGCCGCAGCACCCGTTCCCGACCCTGCCGGAAACCGCATAACCAGCGGCACCGAAACTGCACCACCAAGCATATAGCGGATTTTTGCAGCCTGATTGACGATCTGTTCCATCGCCAGTGCTGCAAAGTCAGAAAACTGGAACTCAAAAATCGGACGCATACCGGTCAGTGCTGCACCGACCGCGACGCCTGCACCGCCCAGTTCGGAAATAGGCGTATCCATAACACGGTCTTCGCCAAAGCGATGCACCAGATCACCAGTCACCTGAAATGCGCCGCCATAGACGCCGATATCTTCACCCATCAGGAAGACGCGCTCGTCGCGTTCCATGGCAATTGCCATTGCTTCCTGGATGGCTTGCGAATAGCTCAACTCACGGATTGTTGTGTCCATGTTTAAATATCATCCGTATAAACGTCGCGGGTCAGGTTGGTCAGATCAGGTGCCGGACTGTTCTTGGCGAACTCAATCGCCTCAGCGATTTCCTTCTCCACCTGAGCGCGGATGTCCTCGATCTCGGCATCATTGATGAAGCCATAGGCTTTCAAATCAGCCTCAAAATGCGCGATTGGATCGCGATCATTCTGCCAATGCTCGATTTCTTCCTTGGTGCGATAGCGGTTGCGATCGCTCTTGGAATGCCCACGAATACGGTATGTTTTGTTTTCAATGAGCGTCGGCCCTTCGCCGCGCCGTGCGCGTTCGCTCGCTTCGTTGACTGCCTCTGCCACTTCCGACAGATTATTGCCATCCACGATCACGCCGAGCATGTTATAGGCCGAGGCGCGGTCCGCTACATTGGCAACAGCGGTCGAACGCTTTGTCGAGGTGGACATGCCGTAGCCGTTGTTTTCACAAATGAAAATAACGGGCAGCTTCCAGACAGCAGCCATATTGAGCGCTTCGTGAAAAGCGCCTTCATTGTTAGCACCGTCACCGAAGAACGACACGACAACCTTGCCATTTTTCTGCTTTTTGGCAGAAAGCGCAGCACCCACCGCAATTGGAATGCCACCACCGACAATACCGTTTGCGCCGAGATTTCCCTTGGAAACGTCGGCAATATGCATTGAGCCGCCACGGCCTTTGCAATAGCCTGTTTCCTTGCCGAAAAATTCGGCAAACATACGCTTCACGTCAGCACCCTTGGCGATGCAATGGCCGTGGCCGCGATGGGTCGATGTGATCATGTCATCATCATTGAGCGGCAGACAAGACGCAACCGCACTCGCTTCCTGACCAATGGAAAGGTGCATCGTTCCGTGAATGAGACCGCGCGTATAGCTTTCTTCCGCCCCTTCTTCAAAACGGCGGATCAGATACATTTTATGCAGTGCTTCTTTGAGCTGTTCCGGCGAATAGGTGCGAAATGCATAAGGCAAGTTATGACGGTCGCCCGTATCCTGCGGTTCGACTTTTTTGGCTTGAACCATAATGTTTTGTCCTCACGCTCCGTAAACGAGCTTGTCTTGACGCGCGCGCAGTTCGGCAATCTTGGAACCCGTAGCCACGGCCGCATTGTCGTAAGTGATAAGCTCGCCCTTCTTGATCGGCTTGGTCACGCTGCCACCTTGTAGAAGTCCGCATGGGATCGCATGTGCACTGCGTGCTTCGCTCGAAGTCATGATCCATGCGCGATAGCAATATTCGCCAATGGCATCGAGTTTTTCGCCTGGCTGCATGTCTTTCTTTGCGACCGCCGCCACTTCTGCGACCGGCTTTGACAGCGGAACCATGTCCGGCTTGCCGTAAAGAACAACGCGCGCGCAAGTCAGCGGCACTTCGAGAGACGTCAAATGATAGGGGCGGTGAAAGGTGAAATATGGACCCTTGCCCATCTTCAGATCTTCCATACGCTCGGAAATACGCGGATGCGACATGTCAGCGACAACAAACACGCCGGGTGCCACACCCTTCCCGATCGAATAATCAACAACGCCGACTTTGGACAGCACCCCGCCATCCTTTTCGGGGATCAGCGTTTTGTTGAGCTGGTCGAGCGTTGCGGCAGGCCCATGCATACCGGCTTTATCCGGGACAAGTCCCGTGGCGTTAGCAATGGCAGCCATTTCGACCATGGTTTTTGAACCATCGACGAATTCCACCAGCATACGCACATTCATATTACGGCGCGTGGCTTCTTCCATATATTGGTCGGGCACGGCATCGATGTTGAGCGGATTGTTTTTGCCTTTGCCCGCAGCCACAATCGGATGGCCCATCGCGGACACGAACTCGATCAGCTCCATGCAGGATGACGGCTCGTCGCCCGCGCCAAGCGAATAGGTGACGCCAAGGCGCTCGGCTTCTGCTTTCAAATAAGCACCGATGGTCACATCTGCTTCAACATTCATCATAACCAGATGCTTGCCATGCTCCATGGCACGCAGGCCGATCTCGGCACCAACGGCCGGAACGCCCGTGGCGTCGATCACAACATCAATAAGATCATTTTCGAGGATCAGATTGGCATTGTCGGTTACAGCAACTTTATGCGCTTCCATCGCAGCAGTCAGATCGGAAGCGGTCGAAACTTCGCGACCGTGGCCTTCTTCCTGAAAGGCAATATCGACGGCTTTCAGCGCATTGGGAATACGCAGTTCGGAGATAGCACCCACTTCAATGCCAGGCATATGTGCGACGCGCGTGACAATATCCGTCCCCATTTCACCGGAGCCAATCAGTCCGATGCGGATTGGTCGGCCACTATCCGCCCGCGCCTGCATATCACGCGCCAAACCTGTCAACGCCACATTGGTTGCCATCGTTTCCTCCTGAACGTCTCTGCAAAATTCTCGCAGTCTCCTCTGATGCACAATCAATTAATGAACATTTGTTTTTAAGTCAATACCAGTGTTCACAATGATACGTCGGCACGCGAACGTTAATGGCAGCTTGTTATTAGACTTTAGTTTGTTATAGAATACAAAAGTTCTGCTGTTTCGCGCAATTCAGATTTTGAAACGCCGATACGTGCAAGCTAATAATAGCGTTCTGGTAGCTCGGCGCACTTTGGGAGTGTTCCGGCGGGAGGAGAATTAAATGGACGCATTTCTGAGCGGACTAAAAACGGCGGTCGATACGCTTGGGGCAACGGTTCTGTTGCCTATCGTCATCTTCATTATTGCGGTGGTACTGGGCGCGAAAGTCGGTAAAGCCTTCCGCGCTGCCATAACCATCGGTGTCGCTTTCATCGGTATTAATCTGGTTCTGGGCCTGATGTTCACCTCTATCGGTGAAGTGGCTCAGGCAATTGTCACCAACACTGGCATCAAGCGTGATATCGTCGATGTGGGCTGGCCGTCCGCTGCGGCCATTGCCTTTGGTTCATCGGTGGGCTTGTGGGTTATTCCAGTTGGAATTCTGGTCAACATCGCCCTGTTGCTGATGCGTTGGACGCGCACGCTCAATGTCGATGTCTGGAATTTCTGGCACTTTGCTTTCGTAGGCTCGTTGGTTGTCGCTGCAACGGATAACATCGCTTATGGCATTATTGTTGCAGCACTTGTTGCGGCCTTGTCCTTATTGTTTGCCGATTGGTCGGCGCGCGCGGTGCAACAGTTCTACGGCATTCCGGGTGTGTCTGTGCCGCATTTGGCTTCTGCGCAGATCTTGCCGATTGCTATTGTGCTCAACTGGATTATGGACCGCATTCCCGGCATTAATAAAATCAACATCAACACCGAAACCATTGAACGCCGCTTTGGTGTGTTTGGTGAGCCCGTTGTTATGGGGCTGGTCATCGGTCTCGTGCTTGGCACAATAGCGTTTTATAATGCGGGTGATTTTGGCACGGTGCTTGCCAAGGTTCTGGGCACGGGTATGACGCTGGCAGCGGTGATGTTGCTTTTGCCTCGCATGGTCAAAATCCTGATGGAAGGCTTGTTGCCGGTTTCCGATGCTGCACAGGAATTTGTGCGTAAGCGGACAGGCGACCGCGAACTTCTCGTCGGCCTCGATTCGGCCATCCTGATCGGGCATCCGGCAGCAATTTCGTCGGCGCTCATTCTGGTGCCGATTGCGATCATACTTTCGGTCATTCTGCCGGGCAATCGCGTGATCCTGTTCGCCGATCTTGCGGTTATTCCGTTTATCGTTGCAATGACGGCTCCGCTTCTGAAAGGCAATGTGTTCCGCATGGTTGTGGTGGGGACCGTGACTTTGACCATCGGCTTCTATGTTGCCAATGCGCTCGCGCCACTCTTTACCAGTGCGGCAGTCTCGTCAGGCTTCAAGTTGCCAGAAAATGCCTTGCAGATTACGTCCGTGGTCGATGGGTTCCTGTGGGTTCCAGACATTATCATCAAAACAATCAGCTGGCTTGGCGGTACGCTTGGCGTCGCAGTGATTGCGGTTGTGATTGCAGTGCTGTTCATGCTCTATCGTCGCAACACACTCGCATGGGAACGTGCGGCGGGTGCCGAAGACGAACCCGCAGAAGAAAAAGCCGCCTGACCTCGGCTGCCAATTTTGCAATATAATCAAGCCGCACGTCGAAGCAGGCGTGCGGTCGTTTCCAAATGGAGAATGGAATGGCTGCTGGTCTGATTGATTATCTCAATCCACACGCAATCGAGCTTCAGAGTGACGCAAAAACCAATGAAGAGATCATCCGCATTCTGGCAGGCAAGCTGGAAAAATTGGGCTATGTAAAGCCCAGCTACGCAGATGCAGTTGTAAGCCGTGAATTATCGATGCCAACCGGATTGCCGCTTGAGCGTGATGACAATGTTGCGGTGCCGCATACTGACCCGGAACACGTGATCAAGGCCGGTGTTGCATTTGCAACGCTCAAAATGCCGATTGCATTTGCCAATATGGAAGATCCGGAAGAGACAGTTCCGGT
The DNA here is from genome assembly GCF_039674445.1 of Brucella sp. TWI432. Lineage (NCBI taxonomy): Bacteria > Pseudomonadati > Pseudomonadota > Alphaproteobacteria > Hyphomicrobiales > Brucellaceae > Brucella > Brucella sp. TWI432. The sequence goes on along the minus strand of NZ_JBDJNL010000017.1, from coordinate 60,364 downwards.
CGGATATGTCTTTCTGCTCGCGATCAATGACAAGGACCAACAGATTGAGACCTTGCAGCAGATCATGGCAACCATTCAGGATGCTGATGCCCTCGACAGGCTCAAAGCAGCATGCAGCTTTGAAGACATTACAACCGCATTACAATAAAGACTGCACATTTTGTTGGCTGCAAAAGTCATATGGAGGAAAACATGGCTAAAATGAAAACAATTCTCTTCGCGTGCGGAACCGGTGTTGCGACATCAACCGCAGTCAATGCTGCTGTCACTGAAGAGATGAAAAAACGCGGTTTGACCTTCAATGCTCAACAGGCAAAAGCCACGGAAGTGCCGTCCCTTGCTGATAATGTGGACTTTATCGTTTCCACAACCCCCATTTCTGCGTCTGTTACCAAACCTGTCATAAAGGGGCTTCCTTTCTTAACCGGTATTGGCAAAGATAAAACGCTCGATGAGATTGAATCTGAACTGCGCAAGTGACAGTTAAGATTATGCTACCCAACGGTGCTAGACGGATAGCACCGTTGTTTTTAACATGTCCCTTATAGACGAGGTTTAGCTTCCAAACATATCTGCAATCAGCTTTTTCGCGCGGGGAATGGAAGCAGGGCTCATGCTGAGTTCGGTCAGTCCCATGCGAATAAACTCGCCTATAAGCTCCGGCTTTCCAGCTGCTTCACCGCACATCCCCACCATGATGCCGGCCTCTGTTGCCGCTTTTGCGGTCATCTCAATTGCAGCCATGACAGCCGGATGGCTAACATCGTTAAGCTTTGCAACGGTTGGATTGAGGCGATCCGCAGCCATCACATACTGTGTCAGATCATTGGTGCCGATGGAGAAGAAAGCCGCTTCTTTTGCAAGCTCTCGGGCAACGAAAACCGCCGCAGGCGTCTCGATCATTACGCCAAGGTCAAACGCGGCAAAAGCTTTGCCTTCGCTGTTCAGCTCAGTGATGCATTCCGCAATAAGGCGCTTGGTTGCACGGATTTCTTCAACATCCGATACCATAGGCAACATGACTTTGAGATTGCCATTCACAGCTGCACGCAACAGTGCGCGCAATTGTGGTTTGAACACATCCGGGCGGTCGAGACACATGCGAATGCCCCGCCAGCCAAGGAAAGGGTTTTCCTCATCTGGAAATTCGATTCCGGCAACAGGCTTGTCACCGCCAATGTCCAGCGTGCGGACAATAACCGGGTTCGGGGTGAAAGCTCTTAGAAGCGTCGCGTAGGTTTCCGTCTGCATATCTTCAGAAGGCAGGTGAATGTGCTTCATAAACAGAAGCTCGGTGCGGAACAATCCAACCCCCATCGCACCCGCTTCGAGTGCCACATCAATCTCTTCCAGCGCGCCCATATTGGCTGCGACTTCAATGATTGTACCGTCGGCACGACGCGGCGTGATGGAGCGGTAAGCATCCAGTGCCTGCTTTTCCTGGAGTGCTTTGAAAATGCGCGCCTCAATTTCGTTGCGGGTGGCTATATCCGGATCGGCATGAACGATGCCGTGGCTTCCATCCACCGCAACGGTTTTCGCATTCTTAAGATGTTGAACTGCACTGCCAAGGCCAAGAACCGCCGGAATGCCGTGCGTGCGTGCAATGATGGCCACGTGCGATGTTGCCCCGCCATGGCCGCAGACAACGCCTTTGATCTTCTTAAGCGGTGCGCGCGCCAGATCCCACGCGCCGATGTCCTCAGCGATCAGCACCGAGCCTTCCGGCAAACCTTCCAAATTGATGTCTTCCTTGCCAAGCAGAGCCAGACAAATCTGGCGGCTGACGGCATGAACATCATCTGCGCGCGCGTTAAGATACGGATCATCCAGTGCCGCAAATTGCCCGGCAACCGTTGACGCTGCCGCAAGCATGGCCGAAATAGCGTCAAGGCCACCTCGAATAAGCGCAAGCGCTTCATCGGACAGGCTATCATCCGCGGCAATATCTTTTAATGCAGCAATGATGCCCCTGTCGGCATCGGCCAGATTTCCACCCGACAACGACGCATCCATGCGCTGTTGAACAGTTGCGATTGCAGATTTGAAATGGTCGATTTCTGCATCAATTTCAGATGCTGAAAGTTTTCGACCCGAAGGCTTGATCTCTTCAGGAAAAAACGCAAACGCAGCCCCCAAGGAAACGCCTTCACTCGCCCCAACGCCCTTTATCTGACCTGCAGGAAGCTCGCTCTTGATCTCAGGTTGAGGAGTGCTTGTGACTTGAGGGGAAGTGGAGGCAATCGGGCTGGCTGCCTCTTCAAGGCCCGCCTGTGGGTTTTCAAGATACCCGATCAAAGCCTCAATGGCTTCAATCGCATCGGCTCCATCGGCACGAACGGTCACTTCATCAAGCTCTTTCACGCCAAGCAGCATCAGCTTGACGGAGCTTTTGGCACTGACGCTTTTCCCGGCCTTGGCAATTTCGATGTCACTCTCAAAGCCCTTGGCCAGTTTAACAAAGCGCGTTGCTGGGCGCGCATGCAGCCCTTCATGCACCCGGACGATAGTCGAGCGTTCCATTTATGTAAGCCTCAAATCGACATCTAAAACGATTTCACGTCTATCGCGCCAAAGTCGTTTCAACTGTCTGTTTTAACACGCAATTCTTATCCGAAAAACGGCCAGTTCTAGCCGCCGATGGTGATAATCTGCCCTTCTTTGAGAGCAGCGACAAGGTCTTCGCCTGCTATTTCGCTGGCACAGATTTCACCCGGGCGATCCGTTGAATTCGCACCCGTGAAAGAAATCACAACGTGCCCGATTTCGCGCACCTTCTGCCAGGCACTTTCACCAACGGCAGTGATCTCGGCTTTAAGAGAGCCAATGGTGATCTTTGCTCCAATTGCAGGAGCCCCTGCTTCAGGGCCCTCTTCGACCACGTGAAGAACAGATACCTCTGCCAGTTCAGGGGGTGAGCCGTCTGCAAACAGGATCAGAACACCGCCTTCGGCGAGATCTGCAACCTCCGGGCCGATCGCGGTAATCCGCGTTTTCAGATGTATCGACATAGATGGTCCTTTCTCGGTATTCTCATTCTGGTCTTTTGATTTTTCATAAGCTTGGATTGGGCCTGCTCTCTTTTAAGAGCAGGCCCACCGTTTTTAAAGCACTGCAAGGCTGACAACCCAGGCAATCAGAACGGAAAGCGGGCCCATAAACTGACGACTGATCAAAACCGCCGGAACACCAATTTCAATGGTTTTCGGCTTTGCTTCTCCAAGCGCCAGACCAACAGGAACAAAGTCACACCCAACCTGAGCGTTGTAAGCAAACAGAGCAGGCAAAGCCATTGCCGGTGCAATGGTGCCATTGGCAATTTGTGGCCCGATAATCGCCACACCAACGACCTGTGCAATAACAGCGCCCGGCCCCAGAATGGGTGAAAGAAACGGCAGGCTGCAAATCGCAGACAGGACCAAAAGGCCCGCAATGTTATTGGCAAGAGGGCCAAGCGGCTGGGCGAGAATATCGCCAATACCTGTATAAAGGATCAGACCGATCAGCATCGTGACAAACGCCATGAACGGCAGCACGTTTCTGACCACCTGATCGATTGTGCGGCGGCCCGCCTGGAAGAAGATACCGACCACCCGTCCCATCACGCGGCCGATGCTGCTGATCATACCGACAATGCCGCCATCATTTGGCAGATCGACAGGCTGCGGTTTTTCCTCTTCTTCAACAGGGGCTGATGTTGCAGATGCGCTTGCTTCTGACCCATCCGCGAGCACAATGTCATCGGGCTTCACGCCGGAAACATAAATGTCTTCGGTTATGAACTGAGCCAGTGGTCCTGACTGGCCGACCGGTGTGATATTAACGGTTGGAATGCGCTTGCGCGGATAAACGCCGCAACGCGCCGTGCCGCCGCAATCAACAACGACAACCGCCATTTCGCTTTCAATGGGTGGCGTGCGAAATCCATCAACGGCTTCAGCGCCGGTGAGATCGGCAATGCGTCGGGCGAGCGGATGAATGCCGCCGCCTGTGACCGAAACAACTTTATTGCGCTGCTCGGTTGGCTGAATAACCAGTGGCCCACCCCAGCCATTGGAACCGCGGGAAATCTTAACTGCCTTATAGGTCTTTACCATGATATCCTCCCCGGATTCCGTTTAAAGTTCGATGCCCTGACGCCGCGCCATAATCATGGTGATGCGTTCTGTGAGCATGCCTTTAAGAAGGATGACGAGAAGACCGACAATCGCGTACCAGATAGCCACGCTGATATGATAACCGACCGGAACCGCGCCTTTTTTCTCAAGTTCGAGCAGCGCGACCAGAATGCCGCCCCAGACGAAATATTCACCGGGATTGATGTGCGGGAATAGACCCAGCGGTGGATGAACATAAGAAACAGCAGCATCATAAAAAGCTGGCTTATATTTCTCATCCAGAAACGAGCCAAAGGTATAGGCCATCGGATTGGTCAGGAAGAAAACCGCAAGAACAGGCAGGACTGTGTAGCGGGTAAGCGCGATACGACCCGCACTGCGTGCAAGGCCATGAACGCGCTTTTCACCGACCAGCTCCGTGATCGCGTAAAATGCGGTCATCAGCACGACCAGCGTTGGGATGATCCCCGTCACAAAGCCCGAAAAAACCTCGCCACCTTTCTGGAACACACCAATGAAGTGCTTCCCGATTGAAGCCAGCCAGCCAAGCTGTTCTTCCTGTGCAACATTCTGCAAACGCTCTTTGAACTGATCGACTGAAATGCCGCCCGTGCCTGTGGCAGCCCCGGCATCAGCGGGGGCGGTCGTTGTCGCCTGAGCCAGTTGAAGCAGATCATTTCCTGCGTGTTCCGCTGCATGTTTTCCATGCAGGGCGGCATCCGAAATCATGCTTCCGGCCAAATGTATAGATTGCATTGTTGTGTCGGCATGTTGCGCCAACATTGTCACTATCGACATTGTTCCTCCTCGATTGCTTGTTTCAGGCAAGCAACTCCTATGCTCCCACTGCTTTGAGACCCGCGAGTTCGATCCCATCGGACTGATCGCTGATGCGACCGATCTGCTCCATCGCCTGTTTGGTAGCAGCCACCACTTCAGGCTTTCCTTCTCCAATTTCAGAGTTGTCCTGCAACTCGCTCAGGCGCATTCCCTCAAAACCTTCGCGTCGGATAAATTTGGCAAAAACTGTTCGTCCGCTCATTTGCAGAAAGCGCCGGACAATCTGATTACGATCAACAACAATCAAGACGATAACGCCTTTGCCGAAACGCGCGCGTACATGCCCCGCCCCCACAAAGCCGTCCGAATACTTTGAAGTGATCCCTTTCATGACATCGGAATAGTGGCGCATCTGAAACCAGACGCCCAAAGACTGAAAGCCCCAAAGCATAGCCAGGCCCAATAAGGCCCACTGCCAGATTGCCATTTTCTCCTCCTCCCACGAAGAACGAGCGGGATATTTTCCCGCTTCTTCATCCTGCAAATAGAGAACATTTGTTTTCTTGTATGTCAATATGTATAATTATTAGAGGTGACTGAAAGCGAATAGGACCTGACTTTTCAATTGGTTTCGCATAGTATCATTTGCAAACGGGAGGTCGCTCGCGACATGGATTTGCTACTCAGAGAACAAATGGCTTCAATGCCTGATCTTCGGCATCGATTGCGCCAGTTGCGCTGGTTTCGCGCGACATTCCGCAAGCATGCGAGCTTGTTGCATACGCTCTATGACGTTGAATATGAGATTGATGAAAAGAAGCTGACAGAGGCTTTTCTCAACTGGGTTGAGATTGTCGATCAAAACAAGCGCTTTGCCAAAATAGATCGCAATGATTTCATCACTTTTGCGGCGGGGCTGGTGTTGCGGGAGCTTATTCGTCTTTCACCGGCCAAAGTCATTTCACCACCACGCCATGCAACCGGCGATTCTGCCAGGATGTACGAAATTATCAGCTTCTGGCCGGAAGGGTTTCTCTATACAAATTATTGCATCTGCGCGATTGCGGCTGTTCATGAACAGGAATTCGCAACTTTGCCTGATATTGATCAATGTGCAGATGATCTTCGAACATGGTGGTCTTACAAAGAAAACGTGTCGGAAGTCCCCGCTTACGCAATTGCATTTCTGGATAAGTTTCTGGGCAGTGAACCAAATTGGAGCATGCCTGACATGGCTTCGGCACGCGCTGCTGTAAAACGCGCTCTTGGAACGAACGGCACTTTATTTGAAAAGCCTTGAAGGCCATCGTGCTTTGACGTGTTTGTAACACACTCTCAAGCTTAGCACACAAGGCCGTAATGCACGCTCATTTACTCTTGGTTATAAGGGCTAAATGCCATGAATTGATCTTCCTACAAATACGACTTGTGACGCTGACAATCTTTATCTGAAGGCTAAGCGGGAGGCATTCGAAGATGCAACCCGCCTCTGATTGAGGTTTCACAGGCAGCGTTAGCCAGAGTTTTTTTGATAAATAATCACGTCTCCGTCCTCTTTGGTGAAAGACGAAACCGGATGCTCCAATATGTCAAGAACACGCTCTAATGGACGGCAAAGTTTGGTGCCCAATGGCGTTTCCACGATTGGTCGATTGATAAGGATGGGATGCTCCATCATGAAATCGATCAGCGCATCATCCGTCCACTTCAGATCGGACAAACCCAACTCCGCATAAGGCGTGCCTTTTTCTCGAAGCAGTTGTCGTGGCGTCATCTGCATCGACCTTAACAGCTCGATCAGTCGTTCACGCGATGGCGGATTTAACAGATAGTCAATCACGACAGGCTCTTCACCACTGGCACGGATCATTGCCAGAGTATTGCGCGATGTGCCACACTTCGGATTGTGATAGATTAATACGGTCATTCGAATTTTCCTGTTTCGTTGGCGGGCTTTTGATTGGTGCCACGCTCGTACCAGCCTTTGGAACGATTAACGATCCAGACGACGGACAGCATGACGGGCACCTCAACGAGAACGCCCACAACCGTTGCAAGTGCTGCACCAGACGAGAAGCCAAACAGACTGATTGCCGCTGCTACAGCGAGTTCAAAGAAGTTAGAAGCGCCGATCAATGCGGATGGTCCGGCAACGCAGTGCTGCTCTCCCGAAAGCCGGTTCAGAACGTAAGCAAGGCCCGAATTGAAGTAGACCTGAATAAGGATCGGGACGGCCAGCATCGCGATGATCATAGGCTGCGCGATGATCTGCTCTCCCTGAAAACCAAACAGCAGAATGAGTGTGGCGAGAAGTGCAACCAGCGACAAAGGCTGTAATACTTTCAGCATTACATCGAAGGATTGCTGCCCACGCGCAAGAATAATGCGTCGCAGGATTTGCGCAATAATCACCGGAATAACGATATAGAGGAACACCGATAAAATGAGTGTGTCCCAAGGGACGGTAATTGCCGAGAGTCCAAGCAGAAGCCCAACGATGGGAGCGAAGGCCACCACCATAATCGCATCATTCAGAGCGACTTGCGAAAGCGTGAAATGCGGCTCGCCCTTTGTCAGATTGGACCAGACGAACACCATCGCAGTGCAAGGGGCAGCTGCAAGAATAATCAGGCCCGCAATATAAGAATCGATCTGACCCGCAGGCAAGTAAGGGCGAAACAGCCAGCCAATGAATAGCCAGGCGAGAAGCGCCATTGAAAAAGGTTTGACAGCCCAGTTAATGAACAGCGTGACGCCGATTCCTCGCCAATGCTTGGTAACTTGCCTCAAGGCGCTGAAATCAATCTTCAGCAACATTGGGATAATCATGAGCCAGATGAGAACGGCAACCGGAATATTCACGTTTGCGACTTCAGCAGAGCCAAGGAGGTGGAAAATTTCAGGGAATATATGCCCCAGCGCAACACCAGCGACAATGCAAAGCGCTACCCAGACGGTCAGATACCGTTCGAATGTAGACATTATTTCTCCCCTGCGTTCAAGAGTGTCGCACCGAAAATTGAACATGCGAAGTTGTCCGTGCGCAAAAAGTGCACGCTATTAACCCTATCTGTCATTTCATCAGTCCATTTATTCGAAGACCAGATTTGTGGGCTTCGTGTTACTGTTTAACCACCGTCGGTTCGCAACAATGTGTCAGGCTTTTTATGAGAGGTGCGCAGAGTTCGGCACTCCCGCCACAGCAATCCTTGATCATAAACAGCGTCAACTCCCGAAAACGCGCAAGATCAGCGCGATAGATAATTGAACGGCTCTGGCGCTCGCTACTCACCAAACCAGCACGAGACAAGATCGCTAAATGCGCAGACATCGTGTTCTGGGGAACTTCCAGCATGCGCGCAAGCTCTCCTGCAGGAATACCGTCAGGTTCATGCTTCACCAATAAACGGAATGTATCTAAGCGCGTTGACTGAGCCAGAGCGGCGAGAGCCGTTATTGCATCATTATTTTCCATATATCAATATTACTGGATATATGGAATCTGTCAACAGAGGCACTTTCGTTTTCTTTGACAGATATACCGCCTGATATCGCCATTGATATCTATTATAAATGAGGGCTGCAGGAGGCATCTCTATTCACCTTACACCGAGGTAGATTCCAGCAATTTTGAAGCTTCGAGCGGCTCCAACTTTTCCCCACTTTCCAGCATTTTCAGAAGTGCTGCATTCCTCATCTTATTTTTTGGCCTGCCTCTATATTTTTCCACGACTTAGCTTTGTTTATCCCTTGCTTCTGCCTTCGCCTGCGGTCTTCATAATTTGTCCGCGTAATAGCCGCGATTATATCCAGCAACTTGCTATTTATAGTGACGAATGCAGATGCTGCACCCGGATCGACATGACCGACAGAATGCGCCAGAAGTATCGCAAGAAAGGCATGGATAGGATTACCCCGCCCCTAAGCTCGATCCATGCAAAACGGCTCATCGCGATTAACCGCGCATCAGATCAACACTTCCCTTCAGGCCGAGCCGCTCAATCCGGACATAAAGCGTGCTCTTGGCGATGCCGAGGTCACGCGCGGCGGAGGTCAAGTTGCCTTGGTGGCGACGGATGGCGGCAAGGATGGCCTCGCTTTCGGCACGAACCAGCGTTCCTATGGCCGCAATTGGTGAGCCAATGGCAATGTCCTGCCGGTTCGCGCCAGCAAGCTCCGGTGGCAGGTGATCGGCTGCAAGGCTCGCGCCACCGCTTTCGAGCAGCATGCCTTCGAGCACGTTGCGCAACTCGCGGATATTGCCCGGCCAATCATGACGATGGAAGGCTTCCAGAACCTTCCGCTCTATACCTGGCACCGGGATCTCGTATCGGCGTGCGATTTCGGCAAGGAGATACTCCGCCAGCGCAGAAAGGTCACCCACCCGATCGCGCAGGGAAGGCAGCCGCAACGTCGTTACGGCAATCCGGTAGAAAAGGTCGGCGCGAAAACGGCCTGCCTCAACCTCGGCCCTCAAATCGCGATTGGTGGCCGCAATCAGCCGCAGCTTGACCTTGCGCGGATGGTTTTCGCCGATGCGGTAAACCTCTCCGGCTTCGAGCACGCGCAAAAGATGCGGCTGGAGATCAAGTGGCATCTCGCCGATCTCGTCGAGGAATAACGTACCGCCGTCAGCGGCTTCGATCTTACCCGTCATGCCGCCGCGCCGTGCGCCGGTGAAGGCACCCTCGGCATAGCCGAACAGCTCACTGGTCAGAAGTTCACGGGAGAAGCCACCACAATTGATGGCGACAAAGGGGCCAGATCCTTGTGCGCCATCGGCATGCAGAGCCTGCGCGAAGGCATCCTTGCCGACACCGGTTTCACCAAGCAGGAGAACCGGCACTGAACTCTTGGCCAACAGGCGGGCCCGCCGCACCGCCTCCAGATGGGACGTCGAATGGCCGATCAGACGGTCGAAGGGATCGGCACAAGCCGGAGCGCCACGTGGCAAGGCCCGCAGGCCCGCGCGGCGCACGACGGCGCTGCGACCTGGCAGAACCAGCACCGCCCCCAACCGCTCTCCTTCCAGCAGCACCGGTTCGATCCAGTCGTGATCGATCCAGTCTGGCATATTTTCGGGTGCCACGCGCCCCTCGCGCCAAGGCAGCGTCAGATCGCGGATCGCGCTCGTGGGACTGCCCCGCCCCTTGGCCAGTTCTGCCATCAGCGAGGCGGCCCGATCATTGGTTTTAATCGCCCGACCAGAGCGGTCGAAGACAATCAGACCATCGCCACTTGGCGCGCGCAGCCGCTCAAGACAATGATCGAGAAGCCGATAGCGCAGCTTCATCTCCCGCTGCCCCAAGCGGTTCTCAATCCGCCCGGAAGCGGCCACAGCCAGCGCAAGAGTGTGTCGGCTGTAGCTCTCGCTCAGGCCAGAAATATCGATCGCCCCAAGTATCGCACCGCTCACCGGATCGCGGATAACGCTCGCCGAGCAGGACCAACGCTTGATTCCGGAACAATAATGCTCCGCCGAATGAATCTGGATCGGCTGGCCGATCTGCAACGCTGTGCCAATGGCGTTGGTGCCACAGACAGCCTCGCTCCAGTTCGCGCCCGGCATAAGACGAATGCGCTCCGCCGGATCGCGCAAGATGGGATCGCCCTCCACACTCAGAACCACCCCTTCCGCATCAGTCAGCACCATGACCGTGCCGGTTTCAAACAGAAAGTCGCGTGCGGACGCCATGACCGGGGTGCTGGCTTTGACAAGGTCGCGGTTATCGCCGAGTATACCGTGCAGCGTCTCTTCGACCACTGGATCAGGCGCATGCGAACGCCCAGGATCGACAATGCCATGGCAGCGCCGCCAGGAGTCGTCGATCAGCCTTCTAAGCGCATCCGAGGCTGGGTCCTGCCCGCCCATGAAACGCTCCCAGGATGACATGATCTTGCCGTCATTTTCCGGACGTGAAAATGTCCGATGCGAACCTTGGCCGGTCATCGTCGTTATTCCTCCCATTTACAGCGGCCCCAGAGCACTCAAAAACCACCGTTCCTTCCCTGAAACAGTGGTCCCCAGCCGCCTGCTCTCCCAAGCCATGACGCCGCCGATGTGAGAGGTTAACATCAAAAAAGCGCTTATTGCATTCATTTTTTGCGGCCTTTGCCCCCCACCCGGCGCCATCACACCGGCCACTGGCCGCACACCGAACGCCAACCGTCCGATTTCCGGACGGTTCTGAAATGCGGCCTGTCAGCGATGTTCTCGCTAAGCCCTTGTTCCTGCCTCAACCTTTCCGCTGCGCGCAACGTGGCAAGAATCCTGCTTCTCTCTCATTCGGGAGGACTGACAATAATGGACAAAAAAAGCGATTTCTCCGGTGGGAATGCCTGTGGCCGGGTGCCGGTGACGATTCTGACGGGCTTTCTCGGTTCCGGCAAGACGACCCTGCTCAATGCGCTCACGGCGCGCCCGGATATGGCGGGCGTCGCCATATTCATCAATGAGTTCGGGGATGTCGGCATCGATCACCATCTCGTCGAGCGCGTGGACGACACATTGGTCATTCTCGAATCCGGCTGCCTCTGCTGCACCGTTCAGGGCGATTTGATGGGAGCCCTGATGCGGCTGCATGAGCGCATGTCGCGACGCGAGATCGCGCCGGTGAGCCGGGTGCTGATTGAAACCACCGGCCTTGCCGATCCAGCCCCTGTAGTGCGCGCACTGATGGAGGACCGGCAGGTCTCCGCCCGCTTTCGTTGTGATGGCGTGCTGACCGTGGTTGATGCGGAGCGCGCCCGCGCGCAAATTGCCCGCCACAGGGAGGCACGGGTGCAGGTCAGTCTTGCCGACCGGCTGTTGCTGTCGAAATGCGATCTCGCCAGCCGCGCCGAGCGAACCGCGCTGGAGCGGGAACTTGAAGCGCTGAACCCAACGGCACAACGCTTTGCGCTCCATCATGGCGAGGCCAGTCCAGAGGTTCTTTTTGGAGGCGGACTTTATGTTTCCGGCCAGACACCCACCGCCGTAACCGGTTGGCTTTCCGGCCAGCGCAATGCGGTCAAGAGCGTCTTCCACTGCGAGCCGCACTCCGGCAAGGTCTCGAGCTTTGTCGTTACACTGGACGAAGCGGTCGGGTGGCGTGGCTTTGCGGTGACAATGGGTGAAATCCTCACGCGCTGGGCTGGACGGCTGCTCAGGGTGAAGGGCCTCGTCTGCGTCGCCGGTCTCGATCAACCCGTTGCGGTACAATGTGTCGACGAGGCCGCCTATGCGCCAGTGCGGCTCAGCGCCTGGCCCCAATCCGGTGCTTTGGCAGATCAGCGAGGCAGGCTGGTTTTCATCGGTGAGGACCTTGACGCTCACGTCGAGGCGGACATCCGCGCGCGGCTGGCAGCCCTGCCCGGCGACCGCGAGGCGCTTCGCCGAGCCACCGTCGTGGGATTACCGACGCGCATCTGGCTTGGCGAACGCATGCCGCTCACACCCCGACCCGGCCTTGTCTCGGACGCCTTCATAATCCAGCCGCGCATGCTCGGCGAAATGCCGGCGCGGATCTGAGGGATGCGCGGCATAAACGCAATAGCCTTGAGGCAAACCGCTTCGTTGCGCATGACGCAGATCATGCAGCGCGCCATGATTATGCTCCAGATGGACAATGCGGAACTTGCTGGCGCCTTGGCCCAGGAGGCGGCGACCAATCCCTGCCTGCGGATAGAACTCCCCTTTCCCGCGCCGAAGACCGGCAGCGGTCCGCCGCGCTGGCGTCCCTCCCCGTTCAGCGCGGCGGAAGGGGAAAGCGAACGGGTGGCTACGCCAGCCGCCAGCCTCTATGGCCACGTCACCACCCAGATCGGGCTTCTGTTCCGTACCCCGCGGGAACGCACCATCGCCCTCGCCTTCGCCGAGGCACTGGAGCCAAGCGGCTGGCTTGGCATGGAGGTAGAGGGCATAGCAGCACGTGCCATCTGCTCCCCTGCCGAGGCAGCGCAAGTGCTGGCGCGTCTTCAGGAGATGGAGCCGGCCGGGCTCTTCGCCCGCTCTCTCAGCGAATGCCTCGGCCTGCAAATCGCCGATCAGGGTGCGTTGACCGAACCGATGCGAAGACTTCTCGCCCATCTTCCGCTGCTGGCGCGCGGCGACATGGCAGCGCTTGCCGATCAGTGCGGCGTGAATGCCGAGCAGCTCGGCGCGATGGTTACCAAGCTGCGCCGCCTCGATCCCAAGCCGGGCGCACGCTTCGAAACGCCATCGGATTTTCGCCGCCCGCCGGACCTCTTGATAAAACGCGACAAGAGCGGTGGGTGGCAGGTCACGCTCAACCGCGAGAGCCTGCCGAAAATCACGGTCGACCCTGAGGCCGGGCAGCGTGGATCACACGCACTTGCACAGGCGCGCTGGCTGGAACGCACCGTGGAACGCCGCAACCACATGATCCTGGAGGTCGCAGCCTTCGTCATCGACGTCCAGCAAGACTTCCTCGAACACGGCCCAGCGAGGCTTCAGCCACTGACCAATGGTGAGGTGGCCGCAGCCATCGGCTGTCACGAAACAACCGTCAGCCGGATCCGAACCGGCCTGACGGTCGAGACACCCGTGCGGGTTTTGCCGCTCTCGGCCCTCTTCGCGCGCGGCGGCACGGCGCGCCCCGATGGTGGAGGTGTGCCCGGCCCGGCGATCGCGACATTGATCGCACAGCTCATTGCGACGGAACCAAAGGACAGGCCGCTGACAGACACCGACATAACCGAGGCTCTCGATGCCAGGGGCATTCGCATTTCACGCCGGACCGTTGCCAATCGTCGCCGCGAGGCGGGGTTTCCGGGTGCGGCGGATCGTATGAAAGAGAGGAGAAAGACATGACACAACCCGCAAGCGGGAGAAAAATCTATGGCTCGGCAAAGCAGGCGCTTGATGGGCTCTTGTTCGACGGCATGACCATTGCGGCAGGCGGCTTCGGCCTGTGCGGCATTCCGGAAAATCTCATTGATGCGCTGGTCGAAAGCGGCGTGAAGGACATCATTGTTGCCTCCAATAATTGTGGGGTTGATCATTTCGGTCTTGGCAAGCTGCTCGACACCCGGCAGATCCGCCGGATGATTGCCTCCTACGTGGGCGAGAACGCCGAATTCATGCGGCAATATCTCGCTGGCGAACTGGAAATTGAGTTCAACCCACAGGGAACGCTGGCCGAGCGCATGCGCGCTGGCGGTGCCGGTATTCCCGGCTTCTACACGAAAACCGGCGTCGGCACAGTGATCGCCGAAGGCAAGGAGCACAAGCAATTCGACGATGAGACCTATATTCTGGAACGGGGTTTGGTCGCCGATCTCGCCATCGTCAAAGCCTGGAAAGCGGATGAAGCCGGAAACGCCATATTCCGCAAGACAGCGCGCAATTTCAACGCACCAGCGGCGATGTGCGGCAAGGTATGCGTGATGGAGGTCGAGGAAATCGTGCCGACCGGCAGCCTTAATCCCGATTACATCCATTTGCCCGGCGTTTATGTGCACCGCCTCATTCAGGGGGGACACGAAAAGCGCATTGAAAAACGCACGGTTCGTCAGAGGGAGGATGCTTGATGGCCTGGGACCGCAATCAGATGGCGGCACGCGCCGCGCTCGAACTTGTCGATGGGACCTATGTCAATCTCGGCATCGGCATTCCGACCTTGGTGCCGAACTTCATTCCCGAAGGCGTCTCGGTGACGCTGCAATCGGAAAATGGAATGCTTGGCATCGGACCTTTCCCCTATGCGGGCGAGGAGGATGCCGATCTCATCAATGCAGGCAAGCAGACGGTTTCGGAAATGCCGAACACGGCCTATTTCGATTCAGCCACATCCTTTGCCATGATCCGCGGCGGCAAGATCGCCATGGCGATCCTCGGGGCAATGGAGGTCAGCGAAACCGGCGACCTCGCCAACTGGATGATCCCCGGCAAGCTTGCCAAAGGCATGGGCGGGGCGATGGATCTCGTCGCCGGTGTCGGTCGCGTGGTCGTGCTGATGGATCACGCCAACAAGGAAGGCGAACCCAAGGTCCTGAAGGCGTGCACTCTGCCGCTTACAGGCACACAGGTCGTGGACCGGATCATCACCAATCTCGGCGTGCTCGACGTGGTCGAAGGCGGCTTGAAGATCGTCGAGCTTGCAGATGGCATCAGCGAGGCTGAGCTTCGCGCCGCCACTCAAGCAACCATCGTCGACTGACAAGCCGGTGCAAACACAGGAAAGCCGGGACCTTGCGGCCCCGGCTTTCCTATGCGTGTGACGCTTGAGGAAACGTCAGGCGCGCATCCGCACCAGCGCGTCGAGCACGGCTTCTGGCGGATGGCAGGGCGGAATACGGGCATAGCGGAATTGCGTAGCGCCACCTTCCGGCAGATCACCACCGGCAAAGAGCGGATCACTGACGTCCTTACCTTGCACTCCATCGCCGCCGCCGATCACCGCATCGAACAGGGTTTCTTGCCCCGGACGAACGCCGCGCCCAACCACGGCCCAACGATAGTGGCGGGCGGCATTGAACACCGGCGCATAGCGATCCGCCGGACCGGGCTCTGTTTCGGCCTCCTCGATCAGCAGGCCACCAACCGGCCGTGCGGCAACGCAGCGGACGAAATCGGCGATATACATCGCAGCATCCTCTACTGCGTCATCGTCGCGCTCTTCGGGTTCACGCCCGACCATGCGCTGCGCCTCGTCGAGCCAGACAGCAGGCGACGGCATGGCGAGAACCATGGGAACCTGTCCCTGAAGATTGGCCGCCACCGCCTCCGCCACCTCATCCAGAAGCTTGCGCGGCCCCTCCTCCTCCAACATGCGGCGGAGCGGAAAGGTTGCGCGCTTCTTGGCGGCCATCTCCATGGCCAGCCCCGGATGACGCGCAATCCATGACCGGTAAAGATCGCCAACGGGAACAACGGCGACATCATCACGCAAAAGGCCGCGCGCCTGTGAAAAAAAGGAGAGATATTTCGCCGCCCCTTCCGCCCAAGGATCTCCCTCAGGACCCAGAAGGAGCCGCCGGGCATAGCCCGACGACTCCAGCCAGACCCGCAGACGGTTTGCGCCCGGTCCTCCGGGCAGCATATCCGCAAGGCTTGTGCTCATTGCTTTTCGCCCCCCATCGCGCCAAGGGCGGCCAAACGCGACTCCAGCTCGGCAATGCGCACATCCTTAGGATGTGTCATATAGTTCGGCCTCGGCTCATCACCGCGCCGGGTCTTTTCCGGAGAGCCCATATAGAGCGTGCCAACGTCATCGCCCCAGCAACCGAAATACTGGAGATGGGCCGGCGGCTTCGGCTTGTTCCACCCCTTGACGAACTCCGAATACGGTACAGAGCGGGCGATGCGCGCCTTACGCTCGTCGGCTCGCGCTTTCTCCGTTGCATCAAAATCAATAGCCAGCGTCACCGGATCAAAGACTACCTTGTAGATCCGGGCCGCCACCTCCGGCGACATGAGACCTTCCTCGATATCGCGGATGACGCCGACCGGATCGCGCTCAAGCAAGTCGCCATAGCCTGCACCCGCGCCCTGACTGATCATGTAAAGCTCGCCCCGCTTCGAGATGTCGAAGCCCATACCCATATGATGAGTTGTATATTTCGCCCCGTCGAAGGGCCGCTCGTTCATGATCTCCTCAATTGAATGACGGAACTTCTCCGGCTCGTTCAGCAGCACGTCGTAAACGTCAACATCCTGCACTTTGCACAGCGGATAGGTGCCGCAGGCATAACCACCGAACAGACCCTGAAGCGGCGGGATCTTGGCGCCCTCAGCGGTAGTCATGAAGCCCCACTGCTCGCTGTCTTTGGTGGCAACCATCATCGTGTAACCCTGGCCGCCGCGATATTTGCCGGGCGCGATGGCGTCACGCGTCATCTTCTTGGAAACCAGCTGGAGGAAGGGCACTTCCTCCTCGTTCAGCTCCTGTTCGCCGATATCGGCCATGGTGGCAAAGATCGGCGCCAACGCGTGCTCGCCGTCACGGTCCACCCGCGCGCCGCCGCCCATGCCGTTCAGATCAGCGCAGAGATTGCCGAGCGTTTCGCCGTGCTGGCTAACCCCGCCCCAGATGAAGGTGTTGATCATGTTGAAGGTTGGGGCGTGAACCTTGGTGTACTTCGCCGGGCAGGAATACAGAAACTTCGCCACCGCATGCTGGCCAGCGGTGAAGCCGGTGAAGATCGACATCAGCGACTGTGAATTTGGCGCGTCATAGGAGCAATTGACGATCGAATGCGGGTCGGTGATGACCTCAATTGGCGCGAAAGCCGCCTGCCCGCGCGGCAAGTCGGGCCAGACGTAGCACAGGAAGACCTGCGCCAGCATGCCCTTCAGCCCGGCGACGATGGTGTTCGTAGCGCGGTTGGTGAATTCCGGCGACGATCCCCGGAAGTCGAAGATCAGCCGGTCGCCGGTCTTGGTCAGCTTGCAATTGATCTTGACCACGCAGTTTTCACGCAGTGTCGAATCCTGGATGATATAGGTTCTCACCGTCATGTCCGGCCATTCGGAAATGCGGCGTTTTACTTCGGCGCGAACATTTTCCATCGTCAGACGCAGGGTCGAGACCAGCGCTTCCGGCCCGTCGGAGTTGAGCGTCTCTTCAAGGCGCTGCTTGATGCGCAGACAGGCGAAGAGCTTCACCTTCATGTCCTCATATTGCAGCTTTGGTTCACGTACCGAATTTTGTAAGAAGGTGAGAATGTCACGCTTGATCTGATAGTTTTCGACCACCTTGAAAGGTGACATCTTCAGCCCCTCGTCGGACGGGCTTTCAGCCATAGAAGGCATGCCCCCCGGTTCGATGGCGCCGTTTTCGCCTTCGTGCACAGTCGACGCGACCCAGCAGACCAGCTTGCCCTTATGGAAGATCGGCAGGATCATCGACTGGTCGGTGTTGTGGACATTGCCATAACGGCTGTCGTTGTGGATGAAGCCGTCGCCCTCTTTCACTCCCACCGTTGGATCGTTCATCCAGTTCTTGATAATGAACTTGATCGGGTGGTGAACGAGCGCCGAGAAGATCAGCACGCCGCCCGCCGAGGCGATGGCAAGGTCCCCGGACGCAGAATAGACACCCGTGATGACGTCACCCCACTTGGCGCCGGGGGCCGCCCCCATCTGCTCAACCATCTCATAGCCTTCATCGCAGCCAGACTGGATGCGGTCGCGGATCTTGGCGACGATGTGGCTGTCGGAGACCTTTGCGATGGCCTCATTTTCCTGCGCGGTGCGCGGCATCAGGTCGTGGTTCTGCATGATCTCCGGATCGGGTCCGAGGAACAGCGTGGTGTCGTCGAGAAACTTCTTGATGAGGTTCATCTCTTCGAGTGAGGGCGTCTTGGCCCGTATGTCGATCTTGTTCATGGAATTCTCCTCCAGTCGGGTTGGGCGTTAGGCCCGGCGCTCCTCCTGCGCCGGGCTGGCCTTTCAGTGGCGGGTGACGGCGCTTTCGTTGCGCAGAAACCAAGAAGCCCCTTGCTTCGCCGTCACATAGGTCCATCCGGGATTGACGAGGAAAGTCGTGACCTCCGAGGCGACAATCGCCGGACCAGCGATTTCGATGCCGGGTTCCAGATCCTTGCGCGCCCAGACCGGTGTTTCGAATGGCCCGTCATGACCGACAAAATGACAAGTGCGATGACTTGAGGGCGCAGGTGGCGCTTTGCGCTCGGGCTTCGGAACGGGCTTGATGTCCTCGAACTGGACCGTCTCATGGCGGGCATAGGTAGCGACGCGGATCGTATTGATGCGGATGCCCGCTTCCGGTGCCTGCGAGCCTTCGCCGAAACGCTTGCCGTAGTCGGCCGAAAACTGCGAGATGATAGACAGGACATCACCCGGCCCGAACACCTCATGTTTGGGAATAACCGCCGTGGTCTGCACCAGCTGGTTGCCGTAGCGCATGTCCAGTTCCAAATCATGACGGATGTCTTCCAGCGGCACCCCCTGACGCAGCAGGTCCTGACGGCCCTTTTCCTTCAACTCAGCGACTATGGCATTGAAACGATCATAATCGTCGAAGATGTGGCGCGTGTTGCTGTCGTAGAGCACCATGTAGAGCGACTGTTCATGGATATGGAGCTGGTGCATATTGCCAGCGCCAACCGCTGAGAACACCGACGAGAGCGGCGGCGCCAGAATATTGTCGATATTGAGGTTCTGCGCGATACCGCAGCAATGCAGCGGCCCGTTGCCACCATAGGCCAGCATGGTGAAGTCCTTAGGGTCGTACCCCCTGGCTCGCAGCTCAGTGAAGAGGCCGTTTGCCATGTTGTCGTCCACCTTCTCGCGGATCAGCTTCGCTGCCTCAATGACCGAACAATCAAGTTCATCGCACAGCGTATCCTCGATGGCCGCCTTGGCGCGGCGCGGATTGAGCGGGATCGAGCCACCGGCATAATTGGCTGCATCAAGATAGCCGAGCAGAAGGTCGGCATCGGTCACGGTCGGACGCAGACCGCCACGGTCATAGCAGGCGGGGCCTGGATCAGAGCCGGCGCTTTCCGGGCCGCATTTTACCGTCTTATACATGCGATCGTAAGAAGCGATGGAACCACCGCCAGCACCGAGCGTGACGAGATGGACCATCGGCACCGACACCAGCCACCGGTCGATGACCGGATTGAAGTCGTAGTGTTTCACCCCGCCTTCGACGACAATGCCGATGTCGTAGGACGTACCGCCCATATCGGTGGCAATGACATTGCCAAGGCTTGCCTGCAGGGCAATATGCTCGGACGCACCGATGCCCGAGACTGGGCCGGAGTGGATGGTCTGGAGCGCATCGGTGGAGTTGAGCTGGGCCATGCCGCCGGAATTGTGGATGACCAGCATCGGCCTTTCGTATTTGTGTGTGCGCAGGTTCTGCTCCAGCGCCGAAAGCGCGTGGTACATGGTCGAATGCAGATAGCCGTCGACGATGGCAGAGGTGGCGCGCACATATTCGCCCTTTCGCCCAGCCACCTGATGCGACAGGATCACCGGAATGGCGCCAAGCAGATGTGAGGGATATTCCTCAAGCACAATCTCCTCGATGCGCTGCTCGTGCTCCGGGTTCACCACGGCATTGACCAGCGCGACGACGATGATCTGCGCGCCACGATCCACCAGCTCACGGAGTTGGCGGCGCACGTCTTCCTCATCCAGCGGCATGACAAGCTCGCCCTGGAAATCAAGCCGCTCACGGATACCTCGGATCATATGCGGCTCGACCAGCGGATCGGGACGCTGGGCGTTTGGCATGTCCTGCTGGCCGAGATTGTCGAGACCTTCACCATAGCCACGGGCGCGGCTGAGCGGCACAGTTGCCTCGTAACCCGCTGTCACCAGCATGCCGATCTTCGGCCCTTTGTGCTCGATCAGCGCGTTGGTGCCGAGCGTGGTGGCATAGCGCACGCTATCCACTGATTGCAGGATCTGCTCCAGTTCCAGCCCCAGCACCGAGCAGGCCTTGCCGAGAGCCTCGTTGAAACCCATGGCCAGATTGTGATGCGTGGTCAGCGCCTTGGTCTCGATATATTGCTGGCCCCAGACGACAAAGCAGTCGGTGAAGGTGCCGCCGATATCAACGGATACGCGTTTCATTCTCGCTCCCTATCTTTCTCAAGGGGATCGCGCTGCCCTCCCCGGCAAGCGCGCCCTTTAAAATATTCCGGCCCCCCGCACCCCATTGTGCGGGGCGCTGACATCAGTGGCCGTGGCCGCGTCCGGGAACGACGGCGGGGCCGGCGTCCGGCAGCATGTCCGGGCCGCGCTTCGCCCATTGGGCCTTCAGCGCAGGCACATCGACCTGCATGTCGTGCAACGGCGGATGGCCGGGAATAGCGTATTCCGTTTCCACCTGCGTGCCGCAGTTCGGGCAGCAGAATTCAAGGATGCGTACCCATTCCGGGTCCGGGCTGAAGGTGAAACGGTAGCGATCCGGGTCGATGATTGGCGGATGGATCTCGCGCGGATCGCGGTTATGAACCAATAGCCCTTCCTTGTAGTTGCCCTCAGCGGGGGCGATCTCGTGATCGCAGACCCGGCATTCCCATTTCTCCGTCTCAAGGTCGATGCGAAGATATTCGGTCATCGGAATTTTCATATGCTCAGTCCTCCCGTTCCAAAATGATGTCGCCCGCCTCCGAAACGACGAGGCCCCAACCCGCTGGCACGCGGGCGGTAAAATAATCCTCCTCAAGAATGGCGGGACCGGCGGCATAATCGCCCGGCGCCATCGAAGCGAGGCGATAGACCGGCAACTCAATGCGGCCCTTGCCAGCCACCAGAACCTTGCGCTGGCCATCGGCTTTCGCCTCGGCCTTACGCGGGAAGTCGACGTGGCGCGTCTCGTCCTGACGCAGGCTTTTCACCGCAGTCAGTTCCAGTTCGACCGTTGAAGCGCTTGCTAGCGCGGCTGGGAACTCGGGCTTGTCGCCCAGCGGGAAGACCCTCTCGCCCTCCGGCGTCTCGGTGACGAGACGGGCCGAGACCACATAGCTGCCCTCCTCGAAGCCTTCGGCGAACATGTCGCGGGCGGCCTTGCGCTTCAGCGCGTCGAGGGCTGTGGCGAGCCCTGCCGTCGAGCGATCCTCAAGCGTTGCCGCATAGCCCTGCGAAACATCGCAGGAGCCTATACCATACGCGGAAAACACCGCCGCCATGGCTGGCACGGCGACCCGTCGGATGCCTGCCTTCTCGGCCACACCGCAGGCATTGAGCGGTCCAGCACCACCAAAGGCGAGCATCACAGTGTCCGGTCCGATCCGCGTGAAGCGGTGCAGTTCCTCGGCAATCTTCGCCTCAAAGGCATCCGACATGGCAAGGATCGCCGTATCAAGATCGACACCCAGCGGCTCGGCGATATTGCTGAGAACGGCCGCTTCGGCGCGGGCGAGATCCAGCCCCATGCCGCCACCGAAATAGGAAGTCGGATCGAACAGGCCAGCCAGCAGGCTCGCATCGGTGATCGTCGCCTCTTTGCCGCCGCGTCCAAAACAGGCTGGCCCCGGCAGGGCGCCAACGCTTTCAGGACCGATGGCGATCTTGCCGTCCTTGACCTTGAAGATAGAACTGCCGCCCGCGCCCGCGCTCATAATCTCGCAAAGCGGGAAGGAAACACTGATACCCTCGACGTGACCACGCCGGATTTCGGCAACCTTGCCGTCCGTGCACTGGCCAATGTCGGTTGTGGTCCCGCCAACATCAATAGACACAGCATCACGGAAACCGTAGAGCGCGGAAAAAGCCTTAACGCCCTCCATGCCGCCACGTGGACCCGACGAATAGGTCTTGATCGCCACCGTCTTCGCCACGCGCGAGGCATCGCCGTCATTACGGAAGATCAGCAGCGGATTCTTGGTGCGAAACTCCCGCAACCGGTTTTCGGCGTTGTAGAGGAAGGCTTCCATCGAAGGATGCAGAAAGGAATTGATAAGCGCCGACCAGGCGCGGCGCCCCGGATTGCGGTCGGAGGTAAGATCCGACGTATAGAGAACCGGAACGGCCCCCAGAAGATGGCGCGGATATTTACGCAGCACGATCTTCTTCACCCGCTCTTCAGCCTCAAGGAAACCCGCACCACCAAGTGCGATAACCAGGCGGTTCGCGCCCCTCGCCGCGAGCTGGTTGATGACCTTGACGACCTCCACCTCCGCTTCCGGCGCATCAAGCTTGGCAAGATCGATAAAGCTGACGCGGTCGCCCACCAGCGCCTCGAACACCTCGGGATCGTGCGCCTTCAACGCCGCAGGAAGCATCGTCGAACCGCTGTCGAGAATAAGACCCAGCTTCGGCCCCTTACGCTCGCAAATGGCGTTGGTGCCTTGCGTTGTGGAATAGCGGATGAGATCGACCTCTTCGAGAAGCCTCTTTACATCCGCCGCGCCATAAACCACTTCGGATGCCTTTTGCAGCCCTTCGAAGAAGCACTTTGAAAGATCGTAAGGGGTGGTCAGAACCTTGGTTTTCTTTACACCGCCATCCGACATGATGCACACGTCGGTCAGTGTGCCGCCATTATCGATGTTGATTTGCAACGCCATCGCGCATTTCTCCTCCCGTTCCTGTCAGGCCGACCTTGCGGCCCGTTCGGCGCGTTCTTCGCGCCGGGCTTTGCGGTCGCGGCACGCGGCGGGCTCCTCCCCGCGATACCGGACCATCTGTCCCATGTAGCAAGAGAAGCAAGTTCCCTTCCACGCAGCGGCGCAGCCAGAGAAATTCTGTCAACTGATTGAAAGAGTTTGATTAATTTTTAGGTTCGTCTGACAAGACAGGGCGCGCCCGACGTTGGGGCGTCCGGTTTTCGAACACTCGCACGGCGGCGGCGTCCTGAAGATGGAAGGTTAACGTTCGGCGATCATCTGCGCGACCAACCGCGTTGCATGGATCCGACTAGGGCGATATGATTCTATTTACGACCTATTTCATGCGGTGCGCTGGGATTGTGCCGACCAAGTTCAGTCATCCGGTTATAAACACAGACGCCGATCCTTGCTTGTGTTCTCTGGCTATCAAAGATTCTCGTCTAGAATATTTCCAGTTTTGATTAAATCATTGGTAATGTTATATTTGTTTGCTTTCACGCACTATCCCACGCAACACCGCTTCGCACTTTTGCTAGAAATACTCTAGCGCAGAAGCTTCAGACTGCCGGTAAGTGAGCGCACCCACTTTGCAGGACCTGCAAGCCCCAGGCCGTCAATGATTTCTGTCGCAAGCTCCTTTTGCGGCAAAGCGGCTTCATAGTCAGCATAGACATGCAGCGGACGGGCAAAGGCTGGAAAAGCAACCACAGCCTGCCGTTGTTCATTAGTTGCCGCCTTCAACAAAATGGCTCGAATTGTGTCTGTATCAGCCTGAAGAATCGGAACAGGCCGATCTGAACTGATATCAATAGCGATGCCTGTCTTATCGATCAGTTGTCGGGCTGCGATAAACGGTAACCTGGCACCAAGGCCAATAGAGACAGCGCCAACCGTATTGGCCAGCAGGCCCAATGGCAGTTCCGGGTTGATAATGATTGCGATGCGTAAATCTTCTTGCATGAGAACCCCTGTGGCAGATATTTCTCAAAGAGAAATACACCGCATCCACAGGGCAATCCTGTCTATCTATGCTCATGGATTAAAGAATATGGTAGATACTGTCAGAAAAACGTAAAATTTAGGTAGATTATTATGACCGTGCTCGACCCTTCCGATGTCAGGATTCTGGATGCATTGCAGGAGGATGGACGCCTGACCAATCAGGCTCTGGCCGATAAGATTGGCATGTCCACCTCTCCGAGCTGGCGAAAAGTGCGCAAGCTGGAAGAGGATGGCGTGATTGCTGGTTATCGTGCAACGCTTGACCGCAAGTCCATCGGCCTTGGCGTGATGGCTTTTGTACGCATCAAGATAGACAGCCACAGCGAAGCGGAAGCCGAACAGTTTGCTGCCGAGCTGATGGGGATTAATGAAGTCATCGCCTGTTACAGTATCGCCGGCGACGCCGATTTTCTGCTACAGGTTGTGTCACATGATCTCGACACCTATGCCGATTTTGCCATGTCAACGCTACGCCGCCTGCCCCGCATCAAGGAAATGCAGACGACCTTCGTTCTGAAAGAAACCAAGGGGTTTAAAGGCTTCCCGCTGCATTATATCAGCTCAGTGAAATCCGGCAGCTGAAAGTGCGGCGGGCTTTGGTCCACCATAGGCCCAATCAAGCAACTCTATTGTATGCACAATCGGCAACTGGCTGCCGGTGGCGATCTGCGTCATGCAGCCAATATTTCCTGTGGCAATCAAATCGGCACCAGTGGCCTCGATATTTTTGACCTTGCGGTCGCGAAGCTTTGTCGCAATTTCCGGCTGCATGATATTGTAAGTGCCTGCCGAACCACAGCAAAGATGCCCCTCCAAAGGCTCGCGCACCGTGAACCCTGCCTTTAACAGCAGATCTTTTGGCTGACGCACCACCTTTTGACCGTGCTGCATTGAGCAGGCCGAATGATAGGCAACGTTCAAATTCGCAGATTTTGACGGTATTGGCATTTCGATTGACGCCAGATATTCGGTTACGTCTTTTGCCAGTGCAGAAACCTTTGCCGCCCTGTCCTTATAGGCAGGATCAAGCCGCAGCATATAGCCATAATCCTTGATGGTTGTGCCGCAACCTGATGTGGTGACAATGATGGCATCAAGGCCACCGGCATCAATTTCACGCGTCCAGACATCGACATTGTGCCGTGCCTGATCAAGGGCCTGTTCCTCACGTCCCATATGATGCACAAGCGAACCACAGCATCCTTCACCTTTTGGTGTGATGACTTCAATACCAAGCCGGTTAAGCAAACGCAGGGTCGCCGCATGTATGCCGGGGTTGAGGACTGGCTGCGCGCAGCCATTGAGGATTGCAACCCGGCCCCGCTTTTCCCCCTTTGCAGCACTCATCGTTTCAATTTTGCGCTTTGCAGGCAAACGTCTGGGGGCGAGTTCCAGCATGGCAGCGATGGGCTTTAACGTATCGCTTTTGCCAAACAGCGAGGCAAAGGGACGCCCCAGCCTTGCAAGCTGCAAAGCCGCACGAAAACGCGCCGGATAAGGCAAAATCTGCGCAAGAATGCCACGCAGAAGGCGATTCATAAATGGCCGCTGATAGGTCTTTTCGATATGCGCACGCGCGTGATCAATCAGATGCATATAATTGACGCCTGAGGGACAGGTTGTCATGCAGGACAAGCAGGAAAGGCAGCGGTCAACATGGCGCACGACTTCTTCGTCAGCCGGACGATTATTCTCCAGCATATCTTTGATCAGATAGATGCGCCCGCGCGGACTATCGAGTTCATTGCCTAACGTCACATAAGTCGGACACGTCGCTGTACAGAACCCGCAATGGACGCATTTACGCAGGATTTTTTCTGCCTCATTGACACCGGGATCGAGCAATTGCTCTGGCGTGAATTGGGTCTGCATGGTTCACACTCCCGCCTGCTCTGGGTAAATACGTCCCGGATTAAGAATATTCTCCGGGTCAAACTGATGTTTCAGCCGCTGTGAAAGTGCTGCAAGTGCGGCAGGTTGCGGCTCGAATACATCGATATTGGTTCGCAGAAGTTCCGGTGCACGTACCAGCGTTGCATGCCCTCCGCCATGTCTGGCAATCAGCGCCCGCAAAATCTGAGCCTCCGCTTCCGCTTCCATCCGCAACCAGATCAGCCCGCCCTGCCAATCATAATAAGCATCCGCACCCGCATAACGGCGGAACGCATCCACCATTTTCCAGCCTTGCATCGGTGCCATCGACACACGCCAGACTGCGCGTTGATCGCCATCTTTCACAAAAGGCAACACATCGCGTACCTCGCGCCAAAGCTGACGCGACGGACTATCATCCAGCAAATCGATGGTAATGCCACGCCCCAGCAATGCCTGCAATTGGCTGCAACGGTGTTTTACCGATGGTGCAAAGCCTTCAAGGCGCAAGATTGTTGCAGCTTCCCAGCCGAGATTGCCATCAAGAAACCGATTGGCGACAGTGGGCGGCAAATGGGCCGCAGATGCCACCTCCTCGCGTGATCCCATTGCCAGAGCCATCACACGGGTTGCAGCTTCATCATCCAGCCCGCGCACGGCAAGCGTTGCCACAGTTTCAGGCGCTGGCAGCACTTTGAAGGTGACTTCGGTCGCAACGCCGAGCGTTCCCCACGAATTGGCCATGCCCTTTGACAAATCATAACCGGTGACATTCTTGACCACGCGACCGCCGGATTTAAACAACTCTCCGCGCCCTGAAACAACCCGCACGCCCAAGATATGATCGCGCGCGGCTCCCGCCTTCAACCGACGTGGACCCGACAGATTTGCGGCCAACACGCCGCCAATGGTGCCCTGCCCCGCTTGGCCACCAAGCAGGGGGCCATAATCCATCGGCTCAAAGTGAAAGCACTGCTTGTTATCGGCCAAAAGCGTCTCAATCTCGGCTATGGACGTTCCGGCCTTGGCGCTAAGCACCAGTTCGTTGGGTTCATAAAGCGTGACACCGGTTAACCCGGAAACATCCAGCACCGCAGCTGTTGCCATTGGCCGACCGATAGCGCGCTTGCTGCCACGACCAATAATTTCAAGCGAACTGGCCCCAGTCAAAGCCCATTGCACGGCTTCAACGACACCTTTTTCATCCTGTGGTTTGAGTATATTCATGTCATTCATCATCAAAACCACAGCTCAGAAACGGGGAACATCAGGGAAAGCCAGCTCGCCGCGATGCACATGCATACGGCCAAGTTCAGCGCAACGGCGCAATTGCGGAAAGACCTTGCCCGGATTGAGCAAGTGCTTAGCATCAAACGCACATTTGACCCGCATCTGCTGATCAAGATCAATCTCATTGAACATAACCGGCATCAGGTCTCGCTTTTCGATGCCCACGCCATGCTCGCCGGTCAGCACTCCACCAACCTTCACGCAAAGCCGCAAAATATCCGCACCAAAATCTTCCGCAGCCTGCAATTCACCGGGAACATTGGCATCATAAAGGATCAACGGATGCAGATTACCGTCCCCCGCATGAAAAACATTGGCGACCCGAAGCCCATATTTTTCCGACAGATCGCGCATACCGGACAGCACACGCGGCAATTCCTTGCGCGGGATCGTTCCATCCATGCAAAGATAATCCGGCGAGATGCGCCCGACCGCCGGGAACGCTGCCTTGCGCCCGGCCCAGAAAGCCAGCCGTTGCTCCTCTGATTGCGAAAGCGTGCACGTGGTCGAACCATTTTTAAGTGCAATGCTTTCGACTGCGCCAATCAGATGATTAACCTCGACTGGTGGACCATCCAGTTCGACAATCAGCAACGCCTCAACATCCAGCGGATAGCCAACACGGACAAAATCTTCCGCAGCCTGAATGGCAGGACGATCCATCATTTCCATGCCGCCGGGGATGATGCCCGCGCCAATAATATCGGCCACACATTGACCCGCCTGCTCGCTTGAGGGAAAGCCAATCATCACGGCCCGTGCCGTTTCGGGCTTTTGCAGAATGCGAACGCTGATTTCCGTTACAACACCCAGCAGGCCTTCCGACCCCGTCATAAGGCCCAGTAGATCATAGCCCTCACTGTCGAGGTGCTTGCCGCCAAGTCGCAAAACTTCACCTGTGATCAGCACCATTTCAATGCCGAGCAGATTATTGGCCGTAAGCCCATATTTCAGGCAATGCACACCACCCGCATTTTCCGCGACATTGCCGCCGATGGAACAGGCAATCTGCGACGACGGATCAGGCGCATAATAATACCCCTCATGTTCAACGGCCTTTGTAATACCAAGATTGGTCACGCCCGGCTGCACCACGGCCACACGATTGGGATAATCGATTTCCAGAATACGGTTAAAACGCGACATGACCAGAAGAACCGCATCGGCCAGCGGCATCGAACCACCCGACAGCGATGTGCCAGCACCGCGTGGCACAACGCGAATTTCATTCTCATAGCAATAGCGCAGAATCTGCGACACCTGTTCGACCGTCTCAGGCAGAACCACCACAAGCGGCAAGGTACGATGCGCGGTCAGACCATCGGTCTCAAACACCCGCATAGCATTCGTTGCATCGACAACCCCCTCGCCCGGCACGATTCTCCGGAGATCGGCAACAATCTGCTCCCGCCGGCCAAGAACTGCAGCGCTCGGCTTTGGCATAATCAATCCGCTCATGTGATACTCCGCCTCCCCAGTCTTTTTATACTATGCCTTGATGAAGTGGTAATAATATTTTACCAATCAGAAAATAGCGAAACAGTTTTTACGCTGCGGCATAATCGCCTTGCGATCTCTCACGCGCGTCGGCTAGATGAGTCACAAGAATATCTGCCGGGAGGAATTGGAAACTATCATGATGAGCAGTCTGGCCGATATGGAGATTTTCGCACGCGTTGTCGCAACCGGAAGCATGTCGGCAGCCGCACGCGATCTCGGGCTGTCACCAGCGGTTGTTTCCAAACGGCTGGGCCGTCTTGAAGAGCGCCTTGGCACGCGCCTTTTACAAAGAACGACCCGCCAGATTGCATTGACTGAAGCAGGGCACGGTTATCATGAGCGTGTGCTGGCCATTCTGTCCAACATCGAAGAAGCGGAAGCTTTTGTGGCGCGGCGCTCGGCCAATGCGCGCGGCACCTTGAAAATCTCGGCCCCCACCACATTCGGACGCATGCATATTGCCCCCTATCTGGTGCCGTTCATGCGTGCCAATGCAGACCTCACCGTCAATATGCAGCTCTCTGATGAAATGGCGGATATTGTCGGCGATGGCTATGATCTTGCGATTCGTATTGGCGAATTGTCAGATTCGACCCTCGTTGCGCGTCGTCTGGCACCCGTGCGGCGTATATTGGTGGCTTCGCCGCACTATATTGCCGAACGTGGCATGCCCGAAAAAATTGAGGATCTACACGCGCATATCTGCCTCGCTCCGCATAATAATGATCCGTGGCGGCTGGAAGGACCAAAAGGACCGATCACCATTCGCCCGCAAGGCCCGTTACAAACCAATTCGAGCGAATTGGTGCGCGAGGCCGTGCTTGCTGGCCTTGGCATCGCACAGCGTTCAACATGGGACATCGGTCCCGACCTTGCCACGGGTAAGCTGGTGCAAGTGCTGCCAGAATATGCCGCATCGCGCAATGTCGCTGTTCATGCTGTGTACCCCTCCAAGCAATTCCTGCCGGCAAAAGTGAGACTTTTCATCGATTATCTGGCTGACCTTTATGGACCCGTTCCCTATTGGGAAAGCGGCAGTTCTCCACAAGGCCTCTCTAAATAATAGACGGGACAGGCGTGATTGCTTATGAACGCCGTCGGCTTATAGCCGCATCGGCCAAAAAGTTGATGCCATTCGCCTGAAAATATTAAGGAATGAAAATGAACACAGCTCCCCGCCTTATTCTTGCACTCGTCGTGGCCGTTATCGTCGGTTGTGGCTTCATGTTTTACGACAAGTCCCGCGGCGCAGAATGGGTCGTCTCCCCCCAGCAGATCGAACAGGCGAAGGCCGAAGGTAAAGCCGGTTTCGAAAGCCGTCCGGGCACCGTAACCGTTCTTCCAATCCGCAGCGAAACGGCCGACGTGCTGCCATTCAAATGGGCAATGTATGGCCTCGTTGCCGGTCTTGTTGTTTTTGTCTCTGGCCGTAAGCGCAAGAAGGCCTGATAACAATCCAACCGTTTAAGATGCTCGGATATATAGTTTCTGGCCTGTTGGAAAAATTTCAACAAGTTCAATAAAACGTTGTATTCGGACGCAATTGTGCAGCGAGTTCAGATCTGATTGAATCAGATATGAACTCGCTCTGAATCCTTTTACTGGAAGCATAATCTTATCAATACTCGTTTCACTGCGGCAGGACTTATGCTCTGCGGAAACGGCATGCAGTGCCAAAATTTTGCTCTGCCTCCCTTAAAACTGCACCGTTTATGATTAGAGTTTTCCGCGCAATTTTTACTGGCTGGAGCAGGCAGAAGATAGAACATGACGTTCAACCGTGATTTTCTGAGTGTCACAATTTGCGCAAAGCAATAGCACTGCTGAAGACCTGTTTTACACCGTCTTACTTCAGCCTGTGGCTAACAGCTCAACCCACCACGAAACCCAGTAGCTTACAGGAAGCAAAACATCTTTAGCTCACAGATGTTTACCAAATTAACAAATAGCTGAGGCATTTTAAGGTTTCCAATCAATTTGGCAGAAGCCTGTCTAAATCGTCAAACCCTATTTTGAACAAGGTTTGATTACCGTAGAAATTTACTGCTCCGCATCAATTAAAAAGACAAATTTCGACTGTCATCAATACCAAGTTGATTTATACAATCACTATATATAATAAATATTTTCAATATTAAATAAAATTTCAATTTTTAACGGAAGTAATTTTTTTATCACAATATCATATTAATATATATAACATAATATCCGAATGATACTACAAAAAAACAACTAAATAATATATTTTGCATCCAATACAACACTTCGTAAATATACAAAGTAATCCGAAATACAATGGCATTTTAAGAACGCAATACACCTATAATATTAAATAAAAAAATATCACTATTATATATATATTAAAAAAATAAGGCAACCATTATGATGTCATACAGTTTTATAGAAAAAAATAATACAAATAGTTATTTATCTATATCATCCACACAAGGAGCCGCCTGCGTGGATGGGATACATAATATAACACTTGCCAACGATCTTGTTACCGTACGTGGTATTCCGGCGCACTCAATCACAATATATACGGACGGTGATGGCTATATATTAAGCGACCCTCTTAGAAGAAAAATTACCACACTCTCACTTAATGAGCGTGGCTATGGTTTCGCGCAACTCTGTCGAAACAGTGATTCAAGCTATGCACCGCTAAAAGTTACAGCCTATGACACGGTATGGGATAAAGAGCCTGTGTCCGCTTTGGCGTCTTATGACACCTACCGACGGGGACCCGGGCGATTCCATGCTATAAACTATACAAGCGGCGCTTTGACCGTCGACGGTTCATACTGTTCTATATTTCTGTATATCAACAATATAATACCTGGAAAAAAGACAATAATTACCCAGGTTAATGTAAATCCTATGTCTATGGATTTGGAGATATTAAATCCAAACTATAATGGTGCCATTAACCTGGAAAGTGATTCTTCAGTATCTATTGATATATTTAGTCGATCTTCAGGAAAAAAGCGCGTTTATATTTCCTTGGATGAATCCCCTGATGGCGAATTTCTCGTCATTGATCTAATTTTTAATGTAACAATATAATTTATTTATGGAAAACCCAATGGAAAAAATAATATCACTGGACACGAGACTCTTCCCTCCCGAATTACCGCAAAGTGTAAACGGCACAATTGATATAAAAAGTTTACCGCAAGACAATATAGTGGTTATAGTGAAGCCTTATTATAATATAAGCACTGGCGATAATGTAAGAGTGCTATTTGGAGAAATAGCATCCCCACCATACATAGTGCTAGATGGACCAACACAGGGTCCAATGTATTTTAACTTCAGTATAGACAATATACCAAACGGTAATTACAATGTATACTATACAGCGATAGATTATTCAACGAATGCGTCGTACTCTCCATACGTGCCAATTCTGGTTAAGAACTCTAGCTGCAATTATTATCCAGCCCCAGTGTTCCCGGATTATCCATATAATATAATTGGAATTCAATCAGCTATAAAATCCAATGGTGTCACAATGCGCGCATTTTATAGCGAAATGGCAACGGGTGATATAGTTACCTTCTCCTGGAGAGGGACAGATATGTATGGAAACGACGTACCCGCCTCATACTTCACAAAACCGGTAACTGTTGATTCACAAAATGTGGCTGACAAATATGTGGACGTGCAAATACCTTTGAATAATATTATTATTTTAGAGAATTTTGGTACTGGTTATGCGAGCTATAAGGTCAGCTTATGGTCCGGAGGCGGTGAATATGCGTCCAGCATGACCAACGCACAGATCGTCTGGGGCGACATTGATCAATTGCAGATTTCTGTGACTAACGGCGCCCCTCCCAGATCAAGTCAATCATGTCCCTACCTACTTACCATGAACACGGGCACTGTTTTTGGTCCACCCGGCGCTTCATTGAGCATAACAGCTACAAATGGGGCTGTTGTGGCTGACCCTAACGGAACCGATAA
Organism: Brucella sp. TWI432; assembly: GCF_039674445.1. Classification (NCBI taxonomy): domain Bacteria; kingdom Pseudomonadati; phylum Pseudomonadota; class Alphaproteobacteria; order Hyphomicrobiales; family Brucellaceae; genus Brucella; species Brucella sp. TWI432. Next base: position 27,800 of record NZ_JBDJNL010000017.1, on the reverse strand, counting down.
GCAGGATTACATACGCCTCGATGAATTCGGTTTAGGCAGGTTTTCTATCTATACAACGTCAGTCAATCCAGAGGACTGGCAGCCTTTTGTAATTGCAGAGTCGACAACAGGTAACTTACCTAAATCTGCGAAAACCAAGACAAACTTTTACCCTTATCGGGTAGGGACAGCAGGAATTAAAGCTTACGGCTTTACGACAATGGCCGCCGCTGACGGTATATCGCCATGTTCTATCTACATATTGGGAGATGGTAGCGTGCAATCTATCGATGCTTTTGGCGAAGGTGATTTTATCATCAATGGGCGCTCTAATAATATTAAAACATCATTAAATGCAGATTATAGCTGTACCATTAACATCGTCTCCGACATTGCACAGAAAATAACGATTACGTTGAGAGGTTCTGATAATTTAAAAGATTTACTAAATATCAATATAGAGTTTATCGAACCGTTATCTTTACTTGGATCAACTCTGCTTACAACCGCAGGATCAGATTTATCCCCAAGTTGATTTCCCCGTTTAGATTTTTAACCCCAGACGTTGATGTTGCCATATTTTCCCAAATATGGAGGGATGGCTATGGAATAGAGTTCTACACAGGAGGCAGCAGAAATCATCTCAATGATGAGTCCGAAGCGGGATCTTTACCGTTTCTGGAATGGTGCTTCATTCGTTCGGGGGAGATGGCGGCCGAGCATAGCGTCGTACGCTTGGTCCTTTCGGCGGCAAATTGATTAGCGATGCGACGGGGCATCTTGAAGCCTTCGGCTTCATCCCAGCTGACGTTCAAGAATGCTTCGAAGCCGCTCCGGCTTAATGGGTATTCAAGCGGCCTTTTAGGTCCTTTAAAGGCCACTTAACAAAAATGAGTGTAGTTTGACACTATCTTTGACAGTAAGCGGGAACAGCCGAAATTAACCGAGAAATGCCGAAATATCGCGCTAAAACAGTACTTTATCTGGCATTTAGCCACCGTATTAGAAACAAGCAATTTGACAAACAGCGCTTTAATATAAAGGCGCACGCGAGACCGTAATAGAAAATTCTGCTGGTCACTTAAAGCACCCCTAAAAACCCTCCAGATTGCCTTTAAACTTCCTCAAATAATTGATTTCATTAAACTAGGCTGGATTTATCCTCCCTGCCAACGCGGTCCGCATGAACCCTCGCAAGCTACGAATATCAAATTTTAAGATGCAATACTCTTGCTTTTGACACAACTTTGTATTTTTTATTTAAAAAACAACAACTTAATATAACTTACTCGCCTTGGTTCTTCGTTCGTAAGATGCAACCAAAAACACCGCTTTAGGGGGCGTATTTCAAAAATTCTTGAGAATTTTGCAAAATTGCTTAATGGAGAATTGGGCTTGAAATTGAGGGGGATATTAGATGAAGAAATCGTTTACCGGTCTGTTCATCTCTTTTGTAGGCTTAATAGCTTGCTCGGGCAGCGGGTTCGCCGATCAAACAGCTTCGGAACCAACAGCGGACAATCAGCCAATCGAATGGGATTTTTCTTGCGTGCCTCTGAGTGACTTCGCTAAAACTCAAGGCGGCAGTGATGAAGTTCGTTTTAATAATTTCATGGTCACTGAAGGAGCGGTTCCGACTGAACCAACCTTGCCAATGGCAACACTTGAAATTGGCTTCACAGTAACTAACCGCACTTCCAATAAGGTTTATTGGAGCGCCGAGTTTTTGGGATTCGCATCCAAGATGATGCCAACTTTTGTGGCGTCAGCGGCTCCCACGTTCGGCTATATATTTCCTAACAAAATTGAGACTATATCGACCAGAATAAGAGTTCCGGACAATACGCTGGCTCGTACAGAGCTGATGTGCCTTCGCATCAATAGTCACTAATTACCCGACATTGGGACCTTTAAAAACTCTGTGCCATTAATGAAAATGGCTACGGAGTATTTGTGCGTGGGTATTAATATTAAGCCGAGCGTTTACCGGTGCCTGGCGCCGAGGCAGCCGTTTTTAACCGCTTTTTTAATCTCACTTCCAGTTGCGGAAGCGTTGCTTCAATTTCGTCGGCATCGGATAAGTCGTCAACGCGCGCACGTAGAATATTGTAAAGTTCAGCCGCTTCGACGGCAATATCTTCTTCTCTAATGATGATTCCAGCGTCCTCATGAAGGCGCTTTGCCATTCGCGCCAAACGTCTCATCAAACCCGATTCGATTGCGGCGTTACGAGGCTCTTCCTTTTCATGCTCTAGCTGATCTCCAAGGCCGGTAAGCAGCCACTCTAACCTACATCCTGTAGCCCGCGAAATTGCGAGGATAGTTGACACTCTAGGCTCGGATTTTCCGCTCACGTAGTCCGTCAGAGTTCGTCTTTTAACGTCATCCAGAAACGGTAGTAGGCGGTCCAAACCGCCGACAGTTTCAGCTGCTTGCTTAATGCGGCTTCCCAAATCATCCATATTTTTTTCGACTAGCAATTTTCTGCTTGTTAATTGGCAGAAATCTGCTATCCCTACTTTGGTCGCCGGAAATGACCGGCAACAATTGCACAAAACAAACCAACAAAAAGCGGACGCACTACCATCCGCTTCTTGAGGAGAAGCCCATGACTGACCCCGTTAAATGGGACCGTCACGAGATACTTTCCCGCCTGCGTCGCGATAAAAAGACGCTTGTGGGTATAGCTAAGGACTATGGACTATCCGTGTCCGGGGTCAAGAACATCTGGACCCGTCCTAACGAACCTGCCGAACGCGCCATTGCAGACGTGCTGGGCTATCCGGTCGAGGTCGTTTTTCGTGACCGCTATCCGAAAACCCGGAATCGCATTCACGTCTCTGAATACAATTCTCAATCATCACGCGGCAAGCTCTCCCCGAAACCTCCGCTAGCGGCGTGATGCGTGGCGCAGCTGCGATAGAGATACTCTAGCCTTTAACGTCAGCACCTCAAACCGAGTGCCGACAGGACGGAAGATTGCCCCCCGTTAAATCCGTCCCGGCTGTTATCTCACTTTGCAGCTGCGCCACACCCCAAACAATCTCAAAACAATACGAGGCGCACAATGCCGAAACTCAATGACAAAATTGCTATCGAAAATTGCTACGGGTTTCGCCTCAACGTCACCCGAATGGTTGCGACTTATCCCATTATCTGGATCACCGTTTCTGCGATTGCAGCAGTTACGATTAGTCTGATCCGGCAGATTGCGGGGTGAGCCATGTTCAACCCCCATTGTGAAGAAGAAAGCCGGTGCACAATGTTGGCCTGCTGCTACGCAGCGGTACAACAGTGCGGTTTCCGACATCTCGCTCTTCGGGACGTCATTGACCCGCCCCATGAGTGGTTTGACGCCGCCCTGGCTCGTCAGATCGCAATACATATTCTCGCGACGCAATTCGGCGTTCCGAAACGGCGCATTGTCACCATGCAAGCACGCCAGCGTACATCGATCGCTTTTGCCATTCACGCCGTAGACCGTCGCCTGGAACATCCAACGTTCGAGGATGCATATCGCCGCATGGCTAAACGAGCGTTGAACCTTTTTGACAGAGAACTTGAGAAGGCAGTAGCATAATGGCCGAGTTTAAGCGTATTGCCATAGCTGATATTGTTGTATCCGATCGACTTCGCGCCGTCGAAGAAGACCACGCCCAGGCGATTGCTCTGTCAATCGCAGAACATGGGCTTTTAAACCCAATTACCGTTCGTTTCACGCCAAATGCCAAGGGTGGGAAATTCACCCTTATTACAGGTGCACACCGTTTACGGGGCGTAATTATTAATGGCGAAACGGAAATAGATGTTCTGATCGTTGAGGCCGACAAAACCGAAGCGGCCTTACAGGAAATAACAGAGAACCTATTCCGCAACGAGCTTTCAGCTATTGATCGCGCCGAGTTCGTGAAGGCTTACCGCGAGCTTTGGGAAGAAAAAAACGGCGCAATCTCGCGTGGCGGCGATCAGGGAGCAAAACGACAACTTGTCGCTTTGCTTGACGGAGAAACGGCGACAGCCAGCTTTTCGGAGCATGTGGCTGACCGCCTCGGCTTGTCGAAGCGATCGGTCGAGCGGCTTCATAAGATTGCACAATACCTTCACCCTGATATGCGTGCAGCTGTACGAGGAACGCCGATCGCCGACAATCAGTCTGCGCTACTCAAACTCGCCAAGTTGGAACCAGCTTTGCAGCGTCGTGCCGCAATTGCGTTTCGTGAGGAAGGCGACATCAGTCGTGCACTTCAGCTTATAGACGACGCGCCTCGCGCGCCTGCACCTGACAAACAGGAAAAGCTATATCTTCATTTCGTTGAGATTTGGAGCAGAGCGAGTTCCAGTACAAGGACGCGTATACGTGCGCATGCAGACTTAATCATTGATCAGGAGAATGCGGCATGAGCAAGCTCCACCCCGATCAGTTTGACTTTTTTGCTTCTGACCACTTTCCTATTCGAACACCTGTGTCACAACTCGACATGCAGCGGTTTCGTTCCAAATTACGCCGCGCCATGTCGGAAGCCATACGTCAGTGCCCCTACGAACGGCCCGTTATTGCCGCGCGCATGGCGCAATATCTTGGTCTTCCAAACATCACCAAGGCCGCGATTGATGCTTACACGGCTGAAAGCCGGGCAACTCATGACATCAGCCTCTTGCGGTTCAAAGCGTTTGTGCGGGCTACCGGAGCGGTATGGCTTTGGGATATGGTGGTTTCGGAAGACGGACTGACACTTCTCGAAGGCGATGAAGTTCGCCTCGCCGAAATTGCAGCACTACAGCAGCAGCAGCGTGAGTTGAAGGCAAAGCTGAAAAAACTCACGTCCGTACCGGTCAATGTTAAGCGCCGGGGGCAGTCATGAAGGAATGGTACACAATTCCCGAACTGGCGGCACAAAAGCTGCCCGGTATCCCGCAGTCTAGGCAAGGCATAGAACTCGTAGCGCAAAACTCACGTTGGAAGCACATTGAAGGAAAAGCCCGGAAAGCTGACCGGCGGGGTGGTGGGTGGGAATATCATGTTGATCTTCTGCCGCAATCAGCGAGAACACGCCTTTTGGTCGTCCATGAAGTACCGGCAAACGACGACTGCGACGTTGAAGCCGAGCAGAAGGTCAAACTTTGGGCACGTTTTGAGGCGCTTTCATCAGAGCATAAAGCCCGGTGTGAACGCCGTCTTGAAACACTTCTTTACGCTGACGACCTGCGACGCGGGGGACGGATTAAAGTCAATACAGCCTTAGAACTTGCGCGTGAGCGGTTCGGAGGTAGCGTGCGATCGCTATATCGCTGGTGGAAACTCGTACAGAATCATGATCGGTCAGATTGGCTAGCCGCTCTCGCGCCTTCTTTTGCCGCAGCTTCCGAGCAATCACCTTGCCATGTCCAAGCTTGGGACTTTCTTACGGCGGACTATCTACGTTCGGAACGCCCGAGCTTTTCTTCATGCTACCGTCGAATGGTGAAGGTGGCGAAGAAGAACGGCTGGTCGCCAGTTCCTTCAGAACGCGCGTTACGCCGCCGACTGGACACTGAAGTTCCGGCTGAAGTGCAGACATTGGCACGCGATGGAAAAGAAAAAGCCAAGATGCTTTATCCTGCGCAACGCCGTCTACGCACGCATCTGCATGCCATGCAGATTGTGAACATGGACGGTCACAAGCTCGACGTGTTTGTCAGAGTGCCGTGGTCTGACGCGCCGATCCGTATGTTTTTGCTTGGTATTCAAGACCTTTATTCGGGCAAGATTGTCGCGTGGCGGCTGTCTGATAGCGAAAACAAGGAAACCGTGCGCCTTGTCATCGGCGATATGGTGGAAGCCTTTGGCATCCCAGACGATATAGTCCTCGACAACGGTCGGGCTTTTGCCTCGCACTGGATTTCAGGTGGTACGGCTAATCGATACCGCTTCAAGGTTAAGGTTGAAGACCCGCAGGGCCTTTTGACAACTCTTGGCGTGCACATTCATTGGGCTAACCCTTACTCCGGTCAGTCAAAGCCGATTGAGCGCGCATGGCGCGATCTTGCGGATAACATTGCCAAGCACCCGTTCTGCGCCGGGGCTTATACGGGCAATAAGCCGGATGCGAAGCCTGAGAACTACGGTAGCCGCGCGATTATGCTGCCCGATTTCCATATGCATGTTGCTTCGCAGATTGCGGATCACAACGCGCAAGCCGGTCGTCGGGCTTTGAACTGCGCTGGCCGTAGTTTCGATGAAACTTTCGCCGCCAGCATGGAAACGTCGATTGTTCGTCAGGCGACAGCCGCACAGCGTTCACTTTGGCTGCTTGCTTCCGAAGTCATTCGCACGCGTAAAGGTAACGGCGAAATCCATTATCAGGGTAACCGTTACTGGAACTCTGCTCTTACGCAACACGCAGGCAAGAAGATCACGATCCGATTTGACCCCGATGATTTGCATGGAAAGATCAAGGTTTATGACCTCAACAATGCGCTGATTTGCGAAGCTGATTGCATCGCAGATACGGGCTTCTTCGATCAGGAGGCTGCCCGCAGTCATGCCCGCGCCCGCCGCGATTATATCAAGGGTGTCAAAGCTACCGCCGACGCACAGCGGAAGCTATCGGCACAGCAGCTCGGCGAACTGATTTACAAGGGCGAGAAAAACCGCACGGAGGAGCCGAAGCCTGTTCGGCCAAAGGTGACCCGCATTGCTCGCGGCAATCTTGCCGTGAAGGAAGACGCCGTCGCAGACGCAATCAGCCAAGAAAATTTTGAGCGTGGTTTTGCCCGCGCGCTCAGCGGGATCGACAGCGACCCCACTGTTATCCAGTTCCCACAGGGAAAGCATGAGCCGGTAAGTAGTGAGTACGGTTCCAAAAAAAAGGGCGGGATCACACCCGCCCGATAATTCCAAACAATCTAGGAACCTTTTAAATGAAAGACGTTAGCACCACAATAGGAAACCGCACGGCCAATGCATGGGACCGCCCGATAACCGGCCCGGAATTGACCGCCAATCGCACACAAAAAGATATTGATGCGTGGTGGGCGCTTATTGACCGCCTTTTGCCGGTAGTGACGGCAAATAGATGGAGCAAGATCGAGACTGCACGCCGGATTAATATGCCGGAAAGCACTTTTAGCGGTTGGTTTTCTGGCCGTTACAATGGGCGTCTCGATGCTCAGAACAAGCTTGTTCAACAGTGGCTTGATGCACTGGAAGACGCCGCAGAACTTAGCGATTTTGCCACCTCCCCTGCATTTTTCAAAACCAGAACCGCAGCGGAAATCGAAGAGGCATTGAAATGGGCGCAATGCGGCCCTGAACTTGTCATGATCACGCAGCCCGCAGGCGTCGGCAAGACCATGACTTGCCGTCATTATCGGGCCACGCGTCCACATGTTTACATGGTCACAATGTCACCGCACACGCGCACTGTGCACGGCATGATGATCGACCTTGCCGCAGAACTGGAGGTTATGCAGCATAACCCGGCCAAGCTTACCCGCGCGATCGGTAGCAGACTTGCGCGCGCCGGTGCGCCCACATTGCTGATCGTCGATGAGGCACAGAACTTACAGGATGAAGCAATCGACCAACTTCGCCACTTTGTTGATGTCTACGGCTGCGGCGTCGCTCTGATTGGCAACGATGAAATTCACAGCCGCTTTATCAGGAGAACGGATAACCTTTCAGGTGGCCCATCTCACTCGCAACTAAAAAGCCGCATCGGAAAGCGTCTTAGCTATGTGAAGCCACACAAGGAAGACTTACTCGCCTTCATAGAAGCGTGGGGCGTGACCGACACAAAGGCAATAGAGTTCTTGCTTGGTATCGGCATGAAGGGCGGTGCGCTTCGTCAGATTGATAAAACCATGAAGCTTGCAAGCATGGTCGCTCAGGGCAACGGCACGGACGTCACATATGAATATATCAAAGCTGCTTGGACCAACCGTGACGTAGAGGGTTTGGTCGGATGAGCATTGAACTTTCCACCACGCTCAAGTCCGTCGCAGATCAAATCGGCCGCTATGATGCTGATGAGCCTTTGACCGGCCATCACCGTGCCGACCTTTACGCCAAGTTGTCGCTTTGCTCCGAGTTGGCTGTTGCCATGGAGCTTGAACTGACAGGCTTTCGGCTTCTGGAAATGGATCGGAAAGGCCGTTCCTTCATGGAGGCCGAAGCAGCCAAAGTACTCAATACGCCGGTCGTTTCACATAACGGAAAGGTCGTTCATCCAGATTTCGGGAGGAAGGCATGATCCTTGATCCATACGAAGTTAGCGATTGCCTGTTTGCTGCCCGTCGCAATCTCATGCGGTTTGAAAGCGGACTGCATTTTACGGCGGAAGACATGCGCAATCTACTTGAATGGCTAGCGATCACTGCCATGCGCGCTCATGAGTTGGGCAATGAGATTTATCGCCTTCAGCACATTGAGCGCGTTCACAATATCAGCGCAGCCAACCGCATCATTTCAAACGAAATCAAAAGACCAGACACCAATGTCGTTTCACTGGTTTCCGTTTGCCTATCATCAGGAGAAATTCAATGACCGAGATAGCAATACCTTACATTCATGATGAACCCGCACTTAAGCCCGAAATCAAGATTTTCGAAGGCAAACCGTACATGGTGGACGCCAAGGGCCAGTTGATCCCTGTCGAAGCAGTTAAGGCGGTCGATAAGCTTGAGGATGAAATGGTTCGCAAGATCATGGGCTTTGCATCCAGTTTATCCGACCAGATCAGCCGTTTTCGTGGTCATACCATGACGGACCTTGGTGAATTCGATGCGCTTCTACAGCAGGAGTACAATGTTACTAAAGGTGGGCCAAAAGGAAACCGCTCCTATCAGACCTTTGATGGGCTTCAAAAGATCAGCGTACAGGTTGCAGATTTTGTTGACTTTGGCCCACAGCTTCAGGTTGCCAAGCGGCTACTGGATGAATGCCTGACAGAGTGGTCGGCAGACAGCCGCCCTGAAATCCGGGCCGTGATCACCCGCGCTTTCAACACGGACAAAGAAGGTCAAGTTAATCGCTCGGAGATTTTCATGTTGCTGCGGCTCGATATCGATGATCCACGTTGGCAGGATGCCATGCGCGCCATCCGTGAAGCCATGCGCATTACCGGCTCCAAGGAATATGTGCGCTTTTATCAGCGCGCCCGCAGAGAAGCGGGCTGGAAAGCCGTCACTATTGATATGGCGAAGGCGTGAGGTTTGAACAACATCATGAATTCTATCGCAGTAATTCACGTTGCAAAAAATCAACTTAGTCTTGACGAAGACACCTATCGCGGCATGTTGCATCGCGTGACCGGCAAGGTTTCGCTGCGTGAAATGACCGAGGATGAAAAGCAGAATGTCATTGAAGACCTCAATCAAAAGGGCTTCAATCCAACCGTTAAACGTCCTTTAAAGGGAAAGAGAAAACGCCTTGAAGGAAAGTTTGCACCCAAGCTTCAGGCGCTCTGGATTGCGGCCTATAATCTCGGTGTAGTGACGAACGGTTATGACGAGGCGCTGATTGCTTTTGTTCATCGCCAGACCGGTCTCGATCATATCCGGTTCCTTCACGATCCGGCTGACGCATACAAGGCGATTGAGACACTTAAAAAGTGGCTGACCCGCGCTGCCGAGGTCAATTGGAAAAAAGATACGTTTCTGCCGGATTGGGCCAATCAGCCTGCCGGGCAGATTGTAACAGCCCAATGGCGCATTCTGACCCGTGAAAGCCGGACCAATGGCAAGGGCTTGGCGGAAACAGTCTGGTCTGTATGTGGCTATAAGGGAAAACCGCAACTCAACGATCTGAAAAAAGAAGAATGGCAGAATGCCATGAATACGCTCGGTAGGCGTGTCAGATTAGCTGTTAAGATAAAGTCTAATTAAAGCGGGAACTATGACCAGATCGCGCATGCCCGAAATTCTCACTGAGATTGCCCAAGTCGCTGGTAAAGAGGCGGCTTGGGAACTTGTGCGTGCACAAGGTGGAGTGACGATCTATCTTCCTGCTGAAATCAAGAAAGATCACTGGCTGGTTGAACTGGTGGGCATAGAAGCCGCCGAGAAAATTTGTAGGCATTTCCGCTCTGGCAGAGGCGGTGTCCGACTTACGATACCAATGGCGAAATATGCAACATCCCGCGAAAGGCTGATCAAGGCTCTTGAGGCCGGAATGACGGCACCACAGGCGGCGCTTGCTGCCGGTATGCACGAGCGTTCAGCCTACAGGGCAAGAAAGCGTATCCTTACAGAAAAGCAAGGAAGCCTATTCTAGGCTTACCGATCAAGCATTTGGTTGACATTCCATGAAGCATTGTGCAACCGCTAATGCCGTGTTGAATTCAAGGGGGAGCATTTTCAATGGCGGAACTTTCGTCGCAGCCTACGTCAATCCAATCAATTTATAGCTGGTTCAGTCAAGATAAGCTTTATGTGAACCGGCGTTATCAGCGTAAATTGGTTTGGACCCTTGAAGAAAAGCAGAAGCTCGTTGAATCTATAATACGAAAGTATCCTGTTCCTGCAATTTTGGTAGCCGAACGTGAAGAGGCTGCTGGCACATTTGAGATCATAGATGGTCTACAAAGGCTTCATGCAATTGTATCTTTTATTGAAGGTGCTTTTGCTACTATCAATGGCGAACTCTTCAATTTGGATTTTTTCCCTACGGCAAAAGCCAGGGCAGACTCAGAAATTTTCCAGCCGATAGATATTCCGGGCCGGATTTCGCAACCTGTTGTTTCCACATTTTTGGATTATTCACTCTCGTTGTCGGTCATGCGAAACGCATCTGACATAGAAGTGGATGATGTATTTGATCGTATCAATACGTATGGACATCGCTTAAGTGACCAAGAGCGTCGTCAAGCAGGTGTGCAAAATGATTTTTCTACAGGTGTGCGCGAATTAGCTTGTACCCTCCGAGGTGATGTCTCTGCCCAGACACTTTTGCTGAGTAAAATGCCGTCAATAAGCATTGACTTACCAATGACGCGACATGGCTACAGCGTTAAAGCCGAAGAGGTGTTTTGGGTAAATCAAGGCATTCTTAGAGCGACTGATTTACGCGACAGCATGGATGAACAATGTGTTGCGGATATAGCGGCTTGCATAGTCGGCGGCCAACTCATTGAGCGATCAAAAGATGCGTTGGATGATATTTACCAACGTGGCAGCCGTGAAGCAGAACGAATTATAGCTGCACTAGAGGTTTATGGTGTAGAGAGACTTAGCGACGAAATAAAATTTTGCATAGATGAAATTCTTAAGGTTTGTTCTAACGGGAAACAGGATAAGCTTCGAGAGATAATTTTCGACAAAAAACAGACGAATGCATTCCCTTCAGTATTTTCTGTTATTCTGATTGCTTTTCATGAGCTTATTGTAACGAATAAGCTCAAAATTAGTGACTATGCAGGGATTAAAAAGGCGATTACCAATCTTGCTAATCGAATAGATAAGGGGAGGAAGGCAACATCCCCTGAGGAGCGGCGGAAGAACATCGATACTGTTAAGGGACTCGTCGCTCAATACTTCGTAAGTGCGGACCCGAGTCCGGTAGTTTATGGAGGGCATTCTACGGCGGACATCGATGCGCTCATCCGCCGATCAGAAATTGAGCTATCTGATTATGAATTAAAGCAAGGTATATTGCGTTTGGCGACTGATCGCACAATGGACGATAACGCCGTTGACAAGGTGCTAAAATCTATTACGGCTATTGCGAATAATGGTCCAAATCGTATTGGTAAATTGCTGGTGGGCGTGACAGACACGCCTGAGCACGCTGAACGCATCGCCAAACTAGACAATATTGAACCGAGGAAAGTTGGTAAACGATTTGTGGTTGGGATCAACCGCGAGGCTGATGTGTTGGGTATCTCAGTTGAAAAGTACGTTGCGATGTGGCGCGACCGTATCAAAAACAGTGGGATTTCAGAACCATTGAAATCCAGTATTCTCACAAATTTAGACTATAATTCCTTTTTTGGTCTAGGGTTTATCACCATAACTATTCCATCACAAATTGATATCTCATATTTTAATGACAAGGTATATTTTCGGAGTGGAGACACTACTGAACAGGCATCAACCGCACAGCAGATCGCTCAAATTGCGAAGCGGTTTTAAGCATAAGCGCATTATCACATGTCGCTGATTACTAATATCCGTAACGAACTTATTTTTTCTTGAAGTAGATCAACGATTAAAGGATTCCCTGACACTGTCAGGGGCGTTCTCATCCATCCCGATTGGCACATTTGATCCAAGTTTTCGCTTCGGATCAAGCTATCGGGACACAAAATGTGAACACGCTCACCGCTCGCACCAATATTGCTTCCCATATCAACCATACAGTTTTGGCCGCACTCGCGCCGCGCGCCCCTGCGTATAAGATCACCGGTCAGCAGGCGATCATTGCGGCCTTCGGGCCTTTGCTGCCTGAATTTCTGGAGCTCTTCGAAGTTACCACGCCGCTGCGGATAGCCCACTTTCTCGCGCAGGTCGCACATGAAAGCGACGGCTTTTGCACACTGCGAGAATATGCAAGCGGCGCTGCCTACGAAGGGCGGCTTGATCTTGGCAACACTAAAACCGGCGATGGTAGGCGGTATCGAGGTCGCGCTCTCATCCAGTTGACCGGTCGCGCCCATGCAAGAAATTTTACTGTATGGATCAGGCGCTTCTTACCAACCGCAACAGATTTTGAGGCCAACCCGGATTTGCTCGAAACGTGGCCTTGGGCCGCGTGGGCGACGTTCTTTTTTTGGTCAACCAACAACCTTAATGCGCTTGCCGATCATGACGATCTTCTTGCTGTCACCAAACGTGTGAACGGTGGCACAAACGGCCTTAATGATCGTGCCGCTTACCTCAAGAAAGCGAAAACAATTATCGCCGAAATCCAAGGTGACATTCTCGGCCGCGATCAGGATTATTCCATTCTGCGCCGTGGCATGCGCGGCCCATCTGTCGCCAACATCCAGCGCGCGCTGCGCGCTGCAGGTTTCTATCACATGTCGATCGATGGGGTTTTTGGTGCGGGAACCGAACAGGCAGTTCGCGCCTTCCAGCGTGACCACCGCCTTGTTGCTGACGGTCTTGTCGGTCGCAAGACAAACGCCGCGCTGGAGCGATTCATGCCGGAGGACGTGGGTTGATGAAAGAACCGTCCTACCGCTCAACGCGCCGTTATCTTTGGGTGAATGCAGGTGCCGCATGGCTTCTGCTTTTCGTTCTTGGCCTTGGCGCGGTGTTCGGCTCTACGCAGGCCGTCGAATACGCCAAGATTGCAATGTTTCCTTTAACGACACTAATTGTCGGTGTTCTTGGTGTGCATCGTGGGTTCGGGTCTATGGATTTTTGGGCGCAAGCGCGTGCCAAGCTTCCTAACCCTGACGGCCCGGATGGCGAAAGGAACAGCTGATGCCAGCGTTTGTTTCTCGTCCCGTATTTCTTGCTCTTTTGATTGCCGGTTTGCTTGCGTGTGCTGGCCTTGGTGTTTGGCGTGCGTCTGTCATGGTCAATCACTGGATCGAGGAAGCCGCCTCCACAGCGACCGCCGCACGCGACGCACATTGGCAGCTTGAGATTGAGAAGGCCAATGCGGCCGCTGCACGGAACATCATCGAGCAGATGCGCGCAGCGCGTGCTGCTGATCTGGTCGCGCAAGCCACAATCGACCATTTGAAAAATCAGATTTCCGAACTGGAGGCACAAAATGAGGGTCTGCCTGACCGTGATGGTAGCGGCATTGACCGTGCTCGTACACGGCTGCTCAACCACGAACCCCTTGCCAACGATCCGCATTGAATTCCAGCGCGGCGAAGTTCCCACCGAAGCGCGTAAGCCTTGCGACAAGCCGGTGACGCTGCCTGATCGTGACTTGACGGCAAAGGAATTGACCCCGCTTTGGGGCAAGGATCGCGCGGCGTTAAGCGCCTGTGAAGCGCGTCGAGCAGCTGCTGTGATCGCGGCTGACGCGGTGCCGGTTCCGCAAGATCGGCCAAATAAATGAAGATCGGTAACTTCGCTCATGAACTTGCTGCCATGCGCACCGAGCAAGAACGCGAAGCCGCGATTGCTGCCGCACGTAAACCGTTAAAGCAAACAGGCACACTGAATTGTGTTGGTTGCGGCCAAGAAATTGAAGCCGATCGGCGGGCGGCGCTGCCGTCTGCACGGCGCTGTGTGGATTGTCAGGAGCGGCTCGAAAAGCTCTGTAAGCAACGGAGATTTAAATAATGGACCTCGCGCCTCTCGTACCGTGGCTCTCTTTGATTGCTCTGCTGATTTCCGTTGGCACATCAATCACGACTTTGCTGACATCAGGCGCAAAGCGCAATGCTTCGACACTCATTGATCATGAGCGTCGATTATTGGCGATCGAGAACGACATGAAACACCTGCCAGACCGTGATGCGCAGCATCGCATGGAACTGGCCCTGACAGAGATGAGTGGGCGATTTGTAGCACTGGAAGAAAAACTGAAGCCCATCGCTCTGACCAGTGAACGTCTCCACGAACTATTATTGGAACAGGCTCGCAAATGAACACTCTGGGAATCGATTACGCTGACAAAATCCGGGAAGAAGCACGTCTTATCATTCTGAAGGCGCTTGCCGAACAGACCAATGAGAGCCTGTCATCGTCTTTGATTGAGCAGGTGCTTGCGCGTTTTGCCATTCATCAGGACCGGCCATGGATACACCAGCAGCTTGAGTATCTGCGCAACATGGATGCGGTGACGGTCATTGATGCCGGGTCTGTCAAGATTGCAACCCTCGCAGATCTTGGACATCGCCACCTTGACCGCCATATTGCAATCGAAGGTGTAAAGCGCCCGTCACGGCCGGGGGCGTGATATGTCACGTCAGCGCGGCAGAGGCCGTCTTTCCTCCATCGATCTATTGCCGCCAGAGTGCGATGAGGTCATTACGTGGGCCGCGCAGCAATTTGCAGACCGTGAGCGCACACTTGTTGATATTTACGGCGAGTTCAAAACTAAGCTGATCGCTGTTCAGGGCGAACTTGGCGTTGCTTTTGATATTCCTGCATTCTCGTCATTTCACCGACATTCGGTGCGCCTTGCGCAGATGACCCGCCGTCTTGAGCAAACCCGCGAAATCGCCGCCACTATGTCCGAGCGTTTCGACCCTGAGACATCCGATGACCTTACCCTGGTTGCGGCGGAAGCCATCAAGACATTGATTTATGAGCTGCTCGAAAGTGCCGGTGACGCCGGTATCAATCCGAAGGGCGCGATGGAACTGGCGAACGCGCTGCGCGCTGCATCAGCTGCGCAAAGTGTCTCGACCGCACGCCGCCAGAAGGTCCAAGCCGAGTTTGAAGCCAAGACCGAAAAAGTCATTGAAACCGTGGCGAAGGAAGCCGGTCTTTCTGCGTCTGCAATCTCGCAGCTTCGTAAAGACTTCCTCGGCGTTCGCGCACCAGAGGAAAAGAAACCTGCAGGCAAAGCATGACCAAGCAACTACCAGACATGAAATGGTCCGATCCGGTATTGCCGCAGTCGCCCGATATGTTGCCGGAAGAATTGCCACGCGGCGCAGACATTCCCGACGACCTTGACCCGTTGGCCGAAGGCGTATTGATGAAGCATCAGGCCGATTGGATTGCCGATCAGTCTGATTTGAAGGTTTCATCCAAGGGGCGACGCACTGGCATCACCTTCGCTGAGGCATTGGATTGCACACTTATTGCTGCGGCGCGGCGATCAGCTGGCGGACAGAATGTCTTTTACATCGGTGACACCAAGGATAAAGGCCGAGAATTTATCGGCTATGTGAAGCACTTCTCGCAAGTCGTTGCGAAGGAGCTTTGTGCAATTAAAGAGTTTATCTATCTCGATCATCGCGACGACGGCACCACCAAGCATATTTCTGGCTATCTTATCCGCTTCGCGTCAGGCTTTCGCGTCGAGGCACTATCGTCCAGACCAGAAAATATTCGTGGCCTTCAGGGCGTCGTGGTCATTGACGAAGCCGCCTATCATAAAGACGTGCGTTCGGTACTGGATGCCGTCAACGCGCTCCTGATTTGGGGCGGTAAAATCCGGGTTATCTCCACGCATAAAGGCGTTCTGAATCCCTTTAACGAGTTGATTAAAGAAGCCTACGCGGGAAAGAACCCTTTCAAGGTTCATGAGGTCACTTTTGGCGATGCTGTAAAGAACGGCCTCTATAAGCGCGTATGCTTCATGAAGGGCGAAGAGTGGACGGAAGAGAAAGAAGCCGCGTGGGAGCATAAAATCCGTGCGGCCTATGGCCCTCGTACCGCCGCCATGAAACAGGAACTGGACGCCATTCCTGCCGAGCAGGAAGGCGCAGCGCTTACCCGCGTCATGATTGAAAACTGCATGGAAAAAGGCATTCCGGTCATTCGGTGGGCTTGCAAGGATGAGTTCAAAAACGAGCCTGACCATATTCGCACCGAAGTCACGCTGGAGTTTTGCGAAACCCGCCTGCTTCCATTCCTGAAGAAACTTGATCTGCGCAGGCAGCATGTCTTCGGTGGCGACTTCGGACGCACTGGCGACGCCTCGGTGTTTATGCCGATGGAAATAGGTCTTGACCTGGTGCGCCGTGCCGTGATGACAATCGAACTGCGCAACGTGCCTTTTGATCAGCAGCGCGAGATCCTTTTCTATATTGTCGATCGGCTACCACGCTTCACTGGCGGCGCACTGGACGCAACTGGCAACGGTGCCTATCTCGCCGAAAAAGCAGCCCAACGATATGGTGCGAGCTTCATTGAAGTAAAGTTGTCCGAAAGCTGGTACCGCACCGAAATGCCCGCTTACACCATGGCGTTTTCTGACAAGACGATTTTGCTGGCGATGGATGCGGACATTCTGGCCGATCATCAGTCTTTGGCCTACGTCAACGGCATCATAAAAATTCCAGACGGCCACACCAGCAAGGGCGCGGACGGTTTCGACCGACACGGTGATAGCGCCATAGCAGGTGCCCTTGCCTATTATGTCAGCCGGGCTGACCTCGAAGAATACGATTATCAAAATGCACAAGACATTGAACAGGGCGGCGGCAACATGTTTGCCCCTGCCACCAGTAGCGGTCTGATGCCAAGCGTAAGAGGAGGTCTGTTCTGATGTCACAGGCGTCAAGGATCATTGACCAGTGGGGAAAGCCGATTTCCACCTCGATGTTGAAACAGGAAATCGCAGGCCCGACCACCGGCAGCGTCCGCAATATCTGGTCAGAGACGATTCTGTCCGGTCTTGATCCGATTTCTATGGCCGAGATTTTGCGGCAAGCAGCCAACGGCTATCCCGATCGCTTCTTTGTACTGGCTGAAGAAATGGAGGAGCGCGACCTTCATTATCGGTCAGTGCTTGGAACCCGCAAACTTGCCATTACCAGCATAGAGCCGATCGTTGTTGCAGCATCAAAAAGCAGGCGCGATGAATTTATAGCTGAAGCTGTTCGCAAGGTTATCAAGCTGCCTGAGTTCATTGATGACTACATTGACAATCTGCAAGACGGTCTTGGCAAAGGTTATTCCGTTGTCGAAACCATCTGGGACCAGCAATCAAAAGAGTGGTGGCCGGAACGTTTCGAATGGCGCGATCCGCGCTTCTTCGTCATTGACCGCCTCGACGGCCGCACGCTTCGCCTCAAGAACCCGGAGAATATCAATGGCACCGATTTGCCTGCGTATAAGTTTTCCATACACCGGCCCAAGCTCAAATCTGGCTTGCCGATCCGCAACGGCCTTGCACGTCTTGCGTCATGGGCATTCATGTTCAAGTCCTATGCGCTTAAAGACTGGATGGCGTTTCTGGAAGTTTATGGCATGCCGCTGCGCGTCGGGCGTTTCGGCAAAGGTGCAAGCCATGATGACCGCCGCGTGTTGCTTCAGGCCGTGCGCGATATTTCGACGGATGCGGCCGCGATCATCCCGAAGGAAATGGAGATCGAATTTATTGAGGTGAATGGTTCGTCCGGTAACGGGCTATTCTCAGGCAAGGCGGAATATCTTGACAAGCAGATTTCCAAAGGCGTTCTCGGCCAGACTATGAGCAGCGATGACGGCTCGTCTATGGCACAAGCCAAGGTGCATGAAAATGTACGCCACGATATTGGCAAGGCAGATGCGCGGCAGATTTCCGTCACCATCAATCGCGATCTCGTACGCCCGTTTGTAGACCTCAATTATGGACCACAGGAATATTATCCAACGGTCGTAATGCCGTTTGCGGAAAACGAGGACATCAAGGCATTGGCCGAAGTTATCTCGAAACTTGTTCCGCTTGGCCTTGAAGTAAGCATGCCGAAGGTTCGCCAGCGCATCGGCTTTGATGAACCTGAAGACCGCGAGAAAATCATGCATGCCGTCAAGAATCCGGTGAAGCAGGAGCAAGCACCGCCTGCGGTATTGCCATCACCTGACCCTGATATTGACGACGAAGAGGAAGAAACTGCAAAGGCGCAAGCTTTAAGTCGAGCTTGCCCGCATTGTGGCGGCTATCATGCCTTGGCATCTGACGAGCGCGACGAGTTGGACATAATCGCCGATACTGGCCTTGAAAATTGGGAAGCGCAGCTTGAGCCACTTTTGAAGCCAATTAAGGCTCTTTTTGCGCGGGCTAAATCCTATGCCGAGATTGAGGCCGGGCTTGAAGACCTCGCCGCCAAAATGGACGGTGGGCCAATGGCCGATCGGCTGGCCAAGGTTACAATGATCGCCCGCGGTCTCGGCGATAGCGGCGCGGAGATTTAATCCGTGGCTGATAACTTCGACTTGTTCAAAACCGCACCTGCCGAAGTTATCCGGTATTTCGACGCCAAGAAGTCAAAGCCAACATTTGACTGGCGCGATATTGCCCCGCAGGAACATGCCTATTCATGGACGGTCGCGAAGTCTGCCGGGTTCGACATTCTGGAAGATATTCGCGCCGCCATGTCCGACGCTATTCGCGACCGGCTGCCGTTTGAAGAGTTTCAGGCAAGGCTCACGCCGGTCCTTCAGCAAAAAGGTTGGTGGGGAAAAAAGATCGCGGTCGATCCGAAGGACGGCACGCCGAAAGTCGCGCAGCTTGGAAGCCCTCGCCGCCTGCGCACAATCTATTGGTCAAATGTCAGATCAGCACATGCGGCTGGTGAATGGGAAAAAACGCAACGCAATAAGCGCTTCCTCCCCTTTCTGGTCTATCTGCTCTCAGTTGCTGAAAAGCGCCGCGAAGAACATGAAACATGGGTCGGCATTGTTCTGCCGGTCGATCATCCATTTTGGGAAACGCATTATCCGCCGAACGGTTGGGGCTGCAAATGCCGGATTCGGCAAATCACGCAACGCGAGGCCGAGCGCCTTGGCTGGAAGGAAGATCAAGAGCCGCCGCTTGTCGTCATGAAAGAATGGCGCAACAAGCGCACGGGTCAAACCACAATGGTGCCTGAAGGGATTGATCCGGGTTGGGACACAAACCCCGGAATGTCACGCGGTCGCAACGTGAGCGATTTCCTATATGGCAAAGTTGATGCCATGCCAGCCGGAAAGCAAGATATTGCTGTCAGGGATATCGTCGGCTCGCCCGTTATGGATGCGCTTGCGAAAGGCCATCTTCAGCAAGGAGCGGCTTTGCCCGTCGCACAGATCGCGCCGAAGGTGGTCGAGGCGTTCAATGCAAAGACCCGGCTTGTCAAACTTTCTGACCATAGTGTGAAGCACATCATTGAAGAACACGCGGCCCGCAATCTTGCGACTGATGATTTCCGTGCAGCGATAGGTGTATTGCGCGATCCCGCCGCAGTCATCCAGCGCGGCCGGTCGGCAGCCTTCATCGGGGCAGCTGGTGGTGCTTGGTGGCGCACGGTCATCAAGTCAGCGAATAACGGTCTGGAGTGGTGGCTTGTCAGCTTCCATCGTAAGAGCGAGAAAGAAGCACTCAAGGTTATTGAGCGTGCGCGGCGGGCTGATACTGTAATTGATTGATCGAGCGCGGAGGGGCGTCATACCCTCTCAGGTCCGGCAAGCCGTCCTGGTTAAACTGGCTCGCGCTCTTTTGTTAATATGCGCTATAAGATGCCTAATTTCAACTGAGAGTACGACAATGACAGATCACATGGATGCGTGGGAACAAATGCAGGAAATGGAGCTGAAGTATGGAACAAATCTCGGTGCATTTCTTTTGGCTTTCAACTACGTGGAATCTACGCTTTACCAATTGGTCCGCGAAATTCTGATTTCTCAAAAGCTGGAGCGTTTTGCAGAAGTGTGCGCACCCAGAAAAGTTGACGACGCTATACGGCAACTTCGTGCTTTAAATGAAGACTTGTTCCCGTCCCACGAAATTAATTTGGAAGCAGCTCAGCAACTTGCACAATTTCGAAACCGAGTCGCCCATGGGAAATACCAAGACCACGTCCGAGTCAATTTCGACACCCACAAATTAGAATGCGGCTTCGAAATTCAGTCGACACGCAACAGAAATTCTACCAACGTAACTATTGAGGCTCTTGAGGAAAATACGCTAATTGCGGAAAAGCTACTAAACCAATTAATCGCCGTGAGTATTCTTCTCAAAGAAGCCTCCACGATTGAGAGTGTATAAGTTCGCTCCACCAATGTGCCCCCAACTAGAAAAAGCGCGTCAGTGGGCTTTTAAGATGCCTCAAAAACGGTTCTATGTTTATATGTAAGAGTGTGATTGCGGGTTCGGACCTGTAATCATTTCACCTGACACTGTCAGGGGCGCTTGAGCGCGGCGAACACGCCACTTTGTTGCTCATGACGAACGCAACCGCAACAGCTATTTTTCAGACCGATCTTGCAAGCGCTGGCAACACCGCACCGGAGTGGATCGAGCTTTTTCCGGCCGGGCCAAAGATCAAGGCTCGCGACGGCCGCGAGTGGACGCTTGAGCCAAGCCGCGTCCTTGCAGCGTTTGAAGCCAACCGTGGCCCGCTCGCCATCGACTATGAACATGCACAGGCTCACAAAGCCCCAAAAGGCGAAGAAGCCCCTGCCGCTGGCTGGATTGTCGGCTTGGAAGAACGCGCAGGCGGCATATGGGGCCATGTGGAATGGGTAGCGAAAGCTGCCCGGCAGATTGTTGATCGCGAATACCGATTCATTTCCCCCGATTTCAATCACGACCGCAACGGTCTGATTTCTCGCCTGAACGGCGCTGGCCTCGTCAATCGGCCTGCGCTCGTGCTTTCGGCGCTCGCTCACGAACAACCTCAACAATTGGAGAAAACCATGCTGAAGGCTATTGCCCAAGCGTTGGGTCTCGCAGAAACGGCTGACGAAGCTGCTATTCTTTCTGCGATTTCCGCGCATGACGGCGAGCGTAAGGCTTTATGCCAGTCGCTCAAGATCGATGAAAAAGGCGGTCACGTCGAAATCACCGCCGCTATTGCCAAGCTTCAGGACGTCACGGCGACAGCGCTTGCATCGGTTCAGGGTGGCGCATCGGCTACGGAAGTCGCCGAACTTCGCACCGCGTTGGCGCAGCTTCAGCAGAAGGACACTGATCGCGAAATCGATCTGGCACTTGATGCGGCCAGTGCTGCCGGAAAAATCACCCCGGCATCGCGCGAAACCTATCGCGCCATGTGTTCAGTCGAAGGCGGTCTCAATCGCTTCAACGATCTTGTGAAAACCCTCCCCGCTATCGCCGGAATGTCCGGTCTTGATGGCCAACAGGTCGCGACCACGGCGCAGGATGATCTTGATCCGGTTGCGCTCGCAGCTGAAGCCCGCGTTTATGTGAACGAACAGGCCGGTCTAGGCATCACCGTTTCAATCACTGACGCGGTCGCTCATGTAAAGGAGAAGCGCCAGTGACCCCGACTTTCATCAAAGGTTTTCGCACCCTCACGGCTGTTGATGGGTATTCGATCGTCAAGGCTGGCGTTGATGGCGTCACAACCGCTGCCGCCAGCACCGATCCGCTTATCGGCACGGCTGATAGCATGGGTGCACATGCTGATGCCATGCTCGACGTCATTCAGGGCGGTCATGGCGAAGTTCGCGCAGGCGGTACTTTCGCATTTGGTGATCCGCTGACGTCTGACGCACAGAGCCGCGCCGTCAAAGCCGTAGCGGTAGAGGGTAGCGTCGTTCGCATCATCGGCTTTGCCATGCAGGATGCAGACGAAAACGACATCGTCCCATACCTCGCAGCGCCCGGCTGCATCTGACCTTAACCACACCAGCGTCTCGCGGCGCTGGCCGTCCATAACTATTTTGAGGAAATCACTATGTCGGCCAAGCGCCCGTTTCCTATTGACCCCACGCTGACCGCAATTGCGATCGGTTATCGCAATCCAGCGCACACGCTGATCGGGCGTCGTGTTTTACCACCGCTTGAAGTCCTTTCGGAACAATTCAAGTGGAATGTCTTCCCTCTTTCTGAAGGCTTCACCGTTCCTGAAACCCGCGTAAGCCGCAAGGGGCGTGTCAATCAGGTTGAATTCTCAGCCTCTGAAGAGTCAGAATCTGTCGCGGACTTCGGCTTGGATGACGCAATCCCGAATTCTGATATTACAGCAGCTGCTCGCGCTCGCGCAGAAAAGCGCTCTAGCTTTGATCCTCGCAGCTCGGCAGTTGAAGGTCTGACCAATCTGATTGAGCTTGATCGCGAAGTCCGCGTCGCAAAGCTCCTTCAGAACCCAAACAACTACGCCGCCGATAAGCGTATTGCGCTTGCTGGAAATTCCAAGCTCTCGGACTTCGCGAACTCCGATCCATATGGCGTTATTGATGACGCTATGAGCAAGACGCTGGTTTATCGCCCCAACCGCATTTCGATGGGCTTTGCTGTTTGGAACAAGATCAAGCGTCACCCGAAATTGATCAAAGCTATCAAGGGCGGTTTGACGGAAGACGGCGCAATCACCAAAGCACAGTTTGCAGAGCTTTTCGAGCTTTCAGCAGAAAACGTCCTCGTCGGTGAAGCGCTGCTGAACACCACACGCAAGGGTCAAGACCCTCGCCTTGAACGTGTTTGGGGCAACTCCATCCAGCTTAACTTCGTGGATACAGCGAAGCGTTCCAGCACAGACTACAACGTTACCTTTGGCTTTACTGCGGAATACGGCAATCGCATTTCCGGTTCTATTCAAGACCCGGATATTGGCCTTGAAGGCGGCGAACGCGTGCGTGTTGGCGAGCGCGTCAAGGAACTGATCTGCGCGAAGGACGTCGGTGTCATTATCACCAACGCCATCTGATCAGGGTTTCTGATCGTAAGTTTCAATCAGTCGGCCTCTCAGGCCGACTATCTTTGAAGGTGCAACGACCATGAACAATCAGAACGATTCCGCTGCGAAGGCGAAGGCTAAAGCAGACGCCGACGCCGACGCCGACGAAAAGGCGCGGTTAGAAGCCGAGGCAAAAGCCAAGGCTCAAGCTGAGGCCGACGAAAAAGCGAAGCTGGAAGCCAAGGTAAAGGCCAAAGCTCAAGCCGAGGCCGACGAAAAGGCAAGGCAGGAAGCTGAGGCAAAGGCGCAGACTGAGGCAGCCGCAAAAGTGGTGCAGGAATTGGCCTTAGAAAACCAAGGTGCTGAAGAAGGCCCGTTGGCGCTCTGTGAGATTCGTTTGGACGGCAAGACCTACGCGCCGGGCGATCATTTGCCAGCTGACCTCGACTTCGACCTAGAAGACGAGCTGGAAGAAATCGGCGCGATTTGAGTTTCATCCTCCCAAGGATTGGTCGCAGGGGGCGGCCAGCATTACGCAAAGTGCATTCACCCCCACCAATTTGAGAGTAGGCAGATGATTTACGCAACGCAGGCAGACATTGAGGAGCTTTGGGGCGTCGAGTTCGTTGGCGATATTTTGCCAGAAGATGTTGACGCCTCTGCCTCAATCGCGTCTGCGCTTGACGTTGCCAGCAAGGAAGTTGACGCCTACCTGTCGGCGCGTTACCCGCTGCCGCTGCCATCCGCTCCCGGTGTGCTGAAATCCCCTACCGCCGACATTGCCGTCTATAAGCTGGCAAACCGCCATTCTGCGCTGACCACGACAATCGAAGACCGCTACAAGTTTGCGATCGAGTTGCTCAAGCGCATTGCTGACGGCAAAGCTGGTCTCGGCGCTGATGAGCCGCGCGTTTCAACCGATCCCGGCAGTTCTGCCGGTGGCGCTGCATTTTCAGCAAATACCCGCATATTTTCACGGCGGACATTGCCATGAGCGTCGGCTTAGAAATCACTGAAACCGGCCTTGAAGCGGCTTTAAGCCTCGTTCAAGGGTTGGAAAATGCACCAAAGCAAGAGCTTGCCGAAGGTATCGGCCGTTTGGTGCAGGAGCAGACGCGAAGCCGCATTGAGGAAGAAAAGCGCTCACCGCAAGGTGTAGCTTGGAAACCGAACATCACCCGCACCAGCATTCTTTACCGTTCAGGCGCACTCTCGCGCTCGATCGACTACGTTGCGTCGCCTGCAAGTGTGATGATCGGCTCTGCTTTGGTCTACGCGCGCATTCACCAGCTGGGCGAGACCATTCGCCCGAATACTGCCAAGGCACTTGCGTTCATGATTGGTAACATGATGCGCCTTGTGCAGAGCGTGACTATTCCGGCTCGTCCCTATCTTGGCCTTTCATCTGCCAATCAGACCGAGATTGTTGATGCCGCTGAAGACTGGTTGAAGAGGCTTGTCCAATGAGCAAGCCGCAATCCCGTATTAATGAGTTTCGTGAAGCTGTCGTCCGCACGATTCATAAGGCTCTGCCCGAACTGCGCGAGTGTGTGTCTCAGTTCGGCCGCTTCAATCTGGATGAGCTCGAAACAACTAGTGTTCGCGCACCAGCTGTTCGTGTCGGCATTTTGCAGGTGAAATTGAAGCCCGTCGCCAGTGGTCAATCTGAAGGCACGTTGTCGGCCGCCGCCTTTGTTGTCACAGACGGCAAGGAGCGCGACGCAGAAGCATGGACAATTGCTGAAGCGGTGGCTGTTTCTCTTCATACCAGCCAAATGTTTAATCTGGTCAAGCTTGGAGCACCCAGCACGGTATCAATACAGCCGGTGATTTCTGCCGCGATCAAATCAAAAGGCGTGTCCATTATTGCCGTCGAGTGGACGCAAGAGCTTCGCCAGCTCGGCCAGAACATCTTTGATGCAAATGGCGTCGCAATTTCGGAGCTTTACATCAACGACGAGAAAAGCGAGGCGCAGCCATGAACAGCGCCTTGCGAGCCCTCAATACTGCTTTTCGTGATCTGGTTACGGTTCAAAAGTCGGTCGATGATCTCGAACGCCGCCTGTCAGCGTCTCACATGACCGGCAAGGTGGTTGCTGTAGATGGTGACCGCGTTCGACTTGAGCTTCAGCCAGAAGATAGCCGCACCGGCAAAGCTTTCCTTTCGCCGTGGGTACAGGTGCAGGAAGCTGCTGGTTCGACCGGCACACATTTTCCCGTCGCGATCGGTGATCCGTTCCGACTGTTTTCGCCCAACGGCGAACTTGGCAGCCAGTCGATCGCAATTCGCAATGGCTACACAGACGATGCAAAGAACCCCGCCAATAATGGCGAACTGGCGATTGTTCATGGCGGCTGCGGCATTCGTTTCGCGGGCGGCGTTGTCATGATCGAAGCCTCCGAGGTCGTCATGAAAAGCAACAGCCTGAAGCACAATGACAAGAATGTCGGCGACACACACAAACATGATGGCGTCGAACGCGGCGGCGATACCACCAACGATCCGATTTGAAAGGGCTTTTAAATGGGCAATAAATCCACCTTCGAAGTGACTGAAAAGGCGTCTGGCCCCTTTGTGGCTGGCGTCCGCAATCCGGGTGTCGGCAAAACATTGCAGCTTACCGAAGACCAGGCGCAATACGCGCTCATATCGGGTGAACTGCGCCGCCCGGAGATTAAAACCACCGAACCTGCTTTGGCGAAGACAAAGAAAGACTAACGCCGTGCGGACAGGCATCAACGCAGAGACGGGAAAACTGCTGACCGGCTGGGCGCATTGCGTTCAGTCCATCGGCAAATGCCTGACGACGCGTTTTGAAACCCGTATGCTGCGCCGCCACCTTGGCAGCCTGGTCCCCGAACTTCAGGACCAGAATGCCGACCCTATGACGATTTTCAAGGTCTACATGGCTATTGCCGAGGCTCTGAACGATCCTGATAGCGGCGAACCTGGCTTCAGTCTTCAGACAATCGAAATGGTTGAATTTGGCCGGTCAGGCCGGTTCGTTTTCATCCTTGACGGAACCTATTACCCGCGTGGTCACCTTGGCGATTATTCGCTTCAGGAGAACAAGCAGGCGCGGTTTGATGCGGGGGGAGCCATCCTATGAACGCATATGATGTTTTTGACGATCTGCCGAAGCCGGAAATGATCGAGACGCTTGATGCGGAGAAGATCGTTGATGATACGATCTCCGATTACAAAGAGCGGTCGCATGCTTTTGGCATCGATTATGATGTGGATCGCACGAATTATGACCCGGCGCTCATCCAGCATCAGGTCAATGCCGGGCGGGAAGTTGCCCTGCGCGCTCGTATCAATGATGCAACCGCCTCCAATCTCCTGCTTTTCGCCAGAGGATCGGATTTAGATCATCTAGCAGCTTTTTATGATGTGAAGCGTCTCGACAGCGAACTGGATGAAGCCCTGCGTGCACGCACGATACTCGCCATCAAGGCGCGTTCGACCGGCGGCTCGGCCTTTTGGTATGCGGCGGCGGCACGGCGTGCCGATGTACGTATCCGCGACGTTGCGGTCTATCGCGAAGAATTCTGGCCAATCATCCATATAACGGTCTTTTCCAGCCAGAATGGTGGCATACCAGATCAGGCTATGCTGGATGCGGTTGAGGCAGAAGTGCAAAGTGACACCGTGCGCCTGCTCAACGATAAGCTGATTGTCGAAGCCGCTGTGACCCAGGTAGTTTCCATCAAGGCAAAATACTGGCTTCTGCCTTCGGCGTCGTCTGTTGTCACCGAGATGCGGCTTGAAGAGCAGTTGCGCGCGGCGTGGAACAAGGAAACCGGAATCGGTTTTGACCTTGAGCGATCATGGATCGAAGCAAAGTTGCACGCATCGGGTGTGAAAAAGATAGAGCTTTTAGAGCCTGCTGCCTCGATAATTGCCGCACCAGGTACAGCTATCGCAATCGATAGCGTGTCTCTTAGCTATGAGGGACGCGACTATTGATTGAGCGCCGTCATCACCAGCCCATCAATTCAACCCGCTACGAACGGGCTATGTCCGAATCTCTGGACAGGCAACCAGAGTTTCTACCGGCTATTGAGGCTTTGCATTCATTCAAATTCAATCCGCCCGATCAGATCGTACCGTATCTGATTGCCGAATACGGTTTGACCGAAATTGAGGACTTCATTGCCAATCCGCGTGAAATCCTACGTGAAGGTATTCTCTGGCAGCGCCTGATCGGCACACCGGCAGCCCTTCATCGCGCGCTGCGCTGGATCAACCACGATGGTGACATTGAGGAATTTCCAGCCACCAAGCGCAAATGGTGGTGGTTTCAGGTGCACCTGCCTTTTGAAGTCAGGAGTACTGATTTCGTCAGGCCCATGACGCAGCTGGTCAAGGCATCCAAGCCTCTGCGATCAGAGTTTGCGCGCGTCACAAGCGGATGGGATGTCCGGGCCTTTCAGTTGAACAAGCATCGGCTCAATGGGCATGCTTTCCTCAATGACTGGTCAGGCATTCGCCGCTCCGCGCATGAGCCGGTTCTTTCGCTGCGCGTCAATCGCAGGCAACGCGTCATTGTGCCGACAGGTGGTCGCGTTGTTGTCCATCATACGCAGCACATTCTTATGGTGCGAAGCGTTGTCCTCAACATACCGCGCAATCAGCCTGCCACGCGCTTTGCT
>NZ_JBDJNL010000016.1:0-71647 GCF_039674445.1 Brucella sp. TWI432 | reverse complement strand
GCTAACTCAACAGTCGCTCCAAAAAGACCAGTCCGCGGATCAACACTACTATTCTCAGCAGGTCCAAAATTACCCGCATTCGTCGTGAAAGCACTCATAAAAAAATCCCTACATTTGAAAAGTCCTGAAAATCTGCTCTATATGAAAAATACCAGCAAGCTGTCAGTTGTAGGGGGACAGCGTAACTCTAATCTACGCAGTTACACAGCTGCATCTATGATGCTCATGGCACAGTATCTTTAGCGGAAGCTACGGGGGTAATAAGTTGAACACACCCGAACCACGCGCCTCGTTTTACCATTGTCAATACTTTCTTGTTGAAAGTATTGACAAGGCCCTATGGCGATATTTCCAATTCCCGCAGAGCTTTCGCATGGTTGAAGGCATGCTGGCTTATAAAGGAAGCATCGTCACGCACAAGACGATGTGCGAATAGACTGAAAAATTCGGTCGAGACCGCGCCAACACAGTCTGTCACCATATCTGTCGCGGTACACCGCAGCTTGGACACAAAATGAACTCAACTGTTCCGGAGCTGCCAATCAGGCGATCGGCCTCACCAGCTGTGATCACTGTCAGCACAAGGGGTTGAACAATCTGGCCAAGAATTTGCATCAACCAATCCGCCGATGCGAGCGAGCCATGAAGCGTTTCAAATCAACGCTACACTTGCAGTACTTGCCCCCTATTCACGGCCCAATCAATGATCTTCACCACTTTCTTCACAATCAATTCGGTTCTTCAGATAACGCTGATCCTTCAGAATACAATTAATATATGATATAAAATCGTATGTCTAAAATACGCCCAAGATTAGCATTACAAATACACCTGCGCACCCGTGCAGTTTAAATTTGCAATAAAAATAAAACATCTAAGGGCCCAAGAAATACTTAATCCGATTCAGCTAATAAAGAATTTGAAAAAAACCAAGAGGATTTCCGAAACTATCGAAACCCAGATCCGGACATACCAGCATACTATCGTCATTAGGGTGGTAGTAATAATATTGTGCATTATTTACATTACCTATATAATCAGTAGATACGTATATATTTCCCTCATAATCTTCATTACATATCAACTCGACAAAAGGAGTTATACCATTACTTAATGTACTTACTATTACTTTTTGATCACTGATAAAATTAAAAGGGGAATTTATTTTTTTATCAATGACAAATCTTGCTGGGCCATCGACTGATATTATTACTGGCACATTTCCGTAATGAACTGCCGCATTTGAAAACCTTCCTGCGTAACAACTTACTCGGATTGGCGTCACACCATCATAAGGGGCATATCCCTCATAAAATTCACTATTGCCTCCCATGTCTAGAGCTCCACATGCTACCCAATTGTTTTCGTACGTGGTGAGAGAAAGCGCAATCGCAGTCAAGAAAGCATCGGCTGCTACCTTTATGTTTAATTCTTTTAAAATAACATCGTTTAGAGCTATACTCTTATTTAATACATTAACTATTATCCAGCTGCATCCGACACTGATCGTCTCAATTTTTACTTCCTGAGATCCCGAATTTGCAGTCTTCCCCTTAAGACTGTAACCATTATTATAAACTTCATATGCATCAGGGTTCTGAACGAATTTTGCAGGACCGTCTACACTTAAGTCTAGGACGAAAGGCTGATCTACAGCTGGATTACCGCTACACATTAAAGTTACTCTAGCGGTTATTGTTTCACCTAAATCAACACTCCCCGGAGTAACATCTAGGTAAAGTGTATAAAGTGAATTCTCAAAGCTGAACTCTGTATAATCAACGGTATCAGAAATATAAACACCGTCTGAATACAAACCTACGCTTATTATTCCTTCAAACGGCTTTGTGGCGACGAACCTGGCTCTATCGACGGATTGACCTTCACATTTAACACTATACGTTTTCTCATCGCTGATATTGCCATTCCCATCAAGAAAATATACGCTATCTTGATTTATCCCATTGAATTGGAAAATTGCAGTAATTTTGTTGTCAGAAATTGGGCCGTTGAACACAACTTCAGCATCAATTATAAAATCTGAACGAGGACGAGCACTGTACGGCCATGGTCTAGCTGGGCTATTATTGAGCCTAATTGTTAAATCTTTACTCATTTAATTTATCCTTAAAAAGAGACAATTATGGCCTGCTCCACATAAAAGAAAACTGGCCAATTGAACAGGTATATTGGGACACGACAAACAGCTCATATCAACTGTCATAAAGAAGAGGCCGTTCAAGAAACTTAACAGCTAGGCCCTGTTGACAAAGTAGATTTTCAAATCAGCTAAAGCGTGATTCTAGGCTGCCTTTTAGGAGGCAGTTATGGCGTGCGGGGATCTTAGTGAGCAGGGATGGGTTCTGATTGAGGGCTTGTTGCCTGCTGAACGGGGCGAAAGTCTCGACCTGCGTTGGATAATCGCCGTTATCTCAACGGTATGCTTTATGTTTTGCGAGTTGGCCGTCCCTGGCGCGATATGCATGAGCGCTACGGCAAATGGAATTCGGTTATGTCTGATTTCGACGCTTGGCGGAACAGGGCGTACGGGATGCTCTTTTGGAAACACTCATCGAGCTGGGCTTAAATGATGACTGGCAACATATGATCGACAGCGCAACTGTTCGTGGTCATTCTCAGGCAGCCGGCGCAAAAGGGGACTCATAAGGAAACGTTTGGTCGATCACGCGACGGGTTTCCGACAAAGGCCCATGCCCGTACAGACGGTCAAAAACGCCCTCCTGGCTTCATCCTCACAGGCAGAGAGGCTTCGGATTACAACGCAGTTGAGGCCTTGATGTCCATTCCTGTGAGAAAGCCCAGACTATTGCTCGCCGATAAAAGCTATGATGGCGACAACATTCGGGACGCTCTTCTGTGCAGTGGCAGAAAGCCCGTTATTCCGCCCAAAGCAAACGGAAAAACCCTCCAGCTTGCGACTTCCAGGCTTACAAGGATCGCAACCGCTTCGAGCGTATGTTCAATAGGTTAAAGCAATTCCGTCGCATTGCCACTCGGTAAGACAAAACCAGAAAATCTTTCGAGGCATTCCTGGCCATCGCCGCCATCAAAATACGGCTGCCAAACTTTGTCAACATG
The DNA here is from genome assembly GCF_039674445.1 of Brucella sp. TWI432. Classification (NCBI taxonomy): domain Bacteria; kingdom Pseudomonadati; phylum Pseudomonadota; class Alphaproteobacteria; order Hyphomicrobiales; family Brucellaceae; genus Brucella; species Brucella sp. TWI432. The sequence continues at coordinate 68,548 of NZ_JBDJNL010000016.1, read as the reverse complement.
CCCTAGATTAAGCACTGTCTGCACTTAAGGTTTCCCCTTTCGTTGAAATTCTGATTCAAGGTCGTTGAAAAAGAACCACCTTGAGTGGGCAAATTCTTACATACGCGCAAAGGGATCGAATTGAAGGTTATTTACCTGGTCGGGTTGGACTGCCGGGGCGGAGTGAGGTCGACAACCGATTGTTTGCCGACGCTATTTTATGGATGGCCGCCATTACGGCACACTGGCGCGGTCTGCCGGCGGTTGTTGAAATGGACTGCGGTTCATGCGCGCCTCCGGCGCTGGTGTATGGGAAATGCTTTTCCATGCTTTGGCAAACAGCCCAGACTTTGAATATGTTCTGATCGATAGCACAATATCGAAAGTGCATGCGGATGCGACTGGTACAAAAGGGGGGGGCGCTGCCTGTATCGGTCGTTCGCGTGGAGGGTTGACCACCAAACTTCATGCTGTCGTTGATGCCATCGGCCTGCCGATCCGCATCCATCCAACGCCCGGCCAATATGGCGACAGCTCACAGGCCCAGGCTCTTCTGCCCGGATTAAACGGTGTCGGTCATGTCATTGCGGATGCTGCCTATGATGCGGACAATCTGCGAAACTTTATTGCCGACAACCTCAAGGCAACCGCACAGATCAAGGCCAGTCCAACACACTCGAGAACGACATCAAAAGATTGGGCGCTCTACAAGGAGCGCCATCAGATTGAATGCTTCTTCATCAAACTCAACCGTTTCAGAAGGATCGCACTGTGATGCGAGAAGACGCTCTGCGCTTTCATCGGATCCGTCCATCTCGCTTGTGCTATGATATGGTTCAAATGAATGCAGACAGAGCCTAAAGCGCCGATCTGATTCCAGCAGATTTCAACGCGCTCTAGCTGTAGGTTCTCAGGAGGTTGTCATTCTGAGCAGATTGAGGAGACTGGAGTTATCAGACCTCAGTTTTCCAGGATCGCCCCGAATGAGGATTCGCAAGAATGCCCGACTGACGCCTTTGCGTCGAGAGGAGATGGCCGTGGCTGTTATCGACAGCACGCTCAAAAAAGTGCAAGCAGCTTGTGTCTATGCCGTTTCGCGCAAGATCGTGCGCGCTGGGTCGAGCGCTTCAGGCAAGGTGGAGGGCTACCATGGCTGAGCGTTCGTCGCGGCCCAAGAACGGTCTCGTGCTGACAGATGCGGGTTTGTGCGAATGCATTGCAGTGCTTCGCCGCCAGCGCCTGACCGGCAAAGCACATCGCCCTGGAGACAGGTGTATCACCGGCACCAGTCAGCCGCGTCCTCAAGCGCCTCGGCCGCTTTAATCGCGGCGGTCACCGCATCATCGCAGCAACATTGCCGCCATCGACTGTGATCACCGCACCCGTTGATGTGCGTGCGGTAATAAGATGCAGAAATGCCTGCGCCACGTCATCCGCCAGTACTTCGCGTTTAAGAAGATTGCCACGCATATAAATCTCCGGTGTGACGCCGCGCGCCTGTGCACGTTCCTCAACCATCTCGTCAGTCATCAACCCCGTGCGGATGCGATCAGGATTAACGGCATTGACCGTAATTCCGTCAACAGCATGTTCGAGAGAATATTGGCGCATCAACGCCATCAAGGCCGCTTTTGATGTGCCATAAGGGCCAAAATCCGGACCTGGATTGACCGCCTGTTTACTCACATTGAAGACGATGGAACCACCGGTCTTCTGTTGCTTCATAACTTTGACTGCCGCGCGTGCAATATAGTGATGGCTCCAGAAGTTGAGATCAAAGGCGCGTTTGAAAAGCGCATCATCAACCGACTCCAAAGCCCCCTGAAAAGCCGCCCCGGCATTGGAAACCAGAATATCGACACCGCCGTAGAAGGCCGCAATTTCGGCCATCGCCTTTTCTGCGGCCAATGGATCCGTCAGGTCGCAAGTCACAGCCTTGCCACCCAATCGCCTGGCTTCTGCGGACACGCGCTGCGCATCAATATCGATCAGTGCGATTTCAGCGCCCTGTTCTTTCAGGCGCTGCGCAATCGCAAGACCCAGACCACCGGCCCCCCCGGTGATCACCGCGACCTGCCGCGTCAGTGGCTTCTCGGTTTGTTTGGCAAGCTTTGCCTGCTCAAGCGACCAGTATTCGATGTCGAACAGGTCTTCCTCGCTCAAGGCTTCAAACTGGTCAATTCCTTCTGCACCGCGAATGACTTCTATGGTTGCTTCTGCAACATCCGCGCCGATACGGGCTGCCTTTTGTGTCGGCCCCGCAGCAAACACGCCAATCCCATCGACATAAAACACCCGTGGCATCGGATCGAGCATGGTTTTACCACCGCCGACCCGGGCATTGTTGCGCTCAAAATAGCGCGTATAGTCAGCCACATAAGCTGCAACAGCCTCTTTAACCTTTGCCGCCCATCCCTCAAGATCATTTGCCAGCGGAGCGGGTAAAGCCACGCCGTAACGCTTGATATGGATCACATGTTCAGGCGTTGCATTGCCGCGACGCACCAGATCAGCAACGTTTGGAGCACCACAGAAATCAAGGATTTCACTATTGGAACGATGCTCGATAATGAAACGTCGCGGCTGACCTTCTTGGCTGCCTGCAAGCGCAATCGCGCCACGCAGGATAGGTGCAATATCTGAAACCGACGCCAGTTCCTGCGCTTGTTTTTTGCTGCTGGCCTGACCAAAAGGATGTGGATTGCCCTGCGCAATGCGCTTTTCAGCGCGGTCGATCGCCTCGATCATATTCTCATACGCAATACGCGGGTCTTCAGACCATGTGAAGATGCCGTGCTTGAGCAGGATCATGCCCGGTGCCTCCGGGCGCTCTGAAAATGCCTTAAGGCAAGCCTTTGAGAGATCGAAACCCGGCATGACATAGGGCACAATGATCATTTCGGGGAACAATTCCCGGATAAGCGCTTCGCCGTTGGGTTGGTTTGTCAGTGCGACAATCGCATTGGCATGCGTATGATCGACATGTTTAAATGGCAGAATTGCATGAAGAATGGCTTCAACCGATGGGTTAGGCGAAGAAGGATCAAGCAGCAACCGGCGCTGCAGCATCACCATGTCATCATCGCTGAGCGTTTCATAATTCACCATGGCTTTCAGACGCTCAAGGTGAAGGGCTGGCAGACCAGCGGGCTCGATTTTACCCATATCCCAGCCACTGCCCTTCACGCAAAGCACGTCAACCGGGGTGCCATCATGATCGCTCAACGTCGTCTTGACCGACGTGTTGCCACCACCATGCAAAACAAGCTTTGGTTCGGACCCCAGCAAACGTGTGGTATAAGTGCGGATGGCAACATCGCGATTGATGCCTGCTTTTTCATAGGCACCGACGATTGCTGTAAAATCCGCATCTGACCAGTTCGATTTCATCTGCCAGGCTCCTCAGTTGGCAATCTGCGGCCACAACAGCGCAGACATAGACAAGCTTCCATGGGAAATAGTTTTCCCATGGCATAACAATGATTTATGAAGATAGCTCCTCAACTGTATACAATTGACACTATATGCTGACATTAGTCAACTTGATTGATTGTCTTATTGATTAAAAGCTTTTTCTGTGCGACTCAGATTCACACTAAAAACAGGAAATGAGTATGACATTGGACGATCTGACGCCGTCTACGCATGCCATCCCGGCTGAATTTGATGACGCCATCGTCTGGGCTGCCTGGCTCTATTATGAAGACCAGCTCACCCAGAACGATATTGCCAAGAGAATGGGCGTATCCCGGGCCACAATCGTCAATTATCTGCAGGAAGCACGACAGCGCGGTGTCGTGCGAATTCTGATGAATTCGGAAATAATGGCGCGCACCGAGATCGCCCATAAACTGGCCGCGCAATATGGGCTTGAAGAAGTGATGGTCATTCCAAGTGATCAGAGCGCTTCTACAGACATGCGTTTACAAGCGCTTGGAACCGGGGGGGCGCGTCTCGTTGAGCGCATGGTAAAACCCGGCGATACAATATGCGTTTCCTGGGGCCGCACTGTGCTGGCCTTGGCGGACGCGATCAGTCTGCCGCGTCCGTTAGAAGGCTTGCAGGTCGTTCAGGTGACGGGATCATCCATTGGCAAGCGGGAATTTGCGGCGGAGCTCTGTGCATCAATCATGGCACGCAACATCGGAGCGACGAGTATTAATATGCTCGCTCCCGCTGTGTTAAGCAGTGCCGGCCTGCGTGATGCTCTGATGGGCGAGCCCGCTTTGCTCAAACAGTTCGAGCTTATTGCACAGGCAGATATGATCATTTTTGGCGTCGGCACACTGTCTTCGGAAAGCACGATGCGCATTGCCGATGTAACCAGCAATGAAGAAATAGACGCTTATGCAAAAGATGGAGCGGTTGCCGTTCTGATCTGCCGCTTTCTCGATGAAGCCGGCAAACAGGTTGTTCGCGCGCTGGACAAGCGTGTGATCGGGATTGAGCTTGATGAATTGCGCGGGGTTCCACGCAGGCTTTGTGTTGCAGGCGGCGCCAGCAAAGTCGAGGCCATCCATGCCGTCCTGACAGGCGGCTATGCCACGCATCTGGTGACAGATTTCGAGGCCGCCAGACTTTTACTTTCGAGATAGAGCGCATCCCGAAAAGTATAAGACGGTTTTCGGGTAAGATGCGCGTTCAAAAATCTGGTTAGAGCATCGCTTTGATTAAACAGGTGCGGATTGGAAACCGACATCCGCACCCTTCAGGTTTAATGCTTGATCGGTGTTGTGTTCATAAAGGCAAGCGTATCTTCAAAAGAGCGAATGCCCGCATCAGAACCAAGCCCGGTGGCAACCAGTGCTGCCGATGACTGCGCGAAATTCAGCGCAGTTTTTACATCCATCTTGCGATGAAGCGCTGTGATAAACCCTGCATCAAAAGCATCGCCGCAGCCGGTTGTATCGACAACTTCGATCTCGAATGCAGGCTGATGTAAGATTTCGCCAGAAGCGGCCATATAACAAACACCCTCTCCACCAAGCGTGAAGACACAGTGCTTGACACCCTGATCAAGGAAAAAGCGGCCTGCTCCTTCCACATCGTCAGCACCTGAAATCTGCTTGGCTTCCTCAATCGAGGGCATAAAATAATCAATATAAGGGAAAAGCGGTGCAATCAGATCAAGCGTGCCTTCATTGGCACCCAGAAGATCGAAAGTCGTGGTGCGACCACGTGCTTTTGCCTCGGCAAGCAATTTACGGCTGGGCTCACCATCGAGTTTTGCCAGAAGACCCGTACCACCCAGATGAATAATGGGCGGTGCAAGAACGGCATCCAGCGCTTCATCGGCAACTTCAAAATGATCCGAGGCGCCACGCGCATGAAGCGCAGGACGATCACCATTGCGGCGGATATTCAGAATTGACGCCGATGTCGGAACACCTTTGAGACGCTGCATCTGTGCTGTATCGACACCAAAACGTTGCAGGGTTGCCAGCACAAAATCAGCCTTTTCATCATCACCCACCGCACCAACCGCCAGACAATTGAGCCCAAGCTTTGCGAGATCGACAACGGTTCCACCTGCAGTTCCGGCAACGGTCAACCGGATTTCATCAATGAAATCCACATTGCCACCCTGCGGAATTGCATCAACAGGACGTCCGAGAACGTCGAGAATATAAAGTCCGATAACAGACACATCGTGAGACATAAAATCCTCCCAGATTACGAGCAGCAAAGCGCATAATTTTATTGATTAGCTGCGATTGCGCAGCGCGAAAATTGTGCCCGCAAGCAGAATGAAGATGCCGATAATGGCAAGTTGCAGCGTGCTGGGGATGCCGACGAAAATCAGCACATTGCTCACCAGTGTGATCAGAAAAACGCCGAGCAACGTGCCGATAACCGAGCCGGAGCCGCCGGTAATGCGCGCACCGCCAAGCACGACCGCAGCAATGATCTCAAGCTCCATCCCCGCAAGATCAAAGGGGTTGGCCAGACGATTGCTCGAAACATGCACAACGCCTGCAATACCAGCCAAAAGGCCTGCATAGGCAAAGACGAAAATACGCACACGAAACAGGTTGATACCAAGGCGTTCAGCAATCGACGGATTGCCACCAACCGCGAAGATCGCGCGGCCCATCAGCGTGCGCTCAAGAATAAACCACGTCACAAAAGCCGCAACAACCAGCACCAGCACCGTGGCAGGCAGCACCGAAACGACACCGTTTGATGCCTGATGTGTAAACAAGGACGCCTTGCCGAAAGCATCCATTGCCGCTGGAATATTCATGAAAAGTGCTGTGCCAACGAAGGTTAGCAGAAAGCTTCTGATGACATATTGCGTGCCGATGGTGACAATCAGCGATGGCGCATTCAGTTTCTGCACGAGAAAGCCATTGAGCGCGCCAAAACAAGCGCCGCCCATCGCAGCCAGCACCAGAATGACCGCCATGGGCATGTCCGGAAACCAGTTTGTCACCAGCATGGTCAAAGCATACATCACGAAGGCAGCGATTGCAGTAAAGGATACGTCGATACCGCCAGATGCAAGCACCACAAGAACACCCATGGCAAACAGACCACGCACCACAGAAGCACGCAGAATATCGACCATATTGCTCATCTGAAGAAAATCAGGGTTGGCAGCAATAACAACCAGACAGGTAACAACCACCAGCAACAGCGTGAAGAGCTCTGGCCTTGTTCCCATTAAATCCCATGCTCGGAGCAAAATGCCCCGGTTCTGAACACCGGATTTTTCTGCCGATACGCTATCGGTCATTGCGCGATCTCCTTTGCAGGGCTGGCCATGGATGCATAGATCGCGTCTTCAGTCAGTCCATCGGCATTGTGTTGCGCAACGATCCTGCCCTGGCGCATGACCAGAATACGATCACAGTTCTGCAAGAGTTCGGGCAAGTCGTCGCTGATGATGATCACACCCATGCCATCGTCCGCTAGACGCTGGATGATGCGAAAAATCGTGTCTTTTGATCCCACATCCACGCCAACGGTCGGCCCGTGCAGGATAAGCAGTTGCGGATTGATTGTCAGCCAGCGGCCAATCAGCACGCGCTGTTGGTTGCCGCCAGAAAGCGATTGCACAGGGATGGAAACATCGGGAGCTACAATCTGAAGATCGGCAACGCTGTCTTCCGCAACTTTTCGCGCTCTGCGCGCACTGATCACGCCCAGCGCATTGCGCAGGCGGTCCAGAATTGGCAGCGTTATATTCTCTTCAATCGGCTTTTCGAGAAAAAGCCCTTCCGTCAGCCGGTCTTCAGGAACATAGCCAATACCGTATTTGATGGCGTCAGCGGCAGACTGGGGCGCGATCTCCTTGCCGTTGAGCGTTATCTTTCCCGACTGCGCAGGCACGACGCCGGACAGGGCTAAAGCAAGTTCATTGCGCCCCGAATCAAGCAGCCCCGTAACGCCCAGAATTTCCCCTTTTTTCAAGCTGAATGAAACAGATCGAAAATTCTGTCCGTCGCCAAGCTGATCGACATCGAGCATCACCGCGCCAAGTTTCGGTTCCGTGCGATAGCGCATTTCGCTGATCTCGCGGCCTGTCATCCAGTGACTGAATTCAGCCTTGGTGTGGGTAGCAACGTCAAGTTCAGCCACCTTCAAACCATCGCGCATGATAATCGCACGGCCACCAAGGGATTTACACTCATCAAGCTTGTGCGTCACAAAGAGCACGGCAACGCCTTTGTGCAGCAGCTTTTCCACCACCTGCAAAAGATTGACGACTTCCTGTCGTGTCAGCGAGGTGGTCGGTTCATCCATGATAACCAGACGCGCCTCCGAAGCAACGGCACGGGCAATTGCGATCAACTGGCGCGTGGCAAGCGGCAACGTATCGGTACGGCGCTTTAAGAAGGCGGCATCTGTCGGCAGGTGAACTTCTGCCAGCGCGCGGCGTGCCGTTTCCTGCAATGCCTTGATATCAAGCCTGCGCGCAAGCTTGCCGGAGGCTTCGACAAGCTGTTCGGTGAAGGCAACATTTTCCGCCACAGAAAGGTTGGGCAGCAAAGACAGGTCCTGATAAACTGTCTCAATTCCCGCCCGCAAAGAACCGATAGCACCAATGTCGCCAGCACGGGCGCCAGTTGGCTCGCCATCAATGAAAATCTGTCCTTCATCAGCGGGTTGAGCGCCGGACAGAATCTTAATCAACGTGCTCTTGCCACAGCCATTCTCACCCATCAGATGGTAGATCTGGCCTGCTTCAATCACCAGGCTGACTTCTTTAAGTGCCTTGACCCCGCCAAAGGATTTCTTGACGTTTCTGATTTCAAGAAATGGCGGCACTGATGCAGTTTTTGAATTTGTGGCGTGCATGAAAAATTCCTGAAACTCTCAGACTTTTTAAGATGTGCAATCGCTTCAAACGCTCACCTTGGAGCGCTGGTCACGCTGATTTTATCAGACCAGTGCACCGGTCCGGGGCTGTCGTGGTGCAAAACAGCCCCGGAACGCTATCGATTGGGCTTATGCGATATTAAAACGGATAGTCCTTATAGTTGGACTTATCGACATCCACCCAAGCCTGACCCTGAATGATGACGCCCTTGCCAGGCCCCTTTACCACGGTCACCTTCTCATAGCCGGGAACACCAAGGTCCATTCCGTCCTTGATTTCCTGACCCTGCAGAACCAGATCAGCGACCTTGTTCATCACATAACCGGCATCCTTGGGGTCCCAAAAGAAGATTTGATCCACCGCGCCGGTATCAAGATAAGGACCGCTATCTTTTGGCAAACCAAGGCCATAAACGCAGGTCTTATCCTGAAGCCCTGCTTCTTCAACCGCGCGGCCAATACCGATCACGTCAATCGCAGACGATCCCTGAAAGCCCTTGATGTCGGGATATTTACGCAGAATTTCCTTGGCCTTCTCATAGGCCTTGTTGGCATCGTTGAAGGACTCATTCTTTTCGGCAACCAGTTCCATTTCCGGATACTGCTTTGCATTTTCAGCACCCGCATCCACCCACTGGTTGTGGGTCAGACTACCCAGCGAACCCACAAATGACGTCCACTTGCCAGACTTGCCCATGCAGTTTGCAAGCGCTTCATTGATGCGTTTGCCAAAAGCCTTGTTGTCAAACGCTTCAATGTCGACATCGACATTGGTCAGGCTATCGCCTTCATGGGCAATAACCTTGATACCACGCTGTGCTGCACGACGCAGAACGCCTTCAAGGGCAGATGGATCCATTGGCACGACCGCAATCGCAGAGACATTCTTGGCGACAAGATCTTCAAGAATGCGTGCCTGCTGAGCCGCATCAGCCTTTGCTGGGCCGACCTGGTTTGTGATGACATTGGGGTTGTCTTTGCCATAAGCATCGACGCCTTCGTTCATACGGGTAAACCAGTTTTCGCCGGTAACCTTCACAACCGTTGTAATCGTCGGCTTGTCTTGCGCGATGGCAGTTCCGGCCATCATTGCGCCTGCGAGCATTGTGCACGCCATAAGTTTTGAAAGTGTACGCATGTTTCTCCTCCAATGATAAAAGATGCTTATTCTCGAACGTCACTCCTTTGGGCCAGCACGTTTCCTCCCGGCTAAACCCATAAGAGAATTGATCATCGTCTCAGCCGAAACCAGTAACCGAGGTGCACACGGGCCGATGCCAGCAAAACCAAAAGCAAAACGCCCCACGCCAAATCGCGGAAAAAATTGGAAATGTTCATGAAATTGAACAGGCTTGAGAGAATCTGAAGGGCTGTTGCAGCGAGAAGCACGCACAGCACTTTGCCGTAACCACCTTCAGGCTTTACGCCGCCAAGCACCGCGATCAGGATTGCAATAAGCACATAAGAGCCACCATAATCCCATTTTACCGAAGAGTTACGGGCCGCAATGATAATACCTGCAACCGAAGCCAGCACACCGCAGAGCGTATAGGTGACAAGCAGCATACGCTTTTCGTTGATGCCTCCATAGCGTGCCGCCTTGGAATTGCTGCCCAACAGCATCAACTTGACACCGAACGGGGTATATTTGAGCAAAAATGCCAGCAATGCAGCGATAGCCAGAAACAGGGCAAAGCACATCGGGATGCTCAGAATTGGCATATTGCCGAAATTATCGAGCGGCTCGATATAGCCCAGGCTGATCGCAGAACCATTGGTGAGGAATACCGCAAATCCGGTAAAAACAAGCTGCGTTCCAAGCGTGGCAATCAGCGGCGTGAGACGCGCATAGGCAATCATGATGCCGTTGATAAATCCGCCCAGCAGTCCCACGCACAACGCCAGACCAGCGAAGACCCATGAAAAGAGAAGCGGTGCATCCGCGACCGGAATGAAATTACGTGTCAGCAAAAAAGCGATGATACCTGCCAGATTGGCAAGTGCGATGCCCGACAGATCAATGCCGCCATTTCCCGAAATCATGGCGAGCATGACACCGAGCGCCAGAAGCCCGAGTTCGGGAACCTGCGATGCCATGGACTGCAAATTATAGCTGTCCATAAAATTCGCGCCAGCAAAAATGGCGCCGGCAGCGAGCACAGCAATATTGATCAAAAGCAGAAAAAGCGTCTGCCTGTCCACGCTATTCGATGACACGTCATCTCCTCCCAATATCGAGGGCTCCCACCCTCAAATGAACTGGTGCTACCAAGCTCATAGGCTATATGCCACTTGACTCTGACATTTGTCAGTAGTCACTATCGTTTGTCAACACTTTTCGGTTCGCAACCTGAAACCCCTTGTAATCAAGCGTTTCCGATCAATTTTTCTGAGAGGCCTGACGTGGTTCGATTGTTGCTATATTTTGTCGGCCGCTCATTTTTTGACATTTGTTAAATAATAGCCGAATTTTTTCAGAGATTGCAAATCGTAAAATTGCGGGTGATTGCATCCGAAACAAAATAACGGATGCGAGCTTTCGGGACCCACATAAATTTCATTTGCAACTATGATCGAGTGCGCGCAGCGTATAAGTCGAACAAGCAATTAAGATTATGTGAGACAGCACCATCACCACATCACAATCCCTGCTGATCCGATCAAAACTCCCGCAACCGTGACCGATGCCCTCAAGCGGAGCCATCGCAAAGACGCACAAAGCCCGGCTCAGCCGGAAAACAATCTTCATCATAAGAGGATTTGAATGAACAATCGCGACAACGCTGCTCTTACTGACATTGGCGGCTACAAACTCAACAGCCTTCTTCTCCCATCCAAGTCATTGCAATCGAGCGGTACGGTCGTTTTTATCCATGGTGCAAGCACCAGCCTTCTCGACCCGCTTTACACATTTCACGACAAGTCTCCCGAAAACATCCAGATGCTTTTTGTTGACCGACCCGGACACGGAAGATCGGAGTTTGGCCCCGCGCAAAACATTTGCCCCGATGCCCAGGCTGATGCGATCGCGAAACTCATGCAAATACGCGGGATAGAAAGCGCGACGATCATTGGTCACTCTTACGGCGGCGCGGTGGCTGCAGCTCTGGCAGTTCGCCACCCCGATAGAGTGACAGGTTTGATTTTCATCTCGCCCGCTGTCTATCCTTGGATCGGCGGTATCGCATGGTACAATACCGTTGCGCGGATGCCATTCGTCGGAGCAATGTTCAGCTTATTCGTCGCTCCAGCCTTCGGCCTTTTGAGCCTCAAAATGGCGATGAGGTCAGTTTTTACGCCAAATACATATCCAGAAGATTACGTAGAACGAACAAAGGCATGGCAGGCGCTGCGCCCCCGCACATTCCGACATAATGCACGCGAGCTTGGCGCATTATGCGAATGGGCAGAAAATTCTTATAAAAACTACAAACATATCGTTGCGCCGACAATTATCATCACCGGCGACACAGATGACATTGTGTCACCCGATATTCATGCCAAACAACTGGCTAAGGACATCGAACAAGCATCTATATTTGTCATAAAGGGAATGGGGCACAAGTCAGACTATGTGGCGCGAGAGCTTGTTGTTGCAGCCATCGAAAGACTTGCTGAACGCGACATGGACTTAATTGCGATTGCGCGGCGCATAGAGCATCAGATTTCAGAAGAGGCAAAGATCTGAAAAAGCGCCCGTCTCATTGAGGACTTGAACATGCACATCTACACTGCTGAGAGGACCAAACCTGCCCCTGCCGCATGGGAACACCTTTATGAACGCACTTTAAAGCCTGGTGGCTGTTCACCAACCGGACGTCCAAATGGACCAATTCTCTCAAAGGGTTATACGCCCCCTTTCTGGAATTGTTCACTCAATAAAAACTTTCACGCTTACAGCGCGTCCGCCTGCATCAACGACGGTCAATGTCGAATAGCCGGTGCCATCCGGCAGCCATGTGGCCGTGCGGCGGCGATTGGGTTCGGCAATGGGTTTGCCATTGGCAAGCCAGCGAAACGGTGCGCGTCCGCCCTGTAATTTCAGCACCAGCGGCGAGGCATTGTCGGTCAGGGCTTTCAATTCGACATGCGCGCCATCCGGCGGAAACACGATGCGCGGTGCAGGCTCAATCGTGGCTTTGACAACCGGCAGAGGATCGCTCGCAGACGAAAAACGTATCTGCGTCACAGGAAGATCGGCGCGTGCCGTGCGGAATGCGCCAGCAGGCGCACGCGGTAACGGTACGGAAGCAACGCCCGAACGCACAAAGGCTTCAAACAGAATGGGCGCTGCCGAAACATAACCGGCAAGGCCGGGCACCGAGCCACCATCGGCACGACCGACCCAGACACCCAGCACATAACGCCCGTCATAACCGACCGACCATGCATCGCGATAACCATAGGAGGTGCCGGTCTTGTAAGCGAGACCGAGGCGTTTCGCGCCTTGTGGCGGCACGACACCGGCCAGAATATCGCCAATCTGCCACGATGCCTGCTCGCTCAGAATAGGGGCCGACGGCTGCACAGGCTCTGAGCCTTCCGTGCCGTCTCGAAGGGCTGCCCCTCGCCCGCTATTGGCAAGGCCAGTATAAAGCTGCACCAGATCGCGCAGGCTGATACCCGCACCACCAAGGCCGATAGCCAATCCCGGCGCTTCACCTTTCGGCAATTGCAGATTGACCGCCGCCTGACGAATACGCGTGGTGAGCCGTGCAGGACCGACTGCATCAAGAAGGCTGATGGTGGGCACATTCAGCGACATTTGCAGCGCCTGACGGATGCTGACATCGCCCTGATAGCTCATATCGAAGTTGCGCGGACGATAGCCTGAAAAATCCTGCGGGCGGTCCTCAATAATGGTTTCCTGCGCAATCAGGCCCTGCTCGAAGGCCAGCCCATAGATGAAGGGTTTGAGGGTGGAGCCGGGCGAACGCACGGCGCGCGTCATATCGATCCAGCCCTGCCGCTTGCCATCGAAGTAATCAGCGGAGCCGACTTCGCCTAAGATATTACCGTTACGGCTGTCGGCCAGCACCATGGCGACCGATACTTTTGGCCCAAGCTTGGCGGCAGCTTCACGCGCCACAACTTCAAGCCCAGCCTGCACCGACTTTTTAAGCGTCAGATGATGCCGGGCCTCGGTCGGTGCCCGCTTCAATGCGAGATCGGCAAAATGAGCGGCCAATGAAGGCAAGGGATGACGCGTCGCGGATATGCGCTCACGCGATGCCCGCTCGGCTTCTTCGCTCGTGAAAACATCCGACGAAACCATGCGTTTTAGAACGCGATCCCGCGCGGCAACCGCGTTTTCCATCTCGCGATCCGGGCGGCGGCGCTCCGGCAATTGCGGCAAAGCCACAAGAAGCGCTGCTTCCGATATGGTGAGGCGCAGCGGCTCTTTGCCAAAATAGGCTAACGATGCCGACCGTACGCCTTCCAGATTGCCACCATAGGGCGCGAGTGTCAGATAACGTTCGAGAATTTCAGACTTGCTCAGGCGTCGTTCAATTTGGACGGCACGCGCAAGCTGCCGGAATTTTGAGCCAAAGCTGCGGCTTTCGCGCGGCTCAATCAGTCGCGCCAGCTGCATGGAAAGTGTGGAGCCACCGGAAACAATACGGCCACTGCCTGCAAGCTGATACGCGGCCCGCAGAAGCGCGGTGAAATCAATGCCGCCATGATCGTAAAAACGCTTGTCCTCATAGGCGATCAGCATTTTCACGAATTTTGGGTCGACATCTTCGATGCGGGTATTCAAACGCCAATAGCCGTCCGGCGTTGCATAGGCACGCAGCAAAGCGCCGTCGCGATCCATAACTTCGGTGGAAATAGTCAGCCGTTCCGGCAAAGGCGGCGGATAAGCACGGTCGAGCCAATCAAGCCCGACCACGGCTCCGACAGCGGCGATGCCAAGAAATGCGGCACCGCCAATCGCTATTTTCCAGCCTGATTTCATTGACCAGAAGTCACCTCCATCATGCTTGTCGCCGTGCGCGCTGCAAATTGCGGACGATACATGTCCTCAACCGTTGCTGCCGGATGGGTATAAAGACCCGGCGTCACAGCACGCACCACATAAGCCAGCGTAATCGGCTTCTTCTCGCCTGCCGAACGGTCGAAAGCGGCCACAAAACGATCATTGCGGAACTCAAGATGCGCTGCCTGTGTGCTGTCGAGCCATGGAAAATTGCCAAGGTCAGCACTGGAAACAAGCCCCGGATTGTCGATCTCGAAACCAGCGGGCAGCAGATCGGTCACAAGCAGACGCGACTGCCATTCCTGCAAATCGTCGATTTTCAGAACAACCACATAGCGCTCATTCTGATTGACCCCGGTGACATTGGCCGGTTCACCATCAAGCGTATAATAGGTGCGCTCGATGTTGAAACCTTCGCCACCCGCAGGCAGCGATTGTGCAGGCGGCGCAACGGCTGTCACAACAGCATCAACTGAACCCTGACCTTTGTTGGTGACGACCAGCGGCTGCGCTTCAAGGCTTGCACCATTGAGACGCTCGGAGAACGCGCCCTGATACGCTGTGCCATTGATGTCGAGGCTGATTGCGCCATTGTCATCCTGAAGCCCGCGGGCTGCAAGCAGCATCCATGCCTGATCCTGCGTGCTTAAGTAACGCGCCTTTTCGCGCTGGAACTCGACCAGCGTAATGAGAGCGGGAAGCACTTTCGGCGCAGGCTTGGTTTCCGCAGCCAGAGCCAGCATTGCCGCGCCATCACGCAGCGGCGAGCCATAATCAGAGCGATTATAGTCAAAGCTCGACTGGCTGGTTGCAAGCTGGAGCGACGCATTGAACACGCGTTCCGAACGCGGCTGGTCACCATAAAGCGCTAATGCTGCACCAAGCTGGGCAACGGCCATCGGGCTTGCAAAGTTTTCGAGCTGGGTATCGGCAAAGTAACGCAGATCGCCAACTGAAGCCTTCTTGTTGCGTGCCAGAACATAAAGCGCATAGGCAATGTCGTTGCCGCGTTCCTTGACGTCGGTGGTGTAGCCGAGCGCATTTTGCAGGTTAGAAAGCGCTGACAGCATTGCCTGCTGCGGCACGTCATAGCCCTTTTCGCGGGCACGCGTCAGGAAGTCGGTCACATAGGCGTCCATCCAGAGATCACCCGATCCCGGCGACCAGAGGCCAAACGAACCGCTTGAAGACTGGTTGTTGAGCACACGGAAGATGGAATCCTGTACACGCTTCTTGAGTTCTTCCTGGCTTTCCAGTCCCGCAGCCGCTTCCGTACCGGCTGCCATTTCGCTCAAATAAAGCAGCGGCAGTGCGCGGCTGGTGGTCTGCTCTGTGCAGCCATAAGGATAACGGTCGAGCGCCATCAGCAAAGCGGGCACATCAAAGGCCGCACTGCGCGTCACACCAACGCTGACAAAGGCGCCATCAAGCAGGCTTTCCGACAGAAGGCCGCCATCTACCCGCACACTTCCGCCATTGGCCGTGAGATTGACGACATGACGGGTCGTGACCGGCAGATCAACCGGACGCACCGGCAATGCTAAGGTCTGTTCAACATTGAGGCCTTCATCATTGGAAAGCCGGATCGTGACGCCGCCAGCACCCGTAGCGATTGCATTGAGCGGCATGGTGATCGACTGTCGTTTGCCACCCGCGAGCGCAATGCTTTCAGGATAGGAGCCAACCTCGACGCCGAGATTATCGGTGGTCTCAAGGCTCACACGATAATCGCCATCCGGCGCATCTGTATTGGCAATATCGAAGCGGATATTGGCCTGATCGCCAGGAGCCATGAAACGTGGCAAACCAGCGGTGATGACTACTGGATCACGGATGATGACATCGGCGACCGCGTGGCCGACAGCCTTTTTGGTCCATGCAACCGCCATGACACGCGCGGTACCGTTGAACTGCGGTATGTCGAAATCGATGATCGCCTTGCCGTCGCTGTCGAGTTCAACAGGACCAGAGAACAGCGCAACCAGCTTTTCGGTGGGCGGGCTGCCTTCCGCTGCCATATTGCCACCGTCGCCACCTGTGCGCAGCTTGCCGGTAACACCGAGCGAACCGTCGATCAGGCGACCATACATATCGCGCATTTCAAGGCCCAGCTGACGCTGACCGAAGAACCAGTTTTCAGGGTTCGGCGGCTGATAGCGTGTGAGATTGAGAATGCCGACATCGACCGCTGCAACCATCACATAGGCCTGTTCGCCACCCGCATTTTCAACCGAAACAGGGATGGAAAGTGTCGAGCGCGGCGCGATCTTTTCAGGCGGGGTGAGCGAAACGGCTAGCTGCTTATCGGCTGGATCGACCTTGAGCCATTTCAGACCAATCGCACGCGCAGGCATACGGCTTTCAATAGCCTCACCTGGACGGAACAGGGTTGCGGTAACATAGGCGCCCGCACCCCAATCCTCGCCGACCGGAATATCAATGGTCGTGCCACCTTCCGGCACGCTTGCGGTGATTGTCTTAAGCAGCTTTTCAGCACCAATGGTGATGAGCAGTTCACCAGCAAAACGCGGCGAGACTTTCAGTTCAGCCGTGTCGCCTGCCGCGTAATGTTCCTTGTCGAGCGCGATTTCGAGCCCGTCCGGCGTTTCGGTCGAGGTTGAGCTGACAAACCAGCCTGCATCAAACTCATAGCTTGTGGCCGGACCTGAAGCATCGGCAGTTTCGATTTCCAGACGGTAACGGCCCCAATCGACCGGCAGACTGATTTCAGCCTCGCTATCGGTTGTAAGGTCAATCTTGCCGTTGGCAATCGCCTTGGTGAAAGTCACTGGTTCGTAGTTCCAGCTGTTGCCACTGCGATACCACTGATAATTACGCTCGATCTTGACCAGCGACCATTGTGCGCCATCAAGCGCCTTGCGATCACCCTTGCTGTCAGAGGCGATCAGGCTGAACTTCGCGGTTCCGCCCTGTGGGACTTCATCGCCGGAGAACTCAGGACGAATGCCGATGAGATCGGTTTCCGGCTGAATAGCAAGATCAATCTTGCGCTCAACCGCACGACCACCCGTTTCGCGCATACGAACCGTGACGGCTGCATTGACGAGACGCGTCGTTGACGGCATTTCTTCAACTGCAACCGGGAAAGTCGCCTTGCCATTGTCATCGACTTTTGACAGGCCATCGAGCGGAAGCCGTGTGGCTTCGCCCTGATCTTCATCAGCGAGGCCGAAATAATAGCCCTTGAAGCGGTCCCACTGACGCTTGGTCGAAAGCGTGACTTCGCCTTCTAGCGCAAGACCGGCGGCAGGCGCACCATAAAGGAAACGACCATCCACGGTGATATTGGCGGTTTCACCCACTGCGATTTCCGGCTTGTCGGACGTCAGGTCGAACTCGATCCGGTCCGGCACGAAATCTTCAACCAGAAACATTTGCGTGGCAATCGCTGGCTGCTTGGGATCGGTGTAGATCGCTACCGTCCAGGTACCGCGCATGGCGTTCGACGGCAAGGTCAGGTCGATGGCATGACCACCCGCCAATTTGCTATCGGAAACAAGACGGCGATCTTCTACGCCATCGGGGCGCGTGAAGATGAAGGTGAGCGGCAGATCATCGATTGCGGTTGCGGTGTCGTCACGCGCAAGCGCGCCCACATGCACAACTTCGCCTGCACGATAGATGCCGCGCTCTGTCCATGCATAAAGATCAAGCGCTTTCGGCACGGCACGGCCCGTCACACCACGATCGGAAAGATCGAAACCGGCGCGCGCCATATCGAGGAATGTGAAGTCTTCATCATCTCCGCTCGCCATCAGCACCGCTGGCACCATGCCGTCCGTGCCGCGTGTCAGTCCCGGTGTAAACGTCGCCCGGCCATCGCGGTCGGTGGTCGCTTCGCCCAGCACTTCGTTGTTGCGTGCAAGCAGCGTCAGCTTCACGCCTTTAAGCGGCTCTGCGCTTTCGAGCGACCGGGCAAACACATTGATGCCGTCCTGTCCGGTATAGGTCGAAAGGCCGATGTCGGAAACGACAAACCATTGCGTGGCCTTGGTGCCATATTCATTATCGGACTTCTGAACCAGCGGTTCAGCGGTCAGCACATAGACGCCGGGCTTGCGTTCTGGCAACGCTTCATCAACCGGGAAACTGGTCGTCGCTTCCTTGTTCAGCTCATTGCCAGCAACATCGATTTCGCCTTGCCAGACAGGCGCACCCATCTGATCGGAAACCGTGCTGATGTCATAGCTATCGAGTTGACGCAGGAACTGATAGCCGGAAAGAAGCTGTGCCAGCGAACGGTCGCCAACGCGGTAGAGCTTCACCTTCGCTGCATCCAGATTGACGCTGACCAGCGGAATGCCGCGACGGGCTTTCGCAGGCAGCACAAAACTGTCACCTGTAAAGCGCACGGATGGCGCCCGGTCCTGCACATAGATCGAAAGCGTGACCGGTGCTGGAAGCACTTCGCCAACAGACGATGGCAGACCCTGACGGAACGTCACATTATAATTGCGGCCATGTTCCAGACCTTCGACGCAAATCTGGCGGTCCTTGGTGTCAACAGCCTTTGGCGCACCATTATCGAGCGTAACGAAGCTCGAATAATCGACACCGCTTTTTACCAGATCTTCTGAGAACTGCGCGCAGATGCGCGGCGCGGCATTATCATTATCGACCGTATTATTGACGATGCGGAAGCCTTTGCGGGCTTTGAGATCTTCATAGACTTCACGAACCGATGCGGAATTGACGAGATCAAGGCTTTCTTCATAGGCCTGCAAAGCCGGGCGCGACGCATCGCGCTTTTCCAGCGCCTGCGCCATGATGGCGAGCGCTTGCGCACGGTCATCCTTGGTGCGGGATGTCTGGTAAGCGAACCATGAGGCCGATGTCGCATCGCGCTGAAGTTTTGCGCGTTCCTGATAATTGGAGGGTTCGATCAAAAGTGCTGACAGCGCATATCCGGCCCATAATTGGCTGTCGTCCGGCGCCATGCTTGCAGCTAAGCGGAATTTTTCCATCGCCGTTCGCGGATCGCCATTCATGCTGGCAGTGCTCGCCTCATTGCGCAATGTGGGCAGTCCTTCAGAGTTTTCAAGGCTTGCCATTTCACGCTTTAGACGCCGGGCTTCGTCAACCAGATTGGCGGCAAAGAACGAGATTGCGGGAGGCGCACCAATATCTTCAACGGCGACCGCGGCAGGCGTTTCCGTCACGACCTTGCCCGCGATGGAACCGACAGACTCGTTGAGCTTATTGAAATCGGCTTTCAGAAAGCACCATTTGACCTTTGGATTATAGGTGAAGGCCAGACAGGCATTATCGCCAAGACAGATGCTTTTGCATTGCGCGAGCGAGACATTCTTTTCGGTTCGAAGATCGAAGCCGAAATAATCGGCATCCTGCGTCGTTTCAATGCGCCGGGTTTCGGTGGCATTGGCACTCAATGATGTCGCAAAACAAAACGCAGTCGTAAAGGCCAGTAACAGCCGATTGAACCGAACAGACATGAATGTCTCTCTTCTATGGTTGTCGCTCATCCCACGCGGCAGTCTTCAAACGAAGATCCGCATGCTCTCCAGATGAAACCTTAGCAATTTCTCAAAGGCCGGGTAACTGAATTTATGCCCGAACATATCAATAAGTTCTCACAAAGGACGCTATCGAATAGCGTCCAAGAATTTCGTTCCATGTTTCCACTTTATTAGAATGATATTCTAACCTGGTTTTCAGGAATGGAATTCTGTTCGTCGTAAAGAGAGGGTGGCTTCCTTAAATTCGCACCAGCTTAAACCAAGGAATTCCCCCATGCGCCTCAGCGTCCAAAACATTACAAAAGCTCTCATTGCAGGCTCGCTCATGGCGCTTGCGACCTCCGTCTCCGCCCATGCGGACGCAACGCTGGATCGTATCAAAGCCAAAGGCAAACTAACCGTTGGCGTCATCCTTTCGGGCGCGCCCTTTGGCTATATTGATCCCAAGACGCAGGAACAAAAGGGCCTCAACATCGATATCGCCAAAGAACTCGCAAAGGGGCTGGGCGTAGAGCTTGCAACGCAGACTGTCACGCCGCCCAACCGGGTGCAATTTCTGCAGCAGGGCAAGGTCGATATTCTGATCGCCAACATGCAATATACAGAAGAGCGCGCCAAAACACTGGGTTATGTAAAGACGCCTTATGATCGCATGGGTGGTGCCGCCATTGGTCGTAAAGACAGTGGTATCAAAGACTGGAAAGACCTCAAGGGTAAGGTCGCCTGCGTTTCGCAAGGCTCCAATTATGCACAGCCGCTGGCCGAGGAATATGGTGCCAATGTTAAAGCACTGCCAAGCCAGCCGGAATCACTTCTGGCACTCAAGGGCGGCAATTGCGATGTTTCGGTGCACGTAAGCGGCACACTCGGCCTGTTGCTTCAGGATCGCGCCGATGAATGGAAGGATTACGGTCTTCTTACCCCAACCGACCTCATTCCATCGGATTCTGTCATCTGGCTCAAGAAGGATGAAAACGATACCGAAGCAGCTCTCGACAAGATCGTCCGCGATCTGCATGCGTCGGGAAAAATGATTGAGATCGCCAAGGCTAACCGACTGCCAAACCTCAGCTATCTGGAAGAAGAGCACAACAAGCTCAAGTCTCAGTGAGTTTCGACTTTATCAGGCCAGACGATTTGCGGGCGGTCGATCCGTCCGCATCTCCAGAGCGTTTACGGAAAATTACCGGATAGTTTCAATGGAAGAAGCTCTGATTTCGCGCTTTATCGAACTGACAGGCGCAATCGGCCTCAATTATGAATTTCTCAACAGCAGTTATGAACGCGGGATCTGGTTTCATGGCATGGTCACCACGCTTGAACTGGTCATCATTACGATTCCGCTCAGTCTGTTTTTCGGCTTTTTGTTTGCAGGGGCGCTAACCTCCAACAAACGCTGGCTTTCGGTGCCAGTGCGCGGCTATGTCGAACTCACCCGCAATACGCCGACACTCGTTCAGCTCATGTGTGGATTTCTCGTGCTCAACATGCTGATTTCCAATGCAATTGGCGGCGCGCAGAAAAATCCCCTGACACCGTTTTTCTGGCTGATAACAATCACGGCTCTGCATAGTGCCGCTCTTCACGCCGAAGCATTGCGCGGCGGTATTGAAGCCGTGCCCGGCACGACAATTGAAGCAGCCAGAGCCATCGGTTTTAATTCTTTGCAGGTGCTGATCTATGTGGAACTGCCGCTTGCAATCCGCACCGCACTGCCTGCAATCGTCAATAATCTCGTCAATCTGGTCAAGCTGTCCACCGTCGGGTCGGCCATTGCCGTGGGCGAAATCACCTACGCGTCGATCCTGATCTGGACCCAGCGTGACAATGTGGTCGAACTGATGCTGGTCATTCTTTTGTTTTTCAGCATCATCAATCTCTTCGTCGCACGCCTTGGCTACTGGTTTGAAAAACGCCTTGCAATTCCGGGATATGGCCAATGACGATCGCAATTGAACAAAAGCCCGGCCTCAGGCTTTCGCCAGCAACGCTCACATTCACGGCCATTATTCTTGCGGTTGCGTTCTGGTTCTATATTGATCCGTCGCTCGGACAGATTTGGCTCAGCTGGCTGCCTTATCTTGGCAAAGGCTTTGCCATGAATGTGCTTATCAGCATCTGTGCCATCACGCTTGGCTCGCTGGCAGGGATTATTCTCGGCATCATGGAGCTTGCGCCCTATAAAATCATCCGCGCACCGGCAATCACCTATGTGCAGATTTTCCGCAATGCACCGCATCTCGTGCTGATCTTTGCCGCCACCTATATTTTCCCGTTCGAGCTGGTGGTTTTCGGCAATTATGTCCCCTTCCCCGACTGGATCAAGGCGGTCGTTGGCCTGGCGATCCCGGCAAGCGCACATATTGCAGAAATTACGCGCGGCTCTATCCAGTCAATCCCGACCGCGCAATGGGAAGCGGCACAGGGCTTGGGCTTTTCGCGCCTGCAATCGCTGCGCTGGATCATTCTGCCACAATGCATCAAGCGCTCGCTGCCACCGTGGATGAATCTTTATACGTCCATCACCATGGGGACGGCCCTCGCTTCGCTTGTCGGCGTGCATGAATTGCTGCATTCGGCAACCGATGCCAGCACCGCTGTGCAGCGCAATGATTTCACCGTCATCATCTATCTGAGTGTGCTGATGGCGTTCTTTCTCTTTTGCTATCCCGTGTCGCGCTTCACACAGCGGCTCGAAAAGCGGCTCTCCTCCCGCTGACAAGGATCTGGAATTCACATGAGCGACACCACCAAAACTACATTGGTCGAACTGGAGAACGTTCATCTGTCTTTCGGGCAGAATGAAGTGCTCAAGGGCATCGACCTCAAGATCAACAAGGGCGATGCGGTCTCGATTATCGGCCCATCAGGCTCGGGAAAATCGACCATTCTGCGCTGCATCAATGGTCTGCTGATCCCACAATCAGGCAAGATCACCGTAGGTGCAACCCGCGTGGACGCGCTTAAAACCGAAGCCGAGCGCATTAAATTGCGCAAGCGCATCGGCATTGTGTTCCAACAGTTCAATCTGTTCCCGCATCTGACAGTTCTTGAAAACATCACGCTTGCGCCGGTCAAAATCCTGCGCACGCCCAAAGCCGAAGCCGAGCGCCACGCAAAAGAACTGCTGAAAAAAGTGCGGCTCGAACATAAGACCGACGCCTATCCGGGCGAACTTTCCGGTGGTCAGCAACAGCGTGTCGCCATTGCCCGCGCGCTTGCCATGCGCCCGGAGCTGGTGCTGTTTGATGAAGTCACCTCCGCGCTTGATCCGGAAACCGTCGGCGAAGTGCTGTCGGTCATTCGCGATCTTGTCAATGAAGGCATGACGAGCATTCTTGTAACCCACGAGATGCGTTTTGCCGAAGAAATCAGCGACACGATCGTATTTACGGAAAATGGTCGCATCATCGAACACGGCACGCCGGAGCAGCTTTTCTACAAGTCCACAAACCCGCGCATCCGTGCGTTCGTGAACGGTCTTGGTGGCAATGCAAACCGCATCAATGAAGGCGGTGAAGGCATCTGATATGACAGATCATGTAACGAAAGCCTTAAGCCAGGCGATTGTTGGCTCTGAACCATCGCCCGATGCAATCGTGATTGCCCGCACGGCAATTGTTGATTTTCTTGCCTGCGCACTTGGCGGTGCAAATGATCGCAGCACGCTTCTGGTCAGCAAGGTTCTGGGTGTGGGCGGCACTGTCGCGCTCATTGGTCAGAGCGGAAAAGCCGATCCTTTCTCGGCAGCACTGATCAATGGTCATGCAGCCCATGTGCTGGATTATGACGATGTGCATGGCAGTGTGCGCGGACATCCGACGATTGCAATCATTCCCGCACTCCTTTCGGTGGCCGCAGAAAGCAATGTCAGCGCGCACGGATTCATTGCCGCCTATATTGTCGGACTGGAAACCATGGCACGCCTTGGCCTTGCCATGGGCACAAAACACTATGAAACCGGCTTTCACGCGACCGCAACGCTCGGCACCATCGGGGCTGCGGCAGCCATTGCGCATCTTCTCAAATTTGATGCGACAACCACAGCCATTGCTCTTGGTCTCGCGGCCACACAATCAGCAGGGCTTCGCCTGCAATTCGGCTTTGACGCAAAGCCGCTTCATGCAGGATTTGCCGCGCGCGCCGGTCTCACGGCCGCCCGACTGGCCGAAGCTGGCTTTCACGGTGCACCGGATTTCATCGACAACGCAAACGGCTTTTTCAAAGCCTTTGCCTTTGGTGCGCAAGATCTATCCCGCGTGAGCCAAGGTTGGGGTGCGCCATGGCAGATTATCGTTCCGGGCCTGACGCTGAAAGCGTTCCCCTGCTGTACAGCGGCGCATCCGGTTGCTGTCGGCGCTTTAGCCTTGCGCCATGAAAACGCGCTGCAACCCGATCAGATCGCCTCCGTTTCCATCACCTTCCCCCCCGGAGGCGATGCCGCACTGGTGACAACCAAGCCTGTGACGGGCATTGATGCGCGGTTCAGCCCGGAATATATTTTTGCGGCTGCTTTACGGGACGGAAAACTGACAATTGCGCATTTTGATGAGCGGCCGGTCGATGCCGATCTCACGCAGCTCGCAGCGAAAGTAACGCGACACCATGACGAGCAAGCAGCGCGGCTCTCGCCCGATCCCAAAACACGCTTCGTCATGATCGATGTAACGCTGAAAGACGGCTCGATGCTTTCCAAGCGTGTCGATGGTCTGCCGAGTATCAGCGATCCAACCGACAAATTCAAAGATGCGACAAAGGATGATCTGCGCTTTGCAGGCATCCCCGATCTCGTCCAATCCATGACCAGCGCAGACGACTTGCAAAAGCTTATCGCGTGGCTCAACCAATCCCCGGAGTAAAAGACATGACCAAGAAACAAATGCATCTCGGCCTTTTCCTGCAAGGTGCTGGCCACCATGTTTCCGGCTGGCGTCACCCGGATGCGGAAGCGGGCAGCGAGAATTTTGATCTGCTGCGCCGTGTGGCACAAGAAGCGGAAAAAGCGAAATTCGACATGGTATTTCTGGCCGATGGCCTGACCAGCGGCGTCGATGCGCATCCGTCGATGGTAGCGCGGTTTGAGCCGCTGACCTTGCTATCCGCACTTGCCATGGTCACAGACAAGATCGGGCTGGCAGCCACCGCTTCGACCACCTATGGCGAGCCTTATCACACAGCCCGCGCCTTTGCGTCCATTGACCATTTGAGCCATGGACGGGCCGCGTGGAACATCGTCACCACATCCTACGCCCGTACGGCAAACAACTTCTCCAAAAGCCATCCCGAACATGATGAGCGCTATGCGGTCGCTGAAGAATTCGTCGATGTCGTGCGCGGTCTTTGGGATAGCTGGGATGATGATGCTTTTCCCAAAGACAAGGAAAAAGGCGTCTATGCCGATCCGAACAAGCTGCATGTGCTCAATCACGCCGGCAAATATTACACGGTGCAGGGCCCGCTCAATATTCCGCGTTCTCCGCAAGGTCATCCGGTGCTCATTCAGGCTGGATCGTCCGGCCCAGGCCAGGATCTGGCGGCACGTATCGCGGATATTGTTTTCACAGCACAGCAGAGCCTGCCGGAAGCACAGGCATTCTATACAGGCCTGAAAGAACGCGTGGTCAAAGCAGGCCGGGACGCCGACAGCGTTGCCGTGATGCCGGGCTTCATGCCGATCATTGGCAAAAGTTTCGAGGATGCTGCCGAAAAGCTGAAAGAACTCAATCGCTGGACAGATATCAAGAGTGCCATGCCGCTTCTCGAAGAGCGTATCGGCCACAGCCTTGCCGAATCTGATCTGGACGGCCCCCTGCCCGACCTGCCGATTTCTGATCAGCTTCGCAGCCGAGCAGAACTTTTGCGTGATCTGGCGCGCCGCGAGAATCTCACCATCCGTGACCTTGCTCTTCGCGTCGCGGCCGGTCGTGGCCACCATATTGTGCTTGGAACGCCCGAGCAGATTGCCGACCGCATGCAGGAATGGTTTGAAGGCAAAGCTGCCGATGGCTTCAATGTGATGCCTCCATATTTCCCCGGCGGTCTTGAAGATTTCAACACAAAGGTCGTGCCGATCCTTCAGGAGCGTGGGCTTTTCCGCACAGAGTATGGTGGCTCGACATTACGCGAACATCTCAATATTGCACGGCCAGGCATGACACCAAGGCACTAAGGTGCTCACGCAGCACACAAGTTTAACCGGGTATCTATGAGCCATACTCACCGATACCCGGTATAAGATAGACACGATACGCCTCCCCCAAAACAAAGGCCAGAAAGCCTGCCCCGCAGGTTTTCCGGTTGGCATGAATAATGGCACATCCAAACAGACTGAATTTCGAAACGCCCGATGCGCCCGGCGCAATGGCCACAGCGGATGAACTCAAAGCTGCGATGCGGCAGCTTGCTGCCGGCATCTGTGTTGTGAGTGTTGGCACCGGCGAAGCCAAAACGGGGGCAACGGTGACATCTGCGACAGCACTGTCCGTTGAACCGCCCACCATCATCGTCAATATCAATCTCACTGCATCTGTCTGGCCGGTAATCAATGCTGAAGGTTGCTTCTGCCTCAATATTTTATCCGATGCGCAACAGGCCATCGCCGATCGTTTTGCAGGCCGGAACGGTGAAAAGGGTGCACGCCGCTATGAAGGCGCCGAATGGTACAGGCTTGCAAGCGGTGCATTGGCGCTCAAAGGTGCACTCGCTTCCATTGATTGCGAAGTTGAAGACGTCATCACGCGCCATACCCATGCGATTGTTATTGGTCGTGCACTCAAAATCGTGACCGGCAGTGGCGAACCTCTGATCTATCATCAAGGACGCTATCACAGCTTACAACGCTGATATTTTCTTAACGCATAGGCTCTATCGAGATGAAGTGCGACTTCGTTTCAATCAGATCGCAGCGCGCTATGAGCCTGCATCTTACCCGAAAACCGCTTTGCGCCTTTGTACATGTGCTTGCCAACCCGCATTATACCTAAAACAGCTGTTGCCTTGATTTCACAAATTGCCTAGCTGTTAGACAAGTTGCGTGAAAGCGGAGGAGTGAGCATCATGATTGACTGGGTATCCAATAGTACGCCGGTTAACCGAAAAAATGCTGCTGAAATCGTATTTGAGGATATACGGTCAGCCATAACGACCGGACGCCTGCAGATCGGAATACGCCTTCCCTCTGAAGCCAAGCTCGCGGAAAAATACAGCGTCAGTCGTCCAATCGTGCGCGAAGCACTGCGCTCGCTTCAAACGCTCGGCCTCACCCACACCCGCACCGGAAGCGGCACTTATGTGCTGAAATCTTCACCGGGCCCGGAATTAAGTTATGGCGGCTATTCGGCGAGTGATCTTATTGAGGCGCGTCCGTTTATTGAAGTGCCCGCAGCAGGCTGGGCCGCATCACGCCATACGCAGGATCAGATCGAAAAAATCCTCGATATTTGTGAGCGCATGGACAGACAGACGGACCTTCATAAATGGGTTCTTCTCGACACCGAATTTCACAGCATGATTGCTACAGCTTCCGGCAATACGGTTTTCGCCAATATCGTAGCAGATGCGCGCGATGCCCTTTCGCGCCAGTCGGAACTCGTCAATCTGATGGCTGGTCGGCGCACCGCGTCCAATATTGAACATCGCCAGATCGCCGAAGCGATCAAATCCGGCTCTCAGGAGCGGGCACGGCTTGCCATGCAAAACCATCTCGGACAGGTCGAACTGGCCGTGACCACGATTATTGCAAAAGAAAAATAATGTAAAACAGCTCGTTCTCGGAGTGATTTATGCCGTGCTCTGGCAGAGCATACCAAGGCATAAAACCGAATTTAAAATTCTGAATCTACTGTATAATTTTTATAGCAGTGACGCAGTGGACCCTAAGTTCCAGCTGCCCCACGCCCTGCAATTCATCAAAAACATCCGCTCCCGCGCCTGCTTGACTGCCGATTTCTGATATGCGTTAAGAGCTTCAGAAATTTGTCATACAGCATTACAGAATATCAAAAACGCAACGGTCCATCGTCGAAAGCATTTCATCAAAGCTATTTCTTCATAGAAAATCTGGCTCTCAGGGAGGAGCGATGACAACGGAATTTATCAAGGCGACGCCATCTGAATGTGAAGTCTACAAAGAAGAAGACAGCGGCTATCACAAAGCGCTTAAACCACGTCAGATCCAGATGATTGCCATTGGCGGTGCCATTGGTACGGGTCTGTTTCTTGGCGCGGGCGGACGGCTGGAACAGGCCGGCCCTTCACTGGTGCTTGTTTATGCTGTGTGCGGCTTTTTCGCATTTCTGGTACTGCGCGCCCTTGGCGAGTTGATCATGCATCGCCCGAGCTCCGGCTCTTTTGTCTCCTATGCACGCGAGTTCTACGGCGAAAAAATGGCTTTTGCAGCGGGGTGGATGTACTGGCTCAACTGGGCCATGACGTCGATTGCGGACGTGACCGCTGTCGCGCTCTACATGAATTTCTTCAAGCATTATGTTCCATGGCTCGAAGGCATTGACCAGTGGGTGTTTGCGATGACCGCGCTCATCATTGTGCTCTCGATGAACCTGCTCTCGGTCAAAGTCTTTGGAGAGCTGGAATTCTGGTTCAGCCTTGTCAAAGTGCTCTCGCTTGTCATTTTCCTGATTGTCGGCATTTATTTTGTCGTGACCGGCACACCAATTGATGGTCATCAGCCGGGTTTCCATCTTATTCGTGAGAGCGGCGGCTTCTTCCCCAACGGGATATT
This sequence comes from Brucella sp. TWI432, assembly GCF_039674445.1. NCBI lineage: Bacteria > Pseudomonadati > Pseudomonadota > Alphaproteobacteria > Hyphomicrobiales > Brucellaceae > Brucella > Brucella sp. TWI432. The sequence goes on along the minus strand of NZ_JBDJNL010000016.1, from coordinate 40,029 downwards.
GCCTGCACTTGTCATTATACAAGGTGTCGTGTTTGCCTATGCCTCGATTGAGCTGATTGGCACCACGGCTGGCGAAACAGAAGATCCACGCAAGATCATGCCAGGCGCGATTAAAACAGTCGTTTTCCGCTTGCTGGTTTTCTATGTCGGTTCTGTCCTGCTTCTCACCATGCTGCTTCCTCACACGCTTTATTCGGGCGGAGAAAGCCCGTTTGTCACCTTCTTCAGTAAAATTGGCGTCGAGGGTGCTGATATTATCATGAACCTTGTGGTTCTCACTGCGGTTCTGTCATCCCTTAATGCCGGTCTCTACTCAACCGGACGCATTCTCCACTCCATGGCTGTTTCCGGTTCAGCACCTGCGTCTCTTGCCAAAATGAACAAAAATGGCGTGCCCTATGGCGGCATCGCTGTCACCGCCGCAGTGACCGCGCTTGGTGTGGTGCTCAACGCCTTTGTTCCGGCGGCAGCGTTCGAGATTGCACTTAATCTGGCTTCACTGGGGATTATCACCGCCTGGGGCGTGATTATCCTGTGCCAGCTCAAGCTTTGGTCTCTTTCGCGCAAGGGTGAAATCGCCCGTCCGGACTTCCGCATGTTCGGCGCACCTTACACCGGCATTCTCACGCTTTTGTTTTTGTTCGGCGTTCTGGTGCTGATGGCTTTCGATTATCCTATTGGCTCATATACCATCGGTTCGATGATTATCATTGTACCTGCGCTGGTTATTGGCTGGTATTGTCTGCGTGACCGAATCTATCGTCTGGCAGCCGAACGCGCAGCCGAGGCGGGCCATGCTGACAAGTGAGGGGCAGAGTGAATAAGACGCAATTCCAACCATTGGTGGCGGTTATTGCCACCGGTGGAACTATTGCAAGCAAGCGCGGGGAAGACGGGGCAAGCACACCGACGCTGAACGGCGGAGATCTGCTCGCAACTCTTGCAGGGCGTGATGCCAGCCTGCGTGCAATTGATCTGATGGCCAAGGATTCTTCAAGCCTGACGCTCATCGATATGCAGGCCATTAGCGATGCCGTTCAAGTGCAGCTCGACGACCCGCAAATCAGCGGCATTGTTGTGCTTCATGGCACGGATTCCATGGAAGAGACCGCCCTTCTTGTTCATCTGCAACGGCATATTTCCAAGCCAGTCATTTTCACAGGCGCACAATTTACAGCTGATCATCCCGATGCTGACGGTCCTGCCAATCTGGCCACAGCAATCCGCCTTGCCGCTGATCCTGCCAGCAGGGATAAGGGCGTGGTGATTGCCTTTGGTGGCCGGATTGTTCCTGCATGGGGTGCTTTCAAATACAGCAGTGACCACGCTGACGCTTTCAGATCGGTGCGCGCGCTTAAAACACCCGACGGCATTCACCTCCCCGCGCCGGTCGCTGGCAAACGTATCGACATCGTTGCCATTCATCCCGGCTGTGATGATCTGCATATTCAGGCCAGCATACAAGCAGGCACAGATGGCATCATCCTTGCAGCGCTTGGTTCAGGCAATGCCAACGCGGCTATCGTTGAAGCCGTGAAGCAATGCTCAAAGCATAATATTCCGGTCGTGGTTTCAAGCCGCGTTCCAACAGGTGTGCTGGTGGCAGGCTATGGCGGCGGTGGCGGTGGTTTTGATCTGGTTACAGCCGGTGCGATCCATTCGCAAACCCTACGCCCCGGACAGGCACGAATTCTATTGGCCAGCATGATAGCGAACGCATGCCCGAAAGAGCTGATCGTCAAAGCTTTTGACGATGAGGATTTTCGGCTGGGCACTCAATCTCAAAAAAAATCTCTTGAGACTTGAATCCAAACTTTCGATTTCTATTTAAACAGTGTGGACCGGGCCCCTCTGGCGGTTTCCTTGAAACCGTGATGTCGGACCACTTCGAGTAAGCTCGAGGTCAGCCCGGTCATATCCTCGCCGACCTTGTTAAATGAAACAGAGGTCGGAAATGGAAATTTTCACAACACTCTTTATGGGAACACCGCTCTGGATGTGGCTGGTGTTCATCGGCATTGTTCTTGCACTTCTGGTGCTGGATCTTGGTGTCTTCAACAAAGAAGACCATGAGATCGAGATTGGCGAAAGCCTCAAAATGTCAGCGTTCTATATAACGCTTGGCCTGGCTTTCTCCGGTTTCGTCTGGTGGCAGATGACCAGCGAGGCGACAGCACAATATCTCACGGCCTTCGTGGTCGAAAAGACGCTGGCGCTTGATAATATCTTTGTCATTGCGCTGATCTTCAGCTTCTTTGCAATCCCGAGAAAATATCAGCATCGCGTGCTGTTCTGGGGTATTCTTGGCGTTATCATCCTGCGCGGCATCATGATCGGTCTGGGTGCCACAATTGTCGCAAATTATCACTGGGTTCTTTATCTCTTTGCGATCTTCCTGATTGGCACAGGGATCAAGATGCTCTTCTCTGGTGATGATGAAGAGCCTGATCTGAGCCGTAACCCGCTTCTTCGCTTTGCCCGCAAACACATGCGTGTGACGGATGAGCTGCATGGCAATGCATTTTTCGTGCGTATCAAGGATGGCAAAACGGGTAAGATGCTGCGCTTTGCAACGCCGCTTTTTCTGGCGCTGGTCATGATCGAATTTGCCGATCTGATTTTCGCAGTCGATTCAGTGCCTGCTGTGTTCACAATCACCACCGATCCGTTCATCGTCTATACCTCCAATATCTTTGCGATCCTTGGCCTCAGAGCGCTGTTCTTTGCCTTGTCGGCTATTCTGCATCGTTTTGCCTATCTCAAATATGCTTTGTCCATTCTGCTGATCTTCATCGGCTCCAAGATGTTCATTGCAGACCTGATGGGCTGGGAGAAATTCCCGCCAGCATGGTCGCTTGGTATTACCTTTGCCATTCTGGGCGCTGGTATTGTGGTTTCGCTGGTCAAAACCAAGGACGATAACAAGGCTGTTATAGACACACAGTCTTAAGCAGTTTTTTGTCTATGTCGGGCGTCAGGGAGAACTCTGGCGCCTTTTTCATTGCAGTTGTGCTTGCATATCACGATGTCTGCCGTGCAGAGCGCTGCTCATCAAAGCTCTTACAGAAAATCCGTCTTCAGCGGCCTTTTCCACCAGGATACGCAGATAACCGCTGATGGAGCGAATTTCGCCATATCGCTGTAGGAGATAAGCAATAACAATGGCTGTGTTTTCTCTTCCTAAAATTTTCAGAGCGAATTGATGCAGTCGGGTATCGATGCCGATAAACCCGTGAACTTTATCGGTTGCATCTATAAGATGCTGCCATTGAGTAATCGGTTGTTGAGCATAGGATGTTATTTCAGGACAGGCTCGTAGGACGAAATCAAGCGAGACAGTCCTTTCTGGTAACGGTTTGTCAGTTGAGGAACACTGTTTAGTTCTCATGTTTGCAACGGTTCTATCAATATAGGAATCTGGTTTTGATTCATAATATTGCCGCTCATTTTGAGACTCTCTGCCGCCCATATTTTGATTTTTTTCGTTGTTTTTCAGAGCGTTATCAACAGTGGCGTAAATTTCATTCAGCTTCTTGATTAAAACAAGCAGTTCTTGTGCACTGGCACGGCGTGGAATTATGTCCACGACAGTTCTGAAAACTGTACTGATATCAGTCCATGATCCGTCCAGTTTTTGTTCGACGGCATATTCAAGTGTTTTGGCTATATCGCGGCGTAGCAAAGTTAGCTGCTCACGCAATTCGCGTAGCAGGGTCTTATCGGCTTTGACTTTTTCGGCGGCAGCTTCAATTTCGTCTTTGCGTGCAAGCAGTGGGGCAAGAGAGAAACCAAAAGCAAGTTTGACATCGCCTGTTTTCGTACGGCGGGCATAGCGTTTGCCATTGGGGCTGTCCTGGCGCGCAACAAGACCTGCATCGACCAGCGCTGCAAGATGTCTGCGTAAGGTTGCATCGGCCATGCCATGGGCGCGCAAGGCGAGTTGTTTGTTGGAAGGAAACACAATGAGGCCATTGGTTTCGCTCAAAATATTCTCAGGATAAAAGGATAGCAGCGCTGCAAGAACTGCAAGCGTGCGGTCACTGATACCAAGAATGCTCTTGCCTTCGCAGAGCCAACGATGAAGCTGCCATTTATCGACAGCTGATCCTTCAGGAATTTCCCGTGCCTTTTGCTGCATTGTCAGCAAGGCATGAGTCATCCTTTGACGACCAAAGGGCGTCAAGCCGAATTGAGACTCCATTTTCTTCCACCTTCCACAAGGCAAAAGAAATTCAACCGCCAAAATGACGCTAATTACACTTGACAGTGATTCGTAGATTTGCGATTCTCTAGCTGCTAAACCAATGAGAAGGGCTTCCACGCGGCGACGTTTGGGGGCCTTTTTCTTTTGCTTCGGTTTCCTTTTCGTTCGTTCGTGCAAATGACCATCACTTGCATCCAACTCAATCTTACCCGCTACTCAGAAGACAGGGATAAGTTTCCCTGAATTTTTTAAATGCACTGCCTCTTGATATCTGGGCGATGCGATGAAAACTTTATACTGGCCAGTTCTGAAATAGGTTATGGGCTTTTCAGAACTGGGATTACGCTTACGCACTCACTTTTCCTCATCCCGAAATGACGCATAAAGCGTATCGAGATTACGGGAAATCCATTCAGCAAAACGTTGTCCATTTGCGGCACCAAGCGCCAGTGTGGCCGTTTTACCTGTTTTTTTGACCACGACACTGATGCTCTTGTCGTCTGATGCCCATGTGGTTCCAGCGCGCGAAGCAGCCTTTGTGACAGGCTTGTTTTGCCGTGACCCTTTCAAATAGCCATAGAGCTGCTCAAAGCGTGTGGCAGACTGCGCATTTTTAAAAGCATCTGTTGCGATCAGTTCACGCGCGGCATCCGCTTTGCTGGGCATTTCGATCAGCTTGCGCAATTCCAGCCAGCGATCCCGTCCAATACCCTTTGCAGGCCCAATGGCCACCAGCATATCTTCGGGAATAGACCGCGGGATTGTCAGCATCTTCGACAAGGTCTGATAATCTACCGACAAGGCTGCCTGTATTGCTTCGCGATCAAAATTCATCGCTTCAAGGCGCGCTGCAAACAGTACGCGTTCAATGAAGCTGAGATTGGCACGGGCTGAATTTTCCTGCCCCTGGCTCAGAATATGTTCAAGATCTTCCAGTGGCTTGATGACGGCCTTGACCTTGATACCGAGCTCTTGAGCGACACGGGCGCGGCGATGGCCGAAAACGATCATATAGCGGCCGCTGGTCTGCGGGTGAGGGCGAACAAGAATTGGACTGTCCTGCCCTCTTTCCCGAATGGCTTCCAGCAGCTCGGCATATTCCTGATCGTTCGCTTCTTGCAGACGGTCCGCTATAAAAGAAACATCAAGAACTGCCGGGTCCAGTTCAACGATCGTTTCACCATCCAGCTTTTGTGCAGCCTGCTTTGCGAGTTCGTTAATAGACGCGGAGAGAGACTTTGCGGCACCGAAACGACGAGTCACGCTTTCTACGGGGGCTTCGGATTGTTCTTCCGTTGCTTCCGGGCGCATGACGCTTTCAAATATGTTCTTTCGTGCCATTCTCATATCCTCAAACCAGGCATAAGACTGATTTTACTTCATTATTTCAAAATTAGACGGCAGTCTAACGTCCCCAGGCTTCATGTATAAGCCCACGTATCTCCGAGTTTACCAGCTCCATGGCTTCCATGGCGCGATCATAAGTTCCGCGGTTCATGGACGAGCGCTCAACTTCGTAAAGCGTTTGCTTGGTAAGGCCTGCATCCGAGATTGCCGTTGATTTGAGCATTTGATGCTTGAGCATATGGGATGCCAGCATGCTTTGCATGAAGCCAACCATCTGCGCCTGAGGCACATCTGTTGGCTCATAGCGGGTGATCAGATATCGGAACCAGTCGAGATGCACGGCACCACCTGCTTGACGGACGGTCTTGAGGATATCGCCAAGCATCAGCAAAAACTGCGACATCGACATGAGGTCGAGCATTTGCGGATGAACCGTAATCAGAACCGACGTTGCCGCTGAAAGGGCGGTGAGCGTGAGATAACCAAGCTGCGGCGGACAATCGATCACAACGACGTCGTAATCATGATCGACCTCCGCCAGCGCCATGGCAATACGGCTAAAAAAGGTTTTACCCTCCCCGCCGTTTTGCATGGCAAGCGGTGTATCATACTCATATTCCTGCAGCTCAAGCATTGCAGGAATGATATCAAGCCCCGGAAAGTTCGTTTGACGAATGATGTCACGGATCGGCTTGCGCTCGGAGTCGTAACGAATGGCCTCATAGAGCGATGGGAAATTGTCGAGTTCCGGCTGAATGCCATGCAAGGCTGACATTGATGCCTGCGGATCCAGATCAATAGCCAGAACGCGATGGCCGGTGAGGGCAAGATGCTGCGCCAGATGCGCGGCAGTCGTTGTTTTACCCGAGCCGCCCTTGAAATTCACAACACCAATGACCTGGAGCTTCTCATCACCGCGCCGATGCGGTACATAACGCTTAACCTCAGCACGACCATTTCGATCAAGCCAATGGCGCAGTTCCTGCATCTGCTCGATAGAATAGGCCCTGCGTCCGCCGGAAAGGATGGTAGGCTCAACGCCCTTGCCTTCCAGATGAAGCTTTTTGAGATTGCTCGGAGATACACCAAGAAAATACGCAGCTTCAGCCATAGAAAATTGCCGCAACTGCTTGCGCGCATCCGGAGGGAAGTTTTCATGGCGCAGCAAATTGAGCTTGTGCGATATTTCGCGCCCTTGCATCAATATCATGTCGTCGAACGACATCGGTGCTGTTGAATTTGCGATATTCATTACCTTAAGGTCCCTAGTGACGGCACTGGAACTAATACCGCCTAAATACCGTCATTATGTCCGATTCTTATTTTGTCGCAAGAGGCTCTGTTAACAAAGCGTTACTCCACGCAATTTAGCCATTTCATTGTTTGCCTTCCTACGAATCGGTTTTCATCTATCACATTGAAACTTATGAGTTTTGTCGAAAATAGACGGCAGTCTATCGGAATCAGTTCAACGCATACCCGTTTATGGGCGTTTGTTTGAGCAAATCTCAAGCTCTGCTCTGCGGTTCCGCTGTGGAGGAATCACCAGCCAATCGGTCTTGGTTAAGATATTGGAACGCTTCGAATGGGGCTCTTTAGAAATGCGTTTCCTGACGTCTTGCTGTGAAAGCGTATTTTGCGGGTCATCTCCTCCGGCAACATTGTGTCAGCGCATTCAAAACGTAAGCTGTGCGAAGAGGACCGACTTCATTGCCTGTGCGGATGCTGAACCTATCTCATCCATCGAACATATTGCCATTATGCGATAACGATATCGAAAAAGGCGCGACGCTGCAGCAACAGGAGGACGTTTAAGAATTGGGTTGGGGGCAAGATAAAGAACGACGGTCAGATCTATAGGGTAGGCCCTGCCTTCAAAGGAGGTGCGAATTATCACCAAAGCCGGTCGGTCTTTGGAGGCGGCTTTTTGCCTGAGCTTGTATCCGGGCACTCAACGATACGTCTCACAAACAGGGGCCGAATGTTTTTTGCCTTGGGCAATGGAATTCGGGTCAAAACGGCTCTAGGACTAGACAATCGTAACCAAATCAACATATGATTGCGAATGGAAGGCAAAGTATTATTTGCTTCTTATAAAGCGGAAGATACCGCGAGAGATGGCTTTTAGAGTCAGTCACACCAGTGAAATAAAAACTGGGTTTAATTTTCAAAACGCTGAATAAACCCTATCGTTTCATACTGATAGTTTTTTTCGAGTTTTCATCATAAGCGGGTCAGATTTGTTGGCAGTGTCATTTTGCCGGGCAATTGCGCACTTGTTCATATCCTATCATAATCCGGTCTGTTGCAGAATGGACTTACCCCGATTTAGTGGAGAGGTTCTGCCAATAATTTACGTTCTATCATCTCGAACTTGATCGGCGATTTATACCCGAGTGCAGAATGTCTGCGCACAGGATTTGAGAGTCCGTCAATGTATTCGCCAATGGCTTTGATTGCGTCATTTCTGGTCTGGAATACAGTGCGCCAGATCAGTTCTGATTTGATGGTCTTGAAGACGGTTTCCACCATTGCATTGTCATAGCAATTTCCTTTGCCGCTCATGGATGGAAGCATTTTGTGAGCTTTGAGGATTTTGCGATACTCATAACTGGCATATTGGCTTCCCCTGTCCGAGTGCTGGATCAGCCCCGGCTTTGGTTGCCGGATTGCAATAGCTCTCTTTAAAGCACTTATCGCCAGATCCTTCTTCATTCAGTTCAACATGCATTCGAGGGCTGCCATAAGTTTCACGTGACAGCTCAAACTGGTTACGAATGTGAGCCAGGATGATCATATCGTCGAGTTGGCGACGACTGGGCAAACGATGCTTCCATGCATAATAACCGCTGATGCTGACGCCGGTGAAAGCGCACAGCCGTGACAGAGACATATGGGCCTTCTCCGTGTCGATGAACGCAAACGTCATCGACTGTTCGGTGGGAAAACAGTTCACCGGACTGTTTTCTTATCCGCCTCAACTCGAGCGAAGAAGGCTGTCGCTTTTTTTAGTAGGTCACGTTCGTGTCGCAGAAGTTCGTTTTCTTTACGAAGCCGGGCAAGCTCCTGGCCCATGTCTTCATGCGGATCGGAGAGCAGATATTTCTCAGCAAAATTGCGCCGCCAACGGTCAAGCGTTGACTTACCAATCCCAAGCTCCTCAGCAACCGACGACATGCTTCGACCACTCGTCGTTAAAATCCGAACGGCTTCGCGCTTGAAATCTTCTGTAAATTCTCGCTGCTTCAATTCTAAGTCTCCTGTCAGTCTTGTCTAACAGAAGCCCTCCACTTTTGAAGGGGAAGTCTAGGGAGCCGTGTTGGCAAGGCACTGCGCCGTCTGGTCTCAAGTCCAAAGGCGGAGTTCCGGTAGCGGAATCCGGAGATAACTCCATACATCTTCCGGATTGAAACTCGTAACACCATCACCTCATGCTATCATGATGTTGCTATAGCCATGGGCCAAGGCTGAATGGAGAGCCGTATGCGTTGAAAGGTGCACGTACGGTTCGGAGAGGAGAAGCGCAATTGCGCTTCTCACTCTACTCAAGGTGAAAGGCGATTGGTTGTATCTGTACCGTGCGATAGACAGCAACGGTGATACGGTTGAATTCTATTTCAGCAAGGAACGTGATTTGAGCGCTGCCAAGCGATTTCTGCGCAAAGCTCTGGCCCGTCACCGCAGACCAGAGCGAATTACCATCGATGGAAGCCAGACCAACAGAATAGCTATATTGCAATGGGATACAGAGAGCCGGCTTCGACAGGCTGGCAAACCGATTGCCATTCGCTCCAGCAAATACATGAACAACAGCATTGAGCAGGATCATCGCCGCATCAAACGACGCACACGCTCCATGCTTGGTTTCAAGTCAGAAATCTCAGCCAGCATCACGCTCTCTGGCATCGAACTCATTCACATGATGCGTAAACAACAAGGCATCTTTGAATATCAAAAAGCACTCTCTATCAAACAACAGTTCGAAGCACTCGCGGCATAACTGTGTCCAGAGTTAAGCCGCACTTCGTTCAAATCGAATTTTTGTAACACAACCGCCACGGGAACGTCCCATGCAACCATCGTTGGCATCCCCTTTTTTCCTGTGGCTCCGTGCTTGTGAACGCGGACACAGGTACTGTCGATCATCACGATATCACCGTCATAGGCTTGAGAGACGGCCTCCAGCAGTCGACCCCAGACACCAGCACGTCGCCAACGAAGGAACCGGTTGTAGCAAGTCGTTGCAACACCATAGCGCTCACGGATTTCAGACCATGACGATCCTGTGCGGAAGCGCCATAGAATGCCATTGAGTACCATGCGATCATCGACGCGGGGTAAACCACGCGGTTTGCATGGCAACAGCGGCGCAATAATCGACCATTCGCGTTCTGTAAGTTCATAGCGGCGACGTGACATCAAAGATCTCCAAATCCGAGACCTTTGAATCACTAATCCATTCAAATAGCTAGACTATTTATGAGTGCACGACCTAGGATGAGCCGAAATAAGCTACGTTTGTTTCAAAGGTGTTGATGCCGAATAAGAGTGCATTAATTTTCCGATATCATGGATAAAGAACCAATAATTAAAGCTTTGACACCTAGCGTGTATTTATTTTTAATTTCGCTGTTTTCTCTATGAGCACTGTTTTGGTTCATTTCTTCTTTGGGAATAAGCGTATCAGCAACAGAAACACACACATGCGCGACAGTTTGGAAAAGCCACTGAGCTTGCTCATTTGTAAGATTATAGGATTGCACTAATAATTTTTGGTGGTTTTGAATTTTTGAAATCATATCTGATGTGATCAAATCTTCACGCAGTAAATAAGGTGCGATGCCCGGATGTCTTTCCACAAAGTGCCACATACAAGCACCGAAAGTTTCCATGTATTCTTCCAGTGGCTCATCATGTGGGGCAGGAAGCTGCCAGCGTAGGAAAATTTCGCTGGCAACTAACTGTTTGAGTTCATCTAAAGAAGATACATATGTGTAAAGCGTCATATGACTGAGGCTAAGTGCTGCTGCAACACCGACGATAGAAATCTTTGGCAGTCCCATAGCAATTCCGGCATCTGCAATTTGCGTCCGCGTGATTTCCCGCCGTGGCCGGCCACGGGCTGATTTTATGGCACTCATCATATATTCTCTAGTTTCTCAGAACGGGCAAATGACGGTAACACGGGCTGCGTCATCCTGGTATTCGAATAAACTTATATACCAGTTTTGTGCGAAATGAATTGCAGCCCGCAAAAATGACTGTCATAAAGACACGCTACCGGATTATACATGTTTTAAATATTTTAATAAGTTATATAGAACCAGCAGGCAGAGCTACGCATGTCAGCACAAAATTTTGCATGAAATGTAAGTGTACAGCGATTTCCTGACCACGTCGCCAGTGTTGCGACCAATCTTTTGTGAGCCTTAACCGGCCTGCGCGTCTGCTGAAGTCCACTGTCATTTCTGCTGCATAAAATCCGTAGAAACGGCCTGTCTGCGGGTGGAGCGCTTTATAAAGACTCTCTTTGGCTGAAAAGGCTGTGGTGACGGCAAGGCCTTTGCCCTGCTGTGGCAGGCGTTGTATTTCGTCCGGCGTTAAAACCAGAGCGGCAATTTTTGCTGCCTCGTCTTCAGTTTGCAGCGTTTCAATATCAATGCCGATAGCGCAATAGCGGGCATTTTGTGCGGCAATGGCAAGGGCATAGCCGTCACAATGGGAGATGGAGCCTGTCGTGCCCTTCGGCCATACCGGCACATGATTGGCAGCGCGGTGCGGGGTAGCAACCACACCGGTTATTGTGCGCAGTGCTTCACGGGCGCAGCATTGTCCTGCAATAAATTCTGCTTTGCGGCGCGGGGTAAAAGCCTTAAATGTATCCGGTAAAGTCACGGCTTCCATATCCTGAAAATCCGGGTTCAGGGGCAGATCATGGCAGGGATAGCGGCACATAAACAGGCTGGTATCTCCGGCCAGCTCCGGCCATGGCGCAAGGCTAAACGGTTGCGTGTCCGGTCGAGCAGGGGAATGTCCGTCAGCAGCCAAGGGTTGCTCCTCCGTCTACAACAATATCCTGCATGGTCACGTGCCCTGCCAGATCAGAGGCCAGAAATAGCACAACATTGGCAATGTCATCCGGTACCGCAATTTTGCCGAGCGGTATGCCAAGTTTGAACTGCGCCGGCAGGCCGTCAATCAGCTGCTGTTCACCGGAGTTGTTCTGCAACATGTCTGCCAGCATGGGCGTGCGGGTTGATCCGGGGGAAACCACATTGCAGCGAACACCATAAGGTGCAAGCTCCAGTGCTACGCAATGGCTGAGGCTGGTCATTGCCGCTTTAGAGGCGCAATAGGCCGCCATATTGATGCGCGGCACATGGGCGGCATTGGAGGCAACATTGACAATCGCCCCGTGTCTTTGTTTGCGAAAGACCGGCGCCCAGTTATGCAGCATGTAAAATGCGCCGCTGGCATTCACGTCCATGCAGGTTTGCCAGTCATCGGCGGAAAGGCTCTCCGTGGTGCCGGGTTTCAAAACGCCTGCAACATTGACCAATATATCCAGCGTATTATCTTCCGCTTTCAAATGATCGCAGAGTTTTCTCACTGCTGCTGCATCGGCAATATCGGCTTGCAGCAACTGGAAACTGCAGCCGCTGCTCTGATCCGCAGCTTTGCAGTCAATGCCGGTGACACGGGCACCCTGACGTATAAATTGCTCGGCAATACAGCGCCCGATGCCTTGTGCAGCACCGGTGATGATGACACGTTTGCCAGCAAAAGAGGCGTATTTATTGATATCCAGAAGGCTCATTTTCAGGCTGCCTGTTGCTGCTTTTCAATCAGTGCCCACCATGCTGTCAGGGTGGGGTCACGTGCCAGTTCCTCAAAGCTGATGTCCAGCCCGCGCTCTTTCAGCTCTGCAGAAAATTTCATGACTTTGAGCGAGTCCAGCCCGTAAAAAATCAGGTTTTCATCGGCATCAAACTCACTGGCGTCCTCGACTAGTTGCAGTACACGCTGCTGCAGCCAGCTGCGGGTGGTGCCTGTGGCAGGCTCCTTAACCAGATTATCGGTCCCGAACACGCAACCGCAGCGTGTAGCAACATATTTTAGCGCGAGCCGGTGCTCATCCTCGGAAAAATCTGCTATCGCATCGCCCACCAAAAATGGCTGTATATCGCTCATAAAAGCTTCAACCGCCGTGATCATACAGCCGATATGGGCATAGACCCCGCCGATAATCAGCTGGTCGCGGTTCCAATCTTTCATTTGCTGTTTCAGGGTGGAGCGCTGAAAAGCGCTGTAACGCCATTTGGTCAGCACCAGATCATTGCTGTCCGGTGCCAACTCATCAATAATCTGCTGCGCTTCCGGCTCTGCCACGGTAAGACCGGGCCCCCACATATCGTTCAGCAAAGCGCGGTCTTCGGCGGACTGATTATGGGGCTGGGCGGTATAGATGACGGGGATGTTATGGCTTTTTGCCCATTGGCGCAGGCGCACCAGATTATGCACCAAAGTCTGCATCAATGTGCCTTCCGCATCATAGAAACGCAGGAAATAGCGCTGCATATCATGGATCAGCAAAACAGCGCGGGATGAATTGATGGTCCATGCAGTTTTATTGGCGGGATAGGTCGCAGGCAGCGGAATTGCATAATCAGCAATTTTAGGAATTGTCATAGCTGGCTTTCTGATGGTGATACGGGAAGTTTAAGTTCAGCGCTAAGCTGCTTTCGCGCTTAGCGCTCAGACCGCGCTGGCATTTTGTGCGAGAAGCGAACGCAGATGTTTCTTGTCGATTTTACCGACAGGTGTGAGCGGCAAATGTTCGATGAACTGAATGCGATCCGGCAATTTATATTCGGCGATACCCAGTGCTGCGAGATGGCGGCGCAGGGCAGGTGCTTTCAGTTGTGGGTTACGGGAGACGACAAAGGCGCAGCTCTTCTCGCCCAGCAGCTCATCATCCATCGCCACAAGGGCAGCATGGGTCACATCATCATGCAGAACGATCAGATTTTCGATTTCTTCTGAGGCGACTTTCTCACCGCCGCGATTGATCTGATCTTTCACTCGGCCGACAACACGCAGATAGCCCTGCGCATTGCGTTCAACAATATCACCCGAATAATAGAAACCTTCCTTGTCGAAGATACGGGCATTATGCTCAGGGCTGTTATAATAGCCGCAAAATGTATAGGGCCCGCGTGTGGTAAGCATACCGGCCTCACCATCAGGCAGCTCATTGCCGTTTTCATCAGTAATGCGGATTTCATCATCGGGACTGATCGGTCTGCCTTGTGTGGTGAAGACCAATTCTTCATCATCTCCCGCTCTGGTATAATTCACCAGACCTTCCGCCATGCCGAAAACCTGCTGCAAACGGCAGTGCAGAATTTCTGGAACTTTGCGTGCCAGAACCTCGGCAAAACTGGCGCCACCCACCTGAATCAGCCTGAGCGAATGCAGCTTTTCCTGATGTTCGGGGGCAGCCTGCAACCAAAGCGCTACGGCTGGCGGTACAATGGCAGCCATATCAATGCGGTGACGCTCAATCAGGGTGAAACAGCCAAGCGGTTCAGGACTTGGCGCAAGAATAACGCAGCCGCCGGCATGAAAGACGCCAAGTGCGCCGGGAGAGCTGAGGGCATAATTATGGGCTGCGGGCAGCGCGCAGAGAAACCGCGTCTGCGGTGTTAATTCGCAGATATCCGCACTGGCACGTACGCTGTAATCATAATCATTATGGGTGCGGGGGATGAGTTTGGGTGTGCCGGTACTGCCGCCGGAAAGCTGGAAAAAGGCAACCTCATCCGCCGGTGTCGGTGCCAGCGTCGGGGCAATGATGTCGCCATCCGGTTCTTGCAGCCAGTTACCGAGATGGTTGGTTTCATGCGCATCGCTGTCATCACCGGCGAGCAGTGTGAGCTGCGGGCGCAGACCTTCCGCATCCAGTTCTTCCAGAAAGCGGTGATCCTTAAACAGCTCATGCTGTTTGGCACCTATGATCAGTTTGGGCTTGATCTGGCTGGTATAGGCGGCGAGCTCAAGTCTGCGATGGGAGTAAATCGCATTAACCGGTACAATGCCCGCTTTAAGCAATGCGAAAAATACGATGTAAAATTCCGCAATATTGGGCAGTTGTACCAAGGCAGTATCGCTTTGGCTGATACCGGCAAGGCGAAGGCGGGTCGCCAGGTTGCCGGAGAGCTGATCCAGCATGGCATAGCTGATGCAGCGCTCACCGCAGAGAATGGCCGGTGCATCCGGTCGTGTCAGGCTCTGGTTCTGGAGAATGCGGGTGAGGGGCTGATCAATCCAGTAACCTTTGCGGCGATAAAGATCGGCTCTTTCCTGCGGCCAGCGTGTGAATTCAATTGTCATTATTCTACCAGTCGAAAAGTTTTGGACCAGAGCATAATTCCTTAAAATTGAACCAGTCTAAGGTGAAATTATGCTATGCTTTTAACGCGTCAGAGTGAGTTTGTGCGCCCGATTGGTTGCATTGTGCTCTAATTATCCAGGCCACAAGCGCGCAGCATGGTGCCGAGTTTGGTTTGCACCTCGTTCCATTCCGAGGCGGGGTCGGAGGCCTCAACTATGCCCGCACCGGCAAAAAGCTGCACAATATTGCGCCGCACGCTGCCGCAGCGGATGGTCACCACCCATTCCCCGTTGCCCTGTGCATCTGACCAGCCAACCATGCCGGTGAAAAAGCGCCGCTCGAAAGGTTCGATAAAATGGATCAGCCGTCTGGCACGTTCGGTCGGATAGCCGCAAACCGCCGGTGTGGGATGCAGCAGACAGGCAAGCTGCAAGGCTGTCAGTGACGGATCGGCAATGGTGCCGTGAATGCGCGTTGAAAGATGCCAGAGCGCGGCTGTGCTGATCAGCGAAGGCCGCGTCGGCACATCCAGCCAATCGCAAACCGGTTGCAAATGGGCGGCGATGTCCTCAATCACCAACCGGTGTTCATAAAGGTCTTTTTCAGAGTGGTTGAGTTGCTGCGCATTGCGCTGATCGGCAAGCGGATCGCTCATGCGTTTTGCCGAACCTGCCAGCGGATTGGAAATGATGTTGCGGCCGTTTTTCCGGATTACAAGTTCAGGGCTGACACCGACAAGCACCGCACCATCATTCAATAACAAGCTGAACTGATAGCCCTCGCGGTTTTGTGCGCGCAGATTGGCGAGCATTTGCTCCGTATCGACATCCTGTTCGAACGTGATCTCACGCATCACGGAAAGCACGGCTTTGCGTACATCGCTGAGGCGGAAATTGGCAATTGCCTGTTCCACTGCACGTTTGAAACCGGCTTCATCGGGGAGGCTTTTCTGTGCGGTGGGTTTTAAAATGCGAGGGGCGGCGACAGAAACGGCAGGGGCAAGATCGTGCCATTCATAGGATTGCGGAATGAAAAGGCAGGATGGTTCTGCAGGGTTGAAGGGAATAGCGCCGACAATGACCGGATTATCCTGTCCGTTTTTTTGGGCTTCCCCCAATGCGGCTTTTATAGTGCGTTGAAAAACACTGTTGGTGTCGCTACCGTTTTCTGCAGGGGTGTTAATTTCGCGGTGTAGACCGCGGGTGCACAGTTGTTTATTTCCGGACGTAAAGGAGAAAAACCTTTCGCCATTAACATTAGATTGTTCTTCAGACACATCGGTTCTGAGGTGACTTGTTCTCATGCTCATTACACTCCAGTGACGGATGTAAGGGGAAAATACCTGCAGCGCAGAGTGAACCGGCTGCGGTATCGGGCAGAAATTTCAGATCGGAATGAAACGCCCTCACAATTTATCGCTAAGCAATCGGGTTCTTTGGTGAGAAAATTTGCGGATAAGCGGTTTTCGTTTCGCTGACATGCATATCCTGCCCATATCCATTATTGGGAAATCTCCGGCTGGAAGAGGCTATGCACCGGCGAGACCATTCAGTTTTGTTCTGCACAAAGGTCAAATTAAAACTTGAATATTTTCATCATATATTCATAACTTGAATAAAGCAATCAAGTTTTTGAGGCGAGTGTGATTATCATGACCCATCCAGCAGACGGCACGATGTTGAGAGAGTTAAATTCGATGCAGGCGGCTTGTTTTGTCGGCCGTGAACCGCAGACGATGCTCGGCGGTGTTGCCTCCCATCTTTACACCGAGTTTAACGGTTGCGGCATTGATGCGGACAGACTGCAACAGGCGCTTGAGCGCCTTGCAAAACTGCATCCGATGATGGCACTTCGCGTAACAGATGACGGGCAGCAGACAATCGCTGACACGCCACAATTTCCGGTGCTTGAAATTGATGATCTGCGCGGCCAACCCTTATCCGAAAAGCAAGACTTTTTGGAGAAAAAGCGGCAGATCTGGACACATCAGAAGCTCGATTTGCGTTCGGGGCAGGTGGTACGATTCTCTCTGACTTTGCTGGATGACGGGCAGTTTCGCTTTCATGCTGATACGGATATGATTGCCATTGATCCGTCTTCTTTCCGTCTGTTGATGCATGATCTGGCGGCGCTTTATCAGGCACCGGAAACTGTCTGTCAGCCGGCCGCAACATATTTTGACTGGCTTGACCGGTATCGTTCGGATAGCGCGCAGAAAAAGACGCGTGAGCGTGATAAAAACTGGTGGCGTGCCAGACTTGCGACCATTCCGCCTGCACCGACTTTGCCCTTACGTACTGATATGGACCAGCCGCAGAGTCACAGGCTTTCACGGCAAATCGATGCTGTACAATGGCAGTCCTTGCAAAAACTGGCGCGCCGCTACCGGGTAACCGCAGCAGCCATGATGCTCGGCCTGTTCGCCACGACCTTGGGGCGTAAGATCGGCGACCGACAATTCCGTCTCAATGTGCCGATGTTCTGGCGCTTGCCGCTGGTGGAGGATGTCGGCAATATTGCCGGTGAATTTACCAATATTCTCATTGCAGAGATTGATCTGGATGCGGCGCCCACACTTGCGGATTTATGCCGACAGCTGCAGTCCCGGCTGATCAGCCAGATGGAACACTCCGCCTATTCCGGTGTCAATGTGATGCGCGATCTTTCCCGACATCACGGCAGGCCGCAACTGGCGCCGGTGGTGTTTACCGCAGCCCTTGATCTGGAAGGTGGAGCACTGTTTTCCGATACCGTGCGGCAGGTCTTCGGGGTGATGGATTGGGCAGTTTCGCAAGGATCACAAGTGGCGCTGGATGTGCAGATGGCCGCTTATGAGGACGGCCTTCTGGTTAATTGGGATATCCGGCTGGACGCTTTGCCTGCGCAATGGGTAAGCGATTTGTTTGATGATTTTATTGCCTGTCTCGACAAGGCGGCTGATGTGCCTGATTATCTGGAAGCGGTGCAGATTGTGGCCCCGAAAAAGAAGCATCAGCCTTTGACTGCATTGCAGCGTGCTTATCTGGCGGGACGCGGTGAAAGTGTACCGCTTGGCGGCGTGGCAATGCAGGAATTTCGTGAATATCGCGGTATCTTTGATCCGGCAGTTCTGAAATGCCGCCTGCAAGAGATGGTAGAGCGCCATGCCTGCCTGCGCACGTGGATTGAGCCACAAGTATTCATGCAATCTATACGGGCTGATGCGCAGGCCAACTGGGAGGAGATTGATTATCGTGGTCTGAGCCGTGCGGAAGCGATCTGCCGGATTGAGCAGCAACGGGAAGCTTATGCCCACGAGATTATGGGGGCGGAGCGTGCGCCATGGCAGATCACGCTGTTCCGCCTGCCGAAACTTGAGGGCGCGGCTGAAGATTACATTCTCTTTGCGCGGTTTGATGCCATGATCGCTGATGGCCGGTCAATTGCGCAACTGATGCGTGAATTATTTGAAGGCGGAAGCGGGACTGATCAGGATGACGAAACGGCGGCCGCGCATTATGATGATGTGCAGCTCAATGCTGATGCCGCTTACTGGAAAGACAAATTGCAAGCGGTTGAAGCGCCGCTGCGCCTGCCTTGGAGAAAGCCGCTCGACCAGGTCATGCAGTCGCACTACAGGCGGGAAAGCATGGTCATTCCGGCTGCAATTTTCAGTGCCTTGAATCGTGTCGGTGCACGTAAAGGCCTGTTTAAAAACTCGGTGCTGACAGCGCTTGTGCTTGAAGTTTTGTCTTGCCGCACAGAGGAAAACAGTCTTTGTGTCGGCATTCCTGTTGCGCCAAAAATAACCGCCACGCTTGCCAATCATTCCAGTTTTATTGCTGTGAACTGGCAGAAACAGGAGGGTGATTTTGCCACCCGTGCAGCAGTTTTGCAGCAGGATGTGCTGGAAGGGCTCGGCCATCCGGCATTTTCGGGTGTAGATATCGCACGGTTATTGTTTGAAAATACCGGAAGCCTGCCGGTTTTGCCGGTCGTGATTACCAATGGTTTATCCTGGCCGGTTCTGTCGCAAGATAGTTCGGTATATTTGTATAGCGGACAGACGCAGACACCGCAGGTGGCGATGGATATTCGCTTCTCAGCCAATGCTGCCGGTGATCTGGTATTTGATATTGATTATGCGCGTGAAGCTCTGGATCAGGCAATGGTGCAGGATATTTTGCAGGCGCTGAGCAAAGCTGCACATAAGATTGCCGCCAGCGGCGAGTTTGCAGTGAGCATTCGTGGGATAACTGATCTCAGCCATTATTGTTTCAACAATATGCCGGTGATAGCGCAGGATGCACCTTTTCTGCGTCGTATTGCTGATCATATTTTTAATGCCGATAACAACGAGATTGCGCTGATTTGCGGACAACAGCGTATCAGCTATGCAGAGATTGGCGGCATTGTGCGCCGCATCACGGGCGGTCTGCAGGCGCGGGGGCTGGCGCAGGGCAGTGTGGTTGCTATTTGCCTGCCGCGCAGTCCCGAACACACGGCCATGGTTCTTGCCTGTGCATTATCGGGTATAATCTGGGTACCGGTTGATGCCGCATCACCGCAGGAGCGGTTGGATTATCTTCTCGAAAATTGCTGTCCTGATCTGGTGGTTAGTACAGAAGATGTGGCCACCGCGCATCCTGTGGTCACGTTTGAGGTTTTGATGACGGCAGAGCCTGTGGCAAGTTGTTCTCTTAGCCCTGCCACACTTTCGCTCAGTGAAAATCCTGCCTATTATCTTTATACATCTGGCACCACGGGCAAGCCGAAATGCGTGGTACTGACCAACCGCTCCACCAATAATGTGATCACCTGTACGCTGGAAAACTGGCAGGCGACAGAGCGCGATGTGTTTATTTCTGTTACGCCGCTGCATCATGATATGTCGGTCTTTGATGTTCTGGGCGCATTGACGGCCGGTGCCACACTGGTGCTGCCGGAGGCCGGTGAGGACAAGAACGCCATCCGTTGGAACCAGCTGGTTGCCGAACATCGGGTAACAATATGGTGTTCCGTGCCGGCAATTTTGGAAATGCTGCTGGCCTGCAGGCGCGGGGATGAATTGACAAGCCTGAGGCTGATTGCACAGGGCGGGGATTATATCAAGCCGGTGATTATTGCCGGGTTACGTGAATTGCTGCCGCAAACGCGGCTGGTATCGCTTGGCGGGCCGACGGAAACGACGATCTGGAGCATCTGGCATGAGATCAGAGCAGAGGATGTGCACATTATTCCTTATGGTATCCCGCTGCCTGAAAACAGTTATTTCGTACTGGATGAACAGGGCGAACATTGCCCTGCCGGTGTTGCTGGGCGGATCCACACGGCCGGTGTGAATGTGGCGTTGGGCTATCTGGAAAGCGGCGAAATTATCCAGACGGATTTTGTGACGGTGCGCGATGAAAAGGGCAAAGAGTTGCGGGCCTTTAAAACCGGAGACCGCGGGCGCTACCGCCATGACGGCGTGATTGTTTTTGACAGCCGCGTCAATGGCTATGTGAAGATACGCGGTGTGCGCGTGTCGCTGCCGGATGTGGAGAATGAGCTGATCACACATCCGCAGCTTCGGCAGATTATAGTGGTTGATATAGGTGATCAAAAACAGGGCGAGGCGACGCTGGGCGCAGTTTATGTGGTGGAGAGCGGAGCGCAATTATCGTCAGCCGCCTTGCGGGATTTTGCCCGTGAACGCCTGCCGCAATCTCATGTGCCATCCAATTTTATGCAACTTGATGAATTGCCGTTTTCGCGTAATGGCAAGCCGGATCGTGTTGCTGCCCGTAAAATTCTCGAAGCGGTGCAACCAGCAGAGAAGACAAAACCGGCCGTGCCGGAAATATCGCCAGCACAGCGCAAGGTACTGGAGATTTATCTGGATGTACTGAAACCGGAAGCGGCGCAACCCGTCTGTGCGACTGCAGATTTTATCGGGCTGGGATTGCGCCCGCAGCATCTGAAACTAATTGCGGCACGGCTGAGTGAAAGTTTCTCTGTGTCTCTGTCGCCGGCACAATTGATGCGCTGCCGCAATGTGCAGGATGTGTCGGCGTTGCTGAAGGCCTGATAATTATTAAAACAGCGCCGCATAAAAATGCGGCGCTGTTTTTGGACTCTGAAATTATGGTCTTATCAAAGGCCGAATTGCTGGAATGATGAATTTACCGGCACCGGATAATGAATTTGTCCTAAAAGCTGGTTGATAATGGTGGCATTACGATAGGCACCAAGGCCGAGATCTGGTGCACCCACACCGTGGTGAAATGTTTCGGCATTCTGGATGAAGATTTTTCCTGTGCCGTCATCGCAGCGTGCGGCGCAGAAATTTTCATCCACAAGCATGTCACCGTCTTCATCCGTTGCCAGCACTGTATCTTTCAAACGGGTAAACCATTCCGGCCAGACATGATGATAGCCGGTGCCAAGAATGACAGCATCGGCTTCATAAATGCCGGTAGCACCACTTTCCGGATTATTGACGGACAGACGGAACACGCCGTTTTGCGGGCTGTAGTCAGCATTATTGACATTGCAATTGGCGATCAGTGTCAGGCCGGTTGTCGCACCGCCGACAGAGCGTTCATAAAGTAGATCAAAGATTTCCGCGATGGTTGATATGCTGATGCCTTTATAAAGTAGGCCCTGTTTTCGGGTAATGTCGCGACGTTTTTCGCGCGGCACTGTGTGGAAATATTGCATATAATCCGGCGAAAAATATTCCAGCCCGAGTTTGGAATATTCCATCGGGAAAAAACCAGCAGAGCGCGAGATCCACTGAATGGAAGCGCCATTGCTGACCATATCCGGTGTCAAAGCGCTATAGAGCGCCAGCACACATTCTGCCGCACTCTGGCCGGAACCGACGACAGTGACGGTTTTGCATTTTTGCAATTGTTCGCGGTAATGGTTGAATTGCGAGCTGTGCAGTATCAGGCCGGAATTTTGCTGCGCCCATGCCGGATAATAAGGCACTGTGCCGATGCCGAGCGCAAGATTATGCGCGAGATAGGAACGGCTGCTGCCATCCGTCAGCACGGTTTCGGTTCTGAAAAGGTTTTGTCTGTCGTCGTAAGACACATTCTCTACCGTCTCGCCAAAACGGCAGGAGGCAAGCTGCTGTGATGCCCAGCGGCAATAATCATCATATTCCAGACGAGGAATTAAAAAACGCTCATAGAAATAGAAATTATAGAGCCGGTGATGCCGGCGCAGATAATTGAGATAGCTGAGCGGATGGGTGGGGTCGGTCATTGTGACGAGATCTGCCAGAAAAGGCACCTGCAATGTAGTGCCTTCCATGAGCAGGCCGTCATGCCAGCGAAATTCCGGTTTACGCTCAAGAAAGACGCTGCTGAGACTGTCATGGGAAGATAACAGCGCCGCCAGACCGAGATTAAACGGCCCGAGGCCGATGCCGATGAGATTACAGGCTGTCATTTTTTATAGTCCACATTTCTCGGTAAAGTGCTTGCGGTGGCAGAACATCAGCTTGGCGCGTTTGTCGGGCAGGTCGATTTCGCCTTGTTCTTCAAAGGCGCAATCCGCTGCATAGCGCAGCAAACTGCGCGCCTTCACGCTGGGCTCACCGACAATTTTTTCCGTTGCGGGATTGTCCAGAAACAGAAAACGAGTGAAACCTGTAATCACAGCGCGGGCGGTATTGCGACCGAAATAGGCCTTTTCGCCCACCAGCATATGCCAGCCGCGATCATTCTCCAGCGCATCATAATAGCGTCCGAGAATATCGTCTTTCGCCCAGTAGGCTTCCCAATAGCTCATTGCTATGCCGTCGATGAAACCAATATACGGGTCCTGATGCGGATCGGCGAAGTTCTTGTCGATATAGGCGGCAATCTCCTCAATCGGCACATTCATTTTCCACTGGGTGACGACGTGGGGCATGTTCATCCAGCGCCAGAGCAGTTCTATGTCTTTGTTCTTATCCAATAAGCGAAAACTGACGGTTTTCCAGATCAGGGGATCAAAGCGGGAATATGCATATTCCGTGGTGTCGGGTTGAAAAATATCCATGGATATCTTCTCCATGCAGAATGTTTTGTGGGTCAGAGCATTCAGGCGGAAGCCTGCTGTGAGTGCGCAAAGTCTGGGGATTGTTGCAGTTCTTCAGCCAATGCCACTATGCGGTTGAGGATGCGGTTGACGATATGCGCATCGGAAAACGGGTTCAGCATTGTGAGCTTGAAGCAGACACGCCCCTGATACACCGTGGTAGCAATGGCGGCTGTCCCTTCATTGAAAAGCTGCTCGCGTATTTTGAGGGCAATGCGGTTGCCACATTGGCTGCTGTCACGCGGCACATAGCGGAACATAACAGTGGAGAGCGGCGGGTTTTGTATCAGTTCCAGCTGGTCGCGTGCTCTGATGGCCATTGCCGCAGCCTTGGCATTTTCCAGCGTCTTGCATACCATTTCGCTGATCCCGTCACGCCCCACGGAGCGCATTGTGATGGCCACTTTCAGCGCATCGCCGCGCCTTGTGGTTTGCAGGGAGCGCTCCACAAGATTGGGCGCATGGGCAAAGACTTCCTCTTCCGGATTAAGATAATCAGCCTTTGATGCGAGTGGCGAAAAGAATGTCTTATCCTTTACTAGCAACACACCGCAACTGATTGGCTGAAATAGCATTTTATGGAAATCAATTGTCACAGAATGCGCGCGTTCGATGCCTTTAAGCTGGTCGCGGTGCGGGGTGAAAAGCAGTCCGCCGCCATAGGCTGCATCAACATGAAGCCAGAGATTATGCAATTTCGCTATATCGGCAATCTCGGACAGAGGATCAATCGCACCCAGATCGGTGGTGCCTGCGGTAGCGACAACTGCAAGCGGTACTTTATGATCCTGCCTGCTTTTGATAATGGCCGGATGCAGTTGCGCGGCAGACATGCGACCGTTTTCGTCTGTTGGCACCGGAATAACCGCATCGGCGGCAAGGCCGAGAATACGTGCACTTTTGAGGATGCTGAAATGAGCATTTTCAGAGGTAAAGATGACGAAATTTTTGCGTTCAATTTCCGGCATCTGTTCAATGGCAAGATAAAGCGCCGTCATATTGGACTGGCTGCCGCCGCTGTTGAAGCAGCCGCTGGCCTGATCTGATGCGCCGGCCAGCTCAAGCAGCCATTGGATAACACGTTCCTCAAGCAAAGTTGCAAAAGGTGACTGATCCCATGAATCCAGCGACTGATTGGTGGCGCTGATCAGGGTTTCAGCAGCAAGGGCAGGAATTGCCACAGGGCAATGCAGATGCGCCACAGCTGCCGCTGAGCTCACTTTCAGCGCATGTTCCACTGACGGTTTGCCAAGTTCTCTGAGCGCCTTCATCACACCGGTGCCGTTTTGCGGCAGCATTTCAATATCCTGCAAAAGCTTGCGAATATCGGCAATAGTCGCGCCGGAATAGGTTTTGGCGTCATTATTGCAGGTTTGCAGCAGATCAATCGCATAATGCATGATGCTTTTGTAAAAGACGCTCGATTTAATGTCGGAAGAAAATACGTAATCGAGGTAATTGCCGTCACAGCGGTGGGTGCTGCAGCGACCGCTATCGGCGGGTTTTGTATCAAGCATCATGCAACCTGTCGTTCCAGTGAGGCGAAAATATCGGAGAAGATGGTGGCTACGCGTGTCGCTTCTTCCCGTGTCATTATGAGCGGTGGCAAGAGGCGCAGCACGCTGCCGTAGCGTCCGCCGGTTTCAACAATCAATCCGCGATAAAAAGCTTCACGTTGCACGAGCGAGGCGAGTTCGGGGCCGTGCGGATGATGGCCGAGCTGGTCGGCAGCACCTTGCGGATCAACAATTTCCAGCCCCAGCATCAGGCCGCGCCCTCGCACATCACCGATATAGGGCGTTTGGGTTGCAATATGCTGCAATGCGGCTTTGAGTTCAGCGCCGATAATGGCTGCATGGCTGGCGAGGTGGTCGCGCTCGATGGTTTCCAGTGTTTTGGAACCGGCTGCCATAGCCAGCTGATTGCCGCGGAAGGTGCCGGCATGGGCTCCCGGCTGCCAGAGATCAAATTTTTCATGATAGATGATCACCGCAAGAGGCAGGCCACCACCAATGGCTTTCGACAGAGCGATGATATCGGGAACAATTCCCGATTTTTCAAAAGCATAGAAAGTTCCGGTTCTGCCCGCGCCGGTCTGTACCTCGTCAATGATTAGCAAAATGCCGAGTTCCGTAGTGAGGCGGCGCACGGCCTGCAACCATTCTGCGGGAGCTTCAATTACACCGCCTTCGCCTTGTATGACCTCCAGAATAATGGCAGCGGGGCGGTTGATGCCGCCTTCCGGATCAAGCAGTGCGCGTTCCAGATATTCAATGGCAAGCCCAGTGGTTTCCGCACCGCCACGCCCGAACGGACAGCGGTAGGAATAGGGATAGGGGAAGAAATGCGAACCGGGGAGCAAGGCACCGATAGCGGCTTTGGGCGACAGCGAGCCCATTAGCGACAGCGAGCCTTGCGACATCCCGTGATAGGCCCCGCGGAAACTGATAATATCACTGCGGCCGGTAACGGTTTTTGCCAGTTTGATCGCGGCCTCAATGGCATCGGAACCGCTGGGAGAGCAGAACTGGATTTTTGCCTCACCGTTTAAGCCGGCCGGCAGCGTATCCATAAGATCGGTGATGAAATTGTCTTTGACTGATGTTGCCAGATCAAGTGTGTGCAGCGGCAGGCCGGAATTCAGCACATTGCGCAATGTATCCAACACTTCAGGATGATTATGCCCGATAGCGAGCGTGCCTGCACCGGCCAGACAATCAATATAGGTTTTGCCGTTGCTATCGGTCAGGGTACAGCCGCTGGCGGACTGAACCGCAATCGGGAAACGGCGCGGATAGCTGCGGGCATTCGATTCCCGCCGCGCCTGCCTTTGCAGATAGTAGCTGTTATCTCGAGTAGAAATTGCATCCATTGGGCATACTCCGGTCAATAACATGCTCTTGGGAAAGCATGATTTTCAGGGGACAAAGAAGTGTTTTCGCTTTAATCCGCAGGCCTTGCGCCAGAGGCACAAGGCATCGTTTCCTAGTGTAAACGCGAATAGAGATTGCGGGTTCTCACCCAGCAGAATCGCATCAGCAGAGCAGTGAAAGCCTTACTGAAAACGAAGATTTAAATCATGAGTCAATTTATCAAGTTAAATAAAATCGTCAACAGTTGAATTTTAGTGAAAAGAGATTTCACTTAGTTCGCGTGGCAGAGTGGTGGTTAATTATGAGAAGCATCTGCGCCGATTATTGTCTTGTGATGCTCCGCACCGGCCGCGAATCAAGTTGGCAAAAATGCTGAATAGTCGTCTTTGTGCGGCAGAAAATAGCTGCTAACGGGCGTAAATTTTATATTTTTCGACTTATCGATGCCCGGTTCTCTTTGGTTTCGTATAGAACTTTAGCCTAATAATGAGGAAAGCCTGTTTAAAAAAACAATAAAATATGGCCAAAAGCAGGCAATTTTGCGAAATCATGATTAAGAAACTCAACTATATTATAGCAAATTCAGTGGTGCTATTTTAATAATTGCTTGTGAATTTTTCGCTGCATTGTCTAAATCTTGTATTTTATATTCATGTTATAGGGCAACTTATCTTAAATAACTGTAATTATTATATTTTTTAATATGAATTTGCCCAGATTCCGTATTGTTGACTAAATATGTAAATTATTTTAGGGGTATGATAATAATTGTTGCCGAGGTCAAGTTTATGGTTTTTCCTGTGAATATCCGGTCAGTCTCATCTGTGAGGGTTGCCACATTCTCCCAACTTATGTTGTCCAGTGCGCTTGCCGGTTTGGTGGTGCTGAGCCCCGATACGATGCCCGCATTTGCCCAAACGGCTCAGGGCACAAAGAGTTTTGATATTCCGGCGCAGTCTTTGTCCTCAGCACTGGATGTTTTTGCCGGTCAGTCAGGTTTGTCTGTTACGCTTGCGCCGGATGTGGCGCGTAGTCTCCGGTCAAGACCTGTCAAGGGAAATTTCTCTTCCGCGCAGGCTTTACAGACAATGCTGGCGGGCACCGATATTCCGGTACGCGTTACGCCAAACGGTCAGGCTGTAATCGGTCATGTTAATGCGGGTGGCGGTATTGCTGCTGATGGCTCGGTGGTGCTTGCCCCAATTCTGATTGATACAGGCGGTAGTAAAGGTGATGTTCCGTCGGCTTATGCGGGTGGGCAGGTTGCCACGGGCAGCCGCGTTGGTTTGCTGGGCAATAAGGATGTGATGTCCACGCCGTTCAGCACGGTTTCCTATACGAAAGATTATATGGAAAACCGGCAGGCCAAGGATATTGGCTCGGTGATCGGCGCGACTGATCCTTCGATCTATGTTTCCAATACATCCAATATTTATGAAACATTCTATATTCGCGGATTTGCGGGTGCGGCGGATGATGTGAGCTATAATGGCTTGATCGGTATGGCGCCGAATATGCGCGGTTCAACAGAATTTGCCGAGCGTATTGAAGTGCTCAAAGGCCCGTCTGCTTTTCTGAATGGCATGCCTCCGGGCGGCAGTGTCGGCGGCAGTGTAAATATTGTGCCGAAACGTGCGCAGGATGATCCTATTACGCGTCTTACAACCACTTATGCTTCCGACAGCCAATGGGGCGTGCATGCTGATTTTGGCAGACGCTTTGGCGCGAATAATGAATGGGGTATCCGTTTTAATGGTGTGCTGCGTGACGGCAATACTGCCATTGAAAATGAAAAACACAGCATGAAAGTCGGCTCTGTGGCGCTGGACTGGCGCGGTGAGCGGGCGCGCTTCTCGGTTGATTATTACAAGCAGCGCGAAGATATGGATGGCGTGAATTATTTCGGTTTGTCCATTGCCCCAGGTGTTAAGAGATTGCCTCGGCCGCTCAATGGCAAGCACTCGTTGGCAGCCCCGTGGTCATTCAATAAAAATGACACGGATACCGTGGTGCTGAAGGGCGAATATGATATTACCGATGCCATTACCGCATATGCTTCATGGGGGCGGCGCAGCGGTGGTTACGATTCCCTGATCACCCGTAATGTTCTTATGGATGATATTGGAACTATGGCTATTTCAGGCAATCGTCAGGTGTCTGATGGTACGCAATATTCCGGTGAAATCGGCTTGCGTGGTGAGCTTGCGACCGGCAGTATCGACCATGAATGGAACCTGTCAGCAACACGCTTTACATCAAAAAACACTTTCACCACATTGCCGCTGCCTAATTTGGCGCTGACCAATTATTATAATATTGATTTTGGTCCCGCTCCTGATGTTAGCGCTTTTGCAAATATGGGTCCATATGCCGGGATTGAACAAAAGCTCACCGGTGTCGCATTTTCCGATACAATGAGCCTGTTTGATGAGCGGTTGCAGGTGACTGCAGGTGCGCGATATCAGAGGGTTGAAAACCAGCAATATCTGTTACCAAGCCATATGATGGCCGTGGACTATGATGAAAGCCGTGTGACGCCTGCTGTTGGTGTGCTGTATAAGGCAACAGATAATATATCTGTTTATGCCAATTATATTCAGGGATTGAGCCAAGGGGAGGCTGCACCTGAGGGGACAGACAATTTTGGCACTGTGCTTAAACCATATAAAACCGAGCAATATGAAGCCGGTGTGAAATGGGATATTGGCACGGTAACCACCACGCTCAGCATGTTCCAGATCAGCAAGCCGAATGCGTATGTTGATCCGATAACAAATCTGTTCGGCGCCAATGGTGAACAGCGCAACCGTGGTGTGGAGCTCTCCGTCTATGGTGAGCTGGCTTCCGGCCTGCGTATGCTCGGTGGTATTTCCTATATTGATGCCAAGCTGAGAGATACTGCCAATAGTGCTGAAAGGGGCAATAAGGCTCCAGGTACGCCGTCTTTCATGGCCAAGATGGGGCTTGAATATGATGTGGCGTATATGCAGGGGCTGACTGTTACCGGTAACATCAATCATGTCGGCAAGCGTTATGTGAATAATACCAATACGCTTTCGGTGCCTTCCTACACCACGCTCGATCTCGGCTTGCGCTATCTGACCAAAGTGGCTGACAAGCCGCTGACATTGCGCGCAAGTGTGCTCAATGTGACCAATGAATCCTATTGGGGATGGAGCAGCCTGAGCGGCGGTCTGGGTAAGCCGAGAACATTCCTGCTGTCTGCATCGGTTGATTTCTGACCCTGATAACAGCCGGAAATTTACCGGACCGGCGGGGCATTGCACAAGACCTCCGTGCAATGCGTCGCTTGTTGCGGCTGTTGTTTGATATGTGAGCTATCAAATATAACAGTCTGAAATTTATATAAAAATTTCTCCGTTGGCGATAATGCCGGAGGCTAACTTGGTTCTCAGCATTCACAATATCTCTGCAGGATATGGCGGTAGACCGGTCCTGGCTGATCTTTCGGTGCAGTTTGCAGCGGGGCGTGTGACTGCGCTTGCAGGCCCTAATGGCTGTGGTAAATCCACGTTACTGAAAGCGATAATGGGTTTTGTGCCGGTTTCAAGCGGCAGGATTTTGCTGAATGACGAGCCGGTCAGTGTCATTGGCAGACGGGCGCTGGCGCGCAGTTTATCATATCTGCCGCAGGAAGCGCATTGTCCTGATTATGTGACGCTGGGTGAATTGGTCGAGATGGGTGGCTATGCGCGTCGTTCGCTGCTGGGCGGGCCATCGAATGAAGACCGCAGATTATATCGTGATGTTCTCGAGATCGTCGGCCTGTCTGCCGAGGCGTCCCGTCCTGTCAGTTCGCTGTCCGGCGGGCAGCGGCAACGCGCATGGGTAGCCATGGTGCTGGCGCAGAATACCGACATTATTCTGATGGATGAGCCGGTTAATCATCTGGATGTCAAATATCAATATGCCGTGCTGGATCTGGTGCGCAAACTCTCGCAGCAATATGGCAAGACGGTTCTGGTGGTACTCCATGACATCAATCTCACCGCAACATTTGCCGATGATGTGGTGATGCTCAAAGACGGACAGATACGGGCAGCAGGCTGTGTTGAAGATGTGATTAATGCCGCCAATATTGAGATGGTTTTTGACATTTCGGCGGATGTGTTTACCCGCAAAGGCCGTATGATCTGCCAGCCTTTCCCAATTGAAGATGACGGGCAGGTGCGATGATGCGACGGTACCTGTTTCTGCTTCTCTCCTTGGTTGCTTTGTTGCTGAGTTTTTATGCTGCACTGGCAACGGGAGATAAATATGCCGCGCCGCAGGAAATTTTAGCTGCACTGAAAGAGGCCGCACCGACAAATTATGAAGAGGCGGTTATTGTCCATCAGCGGTTGCCGCGCAGCCTGATTGCTGTCTATGTCGGAGCGTTGATGGCCTGCAGCGGGTTGGTCTTTCAGGGGTTGATCCGCAACCCGCTGGCAAGTTCCTCCACAATGGGGGTCAATGCCGGTGCCACGATGTTTGTGATTGTCGGTGCGATCTATTTCAAGCTGACACTTGAGCAGCAAGGGCTTGCTGCATTGCTGGGCGGGTTCACCGGTTTTGCAGCGTGCCTTACAGTTTCGCGTCTGGCCGGGGGCAGCGCCGCGCCGCGTGGTCTGATGCTGATTTTATCCGGCACGCTGATTGCCATGCTGTTTTCCGGTGTCAGTAATGCGGTGCTGCTCGGACATCCGACCTTGCGCATGGATTATCTGCCCTGGCTGACCGGCAATATCAATCATGCTTATAGTGAGAGATTATATAGCTATGGCTGGATCGGTATTGCAGTTTTACTGGTGCTGCTGGCATTGGCGCGTCCTTTAACGCTGATTCTGCTCGGAGAGGATAAAGCGCGTTCGGCCGGTGTGAATGCGCCTGTTGTGTCTGGTATCGGGCTGTTTTGTGCTATTATCGGTGCAAGTTCTGCGGTTGCCATTTGTGGGCCGATTGGCTTTGTCGGTCTTGTTGTGCCGCATATTGTGCGCCCCTTTACCGGCCAGCATTTCATCTATGCGCTGCCTGCCTGCGCCATGATCGGCGCGGTGATTACCCTGATTGCCGATATTGGTGCGCGCATCGCCTTTCTGCCTTATGTGGTGCATACCGGCGTGATCATGGATCTGCTGGGCGGTCTCGCCTTTATCTGGGTAATACGGCGCTATTACCTGTCCGTATCGGCTCCGAGGCTCTCATGATCCTGGATGTGGCAATAGACGGACGCACAATCATTCGCCTGCACAATGGACTGGCACTGCGGCAGCGTGATCTGCTGGCTGGCGCGGCGCTGTTTCTTATCATGCTGGCGCTGATCATACTGTCGCTGAATGTCGGGGATATTCATGTTGGCCTGACAGATATTCTGCCGGTGATTTTCGGGCAGGCCGCAGATCATGATCAGAATTATGCCATTCTCACCGTGCGGCTGCCGCGTATCATTCTGGGTTTTATGGCTGGATGGAGTGCGGCACTGGCCGGCGCAGTGCTGCAATCGGTTGCGCGCAATCCGCTGGCCGAGCCGGGATTATTCGGCATCAGCGCCGGTTCCATGACCATGATCCTCATTCTGCTTGCCTTTGCGCCTGCCGCGCCCAAAGCCTATGTGGTACTGGCCGCACTCGGCGGCGGTCTGGCGGTTACCTGTGTGTTGCTGTTGTTGGTTGGCCGCGGCCATGTTGACGGGCTGGCAATCCTGCTGATGGGGATCGCGGTGGGCACGGTTCTTACCTCGGTGGATTCATTTCTGTTGCTCTACTTGCCTGCGGAGCTCTCCTATAATCTCGCAAGCTGGATGGCAGGCTCGCTGTTTCAGGCGAATTGGGAAACGATCCTGTTTTTCCTGCCATTAATCGCTTTAAGCATTATCGGTATCGTGATTTTTGGCGCAGCGCTGAATTGCTATGAGCTGGGCAATCATCTTGCCATGGCACTGGGAGAGCCGGTGCATTTCTCTCGACCGGTCATTTTGTTTTTTGCTGTTCTGCTCAGCGCTTCATCGGTTACAGCCGTAGGGCCGTTGTCTTTTCTTGGCATCCTCGCGCCGCAACTGACCGGTTTTCTCACCGGCGCTACAGGCAGGGCGCGTTTGTTTCTCGCAGCACTCATGGGCGGCAATTTGGTGATTGCTGCCGATATTCTCACACGTCTGTCATTCGGGGGCAGGGTTTCTCTGCCGCTCGGCCTGAGCTTTACCCTGATCGGCGTGCCTCTGTTTCTCGCAATTTTACGCCTCCGGTCTTTTTACCGGAAACGGCAGCAATGAAAGGAACTTCCAGTGATCAAAGTTTTGACAATGGCACTTCTTCTGGGCATGAGCAGTCTTGCAATGGCAGACAGTCACACGCTGACCGATGCCACAGGACGAGAAGTTACCCTGCCGCTTGAGCCGAAACGGATTGTGGTACTGAATGAGCCTGTGGCCACAGTGCCGCTGATTGAGCTTGGGCTGGATCCGGTTGCCAGCCTCGGACGCAATGATGACGGTTCTTACCAGTTCGGCGCGGATTTTATCGACTCCGTGCTTGGCAAAGGAAAAAGAAAACCGAAAGGCTTTGGTCTGAACGGGCAAATTGATCTTGAACGGCTGACAGCACTGAAACCTGACGTGATTGTCGGCACGGAATTTGACCTTGATAAAGCTGGTCAGCTTTCCGGTGTTGCACCGGTTTATCTGCAGAAATTTGCCAGCGGTGACCTGAGCAATTTTGCTATTGAGAGAGAGCTGGCGCGCATAACCGGCCGCGAAAATATTTTTGAAACTCTGTTGGCGGATTATCAGAAACGGGTAGGCGAAACAAAAGCGCTGGCTGCCGATTCTTATGCAGGCAAGACCTATCTGCTCATTCTGGTGGCCGATCAGCTGAGCGTCATCGGCAGCGGTTCCGGTGCCACACAGGCGCTGGAAGATGCCGGTTTCAAGAAATTCACTGTCGATGAAAGTGCGGCGGTCAATGGCCAGCCGACTTTGATGATGAAGCTCAGCCCTGAGCGTTTCGGTAAGCTCAATCCCGATTTGCTGGTGATTATCAGCAGCTGGGCGCAGACCGAACATGATGAGGTAACGATCAAAAAAGCCGTTGGAAAAGTGGTGCCGGGCTGGGAGCAATTTGTACAGCCGGCCAAAGAAGGGCGCGTTCTCTACTTGGATTCTTCCAAAGTTTTCACGCCGAGCTTTGCCAGTGCCAAACACACGCTGGATGCGCTCGATGCATGGCACAAAGCGAAATAAACGCTGCTGATCAGCACCTGTTTCAAGCATCTTATGCAAATGTCAAAGTTGGAAAACCGATATGAGTGATCCTCAAAAGACACAGGCTGCGCCGGGTATATGGCAGATCATGAATCCTGTGCGCGGTAAAATCTATTATGCCATGTTTTTATCTGCACTGGCATCGCTGGCCACAGTGCTTGCCCTGATTGCGCTGGCATGGGAGGTGCATTTGCTGCTGGGCAGTCGGCAGGCTTTTCCGTGGCAGCCGCTTGCCGCTGCTGCCGTTTTTACCGCTTTAGCCTATGTGTTGCGATTGCTGGCTTTCAATCAATCGCATTATGCAGCTTTCCGGCTGGAAACCGTGCTGCGTAAAGACTTGTCCGATCATCTTGCACAGGTGCCGCTCGGTTATGTGCAGCAAAATGGTGCAGCCGGACTTGCCAAGGTGATGATGGATGATGTGAAAAACCTGCATGCTTTTGTTGCCGACAGCACACCGCTTTATGCCCGCGCCTATGTATCGCCGGTGCTGACATTTATCGCGCTGTTTATTCTCGACTGGCGGTTGGCGCTTGCGGCCACGGCTGTGCTGGTTGTGGGGCTGGGGATCATTGCCCGCACCATGCGTAAGAGTGGCGAGGTCATGCATGAATTTAACCTTGCCCGCGAGCAGGTCAGTGTCTCGGTGGTTGAATATGTGCAGGCGATGCCGGTGGTACGTACTTTCGACAGCGGCACGGTGACTTTCGGGCGCTATCAGCGTGCTTTGCAGGTCTATCTGGATATTGTGCTGAACTGGTATCGCATGGCCGGTTTTCCTGCCCGTTTTTCGCAGGTTATTCTCAATCCCATGCCAACAGTGGCGGTGATGGTCTGGCTTGGTGGCTGGCTGGTAACGCGTGATGCACTGGCTGTTTCCACTTGGGTGGCTGTGCTGTTGATCTGCACCGGCATGGCGGAATCTCTGCTACCGCTGATGTCGTTGAAACATCTCATTGCCCGCACAGAAATTAGTGTTCACCGTATTAATGAGGTGATGAGCCAGCCGGCTCTGCCGGAAGCAGATGCTGATGCGGCGCAAATGCCCGTTGATGCCAGCGTGCGCTTTGAGCAAGTCGGTTTTCGCTATACAGCTGATGGAGCAATGGTCCTTCAGGATATCAGTTTCACGGCTGCGCCGGGCACAATCACTGCACTTGTCGGACCGTCTGGTGCGGGTAAAACTACAGTCGCGCGGCTGATACCGCGTTTCTGGGATGTAAGTGAAGGAACAATTTTTGTTGGCGGTGCGGATATCCGTAAGATCAGAACCGATGTGCTGATGCAGCAGGTTGCTTTTGTATTTCAGGATACTTTTCTGTTTGCCGATACGATTGCGGCCAATATTCGTTTAGGCCTGCCTGATGCCACGGATGAGGATGTGATCGCTGCGGCAAAAGCCGCACAGGCACACGAATTTATCATGGAACTGCCTTCCGGTTATAACACACTGACGGGGGAGCGTGGTGTGTTTCTCTCCGGCGGACAACGCCAGCGGATTACGATTGCCCGTGCGATTTTGCAAAACCGTCCGATCCTTGTCCTGGATGAGGCAACGGCTTTTGCTGATCCGGAAAATGAGGCGGCATTGCTGGCAGCGCTGTCGCATCTGATGCGGGGCAAGACGGTGCTGATGATTGCGCACCGGCTTTCAACCATCCGCGATGCTGATCAGATACTCGTCTTTGATCATGGGCGTTTGAGTGAAAAAGGCCGTCATGATCAGCTGGTTGCCAATGGCGCTGTCTATGCCCGTTTGTGGGGGCATTATGAAAAAGCACAGGGCTGGGCTCTGATGGGAGACCGCAAATGAGCATGACCACACCCCAAATTACGCCGCTTAAGGATACATGGCGGCAATTAATGCTGACAGCCCGCCATCGTGCACCGCGCCTGCGTGCCAGTATGATCGGTCTCGGTCTTGCGGCCGTTCTGCAAGGTCTGGCGCTGGTGTGTATCATTCCGGTGTTTCGTGCGATTATGCGTGATGGTCAGTGGGCGACAGCGCTTCCATGGGCAGCGCTGATGACTGCTTTTATGGTTGCCAGCACTGTTGTGCGCTGGATGGCACAGAATTTCGACTATGCCGGTGATATGGTGCTCAACACCCATGAATTGCGCACAGAACTCGGGCAGCAATTGCGTCGTATTCCGCTGGAAGAGTTGCAGGATAAACATTCCGGTGAAATCAATGCCACGCTGCTTGGTAATGTGGATGAAAACCTGACCTATGTGCTGACCATTGCCAATCTGATCGCCAATGCAGTGATTACGCCTTTGACAGTGGCTGTGGTGACACTATTTATTGATTGGCGCATCGGACTGCTCTTGCTGCTGATCTTTCCTGTATTGCTGCCATTTTATCGCTGGAGACGGCCTGCTTTCGGGCGCGGTATGCGCGCGCTTGCCGAAGCTAATGCACAAGCCAGTGCTGAAATGCTGGAATATACGCAAGGGCTGGCTGTGCTGCGTGCCGCCGGTTGTGCTGGTAAAAAATCCGTGCGTCTGCAACACAGTATCGACCATCTGGAAAAAATACAGGCGATTGGCCAGCGCAAAGGCGCAAAACCCAATCTGATGATTGCATCGGTTATGGAGCTGGGGCTCTTACTGGTGGTGCTGATCGGCGCCGTTCTGGTCTTTCAGGGTTCACTCGAAGTCGCAGTTTTGGCTGCTGTGGTGGTGATCATTGTGCGCTTCAGTGAGCCCTTGAGCAGTGTTATTCTGATGACGCTGATTATTGATCTCATGGAAGCTGCATTGCAGAAAATCCAGATTCTACTGGATATTCAACCGCTCCCGCAGCAAGCGCCGGAGGAAAAGCCAGAAGCCTTTGATGTGAGCTTTGATAATGTGAGTTTCCATTATGCCAGAGCGCCGGAAAAGGCGGCGCTCAAAACCATGAGTGCCACTCTGACGGAACGCAGCCTGACGGCACTGGTCGGACCTTCGGGCTCCGGCAAAACTACAATAACGCGGCTGATCCTGCGCCATGCCGATCCGCAGCAAGGCGTGGTGCGGATCGGGGGTAAGGATATTCGCTCCATTGCGCCGGATGTGCTCAATAGTCTGGTTTCTGTGGTATTTCAGGATGTGTATCTGTTCGACGACACGGTGATGAACAATATCCGTATGGCCAGGCCCTCCGCCACGGATGAAGAGGTAGAATCCGCCGCACGGGCGGCGCATTGCCATGACTTTATCAGCCGATTGCCGGAAGGCTATCAGACCCGCATCGGTGATCTCGGCGGACGTTTATCCGGCGGCGAGCGTCAGCGTATCAGTATTGCTCGCGCTATGCTCAAAGATGCACCGATTGTTATTCTGGATGAGCCGACCGCTGCCCTCGATACGGAAAGTGAGGTGGCGGTACAGGCGGCAATTGATGCGCTGGTGCGCGAACGCACGGTGATTGTGATTGCGCACCGGCTTTCAACTATCGCTGCGGCAGACCATATTCTGGTGATTGAGGACGGTCAGCTTGCCGAGCAGGGCACGCAGCCGGAACTGCTGAAATCCGGTGGTCGTTTCGCCAAAATGTGGCAGATCCAGCAGCAGACGCAAAGCTGGCACGCAACCAACTGAAAGCCGGAAATACCGGGCTGATCACAACAAATGGCGGTTGAAGAACCGCCATTTGCTCTACCATTTCTGCAGGAAATATGTACTGCCGGCGAGTGCGGTCTCTGTTTTGTGCCAAGGCGGAATCCGCTAATCTAGCATTTAAGCAACGTCTATATTTTCTGGACTTGACTTGCCTAATAAAACCTGATGAAAATTGTCATATTAAATTTATGCGCCACCGTAATGTGGTGTTAATCTGTGCATATTGCGCTTTGAATTTCAGAATTTTACGCAAATGCAATGAGATGCGGAAGGCAAAATCCGTAGCATATCTTAAAGCCGGTCAGCATCCTTTAGCCGGCTTTTCATAAAGGTGATCACATGGAAAAAGACACGAGCCTGTCCCGTATTAATGACGGGATTGATCCGTTTTCAGGTGTTGCGGATTTTTCTGATGAAAAGCGGGCGGCACCGGCCGTGTCTGATTATGAGCAGCAGATCTGGTTGGTGCAGCAGCAGCAGCCCGATCGGGTGCTGAACCGGATTTCAGCATGGCGGCTGGCGGATGATGCGGATATGGCACAGCTGGAACTGGCTGTGCGCCGCGTGGTGCAGAGTGAGCCTGCCTTGAATATGCGCTTTCAGTTTAATGATGATTTTGAACTGGTTAAGACGCCTGCACATAATGCCGTACCTTGCGTGGAAAATATTCAGCTGCTTTCGGCGCAGCATGTGAGCGAGCTGCTGCTGGTGCGGCAGGCAGCACCGTGTGATCTACAGCAGCAGGCACCCTGTCAGGTGCTGCTGACCAATGCAGGTGGGCAAAAGCAGATTGCCTTTATCCTGCATCATATTCTGGATGAAAATATTGATGCCGGTATTTTACTGCAAAAGATTGCGGCAGTGAGCCGCGGCGAAAAGCCATCTCTGCCGATTCAGACATATAAAGCTGTTTTTGTGTCTGCACAGAGCGGCGATACTGTGCTGCCATTTTTGGAGCGCAGCACAAAAGCGGGTATGATCTCAACCGCCGGTCAGGTGTTTAAATCCGGTGCCAGTCAGGCATGGCAGATGTTGCTGCATCAAGATACGCTGCGTTCAGAAAAACTTGAGTTGCAGGATGCCAGTCAGATCAGTGGCTTTATTGCCGAGCAATTTGCCCGGCTGATCAGTCGTCTCGGTGCGCATGAGCGGTTGGTTCTGCGGCTTAATCATGCGGGTAGTCTGAGCAATTTTGTGTTTGGCCGTCATGATGCTGCGGGTCATCTGGCCGGTCAGGTTCGCGAGGTTTTGCAAAAGAGCGGAGCGGCAGGCAATCAACAGAAAGACGACAGGACGCTGCCTTTGATTGATCTGTCTTTGAGCGGTGAGAGTGATACAGCGTTTCAGGCGGGCTATCCAGTGGTGGAAAAGCTGCTGCTGCCATCCTGTGAGGCGACTGCCGATATTGCGCTGGATATCAGCCGTAAAGATGATCAGCAGCTTTTGCTGACATTGCGCACGGGGTCGAAACTGCTGGATATGGCTGGTGAATTGTTGCTTGATCGGTTGAGTGCTGCCCTGCAAGGCCAAACGTCGGCGGCGGCTGCAACCAGTGCTGCGCAGGCCGAGACAGCACAGGAAAGCAGTTCATATACGGATATTATCTTGTCGGAGTTTCGCCGTGCGCTTGGTGATCCGGCTATACAGGCCGGTGATGACTTTTTTGACTGCGGCGGTCATTCCATGCTGGCAACAAGGGTGATCGGTCGCTTGTTGACTGAGCATGGGCTGGAAGTGCAGTTCAACGATTTCTTTAAATATTCCACGGCTGAAAGTCTGGCATCCCGTATTGTGCCGGTCGGCCCGGCAGATGCCGAGGCACAGGATCAGGCCAGTGCCGGTAATACAGAAACACTTGTGCCTTTGTCCTTTGCACAAATGTCGATGTGGCGCGGTTATGAAGTGTTTGATTATGGTGCGGTTTTCAACCTGCCATTTGCGTTGGATTTCCTTGATGAGGTTGACGAGCAGATTTTTGCCCGTGCTTTTGAGGATATTCTGGTGCGCCATGCCGGTTTGCGCAGTCATTTCTACCGTTCCGGCGACAGTGTGTATCAGCGCGTTGTGCCTGCGGTCGATCTGGATAATTATCAGTGGTTCTGGACCAGCCGCGAGAGTATTGGTGTCGGACTTCATGATGAGATAGGTTACTTGTTTGATCTGTCACGGGAGTTGCCGTTACGACTGCGTTTCATGCGCGATGAGCAGACCGGACGGCAGATCCTGTCTTTCCTGTTCCATCATCTCGCACTGGATGAATGGTCGCTGAACCTGATGATGGATGAGCTGGGTGCAGCCTACCAGGCGCGACTTGAGGGCAGGGCACCGCATTGGGAGCAGGCTGCGCCGTCAATGGCGGCCTTTGCTCGCCGTCAATATGAACAAGGGCTGGATCATCGCCATATTGATTACTGGAAAAATATGCTGAGCACGGCTACGCATGGGCTGAAACTGCCACAAATTGCCGAAGCAACTGGTGCCGAAACAACAAGCGGTGATGTGGACTGGATGGACTGCGCCATTGATCCGGAAACCGCCGAAGGGCTGTATAGTCTGGCGCGTGCCAATAATGCTTCGTTGTTCAATGTGATCTACGCCATGATTGCGTTGAGCCTGCATAAAATCGGCAATCTCTCCGATCTTGTTATCGGCACCTCGGCAGACGGGCGTACAGATGCGCATTTCTACGACACGGTCGGTTATTTTACCACTATGGTTGCGCATCGTGTGCCGTTTGATGCGGATATGACCGTGGCTGAACTGATTGAATCCTGCCGCGATATTGTGGTCGGTTCCATGCCTTATACCGGCATTCCCATTGATATTATTGAGGAATCTTTAGGGATTGTTCCGGGGCGGGATCGTTTCTTTGAAGTCTATGTGCAAATTCATGCGCAAAACAAGCTCAACGGTGCTTTGCCGGACGGGCGGGGCGGCGCCATTCGTTATCGACAGGTCGATCCGGATAAAGATGAAGCCATGCTAGGCATGCAATTTGAAATTATGGAAGAATATGTGGGTGATAAGCGCGAGATCAGGCTGATTGTGACTTATCGCGGCGATCGTTTCAACCGTGCGCAGGTACAGAATGTTTGTGATACGTTGAGTAGGATACTGAAGACGGCGGTGCTTAGTGATATGATGAATGAGCAATTATCACAAATAATGATTTAGGAGCGTTATACTACGGCGTAGACTCATAAACTGATGCACCAGATGCGGACAGCGATGAGTTTGACAGCAGCCAGGAAATTGGCCGGGTTTTTGTCGTAACGTGTTGCAATGCCGCGATAGT
>NZ_JBDJNL010000015.1:0-73574 GCF_039674445.1 Brucella sp. TWI432 | reverse complement strand
ATCGCTGTCAAACTCAATCTGCCAACTCAAGGGACGAACCAGTCTGCCGCTAGCAGCGTCGCCGCCCTCGTTGTGGCGCCATATAGACCCCACTCAACAAAACTGTCAACGCATAATCCGCAAAAAGGATAACTTTTCTTTCCACAGGCAATATGGTGGATTTTAACAGAATTTCAACCATTCGAAAGCGCTGATTCCAATTTTGCGACAATGAAATGACAAATATGACGATGAAATATCACTTTGGGATCGACGGCGGCGGCAGCGGGTGCCGTGCAATCCTCGCCGATGCGGCAGGCAACGTGCTTGGCAGGGGAGTATCTGGACCTGCTAATATTAGCGCGGATGCGGAGAGCACCATTCTCCATATCTATGAGGCAACCGAACGCGCGCGCGAAAATGCCGGTTTATCGGCTTCTATATATAAGTCATCCAATGCCGTGCTTGGACTGGCCGGAGCCAACGCGC
Source organism: Brucella sp. TWI432 (assembly GCF_039674445.1). Lineage (NCBI taxonomy): Bacteria > Pseudomonadati > Pseudomonadota > Alphaproteobacteria > Hyphomicrobiales > Brucellaceae > Brucella > Brucella sp. TWI432. The sequence continues at coordinate 73,106 of NZ_JBDJNL010000015.1, read as the reverse complement.
TATCCAGTCATGCCACTCTTTATAAGCGCCTGCCATTTGCAAAGAGCAAAATTGTTTCCGATGCGCTCACCGCATTAGAAGGCGCGATGGGTGACGGTGATGGCGCAATTGTCATATTGGGAACCGGCTCGGCCTTTGTCCAGCGTATCGACGATGTGATTCAAATCATCGGGGGGCGCGGTTTTATGCTCAGCGATCATGCGGGCGGAGCGCGTCTCGGTCGGGATCTACTGGAATATACCTTGCTTTCGAGTGACGGTTTCGAAGATTCGACCGATCTCTCACAGGCTGTTTTGGAGAAATTCGAGGGCGATCCGCGCAACATCACCACATTTTCGCGCACAGCCAATGCTTCCGACTATGCGAGCCTTGCACCATTGCTTTTTGATTTTGCGGCGAAACGCGACCCGCTGGCGATCACTCTCCTCACCCACGCCTGCTACATGATCCGCACAGGATTGGAAAAAATGGCAATTAAAGAGCACAAACGTTTCAGCATAACAGGTGGACTTGCGGCATCATATATAGCGCTGCCATGCTTTCCTTATAGAGAATTTTATGCAGAGCCCCGTGGCGACAGTCTGCAAGGTGCACTTGCTCTCGCCATGAAGGGCTCAAGCGTCTGACACATGCGACGTGAAGGTAACTTGCCCGGGCCGACATAACCCCCTAATTCTTATATATTCACTCACATGCGTGATCGGCTGGTTCTTAAGACAGTGCAACAGGGGTGCCATGCTAACCAAAAAAGGCAAATACGGCCTGAAAGCCATGGTGCATCTTGCCGGTGTAACGGACGGACAATTGGTTTCAGCGAGCGAAATCGCCGAGAAGCATCATATTCCGCGCAAATTTCTGGATAATATTTTCACTGAATTGCGCAATGCGGGCTTTGTATTAAGCCGCAAAGGCAAAGGCGGCGGATTTTGCCTCGCCCGCCCGGCCAATGAAATACATATCGGCAACATCATCCGCGCACTTGATGGCGCGCTTGCGCCCATCGCCTGTGCCAGCAAGACCGATTATCAGCCTTGCGATGACTGCGATGAGACCGATTGTGAAGTGCGGCACATGATGCTGGACGTGCGCGAAGCAATCGCCAATGTGCTTGATCACCGCACGCTTGCCGACAGCCGGGCCTCTGAAATGGCCGCGCTGTCGGCTGAATGAACTGGCGTTAAGCGGCAACGGACCAGCTTGGAAACGGATCGCTGAGACGCTGCCAGCTTTCCGGCTTGAACACCTCTTCCGGCACCAGACAACCATCAAGTTCGGCAATCATGGCAGCCTTGTTCATCGGATCGACGCCGATAAACACAATTTCCTGTCGGCGATCTCCCCATTCAGCATCCAGATAGGGCTTCATTGCCTGATGCCATTCTGGCTCTGCAGGCCAATAGCTGCGCGGAACGGCAGACCACCAACGCCCACGCTTATTGGTGCGAACCAAAGCACCGGCCTGACTGAGTTCGCCCACATAATCGGGACGTGTTGCCAACCAGAAAAAGCCCTTGGCGCGAACAACGCCCGGCCAGCTTTGATCGATAAAGGCCTGAAAACGGGCCGGATCGAACGGACGGCGCGCACGATAGACAAAGGACTGAACACCATATTCCTCCGTCTCCGGCACATGTTCATGGAAACCATGAAGTTCTTTATACCAAAGCGGATGCTCGTGGGCGCGATTGAAGTCAAACAACCGCGTATCAAGTATGGAATCGAGCGGGATTTTTCCGAAGTCCACTTCTTCAATGCGGGCATCAGGATTGAGTGACCGGATGACCTTGCGCGCCAGATCGCGCTCTTGCGCTGTCGCAGTCGAGATCTTATTAAGCACCACAACATCCGCAAACTCAATCTGTTCGACCAGAAGATCGACCAGCGTGCGCTCATCTTCATCGCCCAGCGACTCACCACGATCACGCAAAAAATCGTTGGAAGAATAGTCCTTCAACAGATTGGCAGCATCAACAACTGTGACCATCGTATCAAGGCGTGCCAGATCGGACAGGCTTTCGCCCTTTTCATCGCGAAATTCGAACGTTGCGGCGACTGGCAAAGGTTCGGATATGCCGGTTGATTCAATCAGCAGGTAATCAAACCGATCCTGCGAAGCCAATTGTGCTACTTCTTTCAGGAGATCGTCACGCAACGTGCAGCAGATGCAGCCATTGGTCATCTCGACAAGCTGTTCTTCCGTGCGCGATAGATCGGCCCCGCCCTCGCGCACCAGAGCGGCATCAATATTAATCTCACTCATATCATTGACGATGACGGCCACGCGGCGGTTCTCGCGATTGTTAAGGACGTGATTAAGAAGCGTGGTTTTCCCCGCTCCGAGGAAGCCTGAAAGAACGGTAACTGGAAGCCTTTTCATGGCAACTCCTTTGCTGGCCAATTTAGACGGTGCTGATTGTTAATGTTATATCATTACATTTGTGAGGCAAAAAAGAGGCGGCAAAGCCACCTGACAATCCTTAAACACCTCAACTGAGCGCCGTCGTTTATGATCTGATAGGTTTTTAAAAGCTTGCGTGCCGGACTGTTAGAGCTTTTCCGGCAAAAGCGCGCTGCGATTTTGCGCCGGATAATGCGTAAACAAACAAAGAGAGCATTTCTGGATTAAATTTAATCATCAGAAATGCTCTGTCTTTTCATTTTAGCACACATCTTAGCCCTAAAACCGGTGCCCACTTTTCGGGATGTGCTTTATCTTTTTTCACGCACATCTTAGCCCGAAAACCGGCGCCCACTTTTCGGGATGTGCTTTATCTCGACAAACACCCCTTCAAAGAATCTGCGAGATTACGGATGAGTTGCGGATAAAGGTCCGGGCCATTCTTCAATTCAGCTCCGAGCGGATCGAGTACACCGGTTTTTGCGTCCGTTCCGTCGATAACTGTGTTCACTAGCTTCGGCTCAAACTGTGGCTCAGAGAAAACGCATACAGCGCCAAGTGACTTGATCTTTTCGTGAATGTCCTTGATGCGCGCAGCACCGGGCGCTTTTTCCGGGCTAACCGTGATTGAACCGACAGCCTTCACACCAAAACGGTTTTCAAAATACTGGTAAGCATCGTGGAAAACGATGAAAGGCTTATCTTTTACCGGCTGCAGTTCGTTGTCGATATCTTTGGTCAGCGCATCGAGCTTTTCAGCATAATCGGCAGCATTCTTTTCATATTGCACCGCATGGTCTGGATCATTTTCGCTCAAAACCTTTGCAATGTCACCAACCAGAACCTTGCCATTTTGTGGATCCAGCCAAAAATGCAGATCGTAAGCACCATGCTCATGCTCATGTTCATGCGCCTTTTCAGCCGCTTCATTTGCGTGATCATGACCATCATGAGAACCGGCCTCGGCGCTATGATCGTGCGCGTCGTGATCATGGCTGTGACCTTCATGCCCGTGATCATGCGCCTCGAATGGCCCACCTTCGCGGAATTTAAGTTTGGTCAGACCGTCCGCATCACCAAGCGCCACCACTTTGGCACCATCGCCCAGTGTGTCGATCGATTTGTCGAGAAATGTTTCCATAGAAGGACCGGCCCAGAAAATGACCTTGGCATTTTCGATCGCCTTTGCATCTGAAGGCTTGAGGCTATAGGCGTGTTCTGATCCCGCACCCTGCACGATCAATGTCGGCTCGCCGACGCCCTGCATGACGGCGGCAACCAGCGAATGCAACGGTTTGATTGAAACCACAATGCCAGTTCGCTCGGCAGCAGAAGCGGCATTACCCAAAACAGCCATAAAGGCGGATGCCAACAGCAGGGATCGGAAGTGTTTCATAGGGCTCTCTTGAATGTCAGATTGGCGTTAACAATATGTGGGATTGATATGTTATTTTATTACATCATTTGCGTTATGCTATAACGTCTGTAATAAGAAGACACAACCTCTTTTTGGAGAATTGTTCACAGCGCAAAACCACGAGACGCAAACGAACCCGAATCGGCATATGTTTCACACATGTTGAAATAAGGATTTCGGGGCTGCTGCGGGTTGATAACGCGAAGACGCTCTCAAAAAGGCAGCGAAAGCTCATTTTATATGGCTCATAAGACCGCCCTCCCCGCGCATTCAAAGCGGGAACCGCTGATAGAATTAAAAAATGCCGGCGTTTATCGCGACGGTCGTTGGCTTGTACGCAATGTTGATCTGAGCATTCATCGCGGCGAAATCGTCACCCTTATTGGCCCCAACGGTGCGGGGAAGAGCACAACGGCCAAGATGGCGCTGCATATTCTCAAGGCCGATGAAGGCAACATTCGCCATATCAAAGGCCTGCGCATCGGTTATGTGCCGCAAAAAATCAGCATCGACCGGACCATGCCGCTTTCCGTCGAGCGTCTGATGACGCTGACGGGACCGCTGTCCAAAGATGACATTCTGCGCGCACTCGACGCGGTCGGGATCACACATCTTATAAAGGCAGAGATTACCAATCTTTCAGGTGGTGAGTTTCAGCGTGCATTGATGGCGCGCGCGCTTGCGCGCAAGCCCGACATCATGGTGCTTGATGAGCCGGTGCAGGGCGTGGATTTTTCCGGTGAGGCCGCCCTTTACGAACTTATTGCCAAATTGCGCGATGATATCGGCTGCGGCGTGCTGCTAATTTCCCATGATCTGCATCTGGTGATGGCTGCAACGGATCGTGTTATTTGCCTCAATGGTCATGTCTGCTGCAGCGGTTCACCGCGTGATGTGACCTCAAGCCCGGAATATGTGCGCCTGTTCGGAAGCCGCGCCGTTGGCCCCCTGGCTGTCTATGAGCATCACCATGATCATACGCACCTGCCTGATGGCCGCGTCATGCATGCGGATGGCACGGTGACAGATCATTGCCACACAGAAGACGGTCATCATCACGAGGGTGAGCATCATCACCACCATGAGGGAGACAGGCCCCATGCTTGACGATTTTTTCACCCGCGCGCTCATTGCCGGTGTTGGGCTTGCGCTCACCACAGGCCCGCTGGGCTGTTTCATTGTGTGGCGACGTATGGCCTATTTCGGTGATACCATGGCGCACTCAGCACTTTTGGGCGTCGCATTAGCTCTGATTCTGGACATCAATCTCATGATCGGTGTCTTTGCGGTGGCCGTTGCGATTTCAGCCATTATGCTGCTGCTTCAGAAAAAGCACTCGCTTTCAGCGGATTCGCTGCTGGGCATTCTATCACATGCAACATTGTCATTGGGTCTGGTTATCGTCGCCTTCATGACATGGGTGCGCGTTGATCTTTTGTCTTTCCTCTTTGGTGATCTGCTTGCTGTTTCACGTCTCGACATTGCGTTTATTTATGGCGGCGGAATTCTCGTGCTCGCCTTGCTTGCATGGTTGTGGCGCCCATTGCTAGCCGCAACAGTCAGCGAAGATATTGCACGTGCAGAAGGATTGAACCCCGCCTTATCGCGGGTCATTTTCATGCTTCTGCTGGCAATCGTTATCGCCATCTCGATGAAGATCGTCGGTATATTGCTGATCACATCACTGTTGATCATTCCTGCCGCAACCGCCCGCAAATTTGCCGCAACGCCGGAGCAAATGGCCATCATCGCATCCCTCATTGGCGCATTTGGCGTAATCGGCGGGCTTTATGGTTCGGTTGAGTTTGATACGCCTTCCGGCCCATCAATCGTCGTTGCCACACTGGCTATTTTCATTTTAAGCCTCCTGCCATTAAATAGGAGAGAGGCTTCACCGAAACGGACCGCAGGACAATGAGCAATCACACCGACCATAACCATGCCCATCATCATGCATCCCAAGACCTGACCCGCAATCAGACGCTCGTTTTCGATGTGTTGTCCAAGGCGGAAGGACCGCTGAGCGCCTATACGATCCTTGATCAACTCCGTGATGACGGTTTTCGCGCGCCCTTGCAGGTTTACCGTGCACTGGAAAAGTTGCTTGATTACGGGATGGTGCACCGACTTGAGAGCCTCAATGCATTTGTTGCCTGCGCGCATCCGCAATGCCACGAACATGGTCTGATTGCTTTTGCCATTTGCGAGCAATGTGGACAGGTCACGGAATTCTCGGATTCAGCAATTGAAAACCTCGTCAGCGCATGGAGCGTGCAGACAGGCTTCAAATCCCGCAAGACGACGCTTGAGCTGCGCGGCCTGTGTGAAAAATGCGGTAATCACTAAAGCATCTCGCGGAAAAGTGGGAACTGCCTTCGCGAAGAAGTTCAATTCACCGAACTGATCTCTATTCCCTCTACGATCCGAGAGTGACGTACGTAAGAGCAAGAAGATAGAGCGAGCCTATTGGGAATGATTAAGCGCGACACGCTCTAAAACATTTCCAGACAAACTGCTAGCGGTTTTGCTCGAGATAGAATGCTTGAAACAAAAACGGCGGGGATTCCCCGCCGTTTTCTATTCGCGTGCGCTCAGTTTACATCACATGAATAGATGCTGAACTTCAGGCATATCAATAATGCCCAGGGAGAGTGCCGTCGCAACTGCAGATGTCCTGTTGGAGCAATTGAGTTTGATCTTGGCATTCTGCAGATAGGTGACAACCGTCCAGCGGGCGATGCTGAGAATATCCGCAATCTCGCCGTCCGTTTTCCCGCTCGCCGCCCAGCGCAAGCAATCCACCTCACGGGGCGTTAACAGTCCATTTGCGGAATTGGCGTCTTTGCAGCCACAAAGCGAACTGTGGATGATGCCCGAAAGGCTGAGCAGACGCGGCCGCATACGCGCGATGAATTGTTCATGATCTTCATCCGTCACTTCAAAGCTAAACAGCGTGCAACCCATTACACCCTTTTGATTGCGCGCTGAAACTCCAATGAAAAGATTGCCAAGACCGTGCTTTTCGGCATCCTGTTGTAGCTCCATCACCGCAGGGCATACCTTCGCATCATCCGCCAAATTTCTGACAATGCCGCTGGCATCATTGCGAAAATACGGTGCATCTTCCTGAAAAATCGGATCAATCACGAAGTAGTTTTTCGTAGAGTAGCGTGTCGACCAGCTTACGGGAACGGTCATCACAACGGTCAGATCATCAGCACTGACTTTTGTGTTGTCACCCATACGCCCCCTGAAAGTATGAATGATATGACGGCAGCCTATCTCATCACGAATACGCTGCAGCAGGGAGAGCACATCACTTTGAAAAGAAAGACCGAAAAACGTTTTTTTGAAGTTTGGAAAGTGAATCAAATCTAAAGTCATTGGCTAATATTCCTTAGCATATAAATATTCAAAACCCATATTTGAGGCTGAGCACTTCTCCTGAGAACCGACACTGTAAGTGCATCAATTCGCCATAAGTCAGATAAAAAATACGTCTTAAATCAACTCGCAATTTTTTCGTTGCAAATATGCATTTGCATGAAAAGCGTTGGGAAATGTGGTTAACGGGTCAAAAAAATAGATTTGTTACAAAAAATAACCAAATTGTGATCGAGCCATAAAGCGGGTGTTTCATTTCTAAACACCTTGCGCGTTTTTTCCAAAAGCTCTGAAGAAAAAATCAACGGCTGATTCTACGTTTTTTCTGATTGATTCTGGCGATGGCGGTTCTGAAAGAGTACCGAAAAGACGCGGACGATACATACCCGCCAAAAACAAATCCGTGAGCTGGTAGGCTTTTTCCATGACGTCAAATGGCTCAAGCTCGCCTGCCTTGATCATCCGGTCCATATAATCAGCCATGACAATCAAGCTGCGCTTGGGGCCGCGTTCATAAAAACGCGCCGCAAGTTCCGGTTTGCGCTCACTCACGCCGATGATGATACGCTGCGCGCGGACTGCTGTTGATGAGGTAATAAGTGTTACCAAGGCTATGCCGAATTCCACAAGTTCCTGACGCGATGAAAATCCACGATCAAGCGTCTCCACCAATTTACTGAACAGCGTCTGCCGATAATGCTCGCAAAGCTCTACAAAAAGGTCTTCTTTGGAGTTAAAATAAACATAAATCGTCCCCTTGGAAACGCCGGCTTCGCGAGTAATGTCGTTCATGCTGGCGGCATCAAAGCCCATGCGCAGAAAAACACTCTGCGCGCCTTCAAGGATCTGCATGCGCTTTATAGGATCCTGTCCCGCACCCAGACGTGTGCGCGAGCCATCACTATCAGGTTCATCGGTGAACCGACCCACTTCGCGCTCCTCAACAGCTACATAATCAACATTTTCTATGCAGCGTTCACGATTCATTGTGCAATCTCTTCATTATTTTCGAACCAAGCGGTTCGATCACTCTTGATATGGGAAACTTATTGCTCTAAGTCAACATCGAACCAAGCGGTTCATTGAAGCGGTTGTAAAGAAAGTTTGCCTCATGTCCGCCCACAAATCTGTCGATACGGCTGATATCCGCCCATTTCCGAAACATTCCGTTCTGGATGATCAGAGCAAGGTAGATGCAGACCCGATCAGTGAGCGGTCATCGCCCCACACCGAGCCACATGCAGCAACGCAGAATCTGAAAAAGGCGGACGCTGGCAATAAAAAAGGCTTCGGTAAGCGCGTTGTGCTTCCCGGCATTCTCATTGCGGCTGTGGCGGGTGGCCTCTGGTACGGTTATGACTGGTGGACCGTGGGCCGTTTCATGGTCTCGACAGATGACGCTTATGTGCAGGGCGACATTGCATCGATTGCACCAAAAGTGACCGGCTATATAGAAAACATTCCGGTTGTTGCCAATCAGGCCATCAAGGCTGGCGATGTGATTTTCCAGCTTGATTCTGGCGATTATCAGATTGCACTTGATGATGCTGAAGCCAAGCTCAACACGCAGAAGCAGACGCTCAATCGGATCACGGCCCAAATAGATGCCGCAAAAGCGAGCCTGCAACAGGCTCAGGCCGACGAGCAGGCTTCACAGGCAGTTTTGAAGAATGCCGAAAGCACGATGGTGCGCGTCCAGAAGCTGCACGATACCCGTTTCTCTGCGCAATCTGAACTCGACAACGCACAATCTTCGCTCGATCAGGCGAAGGCAAAGCTTGCGGGTTCAAACGCCCAGATCGCTTCAGCCAATGCCAATATTGAGGTGCTGAATGCGCAATATAAAGAGCAGGAAAGCACCATTCGCTCGCTGGAACTTGCACGCGATAAAGCTGCGCGTGATCTCAGCTTCACCACTCTGCGTGCGCCTTTTGATGGTGTTGTCGGTAATCTTTCCGGTAAGAAGGGCGATCTTGTAACGCCCGGACAGAAGATTGCGGCGCTTGTTCCTGTGAACGCGCTCTATATCGACGCCAATTTCAAGGAAACGCAGCTCAGCCATATCAAAACGGGTGAAACAGCACGCATCTATGTGGATGCGATCGATGGTCCTTACATTGAAGGCAAGGTTGCATCCGTTGCTCCGGCGTCAGGCGCCGTGTTCTCGCTGCTGCCTCCTGAAAATGCGACGGGTAACTTCACCAAGATTGTTCAGCGCGTTCCAGTTCGCATCACAATTCCTCAGGATGCTCTCGATTCAGGCAAAATCCGCGCCGGTCTCAGCGTGACCGTGGATGTCGACACACGCACTGCGCCAGACGATAAGGCCAAGCAATAAAAGCGATTGCGCTTATGAGATGACGATATGGTGGTGCGGCTTTCATGTCCGCACCACCTTCCTTTGTTGAATTTCGGAGTGCGCCTTCATGGCTGCAAACACCACCATGGGGCCAATGGCTCCGGCAGATGATCGGATCGATCCCAAGAAGGCCATTGCCTTTCTTGCGATGGTGTTCGGCATGTTCATGGCCATTCTGGATATCCAGATTGTGTCGGCATCGCTGTCAGAAATTCAGGCTGGCCTCAGTGCCAGTTCCGATGAAATCTCCTGGGTTCAGACATCTTATCTGATTGCCGAAGTCATTATGATTCCGCTTTCAGGCTTTCTCGGACGCCTTGTGTCCACGCGGGTTCTGTTCACGGTTTCAGCCGCGGGCTTCACGCTAGCCTCCATGCTCTGCGCCACTGCGACCAGCATCGATCAAATGATCGTTTATCGCGCTATACAGGGTTTTATTGGCGGCGGCATGATCCCAAGTGTGTTTGCAGCAGCTTTCACAATCTTTCCACCATCCAAGCGATCCATCGTGTCGCCGATGATCGGCCTCGTCGCAACACTGGCGCCCACAATTGGCCCCACTGTCGGTGGCTATCTCAGTCACGCTTTTTCATGGCATTGGCTGTTTCTGGTCAATGTCGGCCCCGGCATTCTCGTCACCATCGCTGCATGGAACCTGATCGATTTCGATGAAGGCGACAGCTCTCTGCTGAGCAAGTTCGACTGGTGGGGCCTCGCTGGCATGGCAGCCTTCCTTGGTTCCATGGAATATGTGCTCGAAGAAGGCCCCCGCAATGACTGGTTACAGGATGAAGCCATTTTCATCATGACCGGCATTATGACAATCGGCGGTATCATATTCTTCTACCGCGCCTTCACAGCCGAAGAGCCCATTGTAGATTTGCGGGCTTTCAAGAACGTCAACTTTGCCTTTGGCTCTCTGTTTTCATTTGTCATGGGTGTCGGCCTTTACGGCCTCACTTATCTTTATCCGCTCTATCTGAGCAGTATACGCGGATACGACGCACTCATGATCGGCGAAGCACTGTTTGTGAGCGGTCTTGCCATGTTCTTCACGGCACCCCTGGCGGGTTTCCTGTCCAATCGCATGGACCCGCGTCTCATGATGATGATCGGTTTTCTTGGCTTTGCAGCCGGAACCTGGATGGTCACGGGCCTGACGGCCGACTGGGATTTCTATGAGCTTCTCATACCGCAAATCTTGCGTGGTTGCTCGCTAATGCTGTGTATGGTGCCGATCAACAATCTGGCACTCGGAACCCTGCCCCCGGCATTGATGAAAAATGCTTCCGGCCTGTTCAACCTGACGCGTAACCTTGGCGGCGCTGTTGGTCTCGCCGTCATCAATACCATTCTGACCCGCCGCAGCGATATGCATTATGAGCGGATGGCTGAGCATGTTCGCTGGGGCAATGCCCAGGCCGAGCAGATGCTGGCCAATCTGACAGCCAAATACAATGCCGCCGGGATGGATGGCGCAACGATTGCAATTTCCAAAATGTCGGGCATGGTGCGCCAGCAAGCGACCCTTATGTCCTTCATCGATGTCTTCTTCATCCTGACGATGATGTTCTGTTCGCTTGCAGTTTGTGCGATCCTGTTACGCAAGCCAAAAGCCGGTGCCGGAGGTGGTGGCGGTCACTAAACTGCAACCACCAAGCTAGAAAACTCAGGTTCAAACGAAGCTGATCCAGCTTCGTCCTCCGTTCATTAATTTTCATTTGAAAGCCACTTGCGCGCGTCATGCCGCCAGCAGACTAAAGCCTGTCGTTTTGGGAAAAGCCTCTCTTATAAATGTGACAGCGGCGAAAGCTCTGTCACATTTATTGTCATAAAAATGCAGTTCAACCTTATGGGTCAATTGCTAAGTGCCTGAAAACGTGTTTCACTTTCCACCGCTGACATTTTGTGACAAGCCGCGATCTGTCATCCAACCGTCATCTATGGCGGCTATCGGGAGTGCGCGAACACTGGAATCGACCGGGAGCGTTCGTCCGACTTAACAGGGGAGTCTAACAATGCTTGCTTTTACTGCGCGTCTGCTGTCTCTATCGACGGCAATCGCTGTTGGCGGAGTTTCTATTGCTGCTGCCGAACCATCAGCCGAACTCATCGCCGCTGCCGAGGCAGAAGGCCAATTGACAACGATCGCTCTCCCGCACGACTGGTGTGGCTACGGCGAAATCATCAAAAGCTTCAAAGACAAGTATGGCCTCAAGGTCAACGAGCTGAACCCTGATGCGGGTTCCGGCGACGAAATCGAAGCCATCAAGGCAAACAAAGACAACAAAGGCCCTCAGGCTCCTGACGTTATTGACGTCGGCTTTGCTTTTGGCACGACAGCCAAGAAAGACGGTCTGATCCAACCTTACAAGGTCTCAACCTGGGACGAAATTCCGGATAGCGCCAAGGACCCAGAAGGTTACTGGTATGGCGACTATTACGGCGTTCTTGGTTTTGAAGTAAACAAAGACATCGTCAAGGACGTCCCTCAGGATTGGGAAGACCTGCTCAAGAGCGATTACGCAAACTCGGTTGCTCTGGCTGGTGATCCACGTGTTTCCGCACAGGCAATCCTCGGCGTTCATGCAGCCGGTATCGCCCGTGGTGGAGAACCGGGCGCGGAAGCTGGCAAAAAAGGCCTCGAATTCTATAAAGAACTCAACGCAAATGGTAACTTCGTTCCAGTCATCGGCAAGGCTGCTTCGCTGGCGCAGGGTTCGACCCCGATCATCATCCGCTGGGATTATAACGCGCTCGCAGACCGTGATACGCTCAAAGGCAATCCGGCAATCGAAACCGTGATTCCAAAGTCGGGCGTTGTTGCTGGCGTTTACGTGCAGGCCATCAGCGCTTACGCACCGCATCCAAACGCTGCCAAGCTCTGGATGGAACACATCTACTCTGACGAAGGCCAGCTTGGCTATCTGAAGGGCTACTGCCATCCGATTCGCTTCAATGCGATGGCGAAGGCTGGTAAGATCCCACAGGAACTGCTCGACAAGCTGCCACCGGCAGAATCTTACGAAAAGGCAATCTTCCCAACGCTTGAACAGATTGAAACCGCTCAGGAAGAAATCACCAAGAACTGGGATAGCGTCGTCGGCGCAAACGTTCAGTAAGCGATTTCATCTCGCCCTGTTTATGCCTGTGACGACCAGAAATGGTCGTCACAGTGCTTCCAAAACAGATATAGAAAGAACGCATGAATTCATCAGCCGAAACAATCGCGCCAGTTAGCAGGGTGCGTAAGCGTCAACTGCCGCTTTCATATGTTGGCGTTGCGCCTTTTTTCCTGTTTGCCATTCTCTTCCTTTTATGGCCGACCATGTATCTTATCGTCGGCGCGTTTCAGGACCCGAACGGCAATTTTACGCTGAAAAATGTCTACGACCTTTTCCAGCCTCAAATTATGAGTGCCTATTGGGTTTCGATTAAAGTGAGCCTCGCATCTGCCATCGGCGGTGCATTGATCGGCTTCTTTCTGGCCTGGGCCGTTGTGCTTGGCAATCTGCCGCGCTGGCTGCGCCCGACCGTTCTGACATTCTCAGGTGTTGCATCGAATTTCGCTGGCGTTCCGCTGGCCTTCGCGTTTCTCGCGACGCTTGGCCGGACCGGCTTCGTGACGATCCTGTTGCGTGAGTGGTTCGGTTTCAATCTTTACTCGACCGGCTTCAACCTCTTGAGCTTTTTTGGTCTCACAATCACCTATCTATTCTTCCAGATTCCGCTGATGGTGCTTATTCTGACCCCTGCCCTCGACGGTCTGAAAAAAGAATGGCGTGAAGCCTCTTCGATCTTAGGTGCCACCAATCTGCAATATTGGCGCATGGTAGCTTTCCCGATTCTCTGGCCAAGCCTGCTCGGCACCACGCTGCTATTGTTCGCAAATGCCTTTGGAGCAATTGCCACGGCCTATGCATTGACCGGTTCTTCGCTCAACATCGTTCCGATCCTGCTTTATGCGCAGATCAGAGGCGACGTGCTGCATAACCAGAATCTTGGCTATGCACTGGCGCTTGGCATGATTGTGATCACCGGACTTTCCAATCTTCTTTACATCTGGCTGCGTATGCGTGCCGAAAGGTGGCAGCGATGAAGAAAGGTTTTAACGCCCAGAAAATCGGGGCATGGATCGCTTTCCTGATTGGGGCGATCTACTTCATCGTGCCGTTGATCGGTACTTTTGAGTTTTCATTGCGTATGCGCCGCGGCGAATATTCCTTTGATGCCTATCGTGTTGTTTTCAGCGATCCGAATTTTCAGGCCACATTCAGCTATTCGATTGTGCTCGGCATCCTGACCATCATCTTCGGCGTGCTTCTTGTCGTGCCAACGGCTTATTGGGTACGTCTGCGCCTGCCGCATCTGCGCCCTTTGATCGAATTCATAACCCTGATGCCGCTGGTTATTCCGGCAATCGTCATCGTGTTTGGCTATCTGCGCATCTATAATTCGTCATCATGGCTGCCATTCACCTCCTCAACGCGTGCAACCGACCTGTTGCTGATGTTTGGCTATATGACGCTCTCGCTGCCTTATATGTATCGCGCCGTCGATACGGCCATGCGCACGATTGATGTTCGCACATTGACGGAAGCGGCCCAAAGTCTTGGCGCAGGCTGGGGCCGGATCATGTTCAAAGTCATTTTTCCCAATGTCATGTCGGGGGTGATGAGTGGTGCGTTCATCACTTTTGCGATCGTTATCGGCGAGTTTACGCTTGCATCGCTGCTCAATCGTCCGGCCTTCGGCCCCTATCTCCAGCTCGTCGGCGCAAACCGCGCTTATGAACCCTCCGCGCTGGCGATCATCTCCTTTGGCATTACATGGCTCAGTATTATCATGTTGCAACTCGTTTCACGCCTTAATAAATTCAAGACAACCGCCGGGTAACCTTCATGGCTTTTCTTAATCTCAAGCACCTGAAAAAAAGCTTCGGCGCCAATACCGTCGTCCACGATTTCAATCTCGCCGTCGAAAAGGGTGAATTCGTTTCCTTCCTCGGACCTTCGGGCTGCGGTAAGACAACGGTCCTGCGCATGATTGCAGGCTTCGAAAGCGCCGATCAGGGCGCAATCGAAATTGATGGCAAAGATGTCGTTGATTTGAAGCCTAACCAGCGCAACATCGGCATGGTCTTTCAGGCCTATGCGCTGTTTCCAAACATGACCGTTGCCCAGAACGTCGCCTTCGGGTTGCGCGTATCAGGCAAGCCAAAGGCTGAAATCGACGCGACGGTCAAGGAAATGCTTAGCCTGATCCGGCTGGAACATCTCGCCGACCGCTATCCTTATCAGATGTCAGGTGGTCAGCAGCAGCGTGTGGCACTGGCGCGCGCACTTGCAACCAAACCGCAAGTGCTTCTGCTCGACGAACCCCTCTCCGCACTTGATGCCAAGATCCGTATTTCTCTGCGTCAAGAAATCCGAGCGATCCAGCAAAAGCTCGGCATTACCACGGTTTTTGTGACCCACGATCAGGAAGAAGCACTTTCCATTTCTGATCGTATTGTCGTTATGCATGAAGGCAAGGCCGATCAGATCGGCACACCTTTCGATATCTATAACCGCCCTGCGTCGCGCTTCGTCGCCTCCTTCGTCGGCACGCTCAATATGCTGGAAGCATCGGTTGCCGAACCAGACCAGAACAGCATCGAGCTCGACGGATGCACGATCAAGGTGAATGAAGAACTTGGGCATCACGAAAAGGGCAAAACGATCACGCTCGCCCTGCGCCCGGAAGCGGTCAGCCTTGAAGCGCGCAAGAGCCATGACACATCGCTTGATGCAACCATCGAAGATGTCCACTTTCTTGGCTCGGTTATCAGAACCCGCGTTGCCCTTGGCAATAATCAGCTTTCATTCGACACGTTCAATGATCCGGCGCTTAAACCACCACAACGTGGCGACAAGGTCATTGTGCATTTTGCAGCACATGATTTGCTCGTTTTGGCAGATTAGCACCAAAAAAGCCGCCCAAACGGGCGGCTTTTTTGTACTTTCATGCAATCAGGGCTGCAATATCTCAGTTCCATGGGCCGTGGAAATCGCCTTCTTTGTCCACACGCTTGAAGCCGTGCGAACCAAAAAAGTCGCGCTGGCCCTGAATGACATTGGCCGTACCCTGCGACTGCGTAAAACTGTCGAAGTAGCTCAATGCCGAACTGAGTGCTGGAAGCGGCAGACCTGCAAGCGCAGCCTGTGCAACGATCTTGCGAAGGCCTTTCGATGCCTTGCCCATGCGTTCAACAAAGGCCGGAACCAGCAGAAGATTTTCGATGTCCTGACCTTCAAAAGCCTGTGCAATATCGTCGAGGAACAGCGAACGGATGATGCAGCCTTCGCGCCAGATACGCGCCGTTGTAGCGAGCGGAATATTCCAGCCATGTTCCTTTGACGCTGCGGCCAGAACGGCAAAGCCCTGCGCATAGGCGACGATCTTTCCAGCCAGAAGCCCCTGCTCAAGATCAGCAAGAAACTGCGCCTGATCAGCAATATCGAGTTTGCGCGGCGCAGGATTATAAGCCTTTTCCGCAGCCTGACGTTCAGCTTTCAGCGACGAGATTGAACGTGCATCAACCGCAGCTTCAATGCCAGTCGCAGGCACACCGAGCATCTGCGCTTCAATCGCAGACCAGCGACCTGTACCCTTCTGCCCGGCCTGATCAAGGATCATATCGACCATCGCCTTGCCAGTTTCAGGATCGGTAGCCTTCAGAACTTTTGCTGTTATTTCAATGAGATAGGAATTTAGCGGGCCGGCATTCCATTTCTCAAACACATCACCGATTGCAGGCGCCGAAAGGCCAAGACCATCACGCAGAATACCATAAATTTCGGCAATCATCTGCATGTCAGCATATTCAATGCCGTTGTGAATCGTCTTTACAAAATGGCCTGCGCCATCAGGGCCGACCAGAGCGCAGCAAGGCTCGCCGTTATATTTTGCAGCCGCAGCCAGAAGAATTGGTGCGATGCGGTCATAGGCTTCTTCAGTACCGCCAACCATCATGGATGGACCATGGCGTGCACCTTCTGCGCCACCCGATACGCCCATGCCGACAAAGGTCGGATCGTTAGGACCAAGCGCTTTCAGACGGCGCATCGTGTCACGATAATCGGAGTTACCCGCATCAATCATGATGTCGCCCTTCTCAAGATAAGCCTTAAGACGGGTGGTTTCGGCGTCAACGGGCGCGCCAGCCTTGATCAGAAAGATGATCGGACGTGGCTTGCGGATATTGTCAGCCAGTTCTTCAAAGGTCGCGCAAGGGATGATCTTGTCACGCAGAGCACCAGCTTTTTCGATGAATGCTTTCAGCACGGGCTCGTCGCGGTCATAAACGGCTACCTTGTAGCCCTTCTCGGCGATATTCAGCGCAAGGTTCGAACCCATGACGCCGAGACCGACCATACCGATATCTGCTTTTTCCATTTTTTGCCCTTTTGAAACACAGCCAACTGGCTTGCCGTAGAGAAATAGAGAGCCGACAGACTGGGCTGTCATAGCTGTTGCTGTCGCATTATTTAGCGCCAGCTCATACCAGTCTGTATCCTATTCTTGGATGATCTAGGGCATATGACACAAATTTGATAGAGCCTTTTCTAAGAAACTAACCGATTTAAATGCTCAAACACGCTCGAGTTTCTCATGTGGCAGCGGTGGCAGTTCAATCTTGATATGATCACCAGCCTGCACATTTCCACCCGCAAGAACGATCGACATGACGCCAGCTTTACGCACCAGTTCGCCATTTTCCGTTTTATCGAGGACAGCGCCCAAAAGCCCCTTCTCAAATTTCTCAATCTGCGAACATGGATTACGCAAGCCCGTGAGTTCAAGGACAACATCGGACCCAATTTTGAGAAGGGTCGATTTGGGCAGTGCGAGCAGATCGATCCCGCGCGTGGTGATGTTTTCACCCAACTGTGCAGGCGCAATGTCAAACCCCTTCTCTGTCAGCTCATCGAACAGTTCGGCTTGAATGAGATGGACCTGACGCAGATTGGGTTGCGTGGGATCTGCCCTCACACGCGACCGATGTTTGACGGTCACTCCCTTGTGCGCATCGCCTTCAACACCCTCGCCAGCGACAATGCTTATCTCTGAAACCAGCTGTTTCGAGAAGTGATGCTTCGCATCGCGTGCAACGGCTACAACAATTCCACTCATATTTTTACCTTGATCACATGAAGAGAGACGTCGGCGGCAAAGCCAGTCGTAATCCCGCATATCATGCGATATACAGTCGATGAAAGACAAGGGTATTGCGCAGGGGTAGGCGGTAAAACCATGACGAACAAGCAGCGCGACGGCAAGGATTTTCGCTGGGGCATCTGGGGCACAGGCACGATTGCCAAAGCTTTTGCTGCCGATATTCAGGCAAGCAGCGATATGCGCGTGAGTGCTGTCTGTTCGCGTTCCATGCAGAGTGCAGAGGATTTCAAAAGCCGCATCGGTGCGGATCAAGCCTTCAATGATGCCGCTGCCTTTCTCAACAGCGCGGAAATTGATGCGGTTTATATTGCCACGCCCAATGCCATGCATGTGCCGCAAACCTTGCAGGCCATTGCCGCTGGCATAGCGTGCCTCACGGAAAAACCGCTGACGCTTGATGCCGACGGCGCCAACCAGATCGAAGCAGCAAGCAAAGCGCATCATGTCTTTGCCATGGAAGCCATGTGGAGCC
The DNA here is from genome assembly GCF_039674445.1 of Brucella sp. TWI432. NCBI lineage: Bacteria > Pseudomonadati > Pseudomonadota > Alphaproteobacteria > Hyphomicrobiales > Brucellaceae > Brucella > Brucella sp. TWI432. Next base: position 54,856 of record NZ_JBDJNL010000015.1, on the reverse strand, counting down.
GCTTTCTTCCGGCAATTCATGCCACCCGCGAGTATATCAAAGCGGGGCGAATCGGAATGGTTAAGCGCTTTGAGGCCGATCTGTCCTATTTGCGCGAAGAAGACCCAAAAAGCCGCTTTTTTGATCCCGCGCTTGGTGGTGGTGCGGCCTTTGATCTGGGCGTTTATCCGGTTTCGCTAGCGCTCAGTTTTCTCGGATTGCCCGATGCGGTGAGCGGCCGCTGGATACGCGCAAAGAGCGGCGTCGATATGCGTACAGTAATTGAGCTGACCTATCCCCATGCCAAAGCCCATCTTTCCTGTGGCTTTGATCATGACGGCGAAAACCGAATGCTGATTGAAGGTACCAAGGGTGCGATTATGCTGCATGCACCGTTTCTCAAGGCACAACGGCTCACGATCTTTTCGGAAAGCGTGCTGAATTCAGCCATCGGGCCAAAAGGACCGGGCGGCCTGGTTGGAAAAATTCTCAACCGCCTGCCGCTTCCGGGCAGAACCGTTGAGCATCATCCATTCTCAGGCAACGGACTTCAATTTCAGGCGCAAGCCGTGCGCGATGCCGTGACACGCGGCGAGACTTTAAGCCCGATCATGCCGCTTGAACACAGTGCTGCGGTGGCAAACATCATCAGCACTGTGCTTGCGCAAAAGCCGAATTAGAAGCTGCTCTGCACCTTATAGGGTGCTGCATTTTCGCCAGCATTGTTGAGTGCAAGGGCCACTTCGGTGATGTGCAAAGCCACATTACCAGAGAAAAACGCAGCCTCACCTGTTTCAATGGCGCGCGCCTGATCCGCCACGCCACGCATGAAATCAATCTGTGACGGGAATGACGGCAGGCTGACCGTGTTCCCCTTTGGATAAGCGAGCTTGCTGCCGACAGCGGGTTTCCACGCCAGCGTCTTACCAAGCTTTGCTTCCAGACGCCCAAAAACGCGCGACAGGATGGAACGCTTTCTCTTTGTCGATTCAAGACGAACCGCAGAGCGATTATCCCAGAGATCATCGACAGTAATGGAGCCTTTGTCGGCCACGATTGTCAGGCTGCGATCTTTCGGCATGGCAAGGCCGGACGTCAGACGTGCAACAAGACCGGATTTAAAACGCAGGCAACCCACGGAAAAATCTGGTGCCATGCGCAGATGCTCCGTTCCCGGTCCTTTGTTCTGGAAGGTGATTGAGGAAAAAGCCGTCACGCTTTCCACAGGACCAAACAGCGATACGAGCCATGAAAGTGCATAGCCTGCATGTTCCAGCGTACAACCAATCTCAAACTCATGCAGACCCGGCCAAGGTGCACCCGATTGCGAGCGCCATGTCGCCCATTTGTCGCGGAAAACCGGGCCGTCTTCCATTTCGGCATAGACCAGCCGCGGCGTACCGATCTCGCTTATGGAAGTTGCAACAAGCTTCTGTGCATCGCTCAAAGCGTTGGCGGGGGCAGCGGCCAGTGTCAGTCCGTTTGCAGCCGCAAACTCAACCAGTTCCTTGGCATCGTTGAAATCCATGGCCAGCGGCTTTTCCGAATAGACGTGCTTGCCCGCTTCAAGCGCTGCGCGCGAAATGGCGTAATGGTTCTCCGGCGTTGTCAGGTTAAGCACAATCTGCACATCTTTATCAGCAAGGATTGCTTCAAAGCTTTCATAGGCACGAACATTATAATGCGAAGCGAAGACTTTCAGGCGCTCTGCCGAGCGATCAAAGGCACCGAGCAGCTTAAGCTGCGGGTAATTGCGCAGCGTGGTCATGTAGTAATCGGCGACGAAGCCCGTGCCAATGATCGCGATATTCATGATTAACTCCGGGATTATACAGACCGCTTGGGAATGGTGACTTTCGCTGTCATGCGCAAGCCAAAGATCGCAAAGATGAGCATGAGCCAAACCGGGTCCATGCGGCGGAAGAAAAAGCTTTCCAGCATCGCGTTCAGCGTGCCGAAAAACACAAACATGAGAAAAAAGTCTGCGAGAAGCAGGTTTTCTCGCGTTGGCCTGCACCGCATATAGTTGACCAGCGGCATGACAATGATCACAAAAATTGCGCAGATAAGACCGATGAGCCCCGTGGACAGCGTGATGTCGAGATAGCCGTTATGGCCATGCACGATGCCGCGCACATCCCAATCAAGGTAATATGGATTGGCCGCTTCTTTTGCTGCCCCAGTACTCCAGAAGCTTTCATAGCCAAAGCCGGTCCATGGGCGGTTATGCAGCGCTTCAATAGCAAAAGCCCAGATTGATGTGCGCCCGGTGAAAGTCGGGTCCACCGAGAAATTCAGAACAATCTGGTGGAGAGGCTCAAACAGCACCGTGCCGATTGTGAAAAGCGCAAAAACAAGCTGAATGACCACGATCATAAGTGGCGCCAGCCCACGTACACCAAACATACCCGGGGCAATGACCAGAATCATGGCAAAGGGTACCAGTGCAACCGTGGTTTTTGAGCCGGTATGCGCCACGAAGAACAGGGCAAATAATGCAATCAGTGCCCCACTGACCCGCCAGCCGCGTCGCCACAGATAGATGCCACCAAAAGCAAAAACCGCCATAACAGGCCCGGCAATATTCTTATGCGTGAACACCCCGCGCCACAGATATGAGTTTTGTGGCTCGGCAGCGTCAGCGCCATGGGTGCCAAGATTAGGCAACAGCACCACACCAGCATATGAAATCACAATCACAATTGATGCCACTATAAGCAGCATAGTGGAATAGCCGTCAGCGTCCTGCGGCAAAGCCAGCACAGCGACTATGGCAAGAACACCGATCAGTGTCAGCATGATCCCGCGAATGGCCGTTCCCAGATCAGGACTGGTGAAGGCCGAAGCGATGAGAATGGCAAACATCAGGCCCCAGCCAAGGCTTGCAAGCCGCAAGACCTTGCGCGGATCAGCAAACATCGCAAGCGCAGCCAGCGAAATAACTCCGACGAGACCGAAGCCAAGCTGATTGACACTATCGCCCGCCTGCTGGCCATCAACGACAACGGCCTGCGAAAACGGGCGAAAAGAAATCAGCAGAATGCAGAATATAATTGTTGCTGCGACGAGCGCGATCTGGCGCATCGTCGCCTTCAACGGATCGAACGAGGCCGTATCAGTTCTTGTCCGGGTTGCGATACTGCTCATTCAAATATCCAAAATGCGCCATCACCCGACCCAGACCGATATGAATAAAGTAAGTGCCGACAGGCGCAAAGCCGGCCGCAAAACCTCTTCTGAGTGCTTTGATCGGCGAATAGGCCAGAAGAGCCAAACTCTTCAGGAACACGCGCACCTGACCAAACGGCTCATCCTTGCGTTTACGCTGCTCAATCAGTGTTGAAAGAACGCCATTGCGCAAACCACGCGAGGTGATCCAGTCGCGTTCCAGACGGCGCGCAGGAATGGTTTCGCGCACGATGCCTTCCGCACACCACGCAACTTTAAAGCCCTTGGCAATAGAGCGGGACAGGAAGTCAGAATCGCCGCCACCAGTAAAGTTGAACTTCAGATCCATAAACGGATAGCTATGCGCTTCCAAAACAGCACGCGCAATCAGCAGGTTGCCCGATGAATAGATGATCGGCACCGGGCCGGTCTTCGTGTAATGAGGCAGGAAAACCGGATGCTTCGCCCACTTTTCAGAATTCGGCTTTTCAAAAATCGGATACTGCGGGCCGCCAACCAGACTGACATCATAACGCTCAGCCGTCGAAACCATATTCTCGATCCAGTCAGGATCGGCCAGTTCATCATCATCAATGACAATGACATATTTGAAATTTGGAAAAAACTTGGTCGCCGTCAGCCAACCGGCATTATAAGCATTGCAATTGCCGCGATGCGACTCGCCAATAAGCATGCCGTTATATTTGCCAGCCTCGAAAAGCGGAGCTGCAACGGTTGCGCCTTCTTTCTTTTCAGTCTCATTCTCGATAACCACCACTGCCCAACGACGCTTTGTCGTTTGCGCATTCAACGTATCGAGGGTTCTGATCAGATGCTCAGGCCGCTTAAATGTAGGAAGAGAAACGACAATATCGATCTCATCATAGGCAAGCCCAGGCGTTTTAGCGATTACTTCAATATGATCCGGTAATTCTATCATCTCGGCTTCCGATTTATTTCAGAGATTTACATTTTTATGTTTATCTTTCCACTATTGATAAACGTTTAAAGAAAAGTTCACTGCATGGCTGTAGAGAGTGGCTTTAGCAAATACTCATTAAGATCGGTTAGGAGCTGAATTGCAACCGTGTCGTCTTGTCTTCGTAACATCACTTGTTCCACATGCGGTCGCTTCGACGGGTTATGAAGTTGCGAATGCCGCCGTTATCGATGGTCTGCGTCGCGCCGGTGCTCATGTCAATGTTCTCGGTTTCACCTGGCCGGGACATCCGGCGGCTGAAAACAAAGACACGATCGTTCTTGGCGAAGTGGAAGTACGCACAGAAGGCGCCGGCATCAAGCGCAAGATCGGCTGGGTGCTGAAATCTTTTCTCACAGGGCTGACGGTTTCGTCGGCAAAGCTGCGGGTTATCCCAGCAATTGAACTGCATAATGCGATCACCGAACTCGGTGAATTCGATGCCTATGTGCTCAACGGTGTGACGCTGCCGGGCGCCTTTGAAGATATTTTCAAGGACAAGCCATCGATTTTCGTTGCGCATAATGTCGAATACCGTTCGGCAGAAGAAAATGCGGCAGATGCCAAAGGCAAGGTTCAGAAATTTCTGTTTGGCCGCGAGGCTAGGATTCTCAAAAAGCTGGAGAGCAGGCTTTGCAAACAGGCAAGCTTTGTCTTCACCTTTGCAGAAGAAGACGGCCCGGCACTGGGCCTCGACAAAAATAAATTTGCAACACTCCCGCTTGTCATGCCGGGCAACAGTGAAACCGTGAAACCGGAGGCAGCCAAATATGATCTCGCGCTCATCGGTACATGGACATGGCACCCCAACCGCATTGGCCTTGAATGGTTTCTGCGCGAAGTCAAACCGCTTTTGCCAAAAGACATCACAATCGCCATCGCAGGCAACACACCCGCCGATCTTATTGCGGCCTGGCCGGGTGTGAATTTCGTCGGCAAAGTGCCTGATGCCACCAAATTCGTTGAAAGTGGCAAACTGATACCTCTGATCAGCCGCGCGGGCACAGGCGTTCAGTTGAAAACGATAGAAACGTTTGAGCTGGGAAAACCAAGTGTTGCCACCGCTCATTCGGTTCGTGGTATTGGCAATATCCCGGCCAACTGCACAATGGCCGACAAGCCTGTTGAATTTGCCGCAGCCATCGTAGAGCGCCTTAAAGCAATCAATGAAGGTGACGATCAAAGACTGGACGGCAAAGCCTTTAAACAGGCACAAATCGCAGGCATGGACAGCGCAATCGCCCGAGGTTTAAAGAAACTTCAGGACGTCACAGGAAAAGCAGACTGAATATGACGCATAGTGCATCCGAAAAACTCGAATACCGAAATATTCTCGGCATCAAGGTTGTCTGTTTCGACTGGGGCAGTTCATTCGCTTATTTTGAAAAGCGAATCGAAAACCGGGCCTTTTTGAAGCAGGGTTGGCTGAATGCCAACAATGCCAATATTGCGCATGAAGACCCGGCCTATATGGCAGCGCTCAAAAATTTTCTGATCCTGCCTGATGGTGTTGGTGTCGATATTGCCAGCAAGGTCGCTTATGGTGAAAAATTTCCGGCCAATCTCAACGGCACAGACTTCATCCCCGGCTTGATGCAGCATATCAAACGCCCGATGAAAGTGGCGTTGCTTGGTGGCGGTCCCGGCGTTGCTGCACACACAGTGCAGCTTTTTGAGAAGCAAATCCCGCAGCACGATTATCGTGTGATCTCGGATGGCTATTTCAAGCCTGCGGATATAGACGGCATTCTGGATCAGCTTAAGGAATATCATCCCGATATGCTGCTGGTGGCCATGGGTGTTCCGCGGCAGGAGCTGTTCATCGACAAATACATCACAGCCGAACATTGCACGATTGCGAGCGCGGTTGGCGCCTTATTCGATCTGCATACCGGCCGCGTGCAGCGCGCACCCCATTGGGTCCGCACGCTCAAAATGGAATGGGCGCATCGCCTGATGCAGGAGCCGCGCCGTCTGGCAAAGCGCTATCTGGTTGGCAATCCAGTGTTTCTCTGGCGTGTTGCAAAAGCAAAGCTGTCAGGGGGCAACCCTTGAAGACAGCTATTGTCACCGCAAGCTGGGATCAGGACTTTGAGCGTTGCAAGCTCTTATGCGAAACCATGGACAAACATGTCACTGGTTTCACCAAGCATTATATTCTTGTCGACAGCAAAGATGTTGCGCTTTTTCGGCAGATAGAGAACGCCAATCGCATCGTGATTGACGAGCGAGATTTGCTGCCGTCCTGGTTGCGAGCCTTCCCCGATCCGACCTATCTCGGGCGCCGTCGCGTCTGGTTGTCGTTTAAAACCAAACCGTTGCGCGGTTGGCATGTGCAGCAGTTGCGCCGCATTGCACTGGCAGACAAGGTGGAAGAAGACGGACTGCTTTATACCGATTCCGACACTGCTTTTGTCCGGCCCTTTGATTGCAACACACTCTGGCACGAGGATAAGCTGCGCCTGTTCTACCGGCCCAATGCGCTTGCCAATCCTGAATGGCCGGAACATCCCGTTTGGGCAGAGAACGCAGGAAAGCTTCTTGGCGTCAAGAATGGCAAGAGTGCGCTGAATGACTATATCGGCCAGCTTGTTTCCTGGCGCAGAGATTCGGTCATCGGCATGTGCGAGCGTATCGAAAAGCACACCGGTCAGCATTGGGTTGCTGCCATCGGCAATGTCCGACGCTTCTCCGAATGCTTTATCTACGGCCATTATGTTGATGATATTCTGGATGGGGCAGGCCATTTCCACGACACGCACGATCTGTGTCGCATGCAATGGTTTGCACCGCCACCGACGGAAGAAGAATTCCGCACCTTTATCGCTGAGATGGAACCACATCAGGTTGCCATCGGCATGCAGTCATTCCTGAGCTTGTCGGTTAACGATATTCGCCGGATCATCGGCGCTTAATCCTTAGAGCATTTCCTGTTTTGATTGAAACATTGGAAATGCTCCAAAGGACGAACTTCCCACGCGCGGCATAAAAGTCGTGCACAATACCATCTGGGCAGATCTGCGATGCGAGGGGTTTAGCTTCAAAGAGCATTGTTCACCCTTGAATTGGCGCATGCCTAAATTGCTAAGCGGTGTCAGTGCTAACAGTCTTATCAGGCTACGCTTGATCCCAGCTGATTATGTGGCGAGCTGCTGCTAAGGATGGGTTTACGCTCAAAGTCCTTGCTCAGTAACACAGATGCGAGCGGGTCATGAAGCGTTTCAAGTCAGCACGACATGTGCAGCGCTTCACCTTAATTCACGACCCGATCAACAATTTTCACGACTTTCCAACAATCAATTTAGCACTTCAGAGCACTGCCAATATGTTGTGTGAGATCTCATGTCTGAAATCCGCATAAAGTCAGCACCATAGATAGAGCTGCGTTCCCGCGTCGGTTAAAGTGGCATTACCACGCAACCACCGACACCAACGCAAGCTGAAAATACTAACTCGAAAACACTCGCTTCCGAGAAGCTCTATCATATCGCGTTGTTAGATTCAGATTCCGCTTTTTAAACGCCTACCTATCGATTTCAATCCAGACCCAAACGCATCACCTGTTGCTTGATTTAGAAGCTAAAACCTTTCAATCGTCACAAAAATTCATAACTAACAATTACTTAGCATCTTGCAACGCTTCTGCCATAGCGCGCAGAGTTACGAATGTAGATGCTGCACCCGGATCGATATGACCGATGGAGCGTTCGCCAAGCTTGGCTGAACGACCACGACGCGATTCCATTGCAGCTGTTGCCTTCATGCCCACTTCCGCACCATCGCGTGCCGCAATCAGCACGTCGAGCGTGGATTTGCCAGCCTTCGCAGCCTCGCTTGCCGCCTCAACCGCTGGAACCCAGGCATCGATCATCGTCTTGTCACCTGGTGCCGCGCGCCCCCGATCCTGGATGCCTTGCGACGCGGCTGCAAGCCATTCAGCAATGCCGGTTCCATCAAGGTTGAGACGATTGCTGACAGCCGTACCTGCACGCAGGAATGCCGTTGCATAAAGCGGACCTGAGGATGCGCCAACCGCATCCAGAAACGCCTTGGCCATGCGCTTGCAGATGGCTTCAATCGTCTCATCGTCCTGTTCGTCTTCAAGCGCATGTTGCACAGCCTTCCAGCCGATTTCCATGGTAATGCCGTGATCGCCATCGCCAATCACGCCGTCGAGTTCCGAAAGCCAGTTCTTCTCGGCAATGATCTGATTGCCGACATTCATCATCATCGCCTTGAAAAGTGCAGGTGTCACATCACCCTCGGTGATGAGCTTGCGCGGCGCTTCAGAAGCCACTTCCTTGTGGTCTGCACTGCGTTGAGCCTTGCGGTGCGAGGCCGGTTCACGATCACCTGCCTGCACAGCGCCAACGCTCAAGGCCGGCGTATGACATGGATGATCAAGCAGCGTCTGCAAGGTGTCATCAAGCTTCATCAGCGTGACAGATGCACCGGCCATTTCGAGCGACGTTGCATATTCGCCAACCCATGAGGCGTGGATCTGTATTTCCTTGCTATCCAGAATCTGTTTGACGCGGCGGAAAATGAGATAAAGCTCGATATGCGTGGTTGCACCAAGTCCGTTGACAAGAACCGCAACACGATCACCAGCCTTGAGTTCCAGTTCTTCGACAACCGAGGCCATCAGCTCGTCGGTCACTTCATCAGCAGGCGCAAGCTTCTGACGACGAATGCCCGGCTCACCATGCAGGCCCATGCCGATTTCCATTTCATCGTCACCGATGGCAAAGTTCGGCTTACCTGTCTGGGGCAGGGAGCAAGGGCTTAAAGCCACGCCCATCGAACGGGTCGCCTCATTGGCGGCCTGCGCAAGCGCTTCGACGCGTGGCAGGGATTCACCCAGATCAGCGGCAGCACCTGCAACCTTGAATACGAAGAAGTCACCGGCAATACCGCGACGCTCCGACTTGCGATCAAGCGGCGCCGAGGCTACGTCATCCGCAACCGCGACATGGCGCACATCCATGCCGTCCTGCGCGAGTTCTTCCGCCGCCATCGTAAAATTGAGAACGTCGCCGGTGTAATTGCCATAAAGCAACAGCACGCCAGCGCCGCCATCCGCAGCGCGTGCCGCTTCTGCAATATGTGCAGGCGATGGGGAGGCAAACACGTTGCCAACAGCTGCTGCATCTGCAAGGCCGCGCCCGACATAGCCAGCAAAAGCGGGTTCGTGACCTGAGCCACCGCCGACAACAATGCCGACCTTGCCTTCGCGCGGGCCATCGACTGCCACAACCGCACGCCCCGTTTCACCTTCAACACGCAGCATATGGGGATGCGCGCCGACCATGCCTTCGATCATTTCTGCAATGATGTTTTCCGGTGCGTTGATCAGCTTCTTGGTTTTGACTTGTTCATTCATGTCTTTAGCTTTCTAAAACTCGTCGCGTGTTCAGATCAGTGGGCATCCCGGCGCAGATAACGGCGCGATATGGCATCGAATGAGATAGCCAGCACGACGATTGCACCCGAAACAATGCCCTGCCAATAAGGAGAGACACCGAACAGAACGATAATGTTTTCAATAATTGCGATAATGCCTGCACCGAAGATCGCACCAATTGGACTGCCGATGCCACCCGTTGTGGCAACACCACCGATAACCGATGCAGCAATCGGAGCCAGCACCCAGCTGTCGCCAATCGACGGTTGGGCAGTTCCAAGACGCGCAACCATCAGCACACCGGCAAGACCAGCAATCGCACCAGCAGCACCAAATACCATCAGACGCACGCGATCCACACGAATGCCCAACATACGGGCACCATCGCGATTGTTGCCAATGGCATACATGTAACGACCAAACGGGGTTTTCAGCATCACGAAAGTCGCGATCAGCAGGGCAACAAACATGATGATGAATGGCACCGGAATGCCGAACAGATCGCCACGGCCGAGATATTGCACATCACGCGGAATACCGGTGATGGCAACGCCACGGGTCAGCACCAGATTGGCACCGCCGAAAATGCCTGCCGTACCAATAGTCAGCACCAGCGAATGCAAGCGGAGGAAGGTGACGAGGAAGCCGTTGAACAGGCCGAGGCAAAGGCCAAGCAGGATCGCCAGCAACATGGCCGAATAAGGCTCAAAACCCATCCGTACCATCAGAATGCCGGACACCACGCCACAGAGTCCGCCGATCACGCCAAGTGACAGATCAAGCTCGCCCAGCACCATCAACATCGACTGAGCAATGGTGATGAGACCGACAAAGGCCAGGCCACGTGCAACAACCGACAGATTGTAAGGCGTGAGAAAGTAAGGCGATAGGGTTGCCGACAGGGCAAAGATCACCAGAAGCGCCACAAAGACACCGGCCAGCGGCGTACGAATGAGATTGGAAAAGGGATTAGTTTGCATCGGCTTTTACCTCTGTTCCAAAGATCGCGCCCACGAGTGTTTCATTGTTGGTATCGGAGGTGGAGAACTCACCGGTGATATAGCCGTTATGCATGGTGATGATACGGCTTGCGCATTTCTGTAATTCATTAAGTTCCGAAGAGACAAGGATGACACCGACGCCTTCTTCAGCGAGATTTTTCATGATGCGATAAATCTCGGACTTGGTGCGTATATCGATACCCTTCGTCGGCTCATCAAAGATCAGCACACACGGACGCGTCGCCATGGCGCGACCGATAATGGCTTTCTGCTGATTGCCACCCGAAAGCTGCGAGATACGCTTGCCCATTCCTGATGTGCGGATGCCGTAGTCATCGATGATTTTCTGCACGATATTGCGTTCACGACGGTCGGAAATGCCGAGCTTGCCGCTGGTCAGCTCCAGTATCGAAATGCCGATATTCTCGCGCAGTGAAAGCAGAGGCAGAATGCCGTGGTGTTTGCGCTCTTCCGAAAGATAGAGCATGCCGCCCGAAACCGAGCGCGAGGTATCATTGAGTGTCCAGTTTTCGCCTTCGACCTTTACCTCGCCGGATTTAGCTTTTAGAAAGCCGAAGATCGTCTGCATCACTTCGGAGCGTCCAGCGCCCACCAGACCGGCGAAGCCAAGAATTTCGCCTTTGCGCAGATCAAAACTGATGTCTTCAAAACGCGATCCCGAAAGGCCACGAACTTCCATAATGGTTTCAGTGGTCGGCTTTGACGGACGGAAATGCTCATCAAAGGACAGGTCGCGGCCAGACATGGCGCGGATCAGATCGGCTTCGGTGATGTCCTTGATGTGACCGCTCTCGATCTTGGTGCCATTGCGCAGAACGGTATAATCATCGCCAATCTGGAAGACTTCTTCCATCTTATGACTGATGAAGACGATGGCATGATCGCGATCAAGAAGACCGCGAATAACCTTGAAAACACGCTCGACTTCAACACGTGTCAGCGAGGAGGTCGGCTCATCGAGAATCAGCACCTTCATCTGCTCATTGGTGCAGGCACGCGCGATCTGCAAAAGCTGCTGATCAGACACGGAAATATTGGCAACCAGATCGTCAGGCCGCGCTTCAATACCAAAGCGATCGAGATAGGATTTTGCCTCGATCATCAGCGCTTTGCGGTTGACAACAAAACCGCCATGCCCCGTTCGATTGAATGGCATGAACAGGTTTTCCGCGACGCTCATCTGCGGGAACAGCGTCAGCTCCTGCGGAACATAGGCAACGTTTTTATAGAGCGAAGGGTCGGCAACCGGATCGCGACCATCGATCAGCACCTGACCGCGCGAAGCGCTGTCGGTTCCGGTCAGAATTTTTACGAGTGTGGATTTGCCAGCACCATTTTCGCCGGCAAGAATATGCGTGCGACCCAGCTCGATTTTCAGGTCAACGCCATCCAGCGCGGTTACGCCCGGAAAGTCCCGGCCTAATCCGCTTGTTTCAAGATAAGCCATGATGGACACCTTGGAAAACTATCGCTGCGTTTCCGGCAAGCAGCCGGTGAAAGCCGATAGGACAGGAAAGAATGGAGCACGGGAGAACCCGTGCTCCTGCAACAAGATCGGAACGGATCAGTTGCCTACGTTTTCCTTGGTGAGGAAAGCATTGCCAGTGTCGATATAACCTGGAACCGGCGCGCCGGTTGCCTGTGCCCATAGCGTCATCACCGACCAGTAACCCTGAAGTTCCGGCTGTGATGCGGACGAGCTGTCAGCGACACCGTTGCGGATCATGTCGAGCATTTCCGGCAGGTTGTCGAGGCCGACCAGCGTGACCTTGCCCTGCTTGCCAGCTTCAACGATGGCCTGACCGATGCCGATCGGGCCAGCGGCATCCGAAGCAACCCAGCCCTTCAGGTTTGGATTGGCCTGCATAATGGCGGCTGCCTGCTGCTGTGCAATTTCGATGCTGTCATTGTCGATGCCTTCAGCAACGACCTTGATACCCGGATGTTCCTTGAACACTTCACGGTGGCATTCCGCACGAATCGAATGGTTCGGTGCAGTTGGCACGCCCATCATGATTGCAACTTCGCCTTCACCACCCAGCACTTCAACCAGACGACGCGCAGCAATCTTGGCCTGCTCGCAGAAATCTGAACCGATATGGGTGATGCTCATGCCTTCCGGCGGCACGGAGTCGAACAGCACCAGCGGCACTTTCTGGCTCTGCGCTTCCTCAAGCGATGCACGGTTGCCCGATGGATCAAGCAAATCGAGTGCGAGACCGTCAGGACGGGTGGCCAGCGCGCTGTCGATAATCTGGTTCTGCTGAACAACGTCTGCGCTCTGTGGTGCGGAGTAGACGATTTCAACATTGGCGCCGGTCTGCGCCTTGAGTGCAGCAGCGGCCTGCTGTGCACCTTCATTCACCTTGTCAAACCAAGGATGAACGACCTTTGGAACGATGACAAAACGATAACTGTCCTTTTTGACAGTGCCGGGCGCGTCCTGCGCCATGACCGAGACGGGCAGCGAAAAGGCAGCAACGGCTGCCAGCAAAGCAAGCTTTTTCATAAAGTCCTCCCTTGGAAATCAGACGAAACTTCCTCCCGCCTGACTGCTTGAAAGATCACTCGGGAAGGCTCCTCTGCCTTCATCCCTGTAGCGAACTCGACTCCTGAATACAGATGTATAATTGAAAATACAAGAGTAAAATTACCCGCCGCCGAAAACCACGTGATATGACGGCGCACTCATAAGATGAGTAAATTGTTCATATATAATTGCATTTAATTGAGCACATCCTTATAATGCGGCCATACAAATCCGGTGCCCGCCTTGAACCAATCAGAGAAATCTAATCTGCCCGCGGCTTTTCCACTGCGCGATATGGCAGAGATTGATGTTGCCATTACTGATTATTATGACGAGCTGTGTCGCGCAGTCCGTCGACGCGGGCACGTATCCTCAAATGCCAACGACATTGTCCATGATCTTTATGTGAGGCTGAAAGATCGCCGGACCGACCTTGAAGGCAAGTCATCTCTCCACGCATTTTTAACGCGTGCGGCTATTAATCTGGGCCTTGACCGGTTTCGCCGCGAGCGTTTTGAAGCCAAGCTCTTTTCCGGCACGCAAGAAGAAGCCGCGTATATCGCCAGCAAAGACGCCAATCCTGACATCGCCCTTGACATGCCGCGACGGCTCAACTGCCTGCGTCATGCGATTATGGAACTTCCTCTTCGCCAGCGCCGCGTTTTCATTGCCCATCGCATTGGCAATCTGCCGTCAGATGAAATTGCCAGCCGCTTTGGAATCACGCGCAATATGGTGGACCGCCACCTTCGCAAGGCGCTGATTCACTGCCTCTGTCGGCTTGATGAACTGGATCAGGGATGATGCGCTCATCCACGTCAAAACCAGACAAGGCACAACGCCTGATTCAAGAGCAAGCCGTCGATTGGCTGATGCAGCTTCAGGCATCGCCGAAGGATATGGCGCTGGCGGAGGCATGCGCACGCTGGCGCGCAAGCGATAGCCTGCATGAGCTGGCCTTCAAAAAAGCCTCACGTGTTTTCAGCGATACGCGTTTACTGCTGTTGCAGGATATCGATTTCGCCAAAACAGCTGCCAGAAGACCGCGTTTTCCGGTGCGCGCGACAGTGGCGTCAATGCTGGTTTTTGTTGCTTTCGCAGCAGCTTTCATCGCTTTTGATGGCCCCATGCGCCTGCGCGCAGACGCGATGTCTGCAAGCAGCGAAATGCCCGTGATAAAACTCGCCGATGGATCGACCGTTCAGCTCAATTCAAGTTCGGCCATCTCTTTTGACATCACAAACCAAGGCCGTCACGTTCATCTCCTGCGCGGGGAAGCCTATTTCATCGTTGCCAAGGACACGCAGCGCCCTTTCACGGTGAGCGCTGCCAAGGGCAATATTACAGCTCTTGGCACTGAATTCGATGTGAAGCTGAAAGAGCGCGGTGCAGACGTGGTCGTCACGGAGCACGCCGTTGAGGTCAAGAGCAGCGCTTCAGGCACAGCACCCACCCCGCGTGACACCTTGCGTCTCGAACAGGGCCACAGCGTTTTTTACGACAGTGCAACAGGCATCGGACAGGTCACGGCGATTGATCCTGAATTCGCAGCCTCATGGCGCAATGGGCGGCTCATTTTTGAAGACCAGCCGCTTTCGCACGTGGTCGAAGATATTGCACGACATCTTCCCGGCCGGATCATGATTGCAAGCAATGATCTTGCGCAACGCCGCATTACTGGCACTTTCGATCTGTCTTCACCGTCCACCGCGCTTGATGATTTTATCAAGGTGTTTGATCTGAAAGCCACGCATATCGGGGCGCTGCTGACAGTCCTGCATAATTAATTTTCAATTGAATGTCCCATAAGCCGGTTTTCATTCGTCCAGTCCATGAAAGGCAATGCGCGCAACATGCGCGGATGCTTCAACACCGAAATTTTCAACGCCTTGAACGTTGAGACTGGACACGACATGAAAAGCCCCTCCTCACGCATTCTTACCGCCTATATGCGGCCTCTTTTTGCTTCGCTGCTTTTAAGCGGCACTGTTTTAAGCCCATTTTTTGCAGCACCAGCTATGGCCCAAGCGGCAACCCAACCCGTCACCGTGAATGTTGCGGCAGGGTCGCTTGCAACAGGCCTCAACCGCCTTGCTGTTCAGACAGGCTTGCAAATTGCATTTGATGCATCTGTGACAAAGGGACTGAATACACCGGGTGTGCACGGAACGATGACGCTCGCTGAAGCGCTTTCAACGATACTCCGCAATACCGGCATTCAATACCGGTTTACCAGCGAAAAAACCGTTCGGCTGGAGCGCCCGGCGGAAGCAAACAATGCGCCAGTGCTCACCGATGACGGCTCGCTGCAACTTGATACAATCAGCATTTCGCATATCACCGGCGTGAATTTTGCCGAACTTGATCCGCGAGTATCGCAAATCACATCGGAACAGCTCGAACAGGCTCAAGCCTCGACAATTCCGGAACTCGTCAAAAGAACACCCGGCGTCTCCATGCTGGGCGGCGTGCGCACCGAAGGCCAGTCGATTGCCATCCGCGGCTTTTCACGCCAGACAGATGTTCGCATTTTGCTCGATGGCGCCCCTAAGAACTTCGAGAAATACGATCAGGGTACAATTTTTGTCGAACCCGAACTTCTCAAACGCATCGAAATAGAAAAAGGGGCAACGACCGTTCGTTACGGCAATGGTGGCTTTGGCGGCACCATAAAGCTGGAAAGCAAGGATGCAGCCGACATGCTGCGCGATGGCGAAAGCTGGGGCATTTGGGGCAAGACTGCCTATCAGACGGCGAACAAGCAATTTCTGGAAACCGGAGCCATCTATGGCCGCTCCAATCTCGGCACTGCAATTGATTTCGACGGCATAGCCAGCCTGACCTGGCGCAAGGGTGACAATATGCGGATCGGCGGCGGAGACATCTACAATTACTCCAATTCTGAGCTGACGTCTTTCTCCGGCAAGCTGAGTGGCGAATATGGTGGTCACGCAGTTAAAGCTTCCGTCCTTTATGGTGAAAGTGCCAACTGGGGACCGCTTGCCGCCATTCGCGGGCAGTTTGAGCCAAGCAACAATGCGCTGGTGCCGGGTACGCCCGCATATAAAGCCGCCATTCAAAGGCTTCTCGCCTGGCGCGAACTGAAGGATTTCACATCGGTTGTCGAACACACCTATGACGGCGACAGCGATTTGGTGAACACGCGCATGATGGCAAGCTATTCCTCAACCGATATGCATGCCGAACGCTTTCCAGGCGTGAATGGCACTGGATCACTGGGAGGCACCGAAAACGATGCAAAATATTCGGATTTTCACCTCGAAGCAGAAAACACCTCCAATTTTGAACTGGCCAGCATTGAACACAGTCTGAATTACGGTGTGCAATATAATCATCACGTCCGCGATGTGACGATGTTCGATAAAGCCAATGCGAAGCAAGCGCAGTATAATTACGGCTATTATGCGCCATGGATCATGCCCGCTGGCAAGCAGGACATGATATCCTTCTTCATCCGCGACCGCATGGCAGTCACCGATAAGCTCATCATCACGCCCGGTATTCGCTACGATTATGTACGCTCCGAGGGCGTTCCGAACGCCGCCCCTCGTTATAACAATCCCGCCGCTGGTCACGATTATTCGGCAACATCACATCACGGTTTCACGCCCGCTCTGAGCGCCTCCTATCAGCTCACCCCCGCAACGCGGCTTTTTGCCGACTGGGCCTATGCAATGCGTGCACCAAACATCGATGAAATCTACTCGACCCAGAGCATACAGACGAAAGCGTCAGGAACCAGCCGCAACCTCAAGGTAGAGCGCAACAATACCATCAATATCGGTGCGGCCACTGCGCTCAACAACCTGTTTACCGATGGCGATATGCTGATGGTGCGCGGTTCGTTCTTTAACAATCATGTTTCCAACCCGGTCGGACGACGCGTCGGCAGCGCGAACAATGCCAATCTCAGCTACGGTGAAGCGCCATTTTACTGGAATATGCCGTCCTACTATACGCGCGGCATCGAGCTCGAAGCCCATTACGAAAACAACTTCATGTTCGCCGACGCCAGCCTCACTTACATGATCGGCAGACGTGAGGGCACACTCAACAATGTGCGCGGACCGGACAGCTATATCAACGACATCATGCCAACGACTGCGGTGGCGACGCTGGGCTACAAACTTCCCGATAACGACATCAACTTCGGCTGGACTGGGACCTTCGTCGACAAGCAGGACAGAACCTCGCATGTCAAAGGTGATTTAAGCTATAATCGCCCCAAAGCACCGGGCTATTCCGTGCATGACCTGTTTTTCAACTGGACCCCGACGCAGGGGCTGATGAAGGACTCTGAATTGCGTCTTGCGCTGGAAAACGTGTTCGACAAGAACTATGAACCTTATCTCAGCGATGGCATTTCTGCCATGCCGGGACGTAACTTGAAAGTCTCATTCAGCCGCAAGTTTTAAAGTATTTCCAGCAAAAGTGCGAAGCGGTTTTTCGCGGGATAATGCGTGCAACAAACAGCGAGAGCATTTCCAGCGATCCACCCAAAACAGGAAATGCTATAGGCTCGCTCCGCTCTGATCCAGACTATCCGGCTGGTCAAATTTGCGCGCAAATTTGACCAGCCGGTGCCGTGGAAGACCAACAACGCGATTGTTTAATTGGACGATGTTTTTGCACCTTTCCTCTGTAAGTCTGCAAGATCAACAACAATCGCAGCAGCTTCATTCTGCAGCACATCCTTAATGTCCTTGCGCGCCTTTTCCAAAGCGATGTCATCGCTCAGGCTTCGTTCGTTTGACTGTAAGCCATCATCATTTTGACCCGGTGTACGCGCGCGCGCTGCCTGCGCCTTCATTTCGGCCCGACGTTCATCTTCATTGAGAGAAATCGTCGTTTTTTCGCGATTGAGCTTCAACGCAGAAACATCATCTGCAAAGCGCTGGAACTCGACATCCTCTTTAACGCGTGCATCGTGCTTTTCCTGCAGCAAGGGAAGGAAAGCCTTGGCCTCGCCAAAAGACTTGTGTTTCGCAGCCTTTATCTGGGTCCACGGCAAGGCATTGTCAAAGCTTGCTTCACCAACAGTTTTGAGATCGTAAAGACCCGGCAAACTTATATCGGGCGATACGCCGCGCAATTGGGTCGTGCCACCGTTCACTCTGAAAAACTGGGCAACCGTAAATTTCAACTCACCAAATTTTGGCTGCGGATTTTGTGCCACCTCGTCCAGATTGACCACCGTCTGCACAGTGCCCTTCCCGAAGCTCGGCTCACCGATAATCACACCCCGATCATAGTCCTGTATCGCAGCCGCAAAAATTTCGGATGCGGAGGCAGAACCACGATTAATCAGCACACCAAGCGGACCTTCCCACGCAGGCTTAGAGAGATCATCGCGTTCGACCTTGATTTCACCCTTTGCGTTGCGCTGCTGAACAACAGGGCCTTTTCCAACGAACAAACCAGTGAGATCAATCGCTTCACTCAATGATCCGCCGCCATTGTTACGCAGATCAATCAGAATGCCATCCACTTTTTCCTGCTTAAGCTCGCCAAGAAGCTTTGCAACATCGCGGCTGGCACTTCTGTAGTCCTTTTCACCTTTTCGCCGCGCTTCAATATCTTCATAGAAGGCGGGAAGTGTAATGACACCAATTTTACGTGTTGCGGTGCCATCTTCTACAGACAAGACTTTCTTCTGAGCAGCCTGCTTTTCAAGGCTGATCTTATCGCGAACAAGACTGATAATCCTATGTTTACCGTCGGCCCCGGCTTCTGCAGGCAATATCTCAAGACGCACGATAGAGCCTTTGTCGCCGCGTATCAGTTTGACGACCTCATCAAGTCGCATCCCGACAACTTCCTTGATAGGCCCATCCTCGCCCTGGCCGACACCAACAATCCGATCACCAACCGCAAGCTTACCCGACAATTGCGCCGGACCACCCGCAGTCAACTCGCGAATGGTTGTAAAGTCGTCCCGATCCTGCAACACCGCGCCGATACCCACGAGGGAAAGCTTCATCGAAATATCGAATTCGGCGGCAGCATTGGCACCAAAGTAGTCTGTGTGCGGATCGACAGAGGTTGTATAAGCAGCCATAAAGAGTTGGAATACGTCGTCAGCTTTGGATTGTGACGCCCGTGAAAGTAAATTTTCATAGCGTTTGGTCAGCGTATCGCGAATAGCACTATCATCTTTGCCGGCAAGTTTCAGACGCAGCCAGTCATTCTTGACGCGCTTTCTCCAAAGATCATTGCGTTCCGCTTCCGTTTTGGGCCAAGATTCTTTCTTGCGATCGACCAGATAGCTCTCTTCTGCACTGAAATCGAACTTCTCATTGAGCAACTGCTCCGCATAAGACATGCGATCAGCAATGCGCTGGCTATAGATGTTAAAAATAGCAAACGGAATACTCAGATCCTGCCCCTCGATTGCATCATCAATCTGCGTGCTGCGCGTTTTGAAACTATCAATGTCAGATTGCAAAAAGATCAGCTTTTCAGGGTCGAGCATCTCGATAAAGCGATCCATGATTTTGGCTGACAATGCATCGTCTAATGGCACGGGCTTATAATGAAAACGCTGAAGAAATTCAGATGTCAGTTGAGCAGCCTGTGCCTGCTGTGGCAGCGGCTTTAGAACAGGCAGCGCACCAGCTTCTAGAGCGTTGGCAGGAGAAGCAATTGCGAGGATGAGGCAAAGAAAAGCAAATTTGATACGGAGCACGTCTATCCCGCTTTCGATTGGTGAGCATATGGCCGATGGACTATTTGAAATAATTACGGCTTTTTGGCAATCACCTATCCCAGCTTTGTGAGCACAGGTGGTTCAACACAGGCCAGAAAAGCGCGAAACGAATTACCAATGATCATGATTTAAAGATATAAACATTTCTTTATGTGATGTTGACAAGCGGCAACGCTTCCGCCAGACTGGCCATTGTTATGGTTCTTTCGTCAGATTTCAGACGGAAGCTAAGAGGGAAACCGGTGCGTTACAAACAATACCGGTGCTGCCCCCGCAACTGTAAGCGGTGAGCCTTGATCCATCATGCCACTGGAATGAAAATTCCGGGAAGGCGGATCAGAGTGCATCCCGAAAACGTGAAACAGTTTTCGGGTGAAGATGCGCGCTAAGGTGCTGACCCGCGAGCAAGGAGACCTGCCATGACAAATAACGTCCACGGGCGGGGTCTCCCGGAGTGTCGCATATCTGGTCGCTTTTTGGCGGCCTTCTATGCACATCTGCAAGCCCACGCCCCTTTCTATGTCGGGGTATATAGCTATGTCACAAACAACAATCGCCACAGCAACACTTGCTACCGCCACGCTGGGCGTGCCGCGCATTGGCCGTCATCGTGAGCTGAAATTCGCACTCGAAGCCTTCTGGTCCGGTAAGACGTCCGAGGTGGAACTGCTCGCAATCGCAAGCGCCCTGCGCGCCGCCAACTGGACAGAACAACGCGACCGCGGCATCACGAAAATCCCATCCAATGATTTTTCGCTTTACGATCATGTGCTCGATACTGCCGTGATGGTGGGGGCGATCCCCGCGCGCTATGGCTGGTCGGGCGGCGATATATCACTTCAAACCTATTTCGCCATGGCGCGTGGGAGCGAAGGCAAAACGCACAGTGATTGCAGCTGCAACCATCAGGGTAACGGCGTAACCGCGCTGGAAATGACCAAATGGTTCGACACCAATTATCATTACATGGTGCCAGAACTTGCCGACGATCAGAACTTCGCGCTTTCCTCACGCAAACCGGTTGAGCATTTTCTTGAGGCAAAAGCGCTGGGTATTCACACGCGCCCGGTCATTCTCGGGCCGGTGACCTTTCTGAAACTGGCAAAATCGACCGCAGCGGGTTTCAACCCGATAGCGCTGCTGCCGAAACTGCTGCCTGTTTATGAAGCGCTGTTGCAGGAACTGGCAAAGGCCGGAGCCGACTGGGTGCAGATTGACGAACCAGCGCTGGTTCTCGACCTCATCCCCAATGAACGTGCTGCCTTTGAACTGGCCTATCAGCGTTTGAGCACCGCAAGCCCGGTCAAAATCCTGCTTGCCAGCTATTTCGGAGACCTTGGCAGCAATCTCGAAACAGCGCTTGCCCTGCCGGTTGCGGGCCTGCACGTCGATCTTTTGCGTGGGGCAGACCAGCTTGCGGACGTTGTGAACAAAGCACGCAAAGATCAGGTGCTTTCGCTCGGCGTCATCGACGGTCGCAATATCTGGCGCGCCGATCTCAGCACGATCATCGATCGTATTCAGCCTGTGATCGACAAGCGCGGGCTGGAAACAATCGAAATCGCACCGTCCTGCTCGCTCTTGCATGTGCCGATTGATCTGGAGCTTGAAACCACTCTCGATGAAGAACTCAAAAGCTGGCTTGCATTCGCAGCGCAGAAGATCGACGAGCTTTCCATCATCGGACGCGCCCTGGCATCCGGCAAAAGCACTGTTCTATCCGAACTCAAGGCTGCAAGCGACGCGCTCGGCAGCAGAGCCCGATCACCCCGCGTGCATAATGCAGCCGTTAAACAGCGGATTGGAAACATCACAGAGGCACAGAAAAGCCGTCAGAGTGCTTTTGCAAAACGTCAGAAATTGCAAAATGCAAAGCTTGGTCTGCCCGCTTTTCCGACCACAACCATCGGTTCTTTTCCGCAGACCCCGGAAGTGCGCAAAGCGCGCGCAGCACACAACAAAGGCGAGATCAGCAGCGCCCAATATGAAGGTTTTATTCAGCGTGAGACGGAAGCCGCAATCCGCTGGCAGGAAGAAATCGGCCTTGATGTGCTGGTGCATGGCGAGTTTGAACGCAACGACATGGTGCAATATTTCGGTGAGCAGCTTTCGGGCTTTGCTTTCACCAAGCACGCATGGGTGCAAAGCTACGGCTCGCGCTATGTCCGCCCGCCCATCATTTTCGGCGATGTTTCGCGTCCTGAACCGATGACGGTGGCATGGTGGAAATATGCACAATCGCTGACCGACAAGCCGATCAAGGGTATGTTGACGGGCCCGGTCACGATCCTCAACTGGTCATTTGTCCGCGACGACATTCCACGCTCGGCAAGCTGCCGCCAGATTGCGCTCGCCATTCGTGACGAGGTACATGATCTGGAAGTTGCAGGCGCCACTATGATCCAGATTGATGAGGCCGCATTGCGTGAAGGTCTGCCGCTGCGCCGCGCCGATTGGGCACATTATCTTGACTGGGCCGTCGAATGTTTTCGCCTTTGCTCGACCGGCGTTGCCGATGAAACGCAGATCCACACCCACATGTGCTATTCGGAATTCAACGATATCATCGCGGCAATTGCCAATATGGATGCCGATGTGATTTCTATTGAAACGTCGCGCTCACGCATGGAATTGCTCGAAGCCTTCAAGACCTTCAAATATCCAAACGAAATCGGGCCGGGCGTCTATGATATTCATTCGCCGCGCGTTCCGAATGTCGGTGAGATGGCTGATCTGTTGCAACTCGCCCGCAAGCAGCTTTCCGATGGCCAGCTATGGGTCAATCCCGATTGCGGCCTGAAAACCCGCAAATGGGATGAGGTGCGCCCTGCCCTCGTCAATATGGTGGCGGCAGCGAAAGCGCTTCGTGCTAAACGAGCTTAGTGATGCAAGCCTGCGCCGGAAGTCCGGCGTAGGTTACCCTCCGTTCACGAGTGCCAGAATAAGCTGTTCAACATTGCCGCCGGATCCCATTTCAATGCGGTCGAAATCACGGCCCTGCTGACGCTGAACGGCGACCAGCGCATTGATACGGTTAATCAGTTCGCGGCGCATTTTCTGGCATTTCGGATCGTTCGGGATGGACAGTCCCACCGTTGTGCGGACGATCTCGCGCGTCATATCCTTGGCGGTCTCGCCATGGACAAGCTCGTGCTTGTAAATGCCGTCATAAAAGCGTTCCCAGTTTTCTTTCACTGGCGAGGAAAGCTTCAGTGATGGCTTGGGCAGCGTATAGGTGATCTTGAGTTTTGGCTTTGCTGATACAATCCGACAGCCATTGTTGGAATTGTCGAACTTGCGATCCCAGGTCAAGACAAAAGTTGTGTGCGCAATCACGCGGGATTTTCCGGCCTGTGGGCCACGCTCGCCAATGGATTCATAAAGCTGCGGGCCAGTGTGGCCGGAAATCGCATAAGCTTTTATAATTTCAACGGCTTTCCAGTCATCGTCTGCATAAGCCTGACCCGACAACACAACACCGGCAACAATTCCCAACACAGCTATGCGCACAACAACTCCAGGGCCAATCAGCGAAATCACTGCGTGAAAACTACAATATCATGAGTGTAAGCAGAAGCCCTTTTGCTCAGCTTTACGGATTGACTATATCTTCATGGTTTCGTAGTTATGAAGATATGAATAGAACTCACCCAATCGACCCCGGTGTCAAAACCCATCTCGCGGCCGACAAGGCAAGTGAATTTCTCAAAGCAATTGCCAACAATCACCGGCTTATGATTCTGTGTCGGCTGTACGGAGGAGAAAAGTCGGTGGGACAGCTTGCAGAGCTGATCGGCCTACGCGACTCGACCGTTTCACAGCATCTGGCTTTGTTGCGACGTGAGGGCATTATCGCCGGGCGACGTGACGGGCAGACGATATGGTATCGCGTTGAAAGCGATATAGCGCGGCAGGTGATGGCAGTGCTTTGCACAAATTTTCAGGTCCCGGCTGAATAGCCACGACCTGACCAGGCACCACGAAACGCGCATCCCGAAAGGGTGAAACATGACCGACCAGACCATCGCCAAACGCAATATTTTCGTGCTGACCGCAGCACAGGCACTGGGTGCTTCAAGTCCACCCATCATCATTTCGCTGGGCGGTCTGGTTGGCCAGCAGCTTTCTTCCGATCCGGCACTCGTCACGCTGCCGGTGAGCCTGTTTAATCTTGGTCTCGCATTGGGCACATTGCCGGCGGCTTTCGTGATGCGGACCGTTGGACGCCGCAACGGCTATCTGTTGGGGGCGTGCTTCGGCATGGCAGCAGGCCTGATTGCAGCCCTTGGCATTTTTTCAACGTCCTTCCTGATCTTCTGTCTTGGCACGTTCACTGCTGGCTTTTATGCTGCATATGTTCAAAGCTATCGCTTTGCGGCTACCGATGCAGCAACAGGCACGCTCAAAGCGCGCGCCATTTCCTATGTGATGATCGGCGGCCTGATCGCCGCGATTATTGGCCCACAGCTTGTCATCTGGACACGTGACGCATTGCCGTCAACGCCATATGTGGGAAGCTTCCTGAGCCAGGCCGTTCTTGCGCTTCTCGCAATTCCGGTGCTCATGCTGTTTCGTTCGCCGACAACTGCCAAATCCAACAAGGCCGCTGATAGCGGACGACCGCTCATAGAAATTCTTTTGAACCCGCGTTACATGCTGGCTTTGGCCGCTGGCGTCGTCTCCTACGGATTGATGACGTTCGTTATGACTGCCGCCCCCATCGCCATGGTTGGCCACGGCCATTCGGTTGATCACGCGGCGCTGGGTATTCAGTGGCATGTGCTGGCAATGTTTGGGCCAAGTTTCTTTACAGGCCTGCTGATCACGCGGTTCGGCAAGGAGCGCGTTACCGCTTTGGGCCTGCTGATTATTGGCTTATCGGCAATCGTTGCTCTCTCGGGCCTTGATCTCAGCCATTTCTGGATTTCGCTGATCCTGCTGGGCATTGGCTGGAATTTCGGTTTCATCGGCGCAACCGCGATGGTCGCCGATTGCCACACGCCGGAAGAACGCGGCAAAGCGCAAGGCGCAAACGACTTCTTCGTCTTCGGCACGGTTGCCTGTGCGTCCTTCTTTGCCGGATCGCTCTTGCATTCATCAGGCTGGCAAACCATCAACTGGATGATATTCCCGGCGGTCGCTCTCATTCTTGTGCCGCTCTTATGGCAATCGGCACGAAAGCAGAAAGCCAATATCCCGGCATAGAAAAAAGGCCGCAGATCAATCTGCGGCCTTTTCTTCATCAGAACATGATCTTACTGTTCGATCGTGCGGTTCCAGCGGCTGTTAAGCTGCTGACGGCCTTCGTTGACGGCATCCCAGTCAAGCGTATTGGCGGTTTTCATGTAGCCGTTGAAAGCATCAAGCTTGGCCTGTGCTTCTGGCGTACCGGCCTTTGCTTTCAGGTTCGATGGAATGACGTTGCCATGGTCTAGTGCCTTGCTCTGCGCATCTGCGGAAAGCAGGTAATGTGCAAGCTTCTGGCTCAGCTCCGGTTCATTATTACCAGCGAGAACACATTCAGTCACAGCGAGAATGACAGAACCTTCCTTTGGCTGTGCATATTCAACCGGAATGCCCTTGTCTTTCAGGTTGTTGACGCCGGTTGGGGTCAGCGGGAAAATTGCGGCTTCGCCAGTCTGAACCATTTCCGAAATTTTGGCCGATGACGGGATGAATTCCAGAACATTCTTGCCGATGGTGTCCGGGAATTTTTCAAAACCTGGCTCCAGGTTCTTTTCATCACCACCCTGAATGCGGTTGAACATCAAAAATGCATGCAGGCCGAAAGTCGAAGCGGAAGCTGACTGGAACACGACTGCGTTCTTGTACTTTTCATCCGCGAAATCCATCCACGAGGTAGGAGCTGCCCAACCCTTTTCGTCGAAAAGCTTCTTGTTGTAGGCAATACCGGTCATGCCCATATCAACGCCGATGGCCATATCGTCTTTCAGACGCGCGGCTGGCTGAATGTCGGCAAGAACTGCATCGTCGGTAATCTTCTGGCAAAGACCGCCATTGATCGCGCGCACCATCACACCATCATCGAGCAGCATGACATGCATCTGTGGATTGTCTTTCTGCGCGGTTGCTTTGGCCAGAATATCAGCCGAAGTGCCCGGAACGACAACGACCTTCACGTTGTTGGCCTTTTCGAACTCCGGCAGAACGTGCTCGGTGTAAGCCTTCTCCATGTTGCCGCCATTCA
Organism: Brucella sp. TWI432; assembly: GCF_039674445.1. Taxonomy (NCBI): domain Bacteria; kingdom Pseudomonadati; phylum Pseudomonadota; class Alphaproteobacteria; order Hyphomicrobiales; family Brucellaceae; genus Brucella; species Brucella sp. TWI432. Next base: position 28,839 of record NZ_JBDJNL010000015.1, on the reverse strand, counting down.
TGCCGATATAGAGCGTCTTGGTTTCAGCGGATGCAGCTGATACAAACGCGACTGACAGGCCGAGCGCCATTGCCGTCATTGCGGTAATATGTTGATTTTTCATGCTAGTTCCCTTCCATGTTAAGATTGGTATTGGTTGAAGTGAAGCGGTTGATCGAAAAGGCATCGATCGGTGTTTCTGTCTCGCCCCTGATTGCAAGGTCAGCGAGAACCGCGCCGACTGCGGGCCCGGTCTGGAACCCTGCACCGTTAAAACCAAAGGCGTGATAGAGATTTTTGACACAGCTGCTTGGCCCGATGACCGGATTATCATCTGGCATTTCTGCCTCGGTTCCTGACCAGAAGCGGATCACCTGCGCATGTTCAAGATGCGGGAAAAGCTCAATCGCGCGCAGCATCACTGACGATGCCGCATTGACCGAAGGCCGCGAAAAATCCGGGTTTGCAAGCGGCGTACCGCGCCCGCCACCCATCACATAATTGCCGCGCGTGACCTGACGACCATAGAAACCGCCGCCTTCTTCGCCAAGGCTCATTGGCAGGCGATAGGGCATTGGCTCGGTCACAACCATCGACGGATAAATGCGCATCAAAGGCACAGGCTCGCCAAACGAGGCAGCAAACTGATCCGCCCATGCGCCAGCGCAATTGAACAAAAGGCGTGAACGGATTTCGATACCGTCGCCGGCGAGAATGGCAAAGCCATCGCCGGTTTCACGCGTTTCAATAACCGGGGTATTTTCCAGGATGGTTGCGCCAGCAGCCCGTGCCGCACGCGCAAAGGCCGGTGAAACCAGACGCGGATTGGCATTGCCATCTTCCGCACAAAGCGAAGCCCCCGCCACATCGCCGGGCATCCATGGGAAGCGTTCGCGCACGGCATTACCGCCAATCATTTCGACATCAAGCCCAAGCGGCCTGACTTTGGCGGCATAGGCTTCCAGCGCTTCAAACTGGGCTTCCGTGCGTGCAAGTTTCAGATGGCCGCAACGCATATATTCGCCGTCAATGCCGATAAGTTCCGGCAGGCGCGCCCATAATGCGTGCGAGCGCTGTGCAAGCGGCAATTGCTCCGGCGCACGGCCCTGTCTGCGCACGCCACCATAATTGACACCACTTGCCTGCGCGCCGCAAAAGCCCTTATCGAGCAGGATAACCGACAGTCCGGCCTGACGCATGAAAAGTGCTGCCGCCCCGCCCACAATCCCGCCACCAATAATCACCGCGTCGGCCTGAAGATGTCTCATCATGACGAAGTGCTTTCTCTGTCCGGTGCGCCAAAGCCAAGCGGGATCGGCTTGACGGGTGCCTGCGCACGGATCCGCCCTGCCTCCGCAGGGGTTTTGTCCTGCATCGAGGCCAGAAGTTCTGCGGCGGCGGCACTGCACATGCGCCCCTGACAACGACCCATGCCAACACGGGTCAGTGCTTTCAGCCGGTTGATCTCGCGCGTATCGCCTTGGCTGATGACATCTTTTGCGTCACGGACCGCGATTTCTTCGCAACGACACAGCGTTACGTCGCCCGCAACCGTATCGAACCAGTTGTGTGGAAACGGGAAAGCTTTTTCCACGATCAGCCGCTCGCGATAAATATGGTTGAGCTTTTTAAGAAGCGCGCGCTCGTTGCCTTCATCAAATGGCATTCCCATATCGCGAAGCAGAGCAATCGCGGCCAATGCCCCACGAATTTCAGCAGCATCGGCACCAGCAATGCCTGCACCGTCACCTGCCACATAAACACCTTCGCGGCTTGAACGGCCAAGCAAGTCTGCCGCAGGAAGCCATGCGCGGTCGCGTTCTTCAAAGCAAAATTCGCAACCCGCGAGATCCGCAAGCTGTGTTTCCGGACGCAGCGCAAAACCATAAGCCAGCGCATCGCACGCGACGTCACGAACATGCTTACCCGTGCGATAGCGAATGCCTGTCACATGGTCATCACCAAGCACTTCATCGGGCCGCACATTATAATGGATCGGCACACCACCAAGCTTGAGACGCAGTCCATAATAAGCGCCAAGCGCCACGATGCGCGGGGCATACAATGCCAAATGCGCCAGATGGAATTTTGACGTGACGGGCGCCGTATCCAGCACGGCAGCAACCTTTGCGCCAGCATGGTGATATTGCCATGCGACGAGATAAAGCAGCGGTCCCGAACCCATGAAAACCACGCGCTCGCCAACAGTGCAGCCCTGTGCTTTCAGTGCCGTCTGCGATGCGCCAAGCGTATAAACACCAGGTTTGGTCCAGCCTTTGAACGGCAGAACCCGGTCGGTTGCGCCCGTCGCCAGAATAAGATGGCTGTAAGGCAATTGGCTATGTGCACCGCTGGTCAGCAGATCGAGACGATCCTCGGGCTCACGCGTGATATTCCACACCAGCGTTTCCGGGCGATAATCAATTGCGCCGCGAAGCGTATCGAACGTTTTGTGCAGCGCCTCAGCCTTATGGGCTTCGGAGCCATAGCGGGCACGATAGCTGCGGCCATCATCAAACGGTGGACGACGATAAATCTGACCGCCCGAACGAAAGCCCTCATCAAGAACAATCGGATCAAGGCCCGCTTTGACCAGCGTTTCGGCGGCACGAATGCCCGCAGGACCAGCGCCCACGATAACCGGATTAAGCGCCGCGCTCATCGTTGAGCCTCCGTCACAAAGGACATGCCATTTTCCAAAAGCGTTGTGCAGGCACGAAGCTTGCGACCCTCAACGGTCATGACATGACAATCCTGACACGCGCCAATCAGGCAGAAGCCTGCACGCGGTTCTCCGGTAAATTCGGTATGACGCACCTTCCCCTGCACCGAGAGAATGGCCGTCAGCACGGTATCGCCACGGCGTCCCTCAAAGAGCACGCCGTCAAGCGAGAAGCTGATCGGCTGCTCATTCAGCCGATACCGTCTGCGGAATTGCGCCGCGGCAGGCGAAACCGGGATCGTCATGAGTATCTGCTTAGCCTTTACCCACGAGGACGCGATCAAGACCAAACAAGCGGTCGATGATAACCATGGTCACGGTTGCAACGAGGATCATCAGCGCAGACACCGCCGCCATCATCGGATCGATGGATTCGCTGGCATACATATACATGCGCACTGGCAGCGTGACCGTGGATGGCGAAGTAACGAAGATCGACATAGTCAACTCGTCAAACGAATTGATGAAGGCAAGCAACCAGCCACCCGACAGACCCGGAAGAAGCAATGGCAGCGTGATGCGGCGGAACACCGTCCATTCACCGGCACCCAGCGTGCGGGCTGCATTTTCCGCATTGCGGTCCATGCTGCTGAGTGACGCGAGAATAAGCCGCAACGCATAAGGGGTTACGACAATCACATGCGTTGCAACCAGCCAGCCAAACGAACCTGTGAGGCCCATCAGCGAGAACAGACGCAAAAATGCGACGCCCAGTACAAGATGCGGAATAATCAGCGGCGACAGAAACAGTGCGTTCAGCGCATCGCGGCCACGGAAATTATACTGCGCGATTGCAAGCCCCGAAGGCACGGCAAGCAAGGTCGAAATTGTTGCCGAAAAGATTGCAAGCTTCAGCGAGTTGGAGAACGACGTCATGAAGTCGTTATGCGCGAAGACCGCCTCAAACCAGCGCAGCGAGAATCCATTCCATGGCATGGTCAGCGTGTTTTCCGGCGTGAAAGCCACCAGACACACGACAACCATCGGTGCCAGCATGAAGATGACAATCAGCGTGTGGAAGAGAAGAGCGAAAGGACCGTTCTTGACCATGGCCGTTACCCCAGCTTCTTTCTCGCCTGCCCTTCAAGCATGCGATTATAGGCGATCATGATCACAAGATTGGCGACCAGAACGATAATGGCGATAGCAGCGCCCAGCGGCCAGTTCAGCTCGATCAGGAACTCGTCATAGACGACCGTTGCCGCCATTTTGAGACGACGTCCGCCAAGCAGACCCGGAATAGCAAAGGAACTTGCCGAGAGCGCAAAGACGATCAGGCTGCCCGACAGAATGCCAAGCACGGCCTGCGGAAACACCACACGGCGCAGGGCGGTGAAACGCGACGCACCAAGCGTGAGCGCAGCGTCCTCAACCGTCGGATCAAGCTTTTGCAGCACCGTCCAGACAGGGATCACCATGAAAGGCAGCATGATATGCACAAGACCGATCACGATGGCTGTTTCGGTGTAGAGGATCTGCTGGGCTGGCAGGCCGACAAATTCCAGCACGCTGTTCACAAGGCCATTACGCCCCAGCAGCATGCTCCAGCCAAATGTACGCACAACGACCGAAACTAGCAGCGGGCCAATAATCACCAGCAGGAAGATCGAGCGCCAAGGTGAGCGCATATTGGACAGAATATAGGCTTCCGGCACCCCGATCAGCACGGTGATCACAGTGGTAATCAGAGCAAGCTTGAGCGTGCGCCAGAAGATGTTCAGGTAATAGGGATCCTGAAGCACCTGCGTGTAATTGGAAAGCGTGTAAATATCTTCGATGCCCTTGTCATAGCTGTAGCTATTAAACGAGAGCAGCACCGTCAGCCCCAGCGGCAAAAGCACAAGGGCGAAGAACATCAGTGTCGAAGGGGCACTCAGAAATAATGGCAGATAATTACGCCGTTCTTTCGTATCGCCCGAAGCTGTTTGCGAAACCGCACCCATGATCAGTGCGCTCCCTTGTTGAGAACCCGGCAATCCTCATGATCCCATGATAGCCCGACTTTGCTGCCTTCGATTGGCGGCGGATTGCCAAGGTTTGGCAGCGCGACCGACAGCATACCAGCTGGCGTCAGAACACCGAGCAGCCACTGCGCGCCCATGAAATAACGCGTGGTGACTTCACCGCTGACATGGCCCTGATCCGCATCGACCAGATGCACTTTTTCCGGGCGAATAAACACCGAGACCTCGCCGAAAGCAGAAGCGTCTTTTGCAGGGAAACGCACTGCCGTGTCAGTCAGCTTGATGTGGCCGTCACCGACATGGGCTTTGAGGAAGTTCGACTTGCCAACAAAGTTGGAAATGAAGTGGTTACGCGGATGCTCATAGAGCTTATATGGCGCATCGACCTGCGTAATCAGGCCCTTTTCCATAACCACAACACGGTCGCTGATCGACAGCGCTTCCGCCTGATCATGGGTTACCATGATGGTAGTAATGCCAACTGTGCGCTGAATGCGGCGCAGTTCGAACTGCATTTCTTCACGCAGCTGCGCATCAAGATTGGACAGTGGTTCATCGAGCAGCAGCACCGGCGGATTGATGACCAGCGCACGGGCAATGGCAACACGCTGGCGCTGACCGCCGGACATTTCTCGCGGGTAGCGGTCGGCAAGAGCGCTCAGACGCACCAGCTCCAGCACATCGCGAACGCGTTTTTCTCGCTCGGCCTTTGGTACTTTGCGCATTTCAAGGCCGAAGCTCACATTCTGCGCAACCGTCATATGTGGGAAGAGTGCGTAACTCTGGAAGACAACACCAAGCTCGCGCTTTGCTGGAGCAAGGCTTGTGATATCACGCCCATCTAGGGTGATCGTGCCGGATGATGGCGGCACAAGACCAGCGATCATCTGCAATGTTGTTGTCTTGCCGCAGCCCGAAGGGCCGAGAAGCGAGATGAACTCTCCCTTTTCAATCTCCAGATTGAAGTTATCGACGGCTGCGAATTTGCCGTAATAACGGGAAATATTGGAAAGGGTCAAAAAGCTCATTGCGTCTCCCTCTCGGCAAGACTTCCGCCATAGGCTGGGGGGAGCGGAAGCGCCGTGATGTTGTCTCACGTCGCCTCTTCAATAGGGCTGGCTGACGGAAGCGGCTCGACCGCGCATCAAGCGCTGATCACACTTGGATCGTTAGAACACGTGTTTATCCGGTCTCGGATGCGACCGCAGCGTTCCCTTGACTGCAAGTTAAAACCGCCGACCCGCTTACAGCATCTTGTTTGATACCTTGCCGGACCTTCCCATTGGCGACGGATTTTAAATGGCAGAAAATTTTGTACGATTACAAATTATAATTTTCAATTTCGGAATAAATTATATATTTCTTTCATTATGCAAAATTTGGAAGCAATTTCATGGATGATATATCAGAGAATATGAAATCTGGTGCCGCGCTTAACTCAAGTCTGGTGAAGGCAATTCATATTCTGAAAGGTCTGGCAGCCAGCACGGAAGACGGCGTGCGGTTGATCGATCTGGCGCGCGATCTGGAACTCAGCCAGCCATCCGCCCATCGTTTGCTCAAAACACTGATTGCGGAAAATCTTGTCGAGCAGCTTCCCGACAAAAAAGCCTATCGTCTGTCGCTGGACTTTTTCGCCATGGCGGCACAGGCGCGTCAGCGCGATGGAATCCTCACCGTTGCGCGCCCCTCACTGCTGCGTCTCTCAACCACCTTCAACGATACCGTCTTTCTGCTGGTACGCAGCAATTTCGATGCCGTCTGTCTTGATCGCGTGGAAGGACCGTTTCCGATCCGCTCCTTTACCGGTGATATTGGCGGCAAGGTTCCGCTTGGCATCGGACAGGGCAGTCTTGCCATTCTGGCGTTCCTGCCGGAAGAAGAGCGCGAGGCGATCATTCGCTTCAACATGCCGCGCATTCTCGACAAGGCCACTGTCGATGAGGTGGATCTGCGTATCATGATTGAAGATGTCCGGCGCACAGGTGCCGCCACCTATAATTTCAACATGATCGACGGCATGTCCGGCCTTGGTGTTCCCGTCCTCAACCGGAGCGGTGAAGCGGTCGCAGCCCTCAGCATAGGCACACTGGCGTCGCGATTAACAGAACAACGTCAGCACACCATCACTGACCTGTTGCGCAGAGAGGCAGCCATTATCACCGAAAAACTCAACCCTTTTGATCTGACATTGCGCCATCCCAACCAGGCACTTGTGAAATAACCCATCCCTGTGAAGACGATGCCCTCGCGCTTTTGCTGACCTTAGGCCCTCGCATATTGGCTCAAACCAGAGCTTTATTCCGGTCGCCAGTGCAACAAAGCCGCGCCAGTTGAACCAGCACGGCTTTTCAAGATTAAAAACGCTTAGTTTTTGCCGAGCAAATCAGCAACTTCGCGGGCTGTTGGCGCAGCCGATCCTGCACCCGCACGCGTCACCGCAATCGCGCCAGCGGCAGAAGCAAAACGCACGCAATCATGCAACGACTGGCCTTGCGAATAGGCAACAGCGAAACCGCCATTAAAGCTATCACCTGCCGCAACCGTATCGACCACCTTCACTTTGAATGGCTCAAAATGCTTGACCTCATCCGCGGTTACCAGCAATGCACCGCGGCCGCCGAGCTTGACGATCACAATCTTCGGGCCACGCTCAAGCAACTTGCGCGCAGCCGCTTCAGCAGATGGCAGATCCGTGGGTTCGATCCCCGTTATTTCAGCCGCTTCCGTTTCATTGGGCGAAATGATCTCACTCAATGCAATCAGATCAGCCATGCGGCTTGCATCGCCCACAGGCGCAGGGTCAAGCAGCACTGTTCCGCCCGCCTCTTTCACAGCCCTTGCCACCGCAAGATTAACCTCATGCGGCACTTCACGCTGCAAAAGCGTGATCTTAGCCTTGGCAATATCAGACCGATAAGCGTCTACATCCGATGCAGACCAAAGCGCATTGGCGCCAGCACAAACGACAATCGTGTTCTGCCCCGCTTCTTCAACCTGAATAATCGCAATACCAGTATCAGCACCATCAACGGCGCGAATACTCTTGGTATTCACACCAAACTCCTGCATTTGCCCGACAGCCAAATCGCCAAAAGAATCTCTGCCGACCGCGCCGACAAAACAAAGTTCGCCACCAAGCTTGGCGATAGCAACCGCCTGATTGGCCCCCTTGCCACCAAGACCAATGCCATATCCCGACGCATTGATAGTTTGTCCCGGACGCGGCAATGCGGCCATTCGGGCGCTAACATCGACATTCACACTGCCAAAAACAAAAATTTTCAACGCAAGTTCTCCATAACTGCTCTTGCGCGCACCATAACCGCGCTTCCGCAAAACTTCCATGGAGCGCGCCACACGATGCACAAATTACAATTGCTAAAATCTGCATTAAATAGTATTAATCAAAAATTGTGCGTTAATAAAATATTTACATTTAATAATCATTTCATCACCTATCTCATATTAAAGAACCCTTTTTATTACATATTGTAAGTTCTTGGAAATCGGGGGAATAGTATTGATAAGCTCTATCAGACTTTCGACAGATTTAATTGAAGAACGCGATAGAAATGACTATTGGCGCGAAGTAACGCTGCCTGCCTTTGAAACCGTTATAGATCCACGAGAGTCACCACAGACTCTTTACGGAGAAATTACGGCCAACCAGATTGGCGAATTAGTTATGGGCGAAACGAAATTCAACGCCCAAAAATATATACGTGACGAGCACTCCATCTCACGCTTTGGTCTCGACCATTATATGATTCAGGTTGTCACACAAGGAACGCAACGCGGCGACTTTAACGGAATATGCTCACAGGCTTTTGTAGGCGATATTCTCATTATGGACATGGCCTATAAGCTGACAACCGAAGTAACGCCGGGCAGCAGAATGACAATGGTGCTACCGCGCGCTCTGGTTCAACGCAGCGGTTTAAACGGCAATATTCACGGGCGCGTTCTGGGATCAGAAGACCCACTGACAGCGTTTCTGGTCAACTGCACCCAAGGTTTTATGAAGGTCTCACCACACCTCAACACTGTACAAATTGAGGGCATTCAGAATTCTATTATAGATATGTTTGCAATGAGCCTGAACGGCAAAGAGTTTAACGCTGCTGAATCAACAACATTGAGCATTATAACGAAGCAGAGAATTTTGGATTACATCGATAGAAATATCGAAAATCTTTCGCTCTCCACAGGAAGCATCCTGAAACGCTTCAACATATCGCGCTCTCATCTGTATCGCATTTTCGCCGAAGAGGGAGGCATTGCGGCCATTATCAGAAATAAACGACTGGCTCTCGCTTTCAGGCGCCTAAGAGCCTCGAATGGCAGACGTATTCACCTTGCTGAACTCGCCTATCAGTCAGGCTTTAGTGACTATAGCTCGTTCTCGAAGCTATTTCATGAAAAATATGGTGAAAAGCCGACCGATATTCGCAGTAAGATACAGCAAAGTGTTTATCAAGAAATAGGCTATGATGGCAAAATCATAACCTATTTCAAAAATCTGCACAAATTTCATTATGCTGAAGAGAGTGAAACCTCTTCGGAAGAAGGCCTTTGAGGTTAAAGCATTTCCAGCAAAAGCGGGAGCCGCTTTTCGGAATTCTCTCCTCCCCTCACCTGACGTTATTTCAAATAATGAATATGAGGCCGCGCACTGTGTGGAGATATTTCGACACGGGCATCAACGGAAAAAACTTGCTTGAGAAGATGCTGATTTATAACGTCTTCCGGTGAGCCGAAAGCCACGATCTTGCCTGCCTGCATGATCATCAGCTCATCACAGAACATAGCCGCATGATTGAGATCATGTAGTGCAATGATGCTGGTAATCGGCAGTTCTGAGACAAGCCGCAGCAAGGCCATTTGATGTTGAATATCAAGATGGTTGGTCGGTTCATCAAGGATCAGCTCTTTGGGTGTCTGTGCAAGCGCCCTTGCAATATGCGCGCGCTGCTTTTCACCACCCGACAGGCTTTGCCAGCTTTCGTTACGTTTGGCTTTCATGCCGGTGCGCTCAATCGCATACTCAACGGCCGCATCATCGCTACTCGCCCAGCCCGAAAACATGGACCTGTGAGGAAAGCGCCCAAGCTTGATAACGTCTATGACCTTCAAATTGGCATTGGTGGTCGCATGCTGTTGGACAAAAGCAACGCGTTGAGCAACAGCACGGCGCGCTATTGTTGTAATATTCGTATTATCCAGCAAAACGCTGCCCGAATTTGGTCGCTTCAATCCAGCGATCAGCCGCAGAAGCGATGTTTTTCCAGAACCGTTTGGTCCGAGAAGACCAAGCATTTTGCCGGATTTCGCTTCAAAGGAAACATCATCCAGAATGGTCTTCTTACCAATTTTCCAGGTTAGGTTTTCTACCTTAATCGTCATGACGCGCGCTGAAACCGATAAAGAATGATGGAAAAGACCGGCACACCGACGAGTGCCGTCACAACGCCAATGGGCAAAACCTGCTGCGGTATGAGGGCACGCGAAGCAATATCAGCCAGAATCATGAAAATCGCGCCTATCACCGCACAGGCTGGCAGCAATCGTATATGCAGCGGCCCGACGATAAAACGTGCTGCATGCGGGACAACCAGTCCGACAAATCCGATTGAACCCACCATACTGACGATTGTGGCAGTCATCATTGCCGTCAGTGCAAAAAGAACAATGCGCGCGCGGCCGACATTGACCCCAAGTGAGGACGCGGCTTCATCACCAAAGGCAAAGGCATCGAGAACATGGGCATAGAGCAGACAGGCCAACAGACCAAGCGTAATAATGATCGACACCAGCACAAATTCAGGCCAGCGCACACCACCAAAGCTACCAAGCAACCAGAACATCACATCGCGCGCCTGCTGCGCATTTCCCGAGGTCGTGACAATATAAGAGGTTATGGCGTTGAAAAGCTGCGACGCGGCGACACCCGCAAGAATGGTTCTATCCGCACCACCCCTTGTGCCGTTGGACAAAAGGGCGACAAAGAAAAATGCTGCGAAGGCGCCAACAAAAGCACCCGCTGAGAGCGAGACCGCGCCCGCGCCAACACCTAAAATCACCACAACCACGGCACCGGTGGAGGCGCCAGCCGAAATACCAAGCACATAAGGCTCGGCCAGTGGATTGCGCAAAAGTGATTGCATGATCGCACCCGAGAGGGCGAGGCCCGCACCGCAGAAAGCTGCAACCAAAGCGCGGCTGAGACGATAGTCCCAGATCACCGTCTCATGAATGCGGCTAAGCTCGATGTTCGTCCATCCCAGACGATTGGTTATAGCCGCCAATGTGGTTGACAACGGGATTGGAAGATCTCCAATCCCGACGCTGATACCGACAACTGTTCCAATACAGGCAAGGGACGCCAACAGCAAAAGGCCGAAAGCCCCCCAGTGCCTCAGAGAATGGCTTGCGACATTCACTTTAGAATACCAAGTTCTTTCAACTGGCTTGCAACCTGTTCAGCACCATAAATCGTGCGAATGGTCGGGTTCATCGCCTGGCCGTCCATGACAACAATGGCTTTGTTCTTCACTGCGGGCATCTGGCTGACAGCCGGATCGGTGTTGAGGAACTTAATCTTTGCTTCCGGCTTGTCGAGTTCCCACCGGTTGCGGTCAAGATTGGCAACAACGATAACATCCGGGTTGGCTGCAATGATGCTTTCCCAGCCAAGTGTTGGCCATTCAGCTTCTGCTTTGATGGCGTTTTCGCCACCCAGAACATCCGCGATAAAGGTCGAAGCACCATTTCCACCGCCCAGATAGGCATCAGCAGACGGTGACTGGCTGGAGAACCAGAACACATAGGAAAGCTTTTTATCGCCAGCGGGTACGCTCGCACGCAATGCCGCTTCACGCGCCTTGAAATCAGCAATCAGCGCCTGACCACGATCGGCCACATCGAAAATCTGAGAAAGCTCGTCAATTTCCTTATAAAGCAGATCCATGTTCCAGAGCTCGTCGCGGCTGCCATATTGGTCCTTGACCCGCGTTGTGCTCAGGCAGGTGCTGGGTGACAGATAGGCTGGAATATCAAGCTTATCAAAATCTTCGCGCTTGGCGACCTTGCTGCTCGGCCCGATCAAGGTCGGCAATGCAGCGGCCACGAAATCCGGATTTTCTGCAAGAATCGATTCGAAGGTTGGAAACTCGACGGTCAGAAGCTTGACCTTGGCATTTGCTTCCTCAAGCTGCGGAAGAACTTTACTCGGCCAAAATGCTGTTCCGGCCATCTTATCTTCAAGGCCCAGAAGCAGCATGATTTCAGCACTGTTCTGTCCAAGACCAATTGCACGTTCCGGCGCTTTTTTGATGGTAATCTTTGCGCCGCAATTATCAATGGTCAGCGGATATTGTGTCGTTGCAGCACCAGCCGGGCTGATTTGCAGCGCCAAAATGGCAACTAGGCCAGAAGCGGAAAAGAAGGACTTCAATGAGAGCACGGAGAGAAACCTCTGGGTTGATCGATGGAGGCGATTAGAAAGGCCTGTTATATAATTCTCCCTATAATCCCTATGCCTGCTTAAAAACAAGATAGATAAAGTCATATTTTAAAGCATGATGCCTGTCGGATCGAAATAAGGACCGATAAGATTATGCATCAGGTAAAAGGGTTGAGAGCGCCGATTGTGGCATTTAAGTCGTGCATATGATCCGCAAAAAACAATTTACAAACGACAATCGTTCACCATTCGTTTTTTTTGCAACAGAACACATCATTTCCGGGGCTTTTTTTATAAATTCTATAACCCGTTGCCCGCTCGATGGCTTAAGGATAATTTGTAGCCATGACAGAAGCAGAAAACGGCATGGCCGAGACAGTTTTTTCCCGCATTCAGGCAAGCCGCACGGCAGATGATGTTGTGCATCAAATCGAGAGCCTGATTCTTGAAGGCGTACTTCGCGGTGGCGACCGGCTTCCGGGCGAGCGTGAGCTTGCGCGCCAGCTCGACATTTCGCGCCCTATTCTGCGCGATGCGCTCAAGCGCCTTGAAAATGCGGGGCTTCTGACATCACGGCACGGTGGCGGCACATTTGTGGCCGACGTTATCGGGGTGGTGTTCAGCGCCCCCGTTGCTAAACTTTTCGCTGAGCACCGTAAAGCGACAACCGACTATCTCGAATATCGCCGCGAGATCGAAAGCATTGCCGCCGAATATGCAGCCCTGCGCGCAACATCGGCGGACAAGGCCCTTCTCACCGAAATTTTGAGCGCAATGGAAGCCGCAAACACTGCAAAAGATCTCGAACAGAGCGCGCAGCTTGATGTCGAGTTTCATAATGCAATCGGCGAAGCGGCGCACAATATCGTGCTTCTTCACACATTGCGCTCTTGCTATCAGCTTCTGAAAGATGGCGTTTTTTACAATCGCGGTCTGATTTACAGCTATCCTGGCGTGGCCGACATGCTGCTGTCACAGCATCGCGCCATTTACGATGCCGTGATCGCAAGCAACCCGAAAGCCGCGCGCGATGCGGTTCAAAAACATATCCGCTTCGTCGAACAGGCAACCAATGATCGCGAACTCAATGACGAGCGTGAGCGCGTGTCGCGATTGCGCTATCGTCAGCGGGCTGGAAAAGACGCGAAAGAAAGCAGCGATTTATGAGCGGCGTGAAACTCCAAGATGCAAAAGGGCCGGAGGGTGTCCGGCTTTATGCAATCGGCGACATACATGGTCGGCTTGATCTTTTGCAGGACATGCATGGCCTTATCCGCGCCGATCTCGACCATCGTCCAACCCATGACTGGCGCATCGTTCATCTGGGCGACTACATTGACAGGGGGCCAGACTCCAAAGGCGTGCTGGATTTTCTCATCCATGCTTCAACGCATGATCCGCGCATTCTCTCTCTGATCGGAAATCATGATGATGGTTTCCTGCATTATCTTGCAACTGGCGACACGAACGGGATTTTTGCGCTTCATGGCGGCAGCGACACCGCTCGATCCTACGGCGTGGACGTCGACTACACGAACTCTGCGTCGGCTGCGGCAGGCTATAAGCAGCTTAGGGACAAAGTTCCCCAAGCCCATATCGACTATATCCGCTCAATGCCATCATCGGTGAGTTTCGGTGATTTCTTTTTCTGTCATGCGGGTGTGAACCCGGTGGTTTCGCTCGATGCTCAGGACCGAGATGATCTGATGTGGATCAGAACGGTGTTTCTGAAGTGGACCGATCCACTGGAAAAAGTCATCATCCACGGGCACACGCCGCAGAACGCTATCGACGTTCAGCCCAACCGGGTCAATCTCGATACCTATGCCTGGAAAAATGGAAAGCTTTCGGCCATCGTCATTGACGGCGTGGAAAAGCGTTTTCTGGAAACAACGGGTAATGATTAGAGCGCCGCGCTAATCCAATCAGATCGAAACGCGCTCTAACGCGCGCTGGAAATGCCGTAACCGTCCGTGGAGGTCATGCTATTACCGGCATCGACGGTAAAAATGCCAACTGCCATGAACACGATCGCAGAAACCATCAGGACGGTCAGAAGGGCGGCATGCTTAGCGGTCATGATCGAAAACTCTTTCGAGGGTTACCGGGGGATCTGGAAACCGAGTTTCGACAGGGCCAAAGCTTGCACCTTGACCGACCATTTGCCACCCGGAACGAGGCACCAGTTACACCTGAAAAAAGTTACCCGCAACTGAACACCGGAACTACAATTGTCTCTTTCCAATGGAAAAGTCCAAATGAATGGCCGCTGTGGCAAAGTCGCAACGCATTGATCACGTATGTCTCACAAAAGCGGAAACCCGTCGTTAAAACAGACGTAAAAGCTAAAGCTAAAGCGGTCGCGGTTTAGATCAAATCGATCCAAGCCTTTGCCAGAGCAGCGCCGGCTTTATCCGCAGCAATGCCGGAGCGCTGTAAATTTGCAGGCAATTGCGCCGGCCACTCGGGCGCGAAGGCAGTTATTGAATCGCCCAGCGATTCACTCCATTCAACGACGAGTTCACTATTCGCTTCAAAATGGAACTGTGTGCCATAGACAGCACGCCCAATCCGATAGGCCTGATGCACTGTCATATCGCTAACCGCCAAATGAGTGGCGCCTTCGGGCAGCGAGAATGTATCGCGGTGCCAGTGAAAAATGGGAAAGGATAATCCAGCTTCCGCAAGCACTGGATCGCTTTTGCCATCGTCAGTCAGCCGGACCTCATGCCAACCAAATTCCATAGGGCGATCCAGAATGTTCTCGCCACCATAGGCGCGTGCGACAAGCTGGCTGCCAAGGCAGATACCAAGCACAGCCTTATCTTTATCGCCAAAGGCACGAATGAGATTGAGCAAATGAGGGAAATACGGACATGCGCCGTCAGCAAGTGCATTCTGCTCGCCGCCGAGCACGATCATCGCCTGGTAATCGCTGTCATCGCGTGGCAGGGCCTCCCCCTGATAGGCGTGGCGCAGATCAATCGAGAACCCCGCCTCGATCAATAGAGGCTCAATCTGGCCAAGACCTGAATCAAGATAATTCTGAATGACCAATACGCTCATTGCCAAGCTCCGCTGCCAATCTCACAAGTCAGTTGCTAACATGAAAAAAGCCCGGACAACAGCCGGGCTTTCTTTCTCGCAATAGGCGTTTTCAGTTAATTACCGAAACGCTGACCGTGCGGCCCGCAACCAGATGAACGTTCTGCGGCACATCCTCAATCTTCACCCGCACGGGCACGCGCTGTGCCAGACGAACCCAGTTGAATGTCGGCGAAACATTGGCAAGCAAACTTGTGGAATCGGTACGCTCACGATCTTCGATACCGCCAGCAATGCCTTCAACCTTGCCCTTAAGCTGCACTTGGCTACCCATCACATCGATCACAACCGGGTCCCCAACCTTGATACGCTCAAGCTTGTTTTCTTCAAAATAACCCGACACATAATATGAGTCCGTGTCGACCAGTGCTGTGACGGCGGAACCGGTGGTGACGTAATCACCCGGCTGGAGCGAAAAATTGGTGATCACGCCATTCACCGGTGCCCGGACAGACGACCGTTCCAGATTGAGAGAAGCAAGATCCCGATCAAGCTCGGCCTGACGATAAGCGGCTTCGGCCTGCTGTGTCGCCGTCTCGATCTGCTCCATCTTTTGCTGCGTGACGGTGGTGTCGTTAAGCTTGCTATACCGGGAGAGATCCCGATTGGCCATATCAAGCGCTGCCTTGCTGCTGGCAAGCTTTGCGTCTGCCAATTGCAGCGCCAGCTTGTAGCGAGCCTGATCAATACGGAAAATCACATCACCCTTTTTGACGTTCTGATTGTCATGCACCAGAACTTCGCTCACAAGACCCGCAACATCGGGCGCAATGCGCACAACATCAGCGCGAATTTTACCGTCGCGGGTCCATGGTGCATTCATGTAATAATCCCAAAGATGCCAGCCAAGCAGCCCTGCTATTGTGACCATGACGAGGGTAAGAAAGACCCGACCGGAATGTGCAAAAAGCTGTTTCATAGCGGTATTCCATTCAGAACAACGGCGCTCACGCCGAGAATGCAGAAGTACATGGCGGCATCAAACAGGGGCCTGTGCCACACAAAACGATAAAAGCGGACGCGCGCCAGCAAGCGCTGCATCAGCGAATTGGCAAAATAGGCACCCAGTGCCAGAACCGCGAGGCTCGGCAGATAGATGCCATAGATGTCGAATTCCGGTCTCATGACTCTAAAATTTCCATTCTCTGAACATGTCTCATGCAGCATCCGGCAGTTCCAGTTGCGGCTGTGGTGGCAATTGGAAAGGCGGTGCCTTGGGAAAGAGGTTGAAGCGCAGGGCGACCAGCGCCAGACGTGGCCGTTTGGCGATTGCAGGCGATCCATGATCGATGATCACGGCGATAGCGTCGTCGATAGCCGCAAGAAGCCGCTCGTCAATATCGAGACGCGTTTCAGCTTTCCTGTTGCGCAGAAGCGCGCGATAGTGAGCACCGACGCCGTCGAGCACCCTGTCGACCGCTTCACGGCAAGCTTCAGGCATCTTCGCCCGATATTGCTGAAGATCGATCGTATTCATGCCGTTACGCAGATCGCGCAGCAGATCGACCTTGGCGATGTCGGCTGACGGGATCAGTGCGAGCCTTGGCGTCATCATGCCGATGCGATCAATCATTCTGAGCAGCAAGCCGTTCATGCGCTGACGGCGATGGCGACCCGGCTTACGTTCACTTGCAAGAACAAGATCATTCCAGCCTGCCTTGACGAGGCGCTGCACTGTCCATTCAGCCCCCACCGAACGAACAATTGAGGTAACGACCGCTGCAATGACAATACCAACGACCGTTGCCAGGTTTGCGTTGGCAAAGCTTACGAAATCATGCGTGAGACGGCCTTGCAGCATCAGCAGCATCGGCAGATTTATGCACAGCACCATGCCGAGCATGAATTGCGACGGTATTGCCAGAAGCAATCCGGCAGGGATCAGAAATAGGCCCAGAACGAGCATAAGCGGCAAGAAACTATCGACCAATGGCAGCAACGCGAACTCAAAAACAAAGGCCGCAACAATTACGATCATCAACAATTGGCCAAACTTGCGCATAACCGGGACGGGATCATCCATCGCTGCAAAAATACAGCAGAAGATACCCGCCATCATCGCAGCCGCACTGCCCTGCGACCAACCCGTTGCAATCCAAAATGCGGTTGCAACACAGGTCGAGACGAAAGCACCAAAGCCCGAAAGAAAGGCTATCCCATAATCTCTGTGCTGCGGGCGGGTTTTCAGATGTGCATCATAACGACGCCACCGAAGCGCATGTCGGGAACCGGAAAAAATATCCTGACGCAGTGTAATACAGTCGCTCCATATCTGAACCAGATCTCTCACGCGTGCTGCAACATTAAA
Source organism: Brucella sp. TWI432 (assembly GCF_039674445.1). Lineage (NCBI taxonomy): Bacteria > Pseudomonadati > Pseudomonadota > Alphaproteobacteria > Hyphomicrobiales > Brucellaceae > Brucella > Brucella sp. TWI432. The sequence goes on along the minus strand of NZ_JBDJNL010000015.1, from coordinate 11,296 downwards.
TGGCAAGAGCTCATTCCATGTGCAGGCGTCCTTACCAAAGCGTTCAATTTCATCGATATAGCCCAACAAAACCGCACGGCGCTGCTCGGTTAAATTCTCTCCGCTTTCAATCCAGCTGCAGGTTTCATCGAGCAATTTCTGCACTGCCGGATGCCAAGGCTTTTGTCCTTCACCAGGCTTGAAAAGCAGCACATCGTGCAAGCTCGAAATGATCGGCAGAACGGCGACCATACGCTGCTGCAGCACATGCAGAAGCCTTGCAACATCGCGGATAGACGATGTGTCATAAGCCACATGCGTGGTCAGATTGCGCAGCTCCAAAGCATCTGCCGCTAACCGCTGACGGTCACGAAGAAATTCGGGACTATCGCCATTGCCCCGCAACGCTGCAACGGCAAGCTTTGAACCATCGCGCAGCCAGTTATCAATACGCGCAACAAGAACCGGGCCGCTATGACGTGGAAACACCAGACGATTGACCACCGCAGCGCATATGATGCCGATGGCAATTTCTTCAACACGACCCACCGCATAATTGAAAGTGGTTTCAGGGGCCGATACGACGGCAAAGCTTGCAATGGCGACGGTATACCCCGCCAGCATAAACAGATAGCTGCGCGGCGTGCCGTCAAGCAGGCTGATTGCCAGACAAAGCCCCATCCAAAGACCGATGGCTAAAGTGAGGAGTTCTGGAGAGTTGACCAGATGCGGGACAAACAGGATGGTAACCGCACCACCGATGATCGTGCCGATCAGGCGATAAAAGCCCTTGGATGTCGTTGCACCTGAAAGCGGATGCGCAACAATATAGACGGCAGCCACCGACCAATAAGGATTTGGCAAATCGGCCAGCAGCGCAATCCACAGCGCGAGCATGGCCGCAGCAAAGGTCTTCAGCGAGAAGACAACGTCCCAAAATCGTGGCAATGTTTCAGCGGGCTTGATCATCAGTTTTACAAATGCTTGTTCATTAAGTTTGCTCAGGACGGCTGGCTCTGGAATTTATCGTGAAGCTTGCGCAGCACATTCAACGCAACATCCACGGCATCGGGGTCGAGATCACCAAGAAATGCCGTGCGCAATCTCGTTGCCGCTTTTTCAACCTTTGCAGCAAGTGCTCGACCTTCATCCGTTAACTCAATGAGCTTGACGCGGCGGTCATTCTCATCGGCAATACGACGGATCAGATTTTCTTTTTCCAACTCATCGACAACACGAACGATTGTGGCGCCTTCAATGCCGACACGCTCGGCAAGCACGCCTTGCGGAACGCAATCGCCATGGCGCAGGAGCGTCATAAGCGGGATGGCTTTTGCATCCGACAGACCGTGCTCTGACATCGCCCCGTCAAAAGCTTTTCGCCATGCGCGCGCATTTGCTGACAGCAATGGTGCGAATTCGACCCAGGCCTGTTTCATAACTTACATTCCATTCAAATCGATAGGTTCATATCTATATGGATGCAATCTTATTCAATTCCAATGGTTTTTTGTTAGGATCAACTCATTGTGTACGCAACTGTTGGCCGTGCTGTGCGGCAACCAAATCGCTTGACCATTGCCCCTGCCCTCTGTCATCGATGCGATCATGCGCGCGAATTATAAAATGCAAAGACTTTATCTCGAAGCCAGCCTTGGCGATGGTGCTCACATGGAAGCTCCAACGCAGGCCGCCCATTATCTGACTCATGTTTTGCGATTAAAGGACGGCGACGAAATTCTCGCCTTTAACGGGCAGGACGGCGAGTGGAAAATGCGCCTGCGCCCAGAAGGCAAGAAGCGGTTGTTTCTTGAAGCGGTCGAGCAGACTCGCCCACAGCCCGCGCCTTGTGACCTCGTCTATTGTTTCGCACCGCTGAAACAAGGGCGGCTCGACTATATGGTGCAGAAGGCCGTGGAGATGGGAGCAGGCGTTTTGCAGCCTGTGATTACACAGCATACGCAGGTGCCTAAGCTGGGCACGGACCGCATCAGGGCCAATGCCATTGAGGCTGCCGAACAGTGCGGCGTTCTCGCGATACCCGAATGCCGCGATGCGATCCGCTTTGACCGCTTTCTTGAGCAGTGGGATGCATCGCGCCGGCTTATTTTTTGCGATGAAGGCTATGAAACGGACGACCCTCTGAACATTCTAAGCAGTCTTGAGCCAGGCGCCTATGCGGTACTGATCGGGCCTGAAGGGGGATTTTCGGAAATTGAACGTCAGCAATTGCGCAGCCTGCCTTTTGTGACAGCGATACCATTGGGACCGCGCATTTTGCGTGCCGATACAGCGGCTGTCGCAGCGCTTACCCTTGTGCAGGCAGTGCTGGGTGACTGGAAAACATGAATATGAATGCAAGAAAATCCAATCATCAATGAAATTGACTTGCGCGATTTGACAAATTTGTCCAATCACGCTGACAAAGAAAAATTCGTCTAGGGATAATATGAATGGCGCGCGACACGACCGATGAAACAGCACTAACCGGTGTTGAAGAACTCGCAGCCTATCTTGCTGAGGGAGCCAAGCCCAAGGATGCATGGCGCATCGGCACCGAGCACGAGAAATTTCCTTTCTACGTCGCGAACAACAGCCCCGTTCCTTATGAAGGGCCAAGTGGCATTAAAGCCATTCTCGAAGGCATGAAAGCCAAGCTTGGCTGGGAGCCGATTATCGACGAAGGCAATATTATCGGTCTCGTTGAGCCAACCGGACAGGGTGCTATTTCGCTCGAACCGGGTGGCCAGTTTGAACTGTCTGGCGCGCCGCTTTCCTCTATCCACCAGACGTGCCGTGAAGTGAACGCTCATCTTTCGCAGGTGCGCGAGATTGCGGAACCACTTGGCATTCGATTCCTTGGCCTCGGCGGCAGCCCAAAATGGACATTGGCCGAAACGCCTGTCATGCCAAAGTCACGTTATAACATCATGACCAACTACATGCCGAAGGTCGGCCATGAAGGGCTGGACATGATGTATCGCACGTCGACCATTCAGGTGAATCTCGATTTCAGTTCCGAGTCCGACATGCGTCGCAAGATGCAGGTTTCGATGAAGCTCCAATCGATTGCAACGGCCCTGTTTGCAAGCTCGCCCTTCACGGAAGGCAAGCCAAATGGCCTTCTGTCGTGGCGCTCCAACATCTGGCGCGATACCGACAATCAGCGCTCGGGCGTGTTGCCGTTTGTCTTCTCCCAAAACTTCGGTTTCATCGACTATGTCGAATGGGCGCTCGATATCCCGATGTATTTTATCCTGCGTGATGGCCATTATCACGACTGCACGCACGTCACCTTCCGCCAGTTCATGAATGGTGCATTAAAGGGTGAAGTCAGCGATCCGGTGCCGAATATGGGCGACTGGACCAACCATCTCTCGACCCTGTTCCCGGAAGTGCGTCTGAAGCGCTTCCTCGAAATGCGCGGAGCCGATGGTGGCCCATGGCGCCGCATCTGCGCCCTGCCCGCTTATTGGGTTGGTCTGCTTTATGATGAGGAAGCGCTCAGTGCCGCAGAATATCTGACCAAAGACTGGACCTATGAAGAGGTGCTGGCGCTGCGCAATGATGTACCTGCAAGGGCACTCAATGCTTCGTTCCGCGGCAAGCCTGTTGCGCAGATTGCACGCAAGACGCTGGAAATCTCGCGCCTCGGCCTGCTCAACCGCAAGCAGCTTAATGGCGACGGCTTTGATGAGACGCATTTCCTCGCACCACTCGAAGAAATCGTTGCCGCAGGCATCACCGATGCGGAGCGGATGCTCAAAGCCTATAACAGTGTCTGGGCAGGATCGGTCGAGCCGATCTTCCTCGAATACGCTTATTAAACGCTAAAGACGCTCGCGCTTATCTTCGACCGTAGCCAGCGGTGCGCCGGGTCACTTTCCCGGCGCTTATGCCATATCTGCACAAACGGTATCGGTGGCAACGCCACGGGCACAGGCAGGACGGCCAGATTGCTATCCTTCGGAAGATTCTTCAACCCGCCACGCGCAATGGTCAAAATGAGGTCTGTACCGGAAATCAGCTGTGGCGCAACGCCCCAATGCGGAACAACCACTGCGACATGCCGCGTATATCCGGCACTTTTCAAGCTTTCCTCAATTTCCGTCGACGCATCACCGCGCACCGCAACAAGCGCATGCGGTCGCTCCAAATATGTTTCAACATCCAATACCCGCCCCTCGATGCTTCGGCGGTCAAGCAAACAGACATATTCGTCCTGCATGATGACATCTGCCGCAATCTGAGCCGGCAAATGTGGGAACACACCGAACCCCAGATCAATCTCACCATCCAGAATGCGCGCGACCATGCTTTCACGGCTAAACTGGCTGACCACCAGATCAACCCCCGATGCTGTCCGGCGTAAATCCCTCACCAGTTCAGGCAGCAAAATGCTACCGCCATAATCGGACATGGCTAGATGAAAACGATGCTGCGTGGTTATAGGATCAAAACCCTGCGGACCAAGAACACTGCGTATCCCTGACAGAACCTGCGCGAGCGGCTTCGTTATCTCCATTGCCTTGATGGTCGGAGAAAAACCTGCCCCCTGGCGAATGAGAAGCGGATCATCGAACAGCTCTCGCAAACGGGCCAGCGCATGGCTGACGGCTGGCTGACTCATATTCAACCGTACCGCTGCGCGCGAGACATGGCGCTCTGTCAGAAGTGCATCCAGAACCACAAGCAGGTTCAAATCGACACCGCGCAGATTATTCATCTTGTGCATAATAAACTCTGCAATCTGAATTTCAAATTCAGTTCGTTTATATCTAGATTTGAGCCAGATGAATACAGAAAAGGCTATCTTCATGCAGGCTCAGGGATCACTCACATTTTTAATCGCCGCTCTTATCGCAGGTGCGGTTGTACCGTTTCAGGCAGGTGCCAACGCAGCTTTGGGACGTGCGCTCGGTCATCCGCTTTGGGCAACGATTGTTTCATTGATTGTCAGCATCATCTGTGTGTTGCCCGTCTTACTGGCGATGAAAGTGTCACTCCCCACTTTCAGTGGTCTTGTAGGACAACCGAAGTGGATATGGATCGGCGGCATTGCCGGTGTGCTCTACATTACCGCCGCCATTCTATTTGCCCCAAAACTTGGTGCAGCCGGTTTCATGACTGCAGTTATCGCCGGACAACTCATCGCCTCTGTGCTGATCGATTATTTCGGCATCATGGGATTTGTATCAAAAGAAATCACGCCATCCCGTCTGATCGGCGTCCTGCTCGTCGCCATTGGTGTCATCGTCATGCAGGCGCCATCCCTATGGCGCGGAATGCAGGCACTGGCCGCATCCGGACAGAACTAAAACCAAAGGAACGCAAAATGAATACTCAATCCACCCAACAATCACTCACTCTTGGCGAAGGGGCTACCCCTGTTCAAGTTCGCTTTGCCCGGCCAACGGATAAATTTAATGAAGTCATCGCTTTCTATCGTGATGGCCTTGGGCTGCCGCAACTTGGTGCCTTTGAAGCCCACGACGGATATAACGGTATCATGCTGGGCCTGCCCGGAAAGAGTGTACATCTTGAATTCACAGAACATGAAGCAGGCAGTCCTTGCCGGGCTCCGTCGGAAGATAATCTGCTGGTGATCTATATAACCGACGAGGCGGCTTATGACCGTTTGAACAAACGGATGCAGGGCGGAGGCTATGCGCCTGTGGAGCCAGAAAATCCATACTGGCTCAACCGCAGTTTCACCTATGAAGATCCCGATGGCTGGCGTGTGGTCGTCTGTAAGGAAACAGGTATTTAAAGCGCATTCCGAAAACCGCTTCGCACTTTTCGGAATGCGCTAGCCTCACTTCAAATAAGCAAAAGGCGCGGAAGTCCGCGCCTTTTGCTCGTTAAGCCGAAACCTGCGTTCCCTTACTCGGATCAGGAATGACCACAATCGTACTGCCATCGCGCACATTGTTATAGAGATCGATGACATCCTGATTGAGCAAGCGGATACAGCCAGACGACACTGCCTTACCAATGCTCCATTCTTCAGGCGATCCATGAATACGATAGATCGTGTCACGTCCGTCTTTATGAATATAGAGAGCGCGTGCGCCGAGCGGATTTTTCAAACCGGGCGGCATACCACCATTGGCGATGCTGTAAGGTTCCAGCGCAGGCTGGCGCGCTACCATTTCATCTGGTGGTGTCCAGCGCGGCCACTGCCGCTTATAAGCGATAATCGCACGGCCAGCCCATGAAAACCCATCACGTCCAACGCCTATGCCATAGCGCATGGCGCGGCCATTGCTGCGCACATGATAAAGATATTTGTTGGGCGTATCGACGATAACGGTGCCAACCTTTTCAGTGGTCGGATAATCGACTTCCTGCCGCCAGAATTTCGGATCGACTTTGGCAACATTCACCGCAGGGATTGGAAACTGCTCATAGGGCATCGCTTCATACATGGGCGGCACAGCGCGTATCGGAGCAAGTTCAGGTTTGACCTGGCTTGCCTGCTGCGCGGTCGAAACACAGCCCGATAATGCAACAGCACTCGCACCGATGAGAAACGCGCGGCGGCTCGTCACTATACGGCCATGGGGAAAGTTACGCGACATTCAAAAACTCTTTCGCTTCATCCAATTAAGCCATTTGGCTCGCTAAACGAACGAAAGAGAAAACCAAACTTAAGTCAGCCTTAAGAGTGCTCATTTATCTGCAACCTCAGCGAAATTGCGCTCTATGTGTTGCTAAAAGAGCGTGCCCTGCCCGCCAGAACCAGACGAAGACGTTTTTCGCGCCGCGCCTTTCGGTGATGGTATCTCAGGGCCATGTCCCGCTGTTGCACAGACATCGCCATCACGGAAGCGGATCGACAAAGCATCCCCTTCCGAAATACTTGCCGCTTGTTTGACCGGCTTGCCATCCGCATTAAAAACAACCGCAAAACCGCGATCCAGAACGCTTTCATAAGAGAGTGTCCGCATCAGGCGTTCCAGTTCCTGCCCACGGCGTTTTGTGCGCTCAATCAACAGGCTGATCGCCTGATCTCGACGGCGATCAAGCTGCTCGACAGTGTTTTTTGCAAGCGTTGCGCGGCGCAACAGCGGCGCCGGCGTCAGTCTTTCGGCACGCCGCGCAAAAGCAACACGTCTTTCGCGCAGGAAGACTTCCAACGCACGCGGCAAGCGCTGGGCAAGCAATTTCAAATGACGCTTTTGCTCATCAAACCCGCGTTGCAGCAAACGTGGCGACAACTGACGCGCACGGCCCTCGAACTGAACGCGTTTCTGTTGCGTGTTCACAAAAAGCCCGCGTGTCAGACGTGACGCCGCCTCATCAAACCGCCGCCGCGGCAAGGCCAGCAACTGATCGGCAGATGGCAGCGCGCGACCGGCCGCACGATAGGCCTGACGCTTCAGGTCAATGAAACGCGACATGGCCGACGCCAGCCGCGCAGACTGTGTTGCAACTGTTGCAACCAGATCGGCTTTGACCGGCACTGCCATTTCAGCAGCGCCTGTCGGCGTTGGCGCACGCACATCAGCAGACAGATCGATCAGCGTCCAGTCCGTTTCATGGCCAACGGCCGAAATTACAGGAATATGCGATGCGGCAACTGCGCGAACGACGATTTCATCATTGAAGCCCCAGAGGTCTTCAAGACTGCCGCCGCCACGCGCCACAATCAGAACATCAGGGCGCACAATCGCGCCATCTTCGGTCAGTGCATTGAAACCTTCCACCGCTGCGGCCACTTCCGCGCCACTGGTTTCACCCTGCACGCGCACAGGCCAGACAATCACATGCAGTGGATAACGATCCGAAATGCGGTGAATAATATCGCGGATAACCGCACCTGTTGGCGATGTGACAACACCAATCACCCGCGGCATGAATGGAAGAAGCTGCTTTGCTGCGGGATCAAACAGGCCTTCCGCAGCCAGCCTGCGCTTGCGTTCTTCAAGCAGCGCCATCAGCGCGCCTGCACCCGCCGGTTCCATCTGTTCAATGACGATCTGATATTTAGAAGAACCAGGATAGGTCGTCAGTTTACCCGTAGCAATGACTTCCATCCCCTCTTCGGGGCGGAAGCGCAAACGGCCCATGGACCCGCGCCAGATCACAGCCTCAAGCCGCGCGCGATCATCTTTAAGTGCAAAATATGCGTGTCCTGACGAATGCGGTCCACGATAGCCGGAAATTTCGCCGCGCACACGCACATGCGAAAACGTATCCTCGACCGTGCGCTTCAAAGCGCCGGAAATCTCGGAAACGCTATATTCCGCTACATTGGAGGCGGTGCCACCCGGTATCGAATCTGAACCCATACTCATTCTGCAATAGGTAACAGCGGACGTGCATTGGTCAACGGGGCAAGACGCCACCCCGTCATCTTATGCACCATCACCAACCCGGCAATAATTCATTGCTGCGCACACGGCGTGTCCGGACAGAAGGAAAGGATGCTATTTCTGCAGACGCCATCGCAACCGGCGCAGGCGATGAAATATTATCAAGGCTTTCAATGATATGCTGCGCCAGCGCATCCACAATCGCATTTTGTTTGGTATGACCACGCATAATGCCAATACCAAATTCGGGCAGCGCGCCAAAACCGTCCGCTTCACCCAGAACACGCATGCCCGGGCGCAGTGCACATTCCGGCAAAACCGAAACCGCCAGGCCTGATAAAACCGCCGCAGCCAGAACTGTTGCAGACCAGCTTGTGATAATAATCCGATAATCGCGCTCTGCCTGCTCTAGAAGACTGATTGCCGCATGACGCCAGATACATGTTGGGCGCCCCACAGCCAGTGGAAGCATCGCTTCTTCGTGAACGGCATGATTGGCCGACGCTACCCATAAAAGCGGTTCTGTTCGCACAACTTCAGAGCGGCGCTTGTCATCACACTGCGTCACAAGCGCAATATCCAGCGTTCCCCGGCGGATCATCTCATCGAGATTAACGGTCGGCTCACAAACCACCGAAAGCTCGACACGTGGATTTGAACGCGCAAAGCGCGCCATGATTTCGGGCAAAAACCGATCAGCATAATCATCCGGCGTCCCGATACGCACATGGCCTTCGAGTTGCGTATCGTCAAAAGCTGCAATGGTTTCGCCATTGAGCAACAACATCCGGCGCGCATAGATCAGCAATCGCTCGCCATCTTCAGTCAGCCTGTTAATGCGGCCATCCCGCTCAAAAAGCGGTTTTCCAATGCGCTCCTCAAGACGGCGCATCTGCATGGAAACAGCCGATTGCGTTTTGAAGACAGCATCTGCTGCCTTGGTAAAACTGCCTGTGTCGGCAATGGCAATGAAGGTCTGCAACTGGTCCAGATCCAAAGGCGCACTCATCAGAACCATCCATCATAATTATTGAACTGTTACATTAAAAACATTCGTTGGAATAATCAATTGGCTTGTTGGATAAAGCCGACGTCGCAGAGAATGGAGACGCGAAAGCGAATGACCTGACGATACCAACATTTTAAAGACGCGCGCTTAAAGGAGAGCGGCAATGACAGCGATCAGCAAGACCACGATGACACAGTTACCGGCAACGAGTGCAAACGCCTCCGCGCTCAAGCAAATGGTAAAGTCCGTGTTTGTGTCGGTTCTGCGTCGCTGGACGCTTTTCCGAAATCGGCGCCATGTCATGCGCCTCAACGAACTCGATAATTATCTGCTCAAGGATATCGGGCTTCAGAGCGGAGACATTTATACAGTGATTCATACGCGCAGCGCAGAAGATCCGACGCGCGTTCTGTCCAAGCTTGCAGATGCGCGCTTACGCGTGGAGGCAACCCGCAATATCTGCTGAATGAACATCTGGCAGGCGCCACCTTCACAGCCGGGTCCCCTCTCGGCCAGCCTGCCCCTTTGCCCGGCTTGCATCTTTGCTGCCGGGCTTTTTTTATTACCATCCGTTTCAGCTACCGATGCAATACCAAGGCCTCCCCGGAGCAACAAAGAAATAACTGAATTTACCACATTTTTTTAAAAGAAGGGCTTGCACTCATCGTTTGAGTTCGCTAGATGAAGGCCGTCGACAAACAAAGCTTCACGCTTCTGTCGAAAGTGCTGTTCAGATCATTAAGACTGACAAGCAAACCCTGCTGGGGAATAGGTTAACGGTAGACCCACGGACTCTGACTCCGTTAGTCCTGGTTCGAATCCAGGTTCCCCAGCCATTTGATTTCATTAGATAATCTCCAGTATAAAACTAGAACAGTTTCGAGCGGTTTGCACATCAGTTTGCAAAGTTTGTTCTACTTTCGAGCTTTCTGATTGCAGATTCGGCCAGTTTCGGATCGCGGTTCAAATAGTGCGCATCAAGAATTGAACCCACATCACGCAGGCTATGTCCGCTGATTGTTGCGATCTCCGCCTCTGTACATTCTGCCAGTGCAAGCCGCGTCACAGCTGTTCCGCGCAAGTCGTTGAAGGTCACTCCGGTGATGCCGGCCTTTATGCATGCTTTCCTCCACGATGACCTGAAGCCATCGGCAGTCCATGCGGCTCCTTCAATTGTTTTCAATATTAGACCTGATTTATCAGCGATTGAATCGAGCGCAGCCTTCAGAGGCGCGCCAACGGGAATTATTACACGTGAACCGGTTTTGGATTGTCTCAAACGAATACGCTGCCCGTCATAAGCCTGCCACGTCAGGCTTAGTAAGTCGCCTTGCCGTTGCCCTGTCCACAGAGCTAAAATCAAAGCCAGATGTAAATGAGGTGGGGCCTTCTCCAAAAATAGCTGTTCATCATCAAACGTCCAAACTTTATCAGCGCGAGTGCCGCGATAAACGCGACCGCCCTTCTCGCATGGATTAGCGCCTTTAAGACGCACGCGCATTCTCTGCCAACCACTTGTCTAGTTCATTTGTGGGCTTCAACGCATCTTCACTCGGTGAAAATACGATGATCTTGCCGGTCTGATCTATCTCTGCTCTTGCTACTTTCATTCCAGCTGCAATGGCACCCTTAATGGCTCGTGTCACATCGGCTTGCTTGAACGGAACAGGCCTTTTCATAATTCACCTCACACCCGCATTGGCATCAGCACGAAAAGAGGCTTTTCGCCGCTGCCTGGGGTTTCAGTTGGCGTGATTTTGCAGGGGGAACCAGGATCACTGAGTTCAAAGGTCAGTTCCTTGGAATCGACCGCCTCGAGAATGTCGAGGCAGTAGCGGCCGTTAAACCCGATTTGGAAGTCATCCGGCGCACTGCCGGCAATGTTGATGCTATCCTGTGCCTGGCCGTGGTCCGGGTTGTTTGTTTCAAGCTGCAATTCCACAGCCTTAAAGCAGAACTTCACGGCGCGCCCGCGCTCTGATGAAAGCGT
>NZ_JBDJNL010000014.1:0-79512 GCF_039674445.1 Brucella sp. TWI432 | reverse complement strand
AAGCTTCGTGACGATCTCTTCTGCCTTGTGTCTTTTCGCTACCATTTCAATGTCCTTCTGAGGCTCATAAGCCATACTTCATGAAGGATCACTTTTCAGGGGGCAGACCAGGATCACCTATGCCATGCTACGGTGGTCGCGTTTCAAGAATGACGGCCCTGCGCGCATGTTTTTCATTGTGTCGGAAAATGTTTTTCAGTCGCGGCACGGCCTGGTACACTTCTGACGCTTACCAACTTCGAGGAAGTGCAAACTAAGTTTCTCTCCGCTGGTATTGGTGCTGCCATGCATTTGGAGAAAGCGGCGGAGATAGCGCAATGCTCTGGCGCGTTAGTCCGCTTGCTCGTCAGCCTTGACAGCGCGGCCGGGTAGTTTTTTCAGTGGTCTTGATTGGATGCGATCGCGAGATATGGCTGTCTTCAGATGTATTTTTACTGCCTCGCTTTGGGTGGTTCTGATCTAACCAGTCAGCCGGTACAATGACTATGAATGTTCTCAACGCAGGCGCTCAGTTCGAGCGCGATCGGCTAATTGAACGCACGCAGTATGGCCTCAAGCAAGTCAAGTCTGAACGGAAAAATTTAGGGTGTCCATGACACTTTGGATAAACAGAAACAGGACGTGCACGCTGATTTTGTAGCAGGCATACATATTTCAGCTATAACTCGAAAATTTGTGACCGCTCGACAAACGGTCATGCGCGACAAGGGGGCTGTTAAAAATGTTGGGAAAATTGATGACAAATGAATGCTGGCAATCGTTCAAAAAGCTTACTGAGCGCTTGGAGTTGCGTCTGGTCACGGTATCAGATAGCGCGGCACTGCAAAAATTAATGACGCCTGCGATTAGCCGGTGGGTGGCCGCTTGGCCATATCCTCTTACACAAAAAGCTGCTGAAAAGATAATTGATAAAGCCCTCACTGGTCATGCAGAACAGCGTACGCTTCCACTCGTAATCGTGAACCAAGCTGACAATCAGGTCATTGGATGGATCAAAGTAGATTTTGAAGAGTTTGATGGAAAGCGAGTTGGCGAAATCGGCTACTGGCTCTCTGAAGAAGTTCATGGCATGGGATTGGGCTATGAAGCCGCCCAAGGACTAATTGCAGCTTGCTTTGAAGGATTGAGAGTACATTCAATGCGAGCAGGCGCGCAAACCGAGAATACCATTTCTCATAATCTCCTAATGAAATTGGGAATGCACAGAATTGGGGAGCAGCTTGTCTTTGCACCGGCTCGAAATAGAGATGAATTGTGCACTTATTTCGAAATGATGAGAACCTGATTATGGCTTTCTGATTTAACCGCATAACGACTACGAGTGTGGCATCTGATGGCGCACTCCTGTATGGTCTTCATCCGTTTGAGCTTGTTGTATGATTTATAACTGCTCTTGTTTCGGTCCCGTTAAGGCAAACAGATCACGTATTTTCAGCGTTTCAATCAGAACAGGAGATGCTCTAAGATTTCAAAACGCTCCGAGTTAAGCGGCCTATAGGCTGCTTTTTTTGCATAAGCAATAACTGCATCGGTGAGATAAAGAAATTTAGTTCCAAACATTCCTCTGTTGAGAGAGGAATGGCGCGAGTGACGGGGCTCGAACCCGCGACCTCCGGCGTGACAGGCCGGCACTCTAACCAACTGAGCTACACCCGCGCATTGTTCTGATGTCTTTCGATCAGGAACGCTGCTCATGTATTCGGGAACTTGGTCAGCGTCAATCGTTTCCGCACGTAAGATGATAAAAAAGTTGGGATAATTCTAATTTAGGCTCATAACTGTGGAAAATGCAGTCATTTTGCTGCCATTTTAAATTTACCGCTTCTGTGCAGGCGTGAATTTGGCAGAAAAAGCGGCGCCCTAACATAAACGCCGCTCGTTTTTAGATTCGAGCTGCGGACAGATTCGCCACTCTTAGGATCAATCTTAATTTCGACCGTCGCGTCATTTTTATGAAACTGTCTATTGCCACGCGCCAAAATGCGTCTGCAAATAGCAGCCAAACACAAGAAAAGCAGCAATAGCCAAAACAAATAAGAATATCTTCATATTATGAATATCTACATTATCGACATCACAAACAAGAAAACTCTATGTGAACTATCCCCGGCTATGCGCAGGGCTTTTCACGCCCATTGCAGGGCTGTGACGTTTAACCATTAAAAGCGTTAAAAAGAATTCATAAGCCTTCCCATTGATATCCGAAAATCCATCGCCATTTGCGCTGTTCAATACCTCAATTTAAAAATTCCAACGGGAACCTATGGCCACATCCTCCAAGCGCCGAGCATTGCTGATTGTCAATCCAAAAGCCCGCAATGGCAAAGGGTTCAATGCGGATATGCGCGTGATACTCGAACGTGGAAACCTTGCTCTCATCGAGAAGACAGTCCGGGGCGATGAAACCATTTCGGATGTTATTCGTGCGAACACCGATGTGGACATGGTCATTATTGGCGGTGGCGATGGTACGCTAAACGCAGCAGCGCGAGGGCTCGTCGAAACGAAACTGCCGCTTGCCATATTGCCGTTTGGTACGGCCAACGATTTCGCCCGCACGATTGGCATTCCTGCCAATCCCATTGAGGCAACACGGCAATTGCTCACCTATCATCCACATCCAATTGATCTTGGTGAGGTCAATGGCCATCTTTATTTCAATGTCGCCAGTATTGGCTTTAGTGCAGAGCTTGCACAACAACTCAGTTCTGATGCCAAGAAAAAATGGGGCAAATTCGGCTATGCGATTGCGGCAGGCCGTATTCTCATGCGTTCGGAATTGTTCACAGCCTATCTTGAGCATGACGGGATGACCGAAACGATCAAGACGCTTCAGGTATCGGTTGGGAATGGCAAATTTTATGGCGGCGGTATGGCTGTCCAAAAAGACGCAGCCATTGATGACGGCAAACTCGATTTTTACAGTTTGGAAGTTGATGGTTGGTGGGAGTTGCTGCGTCTGCTTCCCAGCCTTCGTCAGGGAACCCAGTCGAAATGGGATGATGTGCGCGCTTTTCCAACACAGGAAGTCATTATTCGCACAAAAAAACCGCGTCCGGTCAACACAGATGGTGAGCTTACGACCTGGACGCCCGCGCATTTTCGCCTGCACCGCGAGGTGATCCGCGCCTATCGGCCTGCATCATTTTAAATTCACAAAAAATGGCCCGCTCTTGAAAGAACGGGCCCAATTCATGACGTTAGGTGATTGGCTCGGAGGTCAGAAGAGCCGTCAATATAACGCTCAATGCCCCCCAGTGTTCCATCATCAGAAGAAAAAATACCAGATAAACAGAACTGCGATGAATGGTACGCCAAGAAGCCAGAGGATAAGAGCTCGGAACATTTTGTTTCTCCTTCATGTTGAAAAATCAACGCGCAGGCAAACCGAAAGTTCCCTGTTGGATGTGTCAGAAATATGCGGATAGCTGACGACTCATTATAGGGATTTGCAAAAGCTTTAATGATCCGTCAATAATTCAGTGACATCACTATTTTCTAAAAGATAAGTTCGATCTCTCGATCAACGAAAAATTGCGGGCGTATGGCGTATGAGTTCTAACGGGTGGCGAAACCGTGCTGAAAGTGCGGAACTGTCGATAAGGCGCGATAAGCGTGCACCGGCTGCGATGTTGACCTTTGTTGCGCTGGCTCTTGCTCTTGCAGGCTGTGCAACTGCTCCACAGCCAAAATCGAAGAAAAAGCACCCAAAAGAATATTTTGCTGAATCCAAATATGGCGTCAAAGCCAGTCCCCGTGTCACCAGTGTTCAGGGCAAGCCGCTGCCGCGTGGCGGTGGGCGTGATCAGATTGGCAAACCCTATCAGGTTAAAGGCCGCTGGTATTATCCGAAAGAGAACAAGAATTATGCCTCTACGGGTCGCGCTTCCTGGTATGGCAGCGCTTTTCATGGCCGGTTGACCGCCAATGGCGAAATCTATGACATGACGCATTTGACAGCAGCGCATCCAACGATGCCGCTGCCAAGCTATGCGCGCGTTACCAATATGTATAATGGTAGCTCGATCATCGTTCGTGTGAATGATCGCGGACCATTCGAGCGTGATCGCGTTATTGATCTGTCGCAAAAGGCGGCTGAGATGCTGGATTACCAGCATCATGGTACTGCTGACGTGAAGGTGGAATATGTTGGACGCGCTCCGCTTGACGGGCAGGATGATGCCTATCTGATGGCATCCTATCGACCAGGTAATGCTGATCCGATCGGACAGCCAGCCACAGGCGTGATGATGGCAATGAATGCACCGACACCAACACCGGCAGGCATTGCGGCTATGCCTATTCCGCAATCATCACCGTTTGAAGTCAATCAGGCTTATGGCGATGGTGAAATGCCTTTGTTACCCGCGAGTGTTCCCGTTCCGTCACAGCGTCCGGCTCATAGCTTTGGTGTTGCTACAGCCGCAAATATTGGTGGATTGGGGTATGCTTCTGATCGTTTGGCGGCATCTGCCTATGCAGAAGAACGCACTTACGGCAGTATTTTGACTGAAAGTGCGATTTCGAACGCATGGAAGCGCAAAGACGCGGAAGAGCCGCGTGAATATGTTGAACTGGGCACGTTTAATACGCTGGAAGATGCGTTGAAGCTTCAGAAATCCCTGCCTCGGTCTGCGCGCGTCACGCGCACGAAAACACCGACAGAGCAGGGCGATGTTTACGAACTGACGGCATTTGCCCAAAATGGCAACAACGACGATCTGCTTCGTGCAGCATGGAAGGCTGGAGCGAGCGACGCTTTTGTCGTTCGTGCCGATTGATTCCAGCTGCAAATACCGCGTGGCTTCATTCGAAAATGACGAGGGTAGGATGCAACGGCCTAAAAGCGTGAAGTTTGTAACGGCGGTTGCCGTTTCGTTTCTTTTCGCTTTGCCAAGCTATGCGCAGACTGTACCGGCAGAGTTCGCCACCAAAGCGCCGCAGGTCCTTTTGTTGGACGATAAAAGTGGCACGGTTCTTCTTTCCAAAAATCCGGATTTAAAAATTCCACCGGCGTCACTTGCCAAGCTGATGACGGCGGAGGTTGTTTTTGAGGCGCTTAAAAAAGGCGAAACAACGCTCGAAACCGCCTATCCAGTCACGGAATATGCGTGGCGTACTGGTGGCGCACCGTCGCGGACGTCCACCATGTTTGCGGCGCTCAAATCGACGCTAACTGTCGCCGATCTTCTTCAGGGCATGATTGTTCAGGCAGCCAATGATGGTGCGATTATTCTTGCCGAAGGCTTGTCCGGCGATGAGGCTGCTTTTTCAGAGAAAATGAATGAACGAGCGCAAGAATTGGGGCTTACCGGCTCGCATTTCGTCAACGCCACCGGATTGCCGGCGGATGGACAGACCGTAACGCTCTCTGATCTCATAAAGCTTGCGCGGCATATCTACAGTGCGCATCCAGAGGCTTACACGTATTATGCGCAGGAAGCATTTACCTGGAACAAGATCATGCAACGCAATCGAAACCCGCTCTTGCGGCTCGATATTGGTGCCGATGGCATGGCGACGGGTTATACGGAGGCATCGGGGTACGCGTTTGTAGGGTCAGCAAAACAGAATGGGCGACGGCTTTTTTTGGCCATGAGTGGCTTAACCAGCACCAAAGAGCGTGAAGAAGAGGCCAAAAAGCTCATTCAGTGGGGTATGACCTCCTTTGATGCCATCAATATTTATATGGCGAACGATGAGATCGGTGCAGCACAGGTTTTCGGCGGTTCGGCGTCCAGTGTCCCGCTGAAAGTGAAAGATAGCGTTGAATTGTTGCTCCCAAAGGAGGGGCGCGACAAGCTCAAAGCACGCATCACTTACGAAGGTCCGTTAAACGCGCCGGTCGATGCAGACACACAAGTCGGAACCATGCAATTTGAGTTAAACGGCAATGTGGTTCAGGAAATACCGCTATATACGGCGCAGGACGTCGCAATTGGTACGCTCTCGCAGCGCGCCAGAGGCGCTGTGATGGAGCTTGCGACCGGCTGGTTGAGGAAATATCTCTAAACCCTCGACGTTCCAGTTAAACGCCGATAAACAGAACAGAGATTGTTTTGATCGGAACTCAATTTTGCGGAAGTCAGTTTGACCGGATTGTTCATTACATTCGAGGGTGGGGAAGGCGCGGGTAAATCAACCCAGATCGCCTTGCTGGCAGAGCATTTGCGTTCCCTTGGCTTCGATCCACTGATCACGCGTGAACCAGGAGGTTCTGCGGGAGCGGAAGCCGTCCGCCATGTGATTCTGAGCGGCAATGCCGAAAGCTATGGCCCGGCCATGGAGGCATTGCTGTTCGCCGCCGCCCGTGCTGATCATGTCGATCAGCTGATCCGCCCGGCGCTCGCTGAAACTCGCATCGTGCTTTGCGACCGTTTTATCGATTCGAGTAGAGCCTATCAGGGGGTGACGGGTAATCTTGATGCCACTTACATGGCGGCGATTGAACGTATCGCCATCGATGGTGCCATGCCTGATCTCACAATCATTCTCGATATTCCTGCAGAAAAAGGCCTTTCACGAGCCAATAAGCGCCGTGGTGCTGACGTGGCGGATCGTTTCGAGAAAGAAGCGATTGCCGTGCATGAAGCACGCCGTCAGGCTTTTCTTGCTATTGCGAAAGCGGAGCCCGAGCGGTGTAAAGTGGTGAATGCCGACCGCACTCAGGATGCGATTTCCGTTGATATTATCCGAATTACCGATGAGATTCTGAAGAAAAGGGGACTTCTGTGATCGAAGAACTCGACGTCCCCAAAGCGCATGATTCCATCGAGGGCGTTGCAGAGCCATCTGCCAGCGATTATCTCACTGGTCACAGCGAGATTGCGGCTTTCCTTGCGCAGGCCTATCGTGAAGGCAGGATGCATCATGCCCTGCTTTTTGAAGGTGAGCAGGGGATCGGTAAGGCAACGCTGGCCTTTCATCTGGCGGGCCATATGCTTGAACATAGCGATCAGGCTTCGGCACCTGAAACCATTGGCGCACCTGATTTTAACAAGCCACTATGGCGACAGATTGCAGGCGGCATGCATCCGGCTGTGCTGCATATCAATCGGCCTTTTGATCAGAAGACGGGCAAGTTCAAAACTGGCATCCCGGTTGAGGAAATTCGCCGTGTTACCCATTTTCTCACCCGCACCGCATCAGACGGCGCATGGCGCATTGTCATTGTCGATCCGGCAGATGACATGAACCGCAACGCGGCCAATGCGCTTCTCAAAACACTGGAAGAGCCGCCCGCCCGCGCAATCTTCATTCTGATCTCGCATTCATCGGGAAGATTGTTGCCGACAATCCGTTCGCGCTGCCAGAGCATCCAGTTCAAGCCGCTTGGCGATGATGCGCTCACCGACGCACTCGTTCACATCGGGCCAAGCGTCGGCCTTGATGCGGATAACATTACACCATCGCTTCTCGGTCGTTCGGAAGGCAGCGTGCGCAAGGCGCTGCTTCTCGTGGCGCATGGTGGTCTGGAAATATCCGATACGGTCGATGCAATCTTGCAGAGACAGAATTTCGACCTGCCGAAAGCGCAGGCTCTCTCAGGTGTTCTGAACGGTCGTGAAGCAGAAGTTCAGTATGAATTGTTCCGTGATTATCTGATGAGCCGGATTGCCGATGAAGCGCGTCGCTATGCAGATTCGGGTCAGTTGCGCGAAGCCGATCAATGGTCACGCTATTGGAGTGAGTTGACCCGCGAAATTTCCAATGCCGAGACCTATAATCTCGACCGAAAGCAGGCCGTTATGATTCTTTTGGAAAAAACGCATCGTGCTTTTCGGTCAGGCCTGCCTCCGCTTACGTGACATGCAGTCCTACATGCGTTATGTCACCGCTAACGTTTTTTGAATATCACACTTGAAGAAGCCGGATTTCCGATGAGCCGCGAAAAATTCTACATCACCACTGCGATTGCTTACCCGAATGGCAAGCCGCATATCGGCCATGCTTATGAGTTGATTGCGACCGACGCCATGGCGCGTTTTCAGCGTCTGGATGGCAAGGATGTTCACTTCCTGACCGGCTCGGATGAACACGGTATCAAGATGTTGCAGAGTGCGCGCAAGGAAGGCATAAGCCCGCGCGAACTCGCAGATCGCAACACCGCTGCTTTCCAGCGCATGGGCGAGTTTCTGAACAGCTCGCATGATGACTATATCCGCACCTCGGAAGAGCGTCACTACAAGGCCAGCCAGGCAATCTGGCAGGCCATGTCGGCCAGTGGTGACATTTATAAGGGCGGTTATGCGGGCTGGTATTCAGTACGCGACGAAGCCTATTACGGCGAAGAAGAAACTGAAGTCCGCGCCGATAATGTTCGTTACGGCCCGCAGGGTACGCCTGTCGAATGGGTTGAAGAAGAAAGCTATTTCTTCCGTCTGTCGAACTATCAGGACAAGCTCCTTGAGCTTTATGAAAACAATCCCGGCTTCATCATGCCTGCGGAGCGTCGCAACGAAATCGTTAGCTTCGTAAAGTCTGGTCTGAAAGATCTGTCGATTTCGCGCACGACATTCGACTGGGGTATTCCTGTTCCGGGCGATGAAAAGCACGTCATGTATGTCTGGGTTGATGCGCTGACCAACTACATCACAGCACTCGGCTATCCAGATACGACCAGTGACAAGTGGGCTTACTGGCCTGCTGATGCGCATATCATCGGCAAAGATATTTCGCGTTTCCACGCGGTTTACTGGCCAGCATTTTTGATGTCGGCAGGCATTCCGCTGCCAAAGCGTGTGTTTGCGCATGGCTTCCTGTTCAACCGCGGTGAAAAAATGTCGAAGTCTCTCGGCAATGTCATCGATCCGTTTGAGCTGGTTGAACGCTATGGTCTTGATCAACTGCGTTATTTCCTGATGCGCGAAGTGCCATTCGGTCAGGATGGTAGCTACAGCCACGATGCAATCGTCAACCGTACCAATGCCGATCTCGCCAATGATCTTGGCAATCTCGCACAGCGCTCGCTGTCGATGATTGCAAAGAACTGCGACGGTAAGGTTCCAGTTCCGGGCGCCTTCTCGGATGCCGATAAGGCTATTCTTGATCAGGCCGATGCAGCATTGGAAACCGCACGCAAGGCTGTCGGCGATCAGGCATTGCACATCGCACTCGGTTCCATCTTTGCCGTTGTTGCGGAAGCAAACCGCTATTTTGCGGGGCAGGAGCCTTGGGCGCTGCGCAAGACCGATCTGGAGCGGATGGGTACGGTGCTCTATGTGACGGCAGAAGTGATCCGCCGCGTTGGTATCATGGTTCAGCCTTTCATTCCACAATCGGCGGAAAAGCTGCTCGATACTCTGGCAATCCCGGCAGACAAGCGCCAGTTCTCAGACGTAGCGGCAAGCCCGCTTGTTGGCGGCGCGGAACTGCCCGCACCGCAGCCGGTTTTCCCGCGCTATGTGGAAGCGGAAGAACAGAACTGAGCTGAATATGCTGGTTGATAGTCACTGCCATCTCGACTTTGCGGATTTCGAACCGGAGCGCGACGCTGTCGTTCAGCGTGCCCTCGACGCCGGTATCAAACGCATGCTCACGATTTCAACACGGGTGCGTAAGTTCGATACGATCTTAGCACTCGCTGAAAAATATGAGTCCGTCTATTGTTCGGTTGGCACCCATCCGAACAATGCCCATGAAGAACTGGATGTGACTGCCGACGATCTTGTGCGGCTGGCCGCGCATCCGAAGGTTGTCGCCATAGGCGAAGCGGGGCTTGATTATCATTATGATTATGCGCCGCCAGAAGCCCAGCGTCAGGGCTTCCTCGTGCATATTGAAGCGGCGCGCCGCACGCAGTTGCCGCTTGTGATCCATGCCCGAAGCGCTGATCAGGACATGGCCGATATTCTGGAAACTGAGACGGCGAAAGGCGCATTTCCCTTCATTCTGCATTGTTTCTCGTCAGGTCGTGCATTGGCAGAAAAAGGCGTAGAACTAGGCGGATACGTCTCATTCTCCGGCATTTTGACATTTAAGAATTCGGCCGATATTCGCGAAATAGCGCAGATTGTTCCGCGTGATCGTTTGCTGGTTGAAACGGATGCGCCTTATCTCGCGCCTATGCCGCATCGCGGCCAGCGTAATGAGCCGTCATTCGTGCAGCACACAGCCGCCGTGCTGGCTGAAACAATCGGCGTAAGCAAAGAAGAAATCGCGGACATGACCAGTGAAAATGTCTTCCGGCTTTTCTCCAAAATGCCAAAGCCTGCCGGGGAATAATTATCGTGATATCGCCTCGCAATTGTCTGCGTTTCACAATTCTCGGGTGCGGTTCGTCGCCCGGTGTACCGCGTATCAATGGCGATTGGGGCAATTGCGATCCGAAAAACCCGAAGAACAAGCGTCGCCGTGCCGCTTTGCTGGTTGAGCGCTTCAATGCTGAGGGAAGTAGCACGGTTGTTGTTATCGACACTGGCCCGGATTTCCGGGACCAGATGATCGATGCCAATGTCACGTCGCTTGATGCAGCCATCTATACGCATCCACATGCCGACCATATTCAT
This sequence comes from Brucella sp. TWI432, assembly GCF_039674445.1. NCBI lineage: Bacteria > Pseudomonadati > Pseudomonadota > Alphaproteobacteria > Hyphomicrobiales > Brucellaceae > Brucella > Brucella sp. TWI432. The sequence continues at coordinate 69,004 of NZ_JBDJNL010000014.1, read as the reverse complement.
GGCATCGATGATTTACGCACCTATGTCGTTGAAAACCGCCGACTAATGGATGTCTATGCCAACCGGCTGACACGCAATCGTCTGTTTGAGGCCTTCGGCTATTGTTTTGAAACGCCCGTTGGGTCGAGCTACCCGCCGATCCTGTCAATGCATGACATCATGGCTGAAACGGCTTTCTCGATCACGGGTGCGGGAGGGCCGATCCGCTTTGAGCCATTTACACAGGTACATGGCGATATTGAATCGCTCGGTTTCCGTATTGGCGATGTTGCTTATTGCACGGATGTCAGCGCATTCCCGGATGAGAGCCTCAAATATATCCGTCATGTTGATGTGCTGATTATCGGCGCGCTGCAATATCGCCCGCATCCAAGCCATTTTTCGCTGGAACAGGCGTTGGAATGGGTCGAGTTTTTCGGGCCTAAACGCGCAATCCTGACGCATATGCATGTGCCACTCGATTACGACACGGTCATGCGCGAGACGCCCGATCATGTAGAGCCCGGTTATGACGGGCTAAGCTTTGAAGTTCCAATTGCATAGAAAAAGGCCCAGAACGGGCCTTTTTCTATGAGTTTAAGCCTATCAGGCAACCGATCCCTTGACCGGGAAAGGCATTACATTGCTTTCTTCAACGTCTTCTTTCTTGGCCTTTTCCGACTTGTCTTCAAGCTGCAAACCACCGGCGCGAAGCAGATCGGAGAAGCGGCCACCGCGAGCAGCGAGTTCATCAAAGCTGCCGCGCTCAACCAGATGGCCCTTGTCCATGAACAAGACGATATCAGCAGAACGAACAGTCGACAGACGGTGCGCAATGATGAAGGTCGTGCGGTTTTCACTCAGATCATCAACGGCCTGCTTGACCTTTTCCTCGGTTTCAACGTCAAGCGCACTGGTCGCCTCGTCGAGTACGAGAATTGGCGAATCTTTCAGGATAGCGCGTGCAATTGCCAGACGCTGACGTTCACCGCCTGAAAGCTGCGAACCACGTTCACCGACAACCGTATCGTAGCCATTGCCCTTTGCGAGAATGAAGTCATGGGCCGCGGCAGCCTTGGCAGCAGCCTGAACCATTTCACTCGTCGCATTTTCATTACCAACACGGATGTTTTCTTCAATCGAACGATTGAACAGACCTGCATCTTGGAAAACAGTGGCAATGGCATGACGCAACGAGCGACGGCTGACGGTGCGTGTATCAATGCCATCAATCAGAATGCGGCCGGCGGCAGGATCGAATACCCGCTGAAGGATATTGATCAGCGTTGTCTTGCCTGCACCCGTTGGGCCAACGATAGCCACGGTCTGCCCCGGCTTCACTTCAAACGAAACGTCATAGACGCCCTGACCCGAATTCGGGAATTCAAAGGTCACATTGTCGAAAACAATATCGCCCTTGACGTTTTCAAGATCGGTCGCGTCCTGTGGCTCCTGACGGTCAGCGGTCGCGTCTTCCATCTCGAAGAATTCTTCAAGCTTGGCGCGCGCCGTCACAGTCTGGTTGATGAAGGCACTGATCTGGTCAAGACGGCCGATCATCAGCTGGGCAAAACCGATAAAGGCAATCACGTCACCAACACGCATCTGGCCCTTGGTTACGAAATACGCACCAAGCAGAAGCACGATAACCATCGAGAAGGTCGAAGCCATGCGGTTAAGGCCGCTGGCAAGCGCCCACCAGTTGAGAACCGGGAACTGAACGTTTTCGAGGTTCTTTGCATATTCGCGTAGTGCCTGCGTTTCCGAAGCAATGCGATTATAGCTCTGCACGACCGAAACATTGCTGATTGTATCGCTCACATGCTCAAACAGCTTGTGGTGGTGCTTTTCAACAGCAGACTGGCCGTCCTTGGTTTTGCGCATGACGAGCTGGCCAATCATCACATAGATGACACCAAGCACGATCAGCACCATAGACATGCGAAGATCCATGCTCATAGCGACCGGAATAAGCGCCACCAGTGCCACCACGGTGGTCAGGTGCTGACGCATGAATTCGAGCCAGAGAGTGAACAGCGAGTCCGTTGCGCGGATCAGCGTATGCAGCGCATTCGACGTGCCGCGCTTCTGATGCCAAGCAAGTGGCATGGTGATAATGCGTTCATAAGAGTCGATCATCACACCCAAACGGCGACGATGGGCGAGGCGGTCAGCCCCACGCGCAACAAAGACCGCTGCGATGATGTTAAACGCACCGAGAGCTGCCCACATGGCGAGCTGCGTAACGATATCGCCTTTGTCGGAAATCGCCTGAATGACCCGACCAAAAAGGATCGGCTCGGCCAGCATGACAAGGGCAACCAGTACGCTTGCAACGCACATGGTTATGGTTGCAGCTTTCTCTGCTGCAAGATATTCCATGGCACGCCAGTAGATTTTGAACAAAGACACCGTGGGACTCCCGCCGTTCTATTTCAAGGGACTAAATGGTGCAGTCCCGTTGTTCTATCAATATGCAATGACGGCAAGAAGTGGCAATTGGGTGTCAAAGTTGACCATAAATTAAAAACATATGTAACCGAGCGTGATGATTACGGGTCGTTTTTGTGACAATTGCGAGTGCTTTTATGCCTAGCAATCCGGCGTTGGCACGTCTATTGACAGACATAAAGTCAGGCGTGCGAAGCTCGCGCCTCGTTTAAGTATTGATCGGGTTTTTCCATGGCAGGCGTTGAACAGAAAATTGTGGCTAATGACGAGACGGGTATGCGTCTTGATCGCTGGTTCAAGGTCCATTTTCCGGGGCTTGGTTTCGGACACCTGCAAAAACTGCTCCGTTCGGGTCAGGTGCGTATTGATGGTGGTCGCGCAAAGTCAGACACGCGCTTGCAGGCTGGACAAGCAGTTCGCATTCCGCCACTTGGTGTCGATGAAAAAGCAAGCGGCCCGGTAACTGCACGCACCATCCGCAGCCAGGATGATGGTGATGTTCTAAAGCAGATGCTGATTTATGAAGATACAAAGGTCTATGTTTTCAACAAACCAGCAGGATTGGCGGTGCAGGGTGGTTCCGGCCTGACACGCCACGTCGATGGCATGCTGGAAGCATGGCGCAACAAGCGTGGGGAAAAGCCTCGCCTTGTACACCGTATCGATCGCGATACGTCGGGTTGCCTTGTTGTTGCAAAAACACGCGGCGCCGCTCAGTCACTGACAGCTGCGTTCCGCGAACGCGACACTAAGAAGACCTATTGGGCACTTGTGAAGGGTGTTCCACGCAAGCGCGAAGACAAGATTTCAACATGGTTGGTCAAAGATCAGACGCCGGATGGCGATAAGATGCGTGTTTGCCAGCATGGTGAGCCGGATTCTGATCATGCAGTCTCTTACTACCGGATTGTAGAGAAGGTCGGCAACAATCTGACATGGCTGGAAATGGAGCCATATACCGGCCGCACGCACCAGCTGCGTGTTCATGCGGCGCATATCGGCCATCCGATCATCGGCGATCCGAAATATTTTGAAGCTGACCAGAACTGGGAATTCCCTGGCGGCATTCAAAAGAAGCTGCATCTTCATGCGCGCCGCATTCGCATTCCAAACCCGTCAGGTGGCATCATTGATGTGACAGCACCGCTGCCGCCGCACATGGTACAATCGTGGAACCTGCTTGGCTTTGATGAGGCAAACGCGGAAGAGTAACAATGTCGGGTGCGGCACGGGGAAGTGTTCAGGGCAGGGTGTCATTCGACGGACTGGCAATTGCCCTCGTGATGTTTATCATGTTCACTTGGGGGCTTAATCAGGTTGCCATTAAGATCGGCAATCGTGGTTTTAATCCCATGCTCATGGCTTCAGGTCGTGCAGCTTTGGGTGGTGCCTGCGTTTTTCTTTGGTGTTACTGGAAGCGTATTCCGCTGTTCGGTCGTGACGGAACGCTGAAGCCCGGCATTCTGGCCGGCCTTCTTTTTGGCGTGGAATTCGTCATGATCTTCCTTGCGATGGAGCTGACCAGCGTCGGGCGTGTCACGCTGATGATGAATGTCATGCCGTTCTGGGTGGCAATCGGCAGCCATTTTCTTTTGGGCGAGCGTATGTCGATGCGTGCTTTCATCGGCATGTGTGTGGCGTTTATCGGTGTTTTCGTGGTCTTCTCAGACCATATCAGCCGTCCGGGTCCGAATGCACTCTACGGTGATCTGCTGGCGTTGATTTCCGGTATGCTTTGGGGAATGACCACGCTCGTCATTAAACGGTCGAAGCTTGCAAGTGCTGCGCCTGAAAAGACATTGCTCTATCAGCTGGTCGTGGCTGCATTCGTGCCGTTGCCATTGCTGTTTTTCAGCGGCCCATTGATCCGCGACCCGGCTATGCTCTCGGTGCTGTCATTTTTGTTTCAGTCAATGTTCGTGGTGGCTGTGACCTATCCGCTGTGGTTCTGGATGATAAGCCGCTATCCGGCTTCCAAATTGTCAAACTTTGCTTTTCTGACGCCTGCTTTTGGCGTGTTGCTGAGTGGATTGCTGCTTCATGAACCAATGGGTTGGAAAATCCTTGCAGCGCTTGCCCTGATTGGTCTGGGCCTCATTATTATTAACCGCCCAGCAAAAGCCGGAGCCGCTTCATGAAACTCGTTCTTTTTGATTGTGACGGCACACTTGTCGATAGCGGAGATACGATCCATCATTGCATGGCAGCAAGCTTTGTTGATGCCGGACTGACGCCGCCTGAAATCGAGCAGACACATTCGATCATCGGTCTTTCGCTGCCGATAGCGATTGCCCAGCTGCTTGGTCGCGAAGTTGATGAGCAGGCGCACTGGCTCACGCAGCGCTACAAGGAAAACTTCGTAAAACTTCGCCAGACGCCCGGTTTTGCAGAACCACTTTATGATGGCATCCTGCCGCTTCTGACAGAGCTTGGCCGCCGCGATGATCTTCTTTTGGGAATTGTCACTGGCAAGTCGCAGCGTGGCGTTCGCTCGATTTTTGAACGCCATGGCATCGGACATCATTTCATGATCGTTCGTACCGCTGATGATTGCCCGTCCAAGCCTCATCCGGCCATGGTGCTTGAATCCTGTTCCGAAATGGGGATAGAACCAGAGCGAACAATCGTGATCGGCGATGCGATCTACGATATGCAAATGGCTCGCTCGGCAGGCGCGCGCGCCGCAGGTGTTTCATGGGGCTATCATCGCCCGGATTCACTTGTGGAAGCAGGCGCTCATCACGTTTTGAGCAAGCCAGAAGAACTTCATGCAATCCTGCATGAAATGGATACCTCTATTCTCTAATGAACCGGACAATATTATGCGCGACACTCTGAGCGACCCGCAAGCTGAAATGCCAATCTCCCAGAAAGACCCGGTGGCGCGCTCGCAGGAACTGATGCGAACGCCACTGCCAAAACGTTTTTATGAAAAGGCTGAGGTTGCCGAAGTTGAAGGCGGTTTCACCGTGCACCTTGATGGCCGTCCTGTCAAAACCCCGGCGCGGGCCGTTCTGCTTCTGCCAACCCGGGAAGCTGCGGAAATCATCGCGGAAGAATTCCGCGCACAGGAAAAGGTTATCGATCCGTCGAAAATGCCTGCCACACGTCTGGTGAACACAGCGATTGATGGCATTGCGCAGGACCCGCAAGCGGTATTTGAAGACATTCTGCGCTTTGCCGGAACGGACATGATCTGCTATCGCGCGGCAAGCCCGAAGGAACTTGTTGCACGTCAGACAGAGCAATGGGACCCGCTGATCGACTGGGCGGAAAGCCTTGGCGCCCGTTTTGCACTTGCAGAAGGTGTGATGCATGTCGAACAATCACGTGAAGCGATTGCAGCTTTCGGCATTCATCTTGCAGAATTCAAAAATCCGATTGCGCTGGCATCGCTGCATACCATGACAACGCTGACCGGCTCCGCACTGATCGCTCTGGCAATCGCCAAAGGCGAAGTGTCTGTTGAGGATGGCTGGAAACGCGCGCATCTTGATGAAGACTGGACTATTGAGCATTGGGGTGAGGATGCTGAAGCGCGCGCACGCCGCACAACGCGTGAGAGCGAAATATTGGTTGCTGCCCGCGTCTTGCAAGCGCTCTAGTTATTATTTAACTGATAACTATAATATACTGATTGTAAAAGAAAACCCGGCTTTCGCCGGGTTTTCTTTCGCGCACCTTCTGGCACGTCGTTCCCCTCGGTAATGGCCTTAACCGGAGTGAGTGGCAATTGTTCATTGCCACCCGCAATCCTGATTAAACCGAGTAGTACATGTCGAACTCGATTGGATGTGGCGTTGTTTCATAACGCATCACTTCCGCCATCTTGAGTTCGATGAAGCTGTCGATCTGATCGTCTTCGAATACACCGCCAGCCTTCAGGAACTCACGATCCTTGTCGAGGGACTGAAGCGCTTCACGAAGCGAACCACAAACGGTTGGGATCTTCTTGAGCTCCTTTGCAGGAAGGTCATAAAGATCCTTGTCCATCGCCTGACCTGGATGAATCTTGTTCTTGATACCGTCAAGACCAGCCATCAGCAGCGCTGCAAAGCAGAGATATGGGTTTGCTGCCGGATCAGGGAAGCGAACTTCAAGGCGCTTCGACTTCGGCGACGAGCCGAAAGGAATACGGCAGGAAGCCGAACGGTTGCGAGCCGAGTAAGCCAGCAGAACTGGTGCTTCATAACCCGGGACCAGACGCTTGTAGGAGTTGGTCGATGGGTTGGTGAATGCGTTCACGGCCTTTGCGTGCTTGATAACGCCACCGATAAAGAACAGGCAGTTTTCCGACAGACCGGCATATTCATTGCCCGCGAAGGTTGGCTTGCCATCTTTCCAGATCGAGAAGTGGACGTGCATACCCGAGCCGTTGTCACCGAAGACTGGCTTTGGCATAAACGTTGCGGTCTTGCCGTAGGCATTGGCAACCTGATGCACAACATACTTGTAGATCTGCATCTTGTCGGCGTTGCGAACGAGCGTGTCGAACTTGACACCCAGTTCGTGCTGAGCGGACGCCACTTCGTGGTGATGCTTTTCAACGGTTACGCCCATTTCCGTCAGAACGGTGAGCATTTCCGAACGCATGTCCTGCGCGCTGTCGATTGGCGGAACAGGGAAGTAACCACCCTTGACGCGTGGACGGTGGCCGAGATTGCCGGTTTCGTAATCGGTGTCATCGTTCGATGGCAGCTCGGTTGAGTCGAGCTTGAAGCCTGTGTTGAATGGATCAACCTTGTACTTCACATCATCGAATACGAAGAATTCAGCTTCTGGGCCAACATAAACAGTGTCACCGATGCCGAGCGACTTCATGTAGGCTTCGGCCTTCTTTGCAGTCGTGCGTGGATCGCGGCCATAAGCTTCACCCGAAACCGGATCAAGAATGTCGCAGAGAATGACCAGCGTGGACTGAGCGAAGAATGGATCAATGTGAGCGGTTTCCGGATCAGGCATGAGAACCATGTCGGATTCGTTGATGGCCTTCCAGCCAGCAATCGATGAGCCGTCGAACATAACGCCATCAACGAACATGTCTTCGTCGACGAGGCCGATATCCATCGTAACGTGCTGCAGTTTGCCCTTAGGGTCTGTGAAGCGGAGGTCGACAAACTTAATGTCGTTATCTTTGATCTGTTTCAGAATGTCATTGGCAGTCGTCATTTTAATATCCTGTTTGCACGACGATGTTCGGTAGGCTGGTTTTATTAGATGGCATCCACGCCGGATTCACCGGTACGAATGCGGATAACTTCTTCGATATTGGAGACGAAAATCTTACCGTCACCAATGCGCCCTGTCTGGGCTGCCTTGCGAATAGCTTCAATGGCGCCATCGACGGTTTCATCGGCGACGATGACTTCAACTTTCACCTTGGGAAGAAAATCGACGACATATTCCGCGCCGCGGTAAAGCTCGGTATGGCCCTTCTGTCGGCCAAAACCCTTGGCTTCAATTACAGTAATTCCCTGCAAACCAACTTCCTGAAGGGCTTCCTTCACTTCATCCAGCTTGAAAGGCTTAATGATGGCTTCGATCTTTTTCATCAGAGAATGGTCTCCGCTCTTGTTCGGAAATGGGCGTCGTGCCCGTTTCGCTGATATAGAAGCATGAACTGTGCCAACTCGTTAGGTGACAGCCATTTTTTTTAAGTTCTGCGTTGTTTTCAGCAAATTTTGCCGAAATTTTCGCATCTATTCAGCTGAAAAGGGCGCTGATATTGAGGCTAGCGCATTTTCAATAATTTCAGAAGTCTAACCTTCCTCGCAGCAGAGTGGCATTTTTTTTGTCATCCCGGCAAGGCAATCCGTGTGAAAGATTTTCAACGGCAGTTTTATGCTCTGCACGGTGATTAAAAAATAGACAATCTGCCATGAACTTAATCAGACTTGCATCAAAGCGAATGGCGCGCGATTAATCAACCAACAACCAGGGGAAATATGAGTCATGCTGGAACTGTTGACGCCGGAACAAATGTCGCGTGCAGACAAAATGACAATTGAAAGCGGCACGCGTGATGGTTTTTCACTGATGCTCGCAGCAGGGCATGCCGTTGCAGATGTAGCCCAGCGCATGTTCCTTGCCAAAGGCCGGGTCGCCGTTCTCTGTGGCCCCGGAAACAATGGTGGCGATGGCTATGTTGCGGCCCAATTCCTCGCTAAGGCCGGATATGCCGTTACCTGCTTCGGAACAGCGCAGCCTCGCCCGGACACCGATGCGATGAGGGCACTCCACTATTATAAAGGAGATGTGCGGCGTATCAGTGCGTTTGAACCCAAAGATTTTGTCGGCGTCATCGACGCGATTTATGGCGCAGGTCTGGCCCGCGCGGTGGAAGGCGCCGAAGCCAGCGCAATAGAAGCAGTCAATGCTTCGAACATTCCCGTGCTGGCTGTGGATTTGCCAAGCGGCATATCCGGCAAAGACGGGCAGGTTTTGGGAACCGCTGTTTGGGCACGCGCAACCGTGACATTCTTCCGTAAGAAACCCGGTCATCTCTTGCAGCCGGGCCGGGCGCATTGTGGCGTGCTTCATGTGGCAGACATTGGGATTCCCGATACGGTGCTGGAAAGCATCGCTCCAGATACTTTTGAAAATGCGCCGGAGCTTTGGCAGGACCAACTGCCCATACTTGCAATCAATGCCCACAAATATAGTCGCGGCCATGCGGCAGTTTTTTCCGGGCCTGTGCATTCAACAGGTGCGGCACGTTTATCGGCAAGGGCGGCAGCGCGCAGTGGTGCAGGGGCTGTCACATTGCTTTCGCCACCTGATGCAGTTTTAACCAATGCAGCCCATCTGACGAGCATCATGCTGCGCGAGACACGCAGTATAAAGGATGCTGAAACTTTTTTGGTGGAGCGCAAGGTTGCAGCCTGCGTGCTTGGACCGGGCTACGGCAATCCGTCATTTGCTCGCGATCATGCCTTGATGCTGTTGACAGCTGTCAACGGGCGCTCTGAATATCTAAAAGGCGTGGTTTTGGATGCCGACGGCATCACGGCTTTTGAAAATCAGCCGGAACAGCTTTTCAAAGCTCAAAGAAATGCCGACACGGCGCTTGTTCTCACGCCGCATGAGGGCGAGTTTCGGCGTCTTTTTCCGGATATTGCAGCCGGGAACGAAATGTCAAAGCCAGATAGGGCACGCAAAGCAGCAAAACGGGCAAATGCCATTGTGATCTATAAAGGGCCGGATACGGTAATTGCAGCACCTGACGGGCGCGCCATTATCAATGCGAATGGCACACCATTTCTCGCAACGGCGGGATCGGGCGATGTGCTGGCTGGCATTGTATGCGGATTGCTTTCACAGGGAATGCCAGCCTTTGAAGCAGCAGGCGCTGCCGTCTGGATCCATGCAGATGCAGGCCGACGCTTCGGACATGGGCTAATTGCAGAGGATTTGCCAGAGCAGTTACCCGCCGTCTGGGCTTCGCTCTAGAGGATTTTCAACAAAAGTGGGAAGCGGTTTTGCGTGGCATAATGCGTAACAAATTGATAGAGCCTTTCCAGGGATTCAATCAAAATACGAAATGCTCTATCGCCCGGATGTTCGGCTATTGCCACTCCCCACGTCAACGGTAACGCTGCCGGAAATCGAAACATCAGTATTGCCAACGCGGAAATTTTTCCAACTCCCCGCCGGCTGACTATCGGGCTCAGGTGCAGGTGGTGGTGCCGATACGATCGGCTTTTGCATCTTCACGCCCGGTAGTCCGGTCTGTGACGGCTCATTTGCAAAAGCACTTGCTGATAACGCTATTGAAGAAACAGCGGTAAATATAAGAATTTGCTTCATAATAGCGTTACCTTGTTTCAGACTTTATCTGCAACGGCTTCCAAAAGCTGCTCAGCCATTTCAAGTGTGAATTCATCATAATGCGAGATGACGCGGCTTGGCTCGTAATGCTGAACCGGCAAATCAGTATAACCGAAATCTACGGCAACAACAGGGATACCGGCTGCTTTCGCCGTATCAATATCTGTACGGCTGTCTCCAACCATCACGGCGCGATCACGGTTTCCGCCCGCCTTGGCAATTGTTTCGATCAAATGGCGCGGATCTGGCTTGCGGAATGCAAATGTGTCTGCACCGCAAATTGCCGCAAAGCGATGAGCTTCACCCATTGCAGTCAAAAGCTTGACCGACAATGTTTCAAACTTGTTGGTGCAAACCGCCAATGTGTAACCATTCGCAGAAAAACGATCCATGGCTTCAAGGACGCCCGGATAAAATGCCGAGTCGCCCGGCATGTGTGCCGCATAATGCTCGCGGAATTCTTCAACAAGGTGATCAAGCTTCGCATCATCAAGCTGTTTTTGCTGCGCTGCAAAAGCGCGCTCGATCATAACGCGGCCACCTTGTCCCACAAAGCGGCGCAGCTGACCATGGTCAGCCGTTTGCAAGCCCGAGATTGCAAGGCAGTGATTCAAGCTGCCCAGAAGGTCTGGCGCTGTTTCAACCAATGTGCCATCGAGGTCGAAAACGATAATGGGCTTGGAGTTGGCAGCGGACATGATGCTTCTTTCGGGAAAAAATCTGTGTTGATGCAGTGCTAGCTGATCTTTGAGATAGGCTCAAGTTCGTACCTTCTCAAGACAGAGATGAAATAAGAGTTCATCGCAAAAATAACGATAATTCATATTGAGAGCTTTGTTGCGATGCTCCCGCATGCTAGAGGCGTTGCCGGAGACGGATAAGAATCCGATGGGAAGATAGAAATTCAGGCATGGATATTTCAGGCATGGATGAAGCACGAAAGCTCAAAATCGCCGCTGCCGCCGAGGCATTGACACATGTCAAAGATGGAATGCGTCTGGGAATTGGAACTGGCTCGACGGCAGAAGAATTTGTGCGTCTGCTCGCAGAAAAGGTAAATTCCGGCTTTAAAATCATTGGCGTACCGACATCGGAACGCACAGCTGATCTTTGCAGAGAATTGGGGGTTCCACTCACGACTCTGGAAGAAACGCCGCATCTTGACCTGACCGTCGATGGCGCTGATGAAGTCGATCCTAATCTTTCAGTCATCAAGGGCGGAGGTGGTGCATTGCTGCGTGAAAAGATCGTCGCTGCCGCTTCCGACACAATGATTGTTATTGCAGACGGGTCGAAAGTTGTTGAGACGCTTGGCCGTTTTCCTCTGCCGATTGAAGTCAATCGTTTTGGACTTGGCGCAACTTTGCGCGCTATTGAACTGGCTGCTTCGCAATGCGGCCTTGCAGGTCCGTTGGTCCTGCGTTTAAAAGACGGCTCACCATTTGTAACGGATGGTGGGCATTATATCGTGGATGCATCTTTTGGCCGCATTCCCGATCCAAAGATTCTATCTGACGCTCTCTTCGCCATACCGGGCGTTGTCGAGCACGGACTTTTTATCGGACTGGCACGGGCCGCAATCATTGCAGGCGCTGACGGCATCCGAACCATGACCCGGCCTTAAACCGCCTATAAGAATTGTTTGAACGGAGTACTGACCATATGATCCCGGCAACTGGCTTCCGCCGTCTGATTGCACCGTTTTCCGCACTCGTCCTGCTGTCAGGCGTTCATGCGGCCTCAGCACAGGAAATTTCCGCTTCGCATCTGGACGCTGCCCGCGCGGCAATTGCTTCCATTCAGGCGACTGAACAGTTTGATGAGATCCTGCCGAGTGCCGCACGGGCGCTGAAGGGGGAACTTATTCAGAAAGACCCAAATCTTGAAGCGCTCATCACCAAGACTGTTGATGACAAAGCGCTCGCGCTTGCTGCTCGCCGCGCCGATCTCGAAACTGAATCGGCTCGCGCTTATGCAAATGCGTTCAGCGAAGATGAACTCAAAGCAATCGCCGCATTCTACAATTCCGAAGCAGGCAAGAAGCTGCTTGCTGAAGGCCCGATTGTAACGCGCGAAGTCGTTAAGGCTGCCAATATCTGGCAGAACGGAATTGCCCGCGATCTCGCGACTTCGGTTGCAGAAGTTCTCGCAGCCCAGGCAGGTGCTACGGCTACGCCTGAACAGCCTGCTCAGCAGTAATTTCTTATTGTAACGCAGATTTTAAAAGCCCGGCGACTTGGCCGGGCTTTTTCTTTTGCTTACATAAGTGTCACGCATCAGATTTAAATGGAGAGTCCCATGGCCGGTTATGATTATGATCTTTTTGTTATCGGTGGTGGGTCCGGTGGCGTGCGGGCAGGGCGCCTGGCCGGTGCAATGGGCAAAAAGGTCGGTCTGGCCGAAGAGTACCGTATGGGCGGCACCTGCGTTATTCGTGGTTGTGTCCCAAAAAAACTCTTCGTTTACGCCTCGCAATTTCCCGAGCACTTTGAAGATGCGGCCGGATATGGCTGGAATGTTGGCAAAAGCAGCTTTGAGTGGAAAAAGCTTCTCGCGGCGAAAGACAAGGAAATTGATCGGCTTGAAGGTCTTTATCGCAAAGGTCTTGAAAACTCGAACGTCGATATTTTTGCAAGTCGCGCAGAACTGATCGATGCACACACAATCGAACTCAAAGCTGACGGGCGCCGTGTCACTGCGGATCAAATTCTGATTGCAACGGGCGGTCACCCAAGCGCGCATGACGCGCTGCCCGGCCATGAATATTGCATTACGTCTAATGAAGCCTTTCATCTGGAAGAGTTGCCGAAATCCATCGCCATCGCTGGCGGCGGTTATATCGCAGTCGAATTTGCCAATATTTTCCATGGTCTTGGTGTTGAAACGACAATCGTCTACCGCGGCAAAGAAATCCTCTCGCGCTTTGACCACGATCTGCGTCAACTGCTTCATGAAACCATGGTTTCTAAAGGCATTCGCATCATCTGCGGCGCAGTTTTTGAGAAGGTCGAAAAGCAATCTGATGGCGCATTGAAAGTTTCGCTGACCAATGGCGAAACACTCGATGTCGGTCAAGCCATGTTGGCAATTGGCCGCAAACCCAACACCGCGGGCCTTGGTCTTGAAAAGGCAGGCGTAAAAACCGACGCGCTGGGTGCCATCGAAGTCGATGATTATTCCCGCACAAGCGTTTCCAATATCTGGGCTGTTGGCGATGTTATCAATCGCGTTCAGTTGACGCCGGTCGCGATCCACGAAGCAATGTGCTTCCTTGAAACAGCTTTCAAAGATAATCCAACGAAACCCGATCATGAGCTTATTGCCACGGCAGTTTTCTCGCAGCCTGAAATCGGCACTGTTGGCTTGCCGGAAGATGAAGCTGCAAAGAAATATGCTGAGCTGGAAGTTTATCGCGCTTTGTTCCGGCCAATGAAGAACACGCTTTCAGGCCGCAACGAAAAAACGCTGATGAAACTCATCGTTGATGCCAGGAGCCGGAAGGTTGTCGGGGCCCATATTATGGGGCCGGATGCCGGCGAAATGGCACAGCTGCTTGGGATTTCGCTCAAAGCTGGTGCAACCAAGGGCGACTTCGACCGCACCATGGCGGTTCACCCGACAGCGGCGGAAGAACTGGTTACAATGTATAAGCCGACCTACCGCGTGGTGAACGGGCAAAAGCTCGAAAGTTGAACTTTCGTATCACTCCCATCCTGTTAACGATTCTCGCTGGTATAAAGTGAGCGTCTGCATTATATCAACGCGATCACGCGTGCTGTTATGCGTGCACAGACATTGAATTGTCTTGCACAAACGCATTTCAGCTTTCGTGCAAGGAGGAACTAATCCGAGAGAAATCGCGCGGATAATTAAAACAGGTGTGAAATGACGAAGAACTGGACCCCAAATTCCTGGAGAGACAAACCGATCAAGCAAGTGCCGTCTTATCCAGACGCACAGGCTCTGACCGATGTTGAGGCTCGCCTTCGTACCTATCCACCGCTCGTATTTGCAGGCGAGGCCCGCAAGCTGAAAAGCCAGCTGGCAGACGTTGCCGAAGGCAAGGCATTTCTGCTTCAGGGCGGCGATTGTGCGGAAAGTTTCGCAGAACATGGCGCGGATAATATTCGCGACTTTTTCCGCGTCTTTTTGCAGATGGCCGTCGTGCTGACATTCGGAGCATCCAAGCCTGTTGTTAAGGTGGGCCGTATTGCCGGTCAGTTCGCCAAGCCGCGTTCTTCCGATATGGAAACACTCAATGGCGTCGAGCTGCCATCATACCGTGGCGACATCATCAACGGCATCGATTTCGACGAAGCATCGCGTATCCCTGATCCGCAGCGTCAGGACATGGCTTATCGCCAGTCCGCTGCGACACTGAACCTGCTGCGTGCCTTCGCGCAGGGTGGTTATGCGAACCTTGAAAACGTACATCAGTGGATGCTCGGCTTTGTTGGCAAAAGCCCGCAGGCAGAGCGTTACGCTGCACTGGCGCAGCGCATTTCGGAAACGATGAATTTCATGCGGGCGATTGGCATCACCTCTGACAGCAATCATTCGCTGCGTGAAACCGATTTTTACACCAGCCATGAAGCGCTGCTGCTTGGCTATGAAGAAGCACTGACACGCGTCGATTCGACCTCTGGCGACTGGTACGGCACTTCGGGTCACATGATCTGGATTGGCGATCGCACACGTCAGGCTGATCATGCGCATATCGAATATTGCCGTGGCATCAAGAACCCGCTCGGTCTGAAATGCGGTCCATCGCTACAGCCCGATGATCTCATCCGGCTGATCGATCTTCTCAACCCTGAAAACGAAGCTGGACGCCTGACGCTCATCGCGCGTTTTGGTTACGACAAGGTCGGCGATCATCTGCCACAGCTCATCCGCGCCGTTGAACGTGAAGGCCGTAAGGTTGTCTGGTCTTGCGACCCGATGCACGGCAACACGATCACAGCAGGCGGTTACAAGACGCGTCCATTCGACCGTATCCTCAAGGAAGTTGAGTCCTTCTTCGCGATCCATCGCGCCGAAGGTTCACATCCGGGCGGTATCCATGTCGAAATGACCGGCAAAAACGTCACCGAATGTACGGGCGGTGCGCGTGCGATTTCAGCAGAAGATCTGCATGACCGCTACCACACGCATTGCGACCCACGTCTGAACGCCGATCAGGCGCTTGAACTGGCTTTCCTTCTGGCAGAACTGCTCAAGAAGGAACGGGATCTGGGCTCGGAGAAGCAGGCCGTTAACGCCTGATTGAATAAAGTCACTTTGAAACAAGCGCAGGGCGGAGAATTCACTCTCCGCCCTGTTGTGTTTCAAATGAATTCGCTTATTGGTTTTGGCGAAAACTCATTTGGGGGCATCAATGAAGCGAATTTTTCTGGCGTTTCTCAATTCAATGCGTGCTCTTCGCTACTTGGCCGCTCATGAAAAGGCAGTTCAGCAAGAACTGGTGCTTTTCCTGTTATCAGTGCCAATCGCATTCTTTCTTGCTCCGAGCGGGCTGGCATTTCTGCTGATGACAGGATCGATCCTGTTTCTCATTCTTGTTGAAGTGCTCAACACCGGTATTGAAGCCACTTGCGATGCTGTTTCGCGTGATTTTCATAAGGAAATTCAGATTGCCAAGGATTGCGGCTCGCTCGCCGTTCTGATCGCGATTGTTTTTGTCGCCGCCACATGGGGCTATATTCTGATCACAACCTATATGATCCGATAAAGAACGACTGTTCTTGAACGCCATCCGTTGCAATTAATTGCACAAGCGCGCTAAAGCTGACGCATGATCAGCGTAAACGAGAATCTCGACATGCTTCGTATTGCCGTTGCACAGCTCAATCCTGTTATGGGCGACATCGCCGGAAATCTTGCCAAGGCGCGTGCAGCCCGCGCAGAAGCAGCCAAAATGAACGCCGACCTTGTGATGTTCACGGAGCTGTTTATTGCAGGTTATCCGCCGGAGGATCTGGTTCTCAAAACGGCCTTTGTCGCAGCCTGTGAAAAGGCTGTGGCTGCGCTTGCCAAAGACACAGCAGATGGTGGACCAGGTGTCATCATCGGGACACCGATGCAGCGTGACAGTGGCCTGCATAACGCTGTCGCTGTTCTGGATGGCGGTGAAATCATTGCCGAGCGTTTCAAGGTCGATCTTCCCAACTATGGCGAATTTGACGAAAAACGCGTCTTCCAGTCGGGCCCAATGCCCGGACCAGTCAATTTCCGCGGTGTCCGCATCGGCATTCCGATCTGCGAAGATATATGGGGTGATCTCGGTGTTGCGGAAACACTGGCCGAAAGTGGCGCTGAACTCCTGCTGGTGCCCAATGGTTCGCCTTATCACCGCGCCAAGATCGAGCGCCGCTATCAGGTGGTTCTGAAACAGGTCATCGAAACCGAGCTTCCCATGCTCTACGCCAATCAGGTTGGCGGGCAGGACGAACTGGTCTTCGATGGTGGCTCATTCGTATTTAACGCCGACAAGACGCTTCGCCTGCAAATGCCGCAATTTGCAGAAGCCATTACACTGAGCATATGGAAGCGGGACGGCGAGGGCTGGCATTGCGAGGAGGCCGAAAAGGCTACGCTGCCGGAAGGTCTGGAAGCTGATTATTCGGCCTGTATGCTGGGCCTGCGTGATTATGTGAACAAGAACGGCTTCAAGGATGTTGTGCTTGGTCTTTCAGGCGGTATCGACTCGGCGATCTGCACAGCGTTAGGCGTCGATGCGTTGGGCAAGGATCGCGTGCGCTGCGTGATGCTGCCCTATCGTTACACGTCCGAAGAGTCGCTCAAAGACGCTGCCGATTGCGCCAAAGCGCTCGGCGTGCGTTATGATATTGTGCCGATTGCCGAACCTGTCGAGGGTTTTCTGTCTGCACTCAAGCCTTTGTTTGAAGGCACAGAAGCCGGTGTGACGGAGGAAAACCTCCAGAGCCGTGCCCGTGGCACCATTTTGATGGCAATCTCCAACAAGTTTGGCTCGATGGTTGTAACCACCGGTAACAAGTCCGAAATGTCGGTCGGCTATGCAACGCTTTATGGCGATATGAATGGCGGCTTTAACCCCATCAAAGATGTCTATAAAATGCAGGTCTATGCGTTGTCGGAATGGCGCAACAACAATGTTCCGGCGGGCAGCCTTGGGCCTGCAGGCGAGGTGATTCCACAAAACATCATCTCAAAGGCTCCATCCGCAGAATTGCGCGAAAACCAGACCGATCAGGACAGTCTGCCACCTTATCCGGTGCTGGATGACATTCTTGAGTGCCTCGTTGAAAACGAAATGAGCAATGCTGAGATTGTCGCGCGCGGCCATCAGCTTGAAACGGTACAACGGATCGAGCATCTGCTTAATCTGGCGGAATACAAGCGCCGCCAGTCTGCGCCCGGTGTCAAAATTACCAAGAAGAATTTTGGACGTGATCGTCGTTATCCGATAACGAACCGCTTCCGCGACCGCTGAAAGATTGAGTCATGACTGTTACAGTTCGTTTTGCACCGTCGCCGACGGGTTATATTCATATTGGCAATACACGTACCGCGCTCTCAAACTGGCTCTACGCCAAAAAGAATGGCGGCAAATTCATTCTGCGTTACGACGATACCGATGTAGAGCGTTCTAAGCAGGAATATGCTGACGCCATTGCTGTCGATCTTGCATGGCTGGGTGTGACGCCTGACCGGATCGAATACCAGTCGAAGCGATTTGATGTGTACGCCAAGGCTGTCGAAAAGCTGAAACAGGCCGGTCTTCTCTATGCCTGCTATGAAACAGCCGATGAACTCGAACGCCGCCGCAAACTGCGTCTCGCGCGTCGCCTTCCGCCCGTTTATGGCCGTGAAGCCCTGAAGCTGACGGATCAGGAGAAGGCAGCTTTTGAAGCCGAAGGCCGCAAGCCACATTGGCGCTTCCTTTTGCCGAATTTCGAAAGCGACCCTTTTACGACCACCCGCACCGAAGTTCATTGGGACGATCTGGTGCGCGGACCACAGACTGTCGATCTGGCTTCCATGTCCGATCCGGTTCTGGTTCGTGAAGACGGTACCTATCTCTACACACTGCCATCAGTTGTCGATGACATTGATCTTGGTATTACCCATATCATCCGCGGCGATGATCACGTCACCAATTCAGGCGTTCAGATTGCCATCTTCAAGGCGCTTGGTGCAGAACCGCCCATCTTCGGCCATCATAATTTGCTGACCACCGTTTCAGGCGAAGGCCTTTCAAAACGATCCGGCGCGCTGTCAGTCGGCTCGCTGCGCGAAAGCGGGTATGAACCGATGTCCGTTGCCTCACTGGCAATCCTCATTGGAACCTCGGAATCTGTTTCGGTAGCCAGCGACATGAATGCGCTCGCAGAACGCTTTGATCTGGCTGCCATTTCAAAATCTTCGGCAAAATTCGACCCAGCCGAACTGGATACGCTTAACCGCGCTTTGCTGCATGAAATGCCTTTCGAGAAAGCAAAAGAGCGTCTCGAAGCACTCGGAATTTCAGGCGACCAGGCAGAACCATTCTGGCTGACTGTTCGTGGTAATCTTGAGCGCTTCAACGATGCAGCTCATTGGTGGCAGATTATCAATGGCGAGCTGCCTGAAAAGCCTGAACTGTCCGAAGAGGATCAGGCATTTGTGCAGCAAGCGTTTGAATTGCTGCCTGCTGCCCCTTGGGACAAGCAGACCTGGAAAATCTGGACCGATGTTGTGAAGACCGCAACCGGACGCAAGGGCAAGACACTTTTTATGCCCCTGCGCATCGCGCTTACGGGGCAGGCGCATGGTCCGGAGCTTGCGGATTTGCTGGTTTTGATTGGTCCGGAAAGAACGAAGAGCCGATCACTCTGACCTTGGCACTATCCGAATATGCCCGTTCAACAGGCGGTGTCGCGTCTACAGGTGCGATGTGCGCTGGCGCTTGCAACACCGGTGCGGATGCTGTGTAAGCGACCGGCTCTGTTGCGCTTGAGCTATAGGACGAATAGGCCGGCACGACATAATCCTCAACCGGAAGCCCATCAGTTTGTACTGGCTTTTTCGCCTGCGCACTGGCAACCGTAACCGATGCTTTTGCCAATTTTCTGCTTGGCGCGGCTTTCTGAACGCTGCGCTTCGGCAGCCAGCTGGCCGAGCAGGATTTTACATGCTTGCCAGGATGAGACATTCCGGCAATGGCAGCATTAATTTCTGACAGTCTTTCAGAAAGTGTCTGGTTTTCAGACACAAGCTTTGCTTCCTGCGTTTTCAAGCGCTCACACTTCGGTGACTTATTTACAGGTGCAAACAAATTTCCCGTACAACGTTCTTTTGCCTGCTCGGCACGAATACGTGAAATTTGTATTTTATTTCTATCCAGTCGTGCATTCGTTGGCGTGATTTGTGCATGCAACCTTGCCGCTTCCTGACTGGTGCAGGGCTGTGAAGGTTGCGTTGTTGTACAGCCACTCAATAAGCCAACTATCGTAACAGCGAATACTGCTGAAGGTAAGTTTGTAAATTTCTTATAAACAGTCATCATAGAACAAGCCCATCCCGTTGTTCGTATGTGTCAATGTTTATTTATTACAGTTAAAAAAACATAAACGCCAAGTATTATTTGAATACTTGGCGTTTATTACGTTTTAATTATAAAGATCTATCTAAATTATTTATTCTGATTTCCTTCACCGGATCTTTGTAATGCTTCAACAACTGCAAGCGCTGTCATGTTGACGACACCGCGCGAAGTAACCGAAGGCGTAAGAATATGAGCAGGGCGTGCTGCGCCCAGCAGGATAGGACCAACATGCAATGCATCAGTGACAGTCTTGACCACGTTAAGTGTGATATTCGCCGCATCAAGATTAGGGAAGACAAGCAGATTTGCTTCGCCCTTGAGACGTGAACTTGGAAATACACGGTCACGAAGCGCCTGCGACAATGCAGAGTCACCATGCATTTCGCCGTCAGATTCAAGATCAGGCGCTTTCTCCGCAAGCAGTGCTGCAGCCCGGCGCATCTTCTCTGCACTGGCAGATTCCTTGGAGCCAAAGTTTGAATGCGAGACCAGAGCAACCTTTGGCTCAATACCAAAGCGGCTGATTTCTTTTGCAGCCAAAATGGCCATCTCGGCAATATGGTCGGCATCAGGTTCCACATTGACATATGTGTCTGTTAGGAACAGGGCACCGCGCTGCGAGATAAGCAAACTCAATGCGGAATAATCGCTGATGCCCGGCAGCTTGCCAATGATCTGCTTTACAACGCGCATATGGCGCTCAAAGCGGCCTTCCAGACCACAGATCATTGCATCTGCTTCATCGCGCATAACGGCGAGGGCAGCGATTGCAGTCGAGTTTGTACGGACGATCGTGCGTGCTGCTTCAGGTGTTACGCCCTGACGCCCCGTGAAGGACAAATAAAGATCGACATAATCACGGTAGCGCGGATCGTCTTCCGGGTTGATCAGTTCAAAATCCTTACCCGCTCGAATTTTCAAACCATAACGGTTCAAACGTGTTTCAATAACATTCGGACGACCAACGAGGATTGGCGATGCAATGCCTTCTTCAATCACCACCTGCGCAGCGCGCAATACGCGCTCATCTTCACCATCAGCATAGATCACGCGCATTGGATTTTTCTGTGCACGCGCGGCAGCAAAGACCGGCTTCATGATAAGGCCTGAGCGGAACACGAAGCGGGTCAGCCTGTCCATATAGGCTTCCCAGTCCTCAATCGGACGCGTGGCAACTCCGCTCTCCATCGCAGCCTTGGCAACAGCAGGCGCGATACGCAGAATCAGCCGCTGATCGAACGGCGAAGGAATGATGTGGTTTGGTCCGAAAGTTGGCGTATCGCCCGAATAGGCGCGTGCGGCGACATCAGAAGGTTCTTCACGGGCAAGTGAAGCAATGGCACGGACGGCCGCAAGCTTCATTTCCTCGTTGATTGCAGTGGCGCCAACATCAAGTGCACCGCGGAAAATGTAAGGGAAGCAGAGAACATTGTTCACTTGGTTCGGATAGTCTGAACGTCCGGTGCAAATCATGGCATCAGCGCGCGCTTCGCGTGCAGCCTCTGGCATGATTTCCGGGTTCGGGTTGGCCAGCGCCATGATAAGCGGCTTTTCAGCCATCTGCTTAAGCAGTTCTGGCTTCAAAACACCCGCAGCCGAAAGTCCAAGGAACACATCGGCATCGCCAATGACATCGGCGAGCACGCGCGCATCCGTCTTCTGCGCGTAAACATCTTTCCAGCGGTCCATAAGCGTATTGCGGCCTTCATAGACCACGCCTTCAATGTCACAGACCCAGATATTTTCGCGTTTTGCACCAAGTTTAACCAGCAGATTGAGGCAGGCAAGGGCTGCTGCACCAGCACCAGACGTTACAATCTTCGCTTCACTGATCTTCTTGCCGGCCAGTTCCAGACCGTTCATAACGGCAGCGGCAACGATAATCGCCGTTCCGTGCTGGTCGTCATGGAAAACCGGAATATTCATCTGCGCGCGAAGCTGTTCTTCAACTTCAAAACACTCAGGTGCCTTGATGTCTTCGAGATTGATGCCGCCAAAAGTTGGCTCAAGCGCCGAAATCACGTCGACCATACGGTTGATTTCAAGCGCTTCAATTTCAATGTCGAACACATCAATATCAGCGAATTTCTTAAAGAGAACGGCCTTGCCTTCCATCACCGGCTTGGATGCAAGCGCGCCGATATTCCCAAGTCCCAGCACAGCCGTACCATTGGATATGACAGCCACCAGATTGCCGCGCGCCGTATATTCGGCAGCAGTGGATGGATCTTCTTGGATCGCAAGGCAAGGCGCTGCAACACCGGGCGAATAGGCGAGTGCCAGATCGCGCTGATTGCCAAGCGGCTTTGTCGCCTGAATTTCGAGCTTTCCCGGTTTCGGGTAGCGGTGAAAGAACAGGGCCGCTTCGTCAAAATCTGAACGCGTGGAAGTGGAGGGGGTCTTTTTGTCGGTCATTTTAGCATCGCTTTCCAGTTCATACGCGCAGCCGGAGGGAAACCGCGTGAGGACGCCTATTCGCGTCATGTGAGCCAATATCGTTTTTATCTCAAACTATCAAATCACTATAGGCCCGATTTCGAGAAGCAGTTGTTCCGCAATCCAACGGTATTTTGAACGAAACTGCTTTTTATGGCCGTAGACATGCCACTAAGCCGATGTGGCAATCAACCGGATTCTGGTTGACGCGCGGAAATGTCCAACAAATCCTCACTCAAAAATGCCGTCATATGTTTGTGACATGAATCGGGTTTTCTTCATTCAAATTCGGGTTGCCAGTCGGAAGGACAACCAAATGAGCGAAGAACAGATCGATCCAAAAAAATATCGCACCCTGTTCATTTCAGATGTGCATCTTGGTTCCAAAGCAGCTCAAGCTGAGCTTTTGCTTGATTTTCTGCGCTATCACGAGGCGGAAACGATCTATCTGGTTGGCGATATTGTCGATGGCTGGCGCCTGCGTCGCAACTGGCACTGGCCGCAGGAGCATAATGATGTTGTGCAGAAACTGCTACGCAAAAGCCGCAAAGGCGCGACAATCATTTATATCGCCGGCAATCACGACGAATTTCTGCGAAATTTTCAGGGCACACATTTTGGCGGCATCGAGGTGATGAACCGCGCCATTCACGAAGCTGCGGATGGCCGCAAGTTTCTGGTCATCCACGGCGACCAGTTCGACGTGGTTGTGCGCAATGCGCGCTTTATCGCCTATCTGGGTGACTGGGCCTATGACACAGCGATCTGGATCAACACGGTTATGAGCCGTATACGCGCGACGTTCGGATTGCGTTATTGGTCATTTTCCGCATGGGCCAAATTTCGCGTGAAGAAGGCTGTCAATTTCATTGGAAAATTTGAAGACGTGGTTTCCGATGAAGCAAAACGCATCGGCGTGGATGGTGTGATCTGCGGTCATATTCATCACGCAACCATCGGAAATATGAATGGTGTTGAATATATCAATACCGGGGACTGGGTCGAAAGCTGCACAGCGGTTGTCGAGCATTTCGATGGTCGCATGGAATTGCTTGAATGGACGCAATGTCTCGCTCAACGCCCATCGATCCCGGCTGATCGGGAAAGCAGCAAGATAATCAGGCTTCCAAAACAAACTCGAAAAGCGGTGAATAGCAACAGATGAAGAAACTCGTCATCGTGACAGACGCGTGGCATCCGCAAGTGAATGGCGTGGTGAGAACGCTGACAAAATGCTGTGAACTGATGACAGCGCGTGGCTACGAGGTGATTGTTGTTTCGCCGCTGGATTATCGCTCTGTTCCGTGTCCGACTTATCCAGAAATTCGTCTGGCCATGACAACACCGGCTGCCGTCCGGCGGCGATTGCTTAAGATGCAGCCCGATTATGTGCATATCGCAACCGAAGGTCCACTTGGTTTTATGGCACGCAGGGCATGTCTTAAGATGGGCTGGAGCTTCACGACAAGTTTCCATACGCGCTTTCCGGAATATCTTCAGGACCGCTTTCCCATACCACCAAAATGGACTTATGCATTTTTACGCCGCTTCCATAATCTTGCATCGCATACACTTGTTCCGACCCAATCCATTCTGGATGACTTGCGGGAGCGCGGCTTTACGGGATTGGAATTATGGACGCGCGGTGTTGACCGCACGCTGTTTCATCCGCGTGATGATGTGGCAAGAGACCTTCCAAAGCCAGTTTTCATCTGTGTTGGACGCGTTGCGACAGAAAAAAACCTGCCAGCATTTCTTGAGCTTGATCTGCCCGGCACAAAACTGATTGTCGGCGATGGCCCTGCGCTCAATGACTTCAGGTCGCGTTTCCCGGATACGGTATTTATCGGAAAAAAAGAGGGCAAAGAGCTGGCGCAAGTCTATGCATCAGCGGATGTTTTCGTTTTTCCAAGTAGAACCGATACATTCGGCCTTGTTCTGCTGGAAGCTATTTCATCAGGCCTTCCTGTAGCGGCCTATCCTGTTCCCGGATCATCCGATGTTGTGGGTGCCACAGGCGCAGGCGTTCTTTCGGAAGATTTGCAGACTGCTTGTCTTGCTGCCCTTGAAATGCCTGCCTTTAACCCTGCTGAAGTCCTCAAACCCTTCACATGGGAGGCCTGCGCGGATATTTTCGAGAACGTGCTCTCATCAGCAACGCGCCTCACGCAGGCAGCACAGGACGCCCATAATCAACCCCAGACGGCCGCTTCCGGCGGATAAACAAGAGCACCATCATAATGAAGGCCGGGAATGCGATCCTGCGCCAAGAGCAGTGGACCATCGAGATCAACGACATTGGCTTTCTGTGCGAGCAACACGGCCGGAGCCATACCCAGCGATGTGCCGACCATACAGCCAACCATGATCTGCAATCCAAGCGCAGTTGCCTTTTCGCGCATGATCAGCCCTTCGGTCAGACCGCCGGCTTTGTCGAGCTTGATATTGACTGCATCATAACGCTTTGCGAGGTCTTCAAGACCAATCGACGTATGCACGCTTTCATCGGCACAAATGATGACCGGACGTTCAATTCGGCTGAGAATTTCGTCCTTGCCAGCGGGCAGGGGCTGTTCGATCAGAACCACACCGGCCTTTGCGGCAGCGGCCATGTTTTCTATAATGTTGTCATCAGTCCAGCCTTCATTGGCATCGATGATAATGCGGCTGTTGGGAGCAGCCTTTGCAACAGCCAAAATACGCTCAATGTCATTATCGCCCCCCATCTTGACCTTGATCAGCGGATAATGGGCAACCTTAGCCGTCGATTCAGCCATTTCAGCAGGCGTACCGAGCGACACCGTAATCGCAGTTTCAAGCGGGCGGGTTGGTGTTCCAAGCAAGTCTGCAACACGTTTGCCAGATATTTTTGCTTCCAGATCCCAGAGCGCGCAATCAACCGCATTGCGCGCGGCACCGGCAGCCATAATTGTCTGTATTTCCTGACGCGTTGCACCCTTTTCAAGGGCATCACGCACGACCTCAATCTGTTCGCTCACACTCTCAATCGATTCGCCATAGCGTGCATAGGGCACACATTCGCCACGCCCACGCTTTCCTTCATGGCTTATCTCGCACACGATGACCGAAGCCTCCGTCTTGGAGCCGCGGGAGATTGTGAATTTCCCGGCAATAGGATAGCGTTCATGAATGATTTTCAAGTTTTTGTGCATGGCTATGGCTTCCAGTACGCAGTATTTCGGTCGCGCAACGACTCGTATAAGGGTTAGGCCATGTTGACCGACACCGACGACAAAGCAAGTGCTGCCGCCAATGTCGCGCCAAAGATTGATTTGGCCGAGCAGGATAACTTACGTCTCATAAACCTGAGCGGACATTGGATTTCTCAGAACGTTGGCGTTGTCGACAAAAAAATGCGCGAGCTCGAAAAAATTGGCGGCTCGCAGGCAGCGATCATCAACGTTGCGGGTGTGGAAAGTCTTGATACGGCTGGTGCCTGGCTGATCGAACGCCTGCGCCACCGTCTGTTGTCTCAAAAGATCGATGTTGAACTCCAAGGCGTTAAGCCAGCATGGCTGCCGCTTGTGGAAGAGGTCGGCAAATCCGTCGAACGCACGCTGGACGTGCCACAGACCAAGAAGCCTTTCTTCTTTATCAAAATGCTGGATTCCATCGGGCGTGGCGTCACCTCGATGTTTCAGGATTTCCTGATGGCAATGCACATTCTTGGTGCAACAATTCGCGGTGCGCAGCTGAAAGCCGGGCGCGGCAGTGGTATTCCGTTTCCGGCAATCGTCAAGCAGATTGACCGGATGGGCGTGGGCGCGATCCCGATTATTGTCCTTATGTCAACAATTGTTGGTGCCATCATTGCACAGCAGGGCGCCTTCCAGCTTCGCTATTTTGGCGCTGAAATTTTCGTGGTTGATCTGGTCGGCATTCTGGTTCTGCGTGAACTCGGCGTGCTTCTGACTGCCATCATGATCGCCGGACGATCCGGCAGTGCGATCACGGCTGAAATCGGCTCGATGAAAATGCGGGAAGAAACAGATGCGCTCACCGTTATCGGGCTTAATCCAGTCGGTGTTCTTGTCTTTCCGCGACTTGTCGCGCTTGTGGTGATTCTGCCGCTTCTGACAATCATTGCAGATCTTTCAGCTTTGGTAGGCGCTGCAGCGGTTACTTATTTCTACTCCAACATCTCGCCGGAAGCATTTATCAGCCGCTTGCATGATGCCGTTGCACTCAACACCTATTTTGCAGGTCTTATTAAAGCACCGTTTATGGCGATGATTATCGGTATACTCGCTTCTGTTGAAGGCATGAAAGTCGGCGGCAGCGCAGAATCACTGGGCAGTCGCGTAACTGCCTCTGTGGTTAAATCAATTTTCATCGTCATCGTTGTCGATGGTTTGTTTGCGATATTCTACGCTGCAATCGACTTCTAAGTCTTCAATATCCCTCTATATAAGGAATTGTGGGGCCTTTCGGACACAGTTCCAGACAGAACTTATATAGCTTTGTTTCATACTGTTCTGTCGAAGCGCACGCTCAGGTAAAGAGTAAATATGGAGACTATCATCGATAACCAGCAGCCAATGCAGGATACACAAAGCAGCGAAGCGCCTGTGCCGATCATTTCGGTGCGGGATGTTACCGTTGGCTTCGGTGGCCGCGCTCCTGTACTCGATAGCTTATCGCTCAATATTTATAAGGGCGAAGTCCTTGGCTTCATCGGGCCGTCAGGTTCTGGTAAATCTGTGCTGATGCGGACCATTCTTGGACTGAACAAAAAGCAGTCGGGTGAGATCGAGATATTGGGACGCAATATCGACAAGATCACAGAAGCCGAGAAAATGGCAATTGATATGCGCATGGGCGTGTTGTTTCAGCATGGCGCCTTATTTTCAGCACTCAGTGTGCTTGAGAACATTCAGGTTCCGATGCGCGAATATCTTGATCTTCCGCCCAAGCTTATGGATGAACTGGCGCGTCTCAAAATCGATCTGGTGGGCCTAAGTCCTGATGCGGCTGATAAATTTCCATCTGAACTTTCCGGCGGCATGATCAAGCGTGCGGCATTGGCACGTGCTCTGGCGCTTGACCCGGACATTGTATTCCTTGACGAGCCGACATCTGGTCTTGATCCGATTGGAGCGGCAGACTTTGACGAACTGATCGCCAATCTGCGCGATACAATGGGGCTTACCGTTTATATGGTGACGCACGATCTTGACAGTCTGTTTGCGATTTGTGATCGCATTGCCGTTCTGGGTAACAAAAAAGTTTCGGTTAGCGGTTCCATTGAAGACATGCTGGCTGTAGACGATCCATGGGTTAAATCCTATTTTCGAGGAAAGCGCGCACGTCAGATCGACACCTCTGCGCCAAGCAGAAGACGGCCCGGCAGCGGCAGCCGCTTGCAGACTGGATAAGATATGGAAACGAAGGCCAATTATGTACTGGTAGGAGTTTTCACGCTGATCGTCAGCCTGCTGGCTTTCGGTTTCGTGTACTGGATCGCGCGCTATGGCGAAGCCAGAGACTCCGTAGAGCTTGATGTACGCATACCCGGATCGGTAACGGGTCTGGGGATCGGCAGTCAGGTTCTGTTTAACGGTATCAAAGTCGGGGACGTCCGCTATCTTCACCTCGACGAAACAAATCCGGGTATGGTGATCGTTAAAACGCGTGTGAATGCAACAACACCGATTACCCGTTCAACTGAAGCGACACTAGGCTTTCAGGGTCTGACAGGTCAGGCCTATATTGAGCTTAAGGGTGGGCGGCTTGACGAGCCAAACCTTCTTACCGAAGCTGCAAAAGAAGATACGGTTGCACGCATTGATGCCGATCCATCTGCCGTGAACAATCTTCTGGCGACCGCGCAGGATATTTTTGCGCGCGCAAACAGCGTGCTGGGCGAGCTTGAAGGCTTTGTCACAGAAGCGCGCGGGCCGCTGACTGACACGATCAAAAACACCAAGACCTTCACAGATGCACTGGCAAAGAATGCCGATGTGATTGATGAGCTGGGCTCCAACGCGGACAACATCAACCAGATCGTTTCCGATGCCAAAGAAATGATGGGGCGCTTGAATGCTGCTTCATCGCGCATCGAAGATGTGATTGCGAAGGCGGACCATTTGCTCTCCAGTGACGATAAGGACGGTGTTGTGGCGCAAGCCAAGGCAACGCTTGAATCCATTCGCCAGCTTTCCAGCAATCTGGACAAGCGCATTTCACCCATTGCCAGCAATCTTGAACGCTTCTCCGGTCAGGGCTTGACCGATATTCAGGCGCTGATTGGTGATAGCCGTCGCGCTGTACAACGTGTAGAACAGGCTGTATCCGATATTGAGCGCAATCCGCAGCGATTGTTCTTTGGTGGCCCCGGCAGCGTACCGCAGTATAACGGAAGGACGCGTCATTAATGTCCAATACAGGTTCTGTGGTGGTAAATTCCCATCGTCGTTTCATTATGCCTCTTCTGCTTGCAACCTTGCTGGCAGGTTGCGGGACGACAACACCGCTCGACACATTCAGCCTTTCCGCACCGCAGCAATCGCAGTCCGCATCGGCGAACCGCAAGAACCTTCAAATTCTGGTGCCCCCACCAAGCGCTTTGAAAGCGCTTGATAGCCAGAACATCGTCGTCAACACTGCGCCCGGTGCCATTGAATATCTCAAAGGCGCGCAATGGGGCGACAGGCTGCCAAACATCGTTCAGTCGCGTCTTGTGCAGGCCTATGAAAATACCGGCGTATTTGGCGGTGTTGGGCGCCCCGGTGACGGTTTGGCCATCAACTATCAGATCCTGAGCGATCTTCGCGTATTCAGTATTCAGGCCTATGGTGCTCAGAGAGCCGCAGTGGTGGAAATCGCCGTCAAGCTTATGAATGACAAGAATGGTGAAGTCCGTGCCACACGCGTTTTCCGTGCCACAACACCAGTCTATGGCACGTCCAACAACGAATATGTCAAAGCGCTGGATAGTGCTTTTGAACGTGTCGCCAGCGAAATTGTTGGCTGGACAATTTCTTCACTCTAAGCGTTAAAACATAAAAGGCAGCTTGTTTTCACAAGCTGCCTTTTTTCTCGCCCGTCACTTCTGAAGTTCATACAGAACCGTCAGTTTAAACCAGCACCGGGCAACACCCGAACCCCAAGCTTTTCTAAAAAAACTGGAAATAAAAAAACGCGGCCCATGAGCCGCGTTTTCATTACTTTATTGGCTTTTCTTACCGCAGGCGACCGCTTGCATGGGCCAGCATCGTGTAAACTTTACCGGTATCTGACGTCAGGTAAGTCTGCGTCACCATGTTATCGCGGTCATTGCGCGCAACGTCTTCAAGCAGACGCTGGAAGTCGTCCATGTAACGATCTACAGCGCGACGGAACTCACCATCCGTCTGATATTTACGCTTGATGTCGTCAAAGGTCTGCTGTCCCTTGAGCGTATAGAGACGACGGGTAAAGACATTCCGTTCACCGCGGCGATAGCGGTCCCATAGCTCAACGGATGCTTCATGATCGATTGCGCGGGCAATATCGACCGAAAGCGAGTTGAGCGATTCAACCACATGGCTTGGCGAGCGAGGAGCCTGTGTAGGCTGTGCCTGCGATGGGGCGGCCACCTCATCCTCGCGCGATGCACGGGCAAGAAGGTCAGAAACCCAACCGCGTGGCTTATCAGAGGATACAGCTGGCTGTGCGGGTTTAGGGGCTTCTACCGGACGGGTGCGAACAGCGACGTCGGCCTGTGGCTGCACTGCCATGATAGGAGCCTGAACCGGAGCTGGCCTCTGTGTCTGAACCGGACGCGAAACAGGGCGATCTGCGCGGCTTTCACCAACATCAACCAAACGTCCCGACTTGTTGACGATTTCAGCAAGTTCCTTGAGAGCATTGATCTGCTCGCCAACGGCTTTGCGCATTGCGCTCGTCGTTTCCTTGGCTTCCGCAGGCATATCCAGAACGCCGCGCTTGAGTTCACCACGGGTTGTGTCGAGCTCTGTGCGAATTTCTGTTGCCGTGCGGCGGATATCGTCGGTCGCAGCGGAGAACTTCTGCGATGCCTGTTCGACGATCTCAGCAATGCTTTCACGCATCTTCTCAGCCGAAGAACGGGTCTGGCCCTCTGCGCGCTGGAAGGCCGATGCCACGATCGTTTCAAACGACTGCATCAGATTCTCAATGCCTTCCGACTTCTCAACAAGGCCCGAAGCAAGCTTGTCAAGCGCGAGATGGCGATCTTCAAGCGTACCGGCAAGACCATTCTGTGCCGAGCTGATCATATCCGAAGCAGTTGAGAGAACCTTGCCATGCTCTTCAAAGCGCTCGGCAATATCAGCAATCTGCGACAGTGTACCATCGGAAAGCGCGCGCAGCGTGCCAATATTGTTGTCGATGAGACCCGTTGAGGCCTGGAACATCTGTGCTGCGCGGTTTGCATTTTCAACGAAGCTGCTTGTCGTTTCAACAAGGCGGCCGTCAATGCTTGTCAGGTTGCGCGCAGCAGATTCGATCAGCTTGCCAAGTTCGCTATTTGAAGCGGCGAGGCGATCAATCAGCTCGCTTACATTGTCTGACAGTCCCGTCTTTGCCTGCTGCACGGCTGCAATGGTTTCTGCCGTACGGCTGGCCAGTGCATTGACGAGCGCTGCGTTCTCAGCACGCAGACGATCAGTGGCTGCATGGGTCGCTTGTTCAAGCTGTTCTGCCAATCCGCGACCGCTATCCGCCAGACGCTGCACAAGAGGCTCGGCAGTGTCGCTGAGAATCTGTGTGATTTCCTGCGAGCGCGCTGCCAGAACTGCATTGAGTTCACGTGTGCGTTCTTCAAGCGTAACAGCCGTTGTGTCTGTTACCTGAGCGATACGTGCTTCAACGGAACCCAGTTCCGTTGTGATCCGCGAGCCAATGTCACCAAGGCGCGTGGCAATGGCATCAGCACGTTCGGTGAGGCGCGCTTCTGTGCCGGACAGGTTTTCAGTAACGCTTGATGAGAATGCTTCGCTGTGACCGGCCAATGTTTCACTGGTCCGGGTCGCCGTGTCAGCAATACGCGCTTCAATCGCCGAAAGTTCGCCGGTGAGGCGGCTTTCAATGGCTTCAAGTCCACCGGCAATAGCGCTTGCACGCTCACTTAGACGGGCTTCTGTGCCTGCCAGATTATCGGCAACACTTGCTGCAAATGCTTCGCTATGACCGGCAAGTGTTTCGCTTGTCTTGCTCGCCGTATCAGCAATGCTGCTTTCAATCTGGGCCAGACGCGATGCAATTGCATTGGCTCGCTCACCGAGGCGTTCCTCAGTCGCAGCAAGATTGGTCGTCAGATCAGCGCTGAAATTCTGACCAAAACCGTCGAGCGATTCACCAGCCTTCGCTGCTTCTGCGGACAGAATGCTGGCAGCTTCCGTGATCTTCTCGCGCAGCGAACCAGCAACGACGCCTGCACTGTGTTCAAGTGCACGGCGAACATTGTCAACGCCCATCGTGAGCGCCTTTTCCATGGTCTGCGTGCGCTCTTCGATAATGCCAGTCTGACCTTCAAATGCACGGCCGATCGCATGGCTGCTGTTTTCAATCGCATGATGCAAATTGGTCGTGCGTTGCGAGAGAATTTCGCCATGGTCCTGAAGCGTCTGGCTCAGAGATGCAGTGGTTTCAGTGAGCGTTTCGCGGATGGCAGCAGCACGACCTTCAATGGTCTGTTCATGTCCATCAAGAATATGGGCAAGGGTGCTGTTGTGATCGTTGAGAACCGAGCGAAGACCGCTCGTACGTTCTTCTACACGCTGAACATGATCGGTAAATGTCGCCTCGAAAGCATCACGGCTTGCGCCGAT
This sequence comes from Brucella sp. TWI432, assembly GCF_039674445.1. Classification (NCBI taxonomy): domain Bacteria; kingdom Pseudomonadati; phylum Pseudomonadota; class Alphaproteobacteria; order Hyphomicrobiales; family Brucellaceae; genus Brucella; species Brucella sp. TWI432. Next base: position 36,931 of record NZ_JBDJNL010000014.1, on the reverse strand, counting down.
GGTTTCGCTGATGGCTTGCGAACGCTCATCAAAGACACGCGCCAGCTGCTGCTGATTGTCTGCAATAAGCGCCTGCAAAGCGGTGACGCGCTCATCGAACGTGCGTGCCAGAACTTCGCGATTTTCATTGAAGTTATCGCGCAACACGCTTGTGCGTTCATCCAACAACTGAGCAAGCATGGCCTGATTGCCGGCGATCACACTGTTGAGCGAGGCTGCACGCTCGTCAAGCGAACGGGCATGATCAGAAAATGCTGCATCAAGACGCGAAGCATTGTTTGCCATTTCTTCCTGAAGAACATTTGTTCTGTCAGCAAGGATCGCAGCATGGTGCTCTGCGGCTGAATTGAGCGCAGATGCGCTGCTGTTGATGGCGTTTTCAATGTCGCTCGTGCGAGCAGTCAACGTATCGGCATGACCACGAATGACAGTCGAAACACGCTCAGTTTCGCCTTCAAGCGAAGAAGCCAGTACGTCGCGGCTTTCCGCAAGCTTGCCTGCAAAGGCTGAAGCCTTTTCGTTGAGAACATTGCCAACGCTCTCGCTGATCGAATTCAGTTCATCGCTGATCTTCGTCTTAGTTTCATCGATCATACCAATCATTGCATTGCGCCCACCTGAGAAGGTTTCGGCAATTTCACGGGTACGGGCAATGAGATTTTCATTGATCTGGCGTGAACGGGTTTCAAGGGCCGCGTTGAGCTTTTCCGTGCTACTGTCAAGCGCATGCGCACGTGTTTCAAACTCGGTCAGAAGCGAGCGACCACGTTCATTGAGTGTCGTATCAAGCTGCGCGAGACGTGTATCGAACTCGCTGACCATTGACTGGGTTGCACCACCGAGCAGTGTCGCAATGCCCGCCGTGCGTTCGTCCAATGCCGAGCTTACACGTTCCGAAATCTCGCGCGACTGCTGGTCAAGCGTTGTGATGCGGGTATCAAGCTCTTTCGAGAAAGATTCACCGGAACTGGTGATGCGGCTCGCAATATCGCCGGTACGCTTTTCAATAGCATCAGCAATGGCACCGCCACTTTCATTGATGCTGCCGATCAGACGCTCGCCGGAATCGCCCAACAGCGCACTGAGCTGTTCAGATGCGGAGGCAACATTATCGCGTATGATATTGGCTGCGCTCGACAATTCTTCCTTCAGCTGCTCATGCGCACCCGTAATGGAAGAGCGAACGCGTTCAGCATGGCTGACCACGGCTTCGCGTTCATTGCCAAGATCGCTGACAAGCGAACGAATACGGACTTCGTTGTCGCTGTACGCACGTTCAAGCTGATTGACCTCTGATTGAACAAGGGTCTCAAGTTCGACAGCACGCGCCAGCGTACGTTCGATACCTTCGTTCATTGCAGCAACTTCGCGGCGAACGGCCTGGCTCAGCGTGGAAACGCGATCACCCGCTGCTGCTTCAGGCTGCAACAGTTTCAGCGCTGCTTCCGACATGCTGCGTGCTGCAACATGCATTTCCTGTGCACGACGAACAATATGGGCAAAGCCCCAGAACATAGCGATAGGCAGCGCCACGCCTGCGGCGACGCCAATGCCGGATGGGGATGTGAAGAAATTCGTCGTTGCCTGGAGGCTTGAGAAAACGTCCGGGCTGATTGCTTTGCTGATTGCAACACCGCCAGCGGCCCAAAGGACACTCATGGCTGTTGTGGTCCAGTAAAGCCTGGATGAGCGTTCGGTTGCGCGGCGCGGCGCTGTCGCGATGGCACGGCCATTGCGTGAATCGTCGTTGGCTGGCGTCAGGGCTGCGGCAGGCGTGGCGGCGACAACAGATGGCGCAGGAGAGGCCGAAGAGGTTGCAGGCTTCGCTGCGGCGTCCTGAGCGATAGGCTTGGATTTATTGGCAGGCTTTGGCGCAACGTTGGCTGCTTCTGGTAAGGCGGAAGAAGCTGTTGTGTTGGCGACCGAAGCGATCGGAACAACCGGCGGCATTGGGGGGGCAGCCGGGCTTGCAATCACAGAAACGGTTGCGATCGTCTCTGCCTTCGCTGTTCCCTCTGTCGTAATATCAACGGAAGAGACCTGCGCGGCTTGAACCACTTTCGTGTTCTGCTCTGCGACCAGTTCTTCGGTCGCGCGCGAAATCTGCTCTTCGAGGTCATCGACTGAGAAATCTTCGTCAAACGCACTCATATCCATGTCGATGTCGAAATCGTCACCGAAATCAATGTCGAGTGCCTGTTCAAGTGCCTGTTCAACCTCATGGTCGAGCTTTTGCGCCTTGGATTTTGAAGCCATAGCCTTGCCTACCTCGTACTCAATTACTGCGACGGCCGGAACAACTCAGAGCCGTTACAAAACTTACTCCGCCATTTTTTATCGTACTGACTCAGGCTTGTTAAGGAAATAGGCACCCGGGCCAGATGTCTAAAACTTTAAATACAAGGTTAACAAAAATGAGTGAGCCTGTAAAAAATCCCGGAGTTCCGGCGTTTTTAGATGGGTGATCATTCTGTGGAAATCAAAACAATGTGCGAAATGACTATAACGCATCCTGTGTAAAAGGTTAACAAAATTACGCGCGGAAGGTGAACTGGTAGTTTTCCGCCACCCACAGTTTGATTCATGCTCCTACGCTTTGTCTTGTGATCATCAATCCTGCCGACCAGCTAGAACGGCATATTGGCGCAGTTCTCTGCCAAGCTGGTTCCCGTGGTTGAAACTCCTGGCATAAGACCGTATTTGCCTCTGCAACATATCAAAGAAGCTTGTTGCAGCTCACAGGGGTTGTTAAACAGCTTTCAATCGCGCCCTCTTGGCGTGTTCAGGACCTTAAAATGACAAAGATTATCTTCGTATCCGCTGATGGCGCATCCCGCATAGAAGTTGACGCTGACAATGGATCAAGCGTGATGGAAGCTGCAATCCGCAACGGTGTTCCGGGTATTGATGCGGAATGTGGCGGTGCCTGCGCCTGTGCAACCTGCCATGTTTATATTGATGAAGACTGGACTGACACGGTTGGCGGCCCGGATGCGATGGAAGAGGATATGCTGGATTTCGCTTACGAACCCCAGCCGAACTCGCGGCTTTCCTGCCAGATCCGCGTGCGCGACGAGATAGATGGCCTCGTCGTCACCGTGCCTGAACGCCAGAACTAAAGCGCATCCCGAAAAGGGTGAAGCGGTTTTCAGAACAAGATGCGTGTTAAAACAAACAGATAGAGCCGTTTTGGCTTACTGGCTCATTTTTTCAAGTTTGTAAGTCAGAAGCCGCTCAAAACGGCGCTCGAAATTGATCGTTTCAACGCGATCAAATTGCTCTTGCGCCTTATCATGGGCTATCATCAACTGCTCGGTCACTTTGTCGATGTCAGCGCGCAATGTCGAACAATCTTTACGGCTGCGAAGCGCACGTATCTCACGTTCCATCTCGCTCGCATGACTGCGGGCGATCACGATGTGGCTTTCTTCGTGGCGGCGAATATCCTGATAAAGGGTATCCCAGATCAGTGCGAGTTCGGGCGATGCTTTCCGGCGCTGTTTCCAGCGCGGCAGCATGACCTTCGCATGAACATTGACATAAACGTCCTGAACCTTGCAGGCGCGATCACCGGTCGCGCGACCATAACGCACTTTGGCGTCAAAGCGAATCTCGGCTGCGCCGGGATGATGCTGTCCGGTCTTTTTCAGAAACGGGCCGCTGCGCGACAATGCCTTGTCGAGATCTTCCGCAGTCTTTCCGTTGACATTATAATAACTGAACGTTCGGAAAATGGAGGCCGCTTGAGCCTGTGGTGCAACGACAGCCAGCGCCACTGTAATCGCCAGAACCCGTTTTTTAAAAGACATGTTCCGGCACCTCTTCATATAACCAGAAAGAAATTTGCAAATTCAACGATGAGCAACATGGCATGCAATCGTCAAGAGAACTATAACAACCACCATAAAACATTGTACTTGTTTTCTGGCTGCATTGTTTCCGACAAAAAAGACAATTGGAATATTCGTAAATGATGAAAGAATGGCAACTTGCCCATGGTCGTAACCTCCAATTGGGGACAAAATCTGTCATCATGGGCATTTTAAATGTCACGCCGGATTCATTCTCAGATGGCGGCCAATATAACGATGTCGATAAGGCTTTGGCGGTTGCTGAAAAGATGCTCGATGATGGCGCGACCATTATTGACGTGGGTGGCGAGTCGACCCGTCCGGGCGCTGAAGCGGTGGATGCTGAGACCGAAGCGGCACGCGTTGTTCCGGTTATTCGTGCGCTGACCGAGCGCTTCGGCTGCATCATTTCTATTGATACTTATCGCGCTTCAACCGCCAAACGTGCGATCGAAGCGGGCGCGCACATCGTCAATGACGTATGGGGGTTACAAAAAGAGCCTCAATTAGCCGAAGTGGCACGGGAAACCAGCGCCGGGCTGGTCATCATGCATAGCAGCCGCGACAGGGACACCAATCCCGATGTGATAGCCGACCAATTTGAATTTCTTGGCAGATCATTGGAAATCGCGGGCAGGGCAGGTATTGAAACCTCGCGCATTGTGCTCGATCCTGGTTTTGGCTTTGGCAAGGATAAGGACGACGACATTGCACTGATGGCACACATGGAAGCGTTGCAGCGTTTTGGCTATCCTCTGCTTGTCGGCACATCGCGCAAACGCTTTATTGGTGCAATCACCGAGCAGGCCGACCCTTTGAAGCGTGATGTGGGAACCGCGGCAACATCCGTGGCGACGCGTCTCGCCGGAGCCAGTATTTTCCGCGTCCATAATGTCGCTTTTAATAGGGATGCTCTTGCAGTCGCTGATGCTATCCTGCAAAGCAAAGCAAGTTCAAAATAGGAAATCAGGCCGTGTACACAATCCGTATCATGAATTGCGCATTCTTTGCGCACCACGGCGTCTTTGACGAGGAACATAAGCTCGGCCAGCGATTTTATGTCGATGCGATCCTTGATGTCGATCCCGGTGATTCCCTGGAAAATGACGATATTGAAGGCACGGTTCACTATGGGATCGCCTTTGCCGTCATTAAGGATATTATCACCGGGCGTCAGCGTTATTTGATCGAAACACTTGCGCTTGATGTCGGAAAGGCACTCAAAGAGCGTTTTCCGCAGATTAAACGTGCGGAAATTACCATTCGCAAGCCCAATGCACCGGTTCCGGGCATACTCGATCATGTCGAAGTCACGGTGGTATATCCGCGTTGATCGACGAAGACATGCCTTATCGCGCCTGGCTGGGCCTTGGCGGCAATATTGACGACCCTGTTGCGTCTATGGCCAAAGCATTGAAATTGCTTGATGGCCGTGAAGACACAAAGGTCGTCGCCGTGTCGAATGTCTATCGCACACCGCCATGGGGCAAAACTGATCAGGCGTGGTTTCACAATGCCTGCGCGGAAATAGTGACCGCGCTTGAGCCCCTCAAGCTTATCCAAATATGTCTTGATGTCGAACGTTCACTCAAGCGTGTGCGACTGGAGCGCTGGGGGCCGCGCATCATCGACATTGATATTCTCGCAATGCAAAACAAAGCGGGCGAGGCGATCATCATGAATGAGACCGCCCTTGAACTGCCGCATCCGCGCATTCAGGAGCGCGCTTTTGTGCTCGTGCCGCTTAATGATATTGCTCCGGAACTGGAAATCGCCGGTAAAAGCGTTTGCCAATGGGAAGCGGCCTGTAAGAGCGCTGAAATAGAAAAAGCCCGCACGGATGCGGGCTGGTGGCTTGAGCAATACCAGTCTTAATTCTTGGCGATGCTGCCGACAGCCATGTTGTCAACGCGCTTGAGGCTCATGCCGATCACCGGAACCAGTTCTTTTTCGACGCGAACAGACACCGTGACATTCATAGTGTTTTTATCGGCAACGCGTGCGAGCATGGCACCATTAAGTTCCTTGCGGTTAAGACCAAGCACAACCTTGTTGCCGCTGACCGAACCGGAAGTCACATTGAGACCTTTGCCTTCTGCTCCGTCATTGAACTTACCGGAATAGCTGGAGCCAGTGCGTGTAACCGTTGCCTTCATCGGCTGCGAGAAAACACCAACCCGGCAGGAACCATCCAGCGTCATGCCAACCGTATCATCGGGCGTGGTGCCTGCCAGCGTACAGACGAACTTCGTGCCTTTGTATTTTCCGGCAACGATCTCACCCGGACCCGACCATTGGCCTTCGATTGTCTGGAAAAACTGTTCATCCTTGTCTGCAGCCGATGCAGGCGCAGCAAAGAACGATGCGGGCAGTAGCGTGAGGCATGCAACGATGTAATTTTTCATATTCAGCTCTGTCCCGGAATTTCTACCATTAAGGGCGCATTCCAATAGATTATTTCAATACACGCCAACACAAATACGCAGCGTGTTTCGAAGGGGCAGGAATCGCAGATTCGAGCCCCCAATATTCTGACCTTATAATCGTCGCGAATGGTTAATGCTTCGTTGTTGCCGTTCGCAAAGTCAACGGATTTGCATCATTATATGTTGTGCCTAGCCACGATTTTTTGGCTTTGGATCCTTATCACTATTTATGCGCGCAATATCGCCGATAAAGTCGCCAATACCGGGTCTTTTCTCAGCATTGAATGGAAAGGGGCGCACAACGTCCATGGCCGCAATCCCGATGCGGGCGGTCATCAAGCCATTGACCACGCCTTCACCGAGCTTTGCCGAAAGCCGTGACGCCAACCCATGGCCGATAAGCTGCTGAATGACACTATCCCCCATAGCGATTGTTCCGGTGACAGCCAGATGCGCCACAACGCGCCGCGCAAGCTTCAAAAAGCCCAGTGTTCCGGGACGTCCACCATAAAGCTGTGACAGTCTGCGGATGAGACGTGCCGATTCAAAAATCACATAACCAATATCAACCAGCGCCCGCGGGCTGATGGCTGTCACGATAGAAACGCGCTTAGACGCATTGAGGATCAAGGCACGCGCTTCGCGATCAAGGGGGCGCAGAATTTCTGTTTCGGCAAGCTGGATGAGATTGCGGCCATCAATTATTTCGTCGCTCAGCCCATCCAGCATCTGCCGTCCGCGCGCGGTTTCAGGCAAACCGGCTGCAATTGCACGCAATTCATCCACAGCTTTGCGCGCTGCGGCCATATCATCACGTTCGGCAGCATCGGCTGCGTCCTTGCGCAGATGCTGAACCGATGCGAGCCTTCGCAAAGCCAGCAACTCCCGCACGATAATGGCGAGGAAGGCCACAAGTGCAACCACGGCAACAGCCAGAGCCGTCCAGCCAAGCCAGTCGGATCGCGCAAACAGCGCCTGAATGAGATCCTCGATCCAAATACCGATGGCAAACGAAACCAGAATACCCAAGGCACCAAACAATATCCTGCTCAACGACCAACGACGCTGCGGCGGCGCTTCAAAGGACGGATCAAGAATTTCAAGTTCTGCCGCTTCATCCTCACTGAGCGCAAAGATATCCACCTCAGGGACAACCTTTTCCAGATCCGTGACGGCGCGTGGGCGGCGCGGCGCATCTTGTTCCATGTCCAGAGCCGAAACCGTCTCAACGGGTTTTTTGACGGTAAACGATGTCGGTTTGCGCGGAGGCTGCTCACTCATGCCAAACGATCTCCGATAAGAAACTGGAGTGCGCGATCAAGCCGGATATGCGGCAAGGAAAGCGTGATGCCTTCCGCAGTGCGTTCAAGACGCGGAGGGCGGAAGCGGACAAAGCGGATGGCTGACTCTGCGCTCGAAAGCAACGGCTCGAATATTACATTAGGATTTTTTGGTAAATCACCGGGAAATATAGCAGTTTCTGTTTTTCCATCGAATGTTTCACCATCAATACGCTCGCCTTTAAGCGGCGTTCCAATGATCACAGGCAGCGTATCCTTGCCTTCTTTTACAGTGGCTTCGCGGGTGGCACGGACGGCGGCCATAGCCAGCACTTCGATATCGGCACCGGAAAAATCGGCACGCTCAATGGCGCGCTCCACAAGCCTGCGAACAATCGCCTGCAACCGGTCATGACTTTCATGATGCAGATGATCGGCTTTTGTTGCTGCGACCAGAATACGCCCGATACGACGTTGAATAAGCCCTGTCAGCAGGCTGGCGCGTCCCGGACGAAAGCACGAAAGAATATCAGTGAGCGCGCGTTCGAGGTCGGCTACCACAGCACCACCGGCATTCATGGCCTGCATGGCGTCGATGAGGATAATCTGTCGATCAAGTCGCGCGATATGTTCGCGAAAAAAGGGTTTGACCACATGTGTTTTGTAAGCCTCGTAACGGCGCTCCATCATCGCACCCAGACTGCCCGTCTTGAAATCATCTGCTTTTAAATCGGGCAAGGGAGCGAAAGTAAGCGCAGGCGACCCCTCAAGGTCGCCCGGCATAAGAAAACGCCCCGGCGGCAATGTAGACAAGGCGCGTTCATCGGCCTTACCGGCCCTTAAATAAGCCGTGAAACTCTTTGCCAGCCTCTGTGCGGTCAGTTCGTCTGCACTGTCTGATGCGATGACCATCTGAGCCTCTCTCAGCCAGTCCTGCGCCAGATCTTTATGAGTTGGCTCATTGGCGAGTGCAAAAGAATCTGCGCTGAACTCACGATAGTTTTTACCCAGCAAAGGCAGATCAAGCAGCCATTCACCGGGATAATCAACAATATCGACGGACAGCCGTCCCGGTGAAAGCCAGCGGCCCCATGCCGATGCGCTCTCATATTCAATGGTCAGCCGAAGCTGCGATATGGCGCGCGTCGAATCCGGCCAGATGCCTTCATCAAGCAGCGCCGAAAGATGCTCTTCATATTGAAAGCGCGGGACCGCATCATCGGGCTGCGGTTCCAGCATGGAACGGGAGATCCGCCCGGATTTATAAGCTTCAAACATCGGCAGGCGACCGCCATGCACCATATTGTGCACAAGGGCCGTTATGAAGACCGTTTTGCCCGCGCGTGAAAGACCGGTAACGCCAAGTCTCAGCGAAGGAGACATCAGCCCGGTTGCGCGATCCGTCAATGTATCAAGTGCGATCCGTGCCTCATCGCTGAAACTGGTCAGTTTTGCCAATTGTTGCCTCGCAAGAAAACCGTTCTGTCACACTCATACATAGGAACCCGTGCGGCATATCAACAAGGCCGCCGTTAAATGCTTCAACTCCGCTTATGCACCGGGCAGCGGAAAGCTTTCGAGAAAACCTTTGCCCCGCGCAATTTCTGACAGCGGCCCATCAAACCGCATGATGGCAAGGGCAGACGTTGGAAATCCGGCACCAAGTCGGGACATGCTCGCAGCTTCACCATCGCCGCAGAGCGCAAGTGCCAAATCTTCAATGCTTGGATTGTGTCCCACCAGCATCAACTGCCCTGAACCGGCATTGGCGCGAATGGCCTGCATATAGTCGTTTGGCCCCCCGCTATACATGGTCTCGTCAATGACTGTTTCGACGTTAATGCCAAGTCGCTTGATAAGACCGAACGCGGTTTCACGTGTGCGGCATGAAGCCGAAAGCAAAATTTTTTCAGGAAGAACCCCGGATGACAGCATGGCTTCAGCCAGTCTATCCAGAGAGGAATTCCCCTCATTATCCAGCGGCCTGTCAAAATCACTCATTGATGGCTTAGCCCATATAGCCTTCGCATGGCGGAGAAGAAAAAGACGACTCATGAGGGGCTCCCGGCTGCAATTTGAAAGGCGCTAAAGGGAATTAATGCCACAATTTCTGCAAACTTTCTCGCAATCGCTCTCGTTTTTGATGATTTTTTTAAAGCTTCGGGAAATATTCACAGGTAGTTTTGCTCTTTTATTGGGCATAAACTGGATGATTGGTTGTTCTTCATTCGTAATTATGTTTCGTGAGTAGCAGCCTAGACAATATTTTGAAGGCATTTATAAAAACAAAAACTAACAAACTATACACTTAATATAAATTGCGTATTTTTTCATCAAAATCATACAATTTTGATGGATTAAAAAGTCGTGAAGCGCGCGTGTTTAATGTTGTGTCGTCGTTGCGATGGACTTATATAACCGCTCGCGTCTCCTAGATGTGGGGTGATTCAGAATGAGTGAATTAATCGACCTTGACTATAGGCCCACTGAAGACGAACCGTTCATGAATGAACGGCAGAAGTCTTACTTTCGTGCAAAGCTTGTTGCATGGAGGAATGATATTCTTCGCGAAGCGCGCGAAACTCTCGATGCGCTACAGCAGGAAAATGCAAACCACCCGGACCTGGCGGATAGGGCATCCTCCGAAACGGATCGGGCAATTGAGCTTCGCGCTCGTGACAGGCAGCGCAAACTGATTTCCAAAATTGATGCAGCCATTGGCCGTATTGAAGAGGGGACCTATGGTTTTTGTGAAGAAACCGGCGATCCGATCAGTTTGAAACGACTTGATGCACGACCAATCGCAACGCTTTCTATTGAAGCGCAAGAGCGCCACGAGCGCCGCGAAAAGGTCTATCGCGACGATTGATCTTCATCCAGTCGGCTATACAAATTCAAAGGCTGCGGGTTCGCAGCCTTTTTTCTTTGTGTTTTTATGATGCACAAAAAAGGGTATCAGCCCATCGGAATGATACCCTGATATTGCCAAAGGCAGTCTGATCAGAAATTGCGTGTTTCGTTTCTGGTAAGCTCACCGAGAAGCTTTTCCATTTCATCCTCAATCGCATCATCCGGGCGTGCATTTGCCTCATTCTCGTTCGGAGAAATATCAAGCGAACCGAGCAGCTCTTCTTCAAAAAAATCAACTTCAAGCATTGACGGTTCATCAGCAGCAGAACGTGCCTGAGTTTCCGTTTCAAGGTCAGCCATGATGGCATCATGCAACGCGCCGCCAATATCGCCCAGATCATCGTCAGTAAGATCCGGCTCGGAATGTGCCGAAACCATAGCCGGCTCTGTTTTGGTCGCAGATGGCGTATTGGCAGCCGGGCTCTGCTGGATATTGCTGATTTCAGGAACAGGCGATTTTACGCCCGTTGGCTCACGCTCCGGCGTTACGCCGCCAAGGTCGGAAGAAGCCGCGACAGTTGCAGCTGCTGCCGCACCGGCACCAAGACCAGATGTCGAGCTGAGAACCCCACGCGATACCTGGCTAAGCGGATAGGCAGGATGCAGACGCGGAGACTGTAGCTGTTCTGCCGGGCGCGCTTCGGGCAGAACCGTGCGCGGCTGTGGCGGGTAATTCGGGGCAGGTCGTGGCGGCTGAGGGCGCGCCTGAACCGCTGGTGCTTCGGCTACCTTGGGTGCCTGAGGCGCAACCGGCATAACAGGTGGCACAGGCGGCGCCCGAAACTGCTGCGCTTCAAATGTTGCCTGCTGCACAACCGTCTCGCGCACGATTTCTGGCTTGCGCGGTAACGGTGTTTCAATCGGAGAATTAAGCTGAATGGCTTCGTTTTTCTCCACAGGCTGCGGCACCTGCTGCGAAATACCCGGACGCTCTCCCGCCTCTGAAGTGAGACTTGCCTCATGCTGTCGGAAACGTTCGATATGTTCCGCTTCAATACGGGTTGCTTGCGAGCGCGAATTGGCACGTGATTCCATGACGATATTTTGCTCAACAACAACGTCGGTGGGGCCACCGATAAGCAGAAGATGCTCAACATCGTCACGACGGATCAGAACCAGCTTACGGCGGCTATCCACCGCTGCAGCATCCATCACCGACAATCTTGGCTGGCGCCCGGTTCGTGCATTAGAGGCAAATCCTCCGCCGCTAAAGCGACGGATAATACTCAGAACAACGAAAATTCCGCCTAGAATGATCGCAAAAATAAGGATGAAGCCGACAATATTTGCCGTGCTTTCGCCAACAAGACCGCTGAGCCATTCCTTCATGCGGGTAACCCTCTCATACTAAAACCAATAATGTCCGGTTGACGGAAACCACAAATTCCCCGCGCTTCAAATCACCGCGACAACACATGTCCTGTAGAACACTAATTCAATTTGCCTTGCATGGGAATGTTCTATGAATTCATGAGAAACATATGATCCCCAGCCAAAACAGTGCAAAACGCTGCTCTTCGTGCTGTTTTATACGAGCCATGCTTGTGCTGTCAGGCAATTAACGCATTCTGCGAATCGTATATACCCTGCAATATGCGTCAAAATCTGGCACAAGATATAAAGCTGGAAAACGATGCAGGGAACGTGATTGGTTTTGCTTGATGAATAAGATAGCGCTTGAGCTGGAAGAAACAGCGAATGGACGATACGTCGTCCATGCAGTTCAGCCAAACAGCATGAAAGGGCAGTGGGCCTGATGTCGCGACATACGGACAATAATTATCCGAAACCGCTCGTCATGCCGAAGCGTGGCTCCAGTTCAGCCTTGAGGCTGCTGATCATCGGCGTCGTGCTGACCATGGCAGCCCTTGTCTATTTCCTGTTTCGCGATCAGCTTGGCGATGGTTTCGCAATCGTTTTAATGGGCATATTGTCCATGATTGGCGTTTTCTATCTTTTTGGTGCGGCCACGGGGCTGATCCAGTTCAGCCAGCGGCATGGTGGGCAGGATCTGGCGCATGTTTTCATGGATACACAGCCGGAAGGCACCGTCATTTCAGATGCACGCGGGCAGATTGTCTATGCAAACAATGCCTATGCCAGAATGACCGGCGTTGCATCCGCTGATGGTGTTCGCTCGCTCGATAATATTCTGACCACCGAACCTGCTGCTTCAGATGCTATTTACCGGCTGACAAATGCCGTGCGTGACGGGCTTTCGGGGCAGGAGGAAGTGCGTATTTCCGGTGGCCTTTCACGGGACGCTCAAGGAGCGGATGCTCCTGTCTGGTATCGTATTAAGGCACGTCCCGTTGACGGCGGACAGGACTTCAAGGGAACGCTTGTCGCCTGGCAGATTGCGGATATTTCGGACGAACGCGCCGAACAGGAGCGATTCTTTCAGGAGTTGCAGGAAGCAATCAACCACCTTGATCATGCGCCTGCCGGATTTTTTTCGGCTGATCCTTCGGGCCGTATCATCTATCTCAATGCAACCCTTGCCGAATGGCTTGGCGTAGACCTCACGCAATTCACCCCCGGTTCTCTCACGCTCAATGATATTGTCGCTGGCAGCGGTATGGCGCTTATCAAAGCCGTCAAAGCAGAACCCGGCACCAGCCGTAACACTGTGATCGATCTCGATCTGATCAAGCGCAATGGTCAGAGCCTCGCTGTGCGCTTTTATCATCGCGTTCAGGCTGCACGCGATGGCACACGCGGCACCAGCCGCACAATCGTGCTGGATCGTGCAGAGGGTGATGATTCCTCCGCAGCACTGCGCTCGGCAGAAGTCCGCTTCACGCGCTTCTTCAATTCCGCCCCAATGGCCATCGCAGCCGTGGATGCGCAAGGCCATACACTGCGTACCAATGCGCGCTTCCTTGATATTTTCGCGCCGGTCGTGGATCGCGATGCGGTGGATAACCGCATCAAGCTCGAAAATGTCGTTCATGAACGTGATCGCGATACGTTCAACAAGGCGCTGGCAGCGGCCTTTGCAGGCCAAGCCAGTATTTCGCCAGTCGACACCGTTCTTCCGGGCAATGAAGACCGTCACATTCGCTTTTATCTGAGCGCGGTCACTGATCTTGGCGAAACAAGCGAAGAAGCAGCGATCGTGTCGGCGGTAGAAACCACCGAGCAGAAGGCGCTCGAAAATCAGATGGCGCAAAGCCAGAAGATGCAGGCTGTCGGCCAGCTTGCCGGTGGTATCGCGCACGACTTCAACAACGTCCTGACCGCGATCATCATGTCATCGGACCTGCTGCTGAGCAATTATCGCGCTTCCGACCCGTCCTTCCCTGACATTATGAACATCAAGCAGAACGCCAATCGGGCCGCCTCGCTTGTGCGTCAGTTGCTTGCATTCTCGCGCCGTCAGACGCTTCGTCCAGAGGTTCTTGATCTTACCGATGTTCTGGCCGATCTGCGTATGCTGTTGGCGCGTCTGGTGGGTAAGGATATCAGCCTCAAGATCGAACATGGACGCGATGTCTGGCCTGTTAAGGCCGATCTTGGCCAGTTTGAACAGGTCGCCGTCAATCTCGCTGTGAATGCCCGTGACGCAATGCCGGAGGGCGGCGAGATCACGCTGCGCACACGCAACGTCAAAGCACATGAGGCAGCCAAGCTCCACTATCGTGATCTGCCCGAAGCCGACTATGTTGTCTTTGAAGTCGAAGATACCGGTACGGGAATTCCGGCTGATGTGCTCGAAAAAATCTTCGAGCCGTTTTTCACCACCAAGGAAGTGGGCAAAGGCACCGGCCTCGGTCTCTCCATGGTCTATGGCATTATCAAGCAAACCGGCGGCTTCATCTATTGTGATTCCGAAGTCGGCAAGGGCACGACCTTTAAAATTTTCCTGCCACGCCATATTGAAGAAAAAAGTGCAGACAATGCACCTGTCACAATCAAGGAAAAGAAGGTCGAAAAGGCCGCTGACCTTTCCGGCTCGGCAACTGTTCTGCTTGTCGAGGACGAAGACGCCGTGCGCATGGGCGGCGTGCGTGCGCTGCAATCGCGCGGCTACACCGTTCATGAAGCAGCCTCAGGCGTCGAAGCGCTGGAGGTTCTGGAAGAACTCAACGGGCAGGTGGATATTGTTGTCTCTGACGTTGTCATGCCTGAAATGGATGGACCGACGCTGCTGCGCGAATTGCGCAAGACCCATCCCGACATCAAATTCATCTTCGTATCGGGTTATGCGGAAGACGCATTCGCGCGTAATTTGCCAGCTGACGCCAAGTTCGGCTTCCTGCCAAAACCTTTCTCTCTCAAACAGTTAGCAACTGCTGTTAAAGAAATGCTGGAGAAAGAAGATTGATACCGAAACGCGGTTCGCAAAGCAATGCGTAAGCGTATGATCGCAATTCTCGGCGGTGGACCGGCAGGGCTGTTTGCCGCCGAAAACTTGTCGGCGCTTGGACATTCGGTCACTGTTTACGAGCAGATGCCGACGGTCGGGCGCAAATTTCTGCTGGCGGGAAAATCGGGTCTTAACATTACCCATTCAGAAGATTTTGCCCGTTTTACACAGCGCTATGGTGCAAGCAGTGAACGGCTTCAGCCAGCTTTGCAGCAATTCACGCCGCAGAATTTACGCGCATGGGCGGATGCGCTCGGCGCTGAAACCTTTGTCGGCTCATCGGGCCGCGTGTTCCCAAAAGCGATGAAGGCTTCCCCGCTTTTACGCGCATGGTTGCGTCGTCTGGAAGCGCAGGATGTGACCATACGGACCCGCCATAAATGGGTCGGGTTCCGCACCGGCAAGCCGGTAATTGAGACATCGACTGGCACTCAAACCATATCCTGTGATGCAGCACTGTTTGCGTTTGGCGGCGCAAGCTGGCCCAAGCTTGGCTCGAATGGCGCATGGACAGAATTATTCGCAGCGCAAGGCGTCGACATTGCACCTTTTCGATCCGCCAATTGCGGCTTCGATGTCCACTGGAGCGATTTCTTTGCAGAACGATTTGCCGGAGAGCCGGTCAAGTCGGTAACGATCAAAAGCGCAGCAGGTGTTTCACAAGGCGAATTTGTTATCACACGCGGCGGTGTCGAAGGAAGCCTCGTCTATGCGCATTCAGCGGTTTTGCGCGATGATCTTGAACGCGATGGCCACGCCAGTCTGGAGCTTGATCTTGTGCTGGGGCGCACGCTTGAACGCCTGACACTTGATCTTTCGCGACAGGATAAGAAGCTAAGTATCAGCAATCTCTTGCGAAAAGGCGCAGGCCTAACGGGTGTCAAAGCAGCACTCGTGCTTGAGTTTTTGCGAGATAAAGACCCAATCACACTCGCCCAGACCATCAAGTCACTCAAAATTCCACTCCTTCGCCCGCGACCAATTGAGGAAGCGATATCCTCTGCTGGCGGCATAAAATGGAGCGAGATCAATGAACACTCTATGCTTGAAAAACTGCCGGGCACGTTTGTCACCGGCGAAATGATCGACTGGGAAGCCCCCACCGGCGGTTATCTTCTAACCGCGTGTTTTGCAATGGCGAAGGCTTCTGCAAACGGTATTCATAACTGGCTTGCGAAATCCGGTTAGAGCCTGAGAAATGATATAGGTGGCAATCATCAGGGCTTTGCAACAGGCGCTGTAAGGTCCGCAAGCTTGAGCTTGCGGAAGTCTCCACCACTGGGGTTCTGGAATGGATAAAGGCCAAATTCCGGCATCACCGCATAAAGGTGGTCGAAAATATCAGACTGGATTTGCTCATACGATGCCCAGACAGTGGTGTTAGTGAAGCAATAGATTTCGAGCGGCAATCCATCTGGCGTGGGGTCCATCTGGCGCACGAGCAGGGTCATGCCCTTGTGAACAGCGGGATGGTTTCGCAGATAGGTCTCGACATAGGCGCGGAACGTCCCAATATTGGTAAAACGGCGCGTATTAACCGGGTTCTTCGCCTTATCGCCAAGCTTCGCATTCCATTCGGCGATTTCCTTTTCTTTTTTCGAAAGATAGCCTGTAAGCTGATCAATCGAGGCAAGGCTTTGAAGCTCATCTTCACTGAGAAAACGGATGGTTGCCTGATCGATAAACAAGGCGCGCTTGATGCGTCTGCCACCGGATTGCTGCATCCCGCGATAGTTTTTCATCGGTTCGGTGATGAGTTTGCGGATAGGGATAGTCGTAATCGTCTTGT
This sequence comes from Brucella sp. TWI432, assembly GCF_039674445.1. Taxonomy (NCBI): domain Bacteria; kingdom Pseudomonadati; phylum Pseudomonadota; class Alphaproteobacteria; order Hyphomicrobiales; family Brucellaceae; genus Brucella; species Brucella sp. TWI432. The sequence continues at coordinate 20,306 of NZ_JBDJNL010000014.1, read as the reverse complement.
CGAAATTCTGCACTTTGACCGTATAAAGCGCAATCTCAACAACATCGCCATTGGCATCAAGATTCTTCATTTCAATCCAGTCGCCAACCCGTACCATGTTGGAAGAGGCTATTTGCATACTGGCGACGAGTGAAAGCAGTGTATCCTGAAACACCAGAATAAGCACGGCCGCCATCGCACCCACACCAGACAACAGGATTACCGGTGAGCGATCCAGAAGTGTCGCGATAATCAGCACCACCGCGACGATATAAATTGCAAGCTTGCTGACCTGAACATAGCCTTTGATCGGCCGATCTTTCGACTCTTCACGGCGGCTATAGAGCGTTTCCACGACGCTCAAGACAGCGCTTAAAGTGAAGGCCAGAGTCAGAATGATAAAGGCAATTGCCACATTATTGATCACCGTCAATGCGATGTGTGGCATTCCGGGAATTGCGACAATCCCAGTCGAAATAATGAGCGCCGGAACAATATTGGCCAAATGGCCGACGACGCCATGCTGCTTTATTTCCTCATCCTGCCCGAAAGGCGTTTTCTGAACAATACGATCAAGAACCTTGAGCAAAACAGCTTTAACAAGGAAATTGGCGACAAAAGCCGCAAGAAAAAGGCCCAACAGCAATGCAACTGTCTGCGCCCATGGGTGAGCAATAAAAAATTCCGACAATAGAGTTTCCCGGATGCTTTGGCCAAATTGATTGGGCCTGAATGATTTGGTGATTTATAAAAGTCCTACGTGTACGCGGTGCTGAAATCAACCTTTCGACTTTATTTCAAAAAAATCCCGGCCCAAAGGCCGGGATTTTTATCGATATACCGAAACACATTACTGCGCCGGAGCAGGGGTTGCGGGCGTGGTAGGTGCCGTCGCATCTGGCGCTGCCGGTGCAGGCGTTGTTGCTGGTGCGTTCATTTCAGCGGCTGCATTTGGATCTGCAACACCGTCCTTGAAGAGCACGCCACGATCAAAGGTCGGTGCCTCCGTCAACTGTTCCTTGCTTGCCTTGATGACCAGCCATTTTTTGCCATCGCTTCGGGTTGCCAGCTGCAACTGATCCGGGCTGACCGCAACGTCCTTTTCACCCACGCCGAGAAAACCGCCAACACCAATCACAGCAGCCTGAATTTCGCCCTCAGGGCTTACAATCAGATCGTTGAGATTGCCAACAGACGCCGCATCGGCTGCGTCACTTTCATAAACTGTCTGTCCGATAAAGCTCGAAACGAGAAGCTGTCCATCCTTGGCTTCGACAAAGCCAATCTTTTCAGATTCCGCAGCAGGCGGACTACCGAACATGTTCTGAGAAGAAACCGGAAGCTCCGAAGCCGCAGGGGCTGCTCCCATCGGTGCTGGGTCTGCTGTCTGGGCGAAGGCTGCCCCTCCGATAAACAGCGCACACGTCGTTGTCAGAAGTGTTGTTCTAAGCATAACCATCTCCTTTATACGTTCGGTTTCACTAAACAAACGTAGAGAATGGCGAGGGGTTCCAATTTTTTTCAAAATTTTCATACAAAAAGGGTGAGTAAGAATAGAAAAAATGAAAGATAAAAAATAAAACAGGCCGGTATTAACCGGCCTGCCATTAATACTTTATATTACTCTATCTTAACTGCAGCCACTTGTAGAGCCGCATGTATCACACTTCAAACAAGTTCCATTACGGACCATGGTGAAGTTCTGGCATTCTGTGCAACTATCGCCGGTGTAACCCTGCATCATCGACTTGATACGACGATCCGCTTCAAGCTTTTTGGCAGCATTTGTTGTTTCTGCGCGAGCCGACGCTGCATCGGCAGCCGCCTTATCAGAGAACAATTCCGTTGCAGCCATATTTTCCTGTTCAGCGGCGGGTGTCGGCTGTTCTTCAAACTCACGCTTGAAGGCCGTGGCACCATCCGTCACAAGACCAACCGTCGCCGAGCGAGCCGAAGAAGACTTGAGCGTCGTTACATTCGACACCTGTTGTGGTGTTGAAGCAGCCGAGCCCTTCGATTCTGTACCGGGCAGGGTGGTCGAGACAAGCGTTGGCTTGTAGCCGCGCGTCCAGCCGGTCGACACAAGATTGGTCTTGCCTTCCTGAATCCCCTTACCAAGTGCGGTATTGGAGAAGTCGCTCGTATCAACATGGGCGAGATCGTTGCGTCCGAGATAGGAAACTGCCAGCTCGCGGAACACATAATCAATGATCGACGTTGCGGTTTTAATCGCATCGTTACCAATCACCATGCCAGCAGGTTCGAACTTGGTGAAGGTGAATGCCTCAACATATTCTTCGAGCGGCACGCCATATTGCAGGCCCAGCGACACAGCGATTGCGAAATTGTTCATCATCGCACGGAAAGCAGCGCCTTCCTTATGCATATCGATAAAGATTTCGCCAAGACGACCATTACCAAATTCACCTGTGCGCAGATAAACTTTGTGACCGCCAACAACAGCCTTCTGTGTGTACCCCTGACGACGGTTCGGCAGCTTTTCCCGCTCATGAACAATCTTTTCGATGACCTTTTCGACAACACGCTCGGTGACGTGAACGGCACGCGCAGCAGCTGGCGCTTCGATCAGTGCATCAACCGCATCATCTTCATCTTCATCATCTGCAATCAGCGACGCATTAAGCGGCTGCGAAAGCTTGGAGCCATCGCGATAAAGTGCATTCGCCTTGAGTGCCAGCTTCCATGAAAGCATGTAAGCGCTCTTGCAGTCTTCAACCGTTGCTTCATTCGGCATGTTGATCGTCTTGGAAATCGCGCCCGAAATGAACGGCTGCGCCGCAGCCATCATCCAGATATGGCTTTCAACCGAGAGATAACGCTTGCCGATCTTGCCACAGGCATTGGCGCAATCGAAAACCGGATAGTGCTCTTCTTTGAGGAACGGTGCACCTTCCAGCGTCATCGCACCGCAAACATGAACATTTGCTGCTTCAATATCCTTGCGGGCAAAGCCAAGCGCTGGCAGCATTTCAAACGAGAAGTCGTTGAGCTGCTCATCGGTCAGCTTCAGGATGTCCTTGCAGAAATCTTCGCCCAGCGTCCACTTGTTGAAAGCGAATTTGATGTCAAACGCACTCTTGAGAGCGGCATTCAGTGCTTCAATCTTCTCGTCCGTAAAGCCCTTGGCCCTCAATGTTGAAGGATTGACACCCGGTGCCTGATTAAGATTGCCGTGACCGACAGCATAAGCCTCGATTTCAGCAATCTGGCTTTCCGAATAACCAAGCGTGCGCAGTGCTTCAGGAACAGCGCGGTTGATGATCTTGAAATAACCACCGCCGGCAAGCTTCTTGAACTTCACCAGCGCGAAGTCAGGCTCGATACCGGTCGTGTCACAATCCATGACAAGGCCAATCGTGCCGGTCGGCGCGATAACCGTTGCCTGCGCATTGCGATAACCGTGCTTTTCGCCCAGTTCCAGCGCCTTGTCCCAGGCAGCACGTGCATGCGCGATCATGTCTTGATCAGGGCAATTTTCGGCAATCAGACCAACCGGGTTAACGGCCAAACCTTCATAACCGTCATTTTCACCATAAGCAGCACGCCGATGATTGCGAATAACGCGCAGCATACTGTCAGCATTCGGCTCATAGCTTGGGAAAGCGCCCAGCTCCTTCGCCATTTCAGCAGATGTGGCATAGGCAACACCGGTCATGATTGCGGTCAGTGCACCGCAGATCGCACGACCTTCGTCTGAGTCATAAGGAATGCCGGATGTCATCAGCAGGCCGCCAATATTGGCATAGCCAAGGCCGAGTGTACGGTATTCATAAGACAGACGGGCGATTTCCTTGGAAGGGAACTGCGCCATCATCACCGAGATTTCGAGAACCATCGTCCAAAGGCGCGCAGTGTGCTCATAAGCACTAATATCGAACGAGCCATCCTTATTGCGATAGGTCAGCAGATTGATCGACGCCAGATTACAAGCCGTGTCATCAAGGAACATATATTCCGAGCACGGATTGGACGCACGGATTGGGCCAGCCGCAGGGCAGGTGTGCCAATCATTCATTGTTGTGTTGAAATGCAGACCCGGATCAGCTGAGGCCCAGGCTGCATAACCGATCTTTTCCCAAAGATCGCGCGCCTTGAGCGTCTTCATAACGCGACCATCGCGGCGCGCAGTCAGGTTCCAATCGCTGTCGTTTTCAACAGCGCGCAGGAATTCATCCTTGAGCGAAACCGAATTGTTTGAATTCTGTCCCGAAACAGTCAGATAGGCTTCCGAATCCCAGTCCGTGTCATAGGTCTTGAACTCAATGTCCGTGTAGCCCTGACGTGCAAACTGAATAACACGCTTCACGTAGTTTTCAGGAACCTGATTCTTTTTTGCAGCCTTGATTTCGCGCTTGAGAACCGGATTTTTGGATGGATCAAAGCAATCGTCATTGTCTGCTTCGCAATTAACGCAAGCCTTCATAATGGCAGTCAGATGCTGCTTGACGATCTTGGAGCCCGTGACAAGAGCCGCAACTTTCTGCTCTTCTTTCACCTTCCAGTCGATATATTCTTCAATATCCGGGTGATCAATATCGACAACCACCATCTTGGCGGCGCGACGTGTTGTACCACCTGATTTGATTGCGCCCGCTGCACGATCGCCAATTTTCAGGAAGCTCATCAAACCCGACGATTTGCCACCGCCCGAAAGCTTTTCACCCGCGCCACGCAGGTGCGAGAAATTCGAGCCAGTGCCGGATCCATATTTGAACAAACGTGCTTCACGAACCCAGAGATCCATGATGCCGCCTTCATTGACGAGATCATCGCCAACCGACTGAATGAAGCAGGCATGCGGCTGCGGATGTTCATAAGCGGACTTGGATTTTGTCAGCTTACCGGTCTGCCAGTCAACATAGAAGTGACCCTGCCCAGGACCGTCGATGCCATAGGCCCAATGCAGGCCCGTGTTGAACCATTGCGGGCTGTTTGGTGCCACGCGCTGCGTCGCAAGCATATAAGCAAGCTCATCGCGGAAGGCGCGCGCGTCTTCTTCCGAATCGAAGTAGCCACCCTTCCAGCCCCAATAGGTCCATGTGCCGGACAAACGGTCGAAAACCTGACAAGCATCCATTTCAGAACCGAAACGCTCATCTTCCGAAAGTTTCGCGAGAGCCTCTTCATCAGGCACAGAACGCCAGAGCCATGATGGCACGTCGTTTTCTTCAACCTTTTTCAGACGGGCAGGAACACCGGCCTTACGGAAATATTTCTGCGCAAGAATGTCTGCGGCAACCTGACTGAATTGCGCAGGGACATTGATGTCCTCAAGGCGAAACACCACCGAGCCATCGGGATTCTTGATCTCACTCGTCGCCGTACGGAATTCGATCTCCGCATAAGCCGACTGGTTTTCTTTCGTGAAACGGCGTTCGATCTTCATCTGTCCCATCCAAACGTTCTATATATGGTAGCCTGGCTGAAAAATTTCAGCCCCGGCATTCCAGCCACGATACGTGCCTGCATATTCACTTCGAATGTCCTCATATATGAAAGGACAATCATGATTGAGGAGCTGGCTCCTCGAGAATTCTTTCAATCGATTTCGATCATGCGAAACCCAAACAACGCCACGGCCAAAAGACCGCTTTCATCCAAGCCTGCGGACAAGGTTTCCCTCATCTGGTATATTACCATGACCCAAAATACTAAATCTAGTATTAATACGTCATTGGCATCAATAAAATTCATCCGCCACGCAGCGCTGACATAGCAAATTTCAGACGCAAAAAACCTCGTGCGATCCACGCCTTTTCGACGCAACGCCCGTTGTCAACTCCACTGATTTGAAGAAAAGACCGACAAATTCTTTACGCTCGGCCACGCCACTAACGCAACGATGTCGTTATAAAAAACGACTCGGACATGAGCGTCAAGCTTTGGTTTACCATTAAGCCCCCGGCGCTAGATATTGTGATTAAGCCACGAGGCGAAATGTGGATAACGGGGAGAATGACAGATATATGAAGCTCGGCGTATTTAATTCCAAGACACATGCCAATCAGCAACACAAAGCATGCCTTTAATCCCGATCCCGGAACTGGGTTCAAATTTTGGACGACAAATCGCGGGTAACCTATTGCACAATAAGAAGGGGCAGGGTTCCTTTCCCGCCAGAAGCTATTATTCGGCAGCCGCCGCCGTCAGCGAACCGTCAAAATCAAGAAGAATCCGTTTTAGATCAATTTCATCGACGCGTTCTGCAGCCTCGAGCGGCGAAACCCACTCACACACACGCATCTCCCGCTCTGGCCAGTCTTTGGCGCGCTCCACATAGTGTAGTGTATAGACGGCCACTGAAAACTGATTGATGCTTTCAGGCGGAAGATCGTTTTTGCAATATTCGAAGCTGCCGATAGGGCGTGACGAAATCTCACCGCGAACACCAGCTTCCTCGAAAGCCTCACGTGCGGCAGTTTCTGCAAGCGTGCGCCCAACCTGTGGCCACCCTTTGGGGATAATCCAGCGGCCCGTACCGCGGCTGGTGATAAGCAGAGTTTGCAGATCGTCCGCATGAAAACGATACACAAGTGCCGCAACTTGCTGCAAACGACCAGAAGGCGTCAGAATACGCTTCTCCGTTGCAACAAATTTTTTAGCCTGTGTTTTCACCGCGAAAGTCCCACCATTTTCCAAACAGAATGGATTGATTCTCCGAAATGACAATGGATTTGTTTGCAGCCCCTTGAAACAAAACTATAAAAAATATTTATTTTCAATGACTTAATAAAAACAACGATCACTTCGCTTTCAATAAAAGATCAGTGATACGCCTCCACCGCTTTCCGGCTGACTTTCAATATAGTGTGATTGCGGTCGCTTTACCACCGCAATCACCTTTCATTTTTTTTCGTTTAGCCGCGTTTTCCGCCAGCAATAGGTTCTTGATAGGTGAAACCCATATCCCATGGAAAATAAATCCACGTATCCTGTGAAACTTCGGTTACGAATGTATCGACCAATGGGCGGCCTTTTGGCTTCGCATAAACGGTGGCAAAATGCGCCTTTGGCATCATCTCACGAACAATAGCTGCCGTTTTGCCGGTGTCGGTCAGGTCATCGACCACGATCACGCCTTCACCGCCATTTTCGAGAAGCGGCGCGCTGATTCCCTTGAGAATTTCCATTTCGCCTTGCGATGTATAATCATGGTAAGATGCAACGCAGACAGTTTCGATCAAACGAATCCCGAGTTCACGGCAAACGATTGCAGCAGGAACCAGCCCGCCGCGCGTGATCGCAACGATCGCACGCCATTCGCGATCCATATCTGCAATACGCCAGGCCAACGCACGGGCGTCACGGTGGAACTGATCCCAGGAAACGGGAAAGGCTTTATCGGGCAACGACATCAAAACGCTCCATGGAAAATCCGAAAACATCGTTCCGGACTTAATCAAACCAAAAATGCGCGATGACGCTTGCCATTCGCGCTGAACTGTCTGGATCTGCAGCTTTCCCCTATGCGCGCACAGCATTTCATGTGCATGCTGCACAACAAGGAAAGGCTTTCCGCCCGGCACAGTCAGCGCCGGGTGATGCTGATAACCGCAAAAATACCTGTAGCGCAAGAGCGGCGTGAGACGACATGTTCATTCCACGCCAAAAATATTGCGTCAGACCGCGTGAAGCAGCCCGGTCAGACGTGTTATTTGTTTAACGCGAAAACAGCGTCAGAATTGGCAGTTCATTGAGCATGGAGCGTGTAACACCGCCAAAAACCAGTTCGCGCAATCGTGAGTGGCTGTAAGCCCCCATAACGAGAAGGTCTGCACGCTGTGCAATGATGTGCTCACGCAGCACATCCTGTGCATTGCGGCTATTGGATGCGAGCGGCGTAACACTGGCCTCGATTCCATGGCGTGACAAGGCCTGCGCCAGTTCACTTCCGGCAAGGGCTTCGTCTTCACTTTCACGCTCCGGCGGATCAATCCATATGACTTCCGTGCGGCTCGCATTTTTCATAAGTGGCTTGGCGTCGAAAGCAGCGCGTGCGGCCTCCCGCTTGCCATTGAATGCCACAACAATGCGATCAATCGCTTCCATGGGCAAAATCGGCGCGTACGGCACCAGCAGAACCGGGCAACTCGAATTGAAAACAAGTGTGTCGGCGGTTTCATCATTGGTTGCCGGATCGTCAGGATCTGGCTGGCCAGCCACCAGCAGTTCAGCGCCAAGGCACGATGTCAGCACACCATCCGCAGCCGTACCGGTTTCTGAGCGTGTGACCCGGAATTCGTGATGCACAGCCTGACGGCGCATCTCTTCTTCAAAAAGCAGCTTCAGGCGTTCGGAGATTTCCTTATGCTGCTTGTCATGCAACTCAAACATGCCCGGATCAATGAAACCATTGGGATCAGCATACACGATAGGAGAGGGAACCGAATAAAGGCCGATGACGTGAATGTCAGGCGTTTTGCGCGTCAACAATGCGACCGCCGACAAAACCCGCTTTAACTCGGCATCACTACGGGCATAAGCCACCACCGTCTTATAGGACATATCCGATCTCCTTCCGGCTATTTTCCGTTTTAGTATATAACAATTCAGTCCGACAAACAGGCAAAAATCCTGGGCTCAAGCTGCGCCTTGTGTCTGCAAGGTGATAATCATCGCCTCAATTGCACACACTGCCAAATCGATTTTGGTCTCATCGCTGCCGCGAACAACAAGCTCCGTGCTGAATTTTCCATTTTCGAATTTCGGATAAGAACCGATAATCGTTTCAGGATTTTCCTTCTGGATTGCCGAAAGAGGGGCGCCAATGACGCCTTCGCCAAACGGGCAGGGAACAGTTTTGGACAAAAGCTTACGGCCAGTTTTAAGCGTTGGAAGAACATTGTCGAGCATCGCCTGAAAGACCGAAGGCACCCCCGCCATGACATAGACATTGCCAATATGAAAACCGGGCGCCGTGGATACGGGATTGTCGATGTGCTCTGCCCCCTCAGGCATGCGCGCCATGCGCTTGCGAGAGTCGGTAAACTCCAAATCACGTCTGGCATAAGTTTCTGCCAGAAGGGTCATCGCCTTTTCATCATAAATACAAGGCACATTAAAAGCGCGCGATACGGCATCCGCAGTGATGTCGTCATGGGTCGGACCAATGCCGCCGGAAGTGAAGACATAGTCATATCCTGGACGCAACGCATTGAGGGCTGCAACAATGGCATCTTCATCATCCGCAACGATACGAACCTCTTTAAGATCAATTCCTGCGGCCGTCAGAACCTCGGCCAGATGGCCTATATTCTTGTCTTTCGTGCGCCCTGAGAGAAGCTCATCGCCAATGGCAAGCATTGCAGCGGTAACGGCTTTTTGCGGGATAATCGTCATGCCCAGACTCCATTCTGTTTCATCACAGTTAATCCGCGGCTGACACAAGCTGCAACTGATTTTCTATAATTCTCAAACTGACAGGCCCGCATATGATCATTCACTTTTACAAGAGCTTACATTCTAAAAAATCGTTGCGAACAATTTGTTGAATAATATCCACTGTCAGCAAAACCAGTTGTTGTAAGCGTTCAAAACAGCTTGAATTTGTTTTACAAATCATGACATAGAATTCCTCAGCTGCGGTCGTGGCGAAATTGGTATACGCAACGGACTTAAAATCCGTCGCCTTTTAGGCTTGCGGGTTCAAGTCCCGCCGACCGCACCACCTATCTTCCCTGATAAAACATTGCGCTTTTACTCATGTTTACTGTTTCAAGCTTGTTTGAAACAGTAAAGCAATGTAGCGATGCGCAAATCTTCAAGAGAATGCAGAAAGCTGATTGATGGACGCCTTCGTAAAAGCCGTAGCTCAAGCTGAAACTGCCATGCGTGCGCTCTTTCCAGAGACGCCATTGCAGCGCAATGACTATCTTTCACGGAAATACGGCGCGGAAATTTGGCTCAAGCGCGAAGATCTGACGCCGGTTCGCTCCTATAAGATACGTGGTGCCTTCAACTTCATTTCACGCGCGGTGAAAACTGCCGACGAAAATGCGATATTTGTCTGCGCCTCAGCAGGCAATCACGCGCAGGGCTTTGCCTTTGCTTGCCGACACTTCGGTCGTAAAGGCGTGGTATTCATGCCGGTGACAACACCGCAGCAGAAAATCGACAAGACCCGCGCTTTCGGTGCCGAATTTATCGAAATCAAGCTCATCGGCGATATTTTCGATGTCTGCTATGCCGCGTCGCAAGACTATGCGGAGGCAAACAAGGGCGTGATGGTACCGCCTTTTGACCATGCTGGCATTATCGAAGGGCAGGCGACTGTTGCGCTCGAGATCGAGCGCCAGCTGCCGGATGGCAAAAAGCCGGATTTTGTGTTTTTGCCCGTTGGCGGCGGTGGTTTGTCGGCAGGTGTGACCCAATATTTCGATGGCCTTGGCTGGAAAATTGCCTACCGCTTTGTCGAGCCTAAAGGTGCTGCGAGCCTCAAAGGCAGCCTTGAAGCAGGCAAGCGGATCAAGCTCAATCAGGTTGATAATTTTGTCGATGGCGCAGCTGTGGCAGAGATCGGCAAAGAAAACTTCAAGCTTCTCAAAGGCTTCGACAAAGATATTGTCATAACGGTTCCAGAAAACCGCCTATGTTCGACAATGGTTGAAATGCTAAATATCGAAGGCGTGGTCCTTGAACCCGCCGGCGCGCTTGGCATTGATGCGCTCAAAGATTTCAAGAAAAGCGAACTTAAAGGCAAGCGCATTGTCATCGTCGTATCAGGCGGCAATTTTGACTTTGAACGCCTGCCGGACGTCAAGGAACGCGCGCTTCGCTATGAAGGTCTGAAGAAATATTTCATCTTCCGCTTCCCGCAGCGTCCCGGCGCACTGCGCTCATTCCTTGATCTGCTCGGTCCGGAAGACGACGTGGCCCGCTTTGAATATCTGAAGAAATCCGCACGCAATTTCGGTTCCGTCCTGATCGGCATTGAAACCAAGAATGCGGCGAACTTCAAAATTCTCGAAAAGAAATTTGCCGAAGCCGGATGGGCCTATCAGGATATAACGGACAATCAGGTGCTTGCAGATTTCATCATCTGACAAAGCATTAAATAAAAATCATTTGCTTTTTGGGGTAAAACGCCCCATATGCCTGCTCAGGCGCATGGGCTGAACTGTTTCAGCCTTCCCGGAATCGGACTTGTTGCGTCTCGCCTCTTGCAGTCAGAATGGTCTGAGAGCAGGGGAGACCCGACTGGTTTCGGGCACGGCAGCGCAAGTCGACCGGATGTTTCCGGCGTCCCGTCGTATCATCACAAAGCTATTTTTCGGCAAGTTGCGCTTGTCCGAAGTTTTAAAGCGGACTGCAATTTTGCGGTGCCGCCGAAAGAGTTTAAATTGACTACTGAAAACATTGGCGGCTTTGCCGCTCTTGGCGTTACTGGCGTACTCCTTAAAGGCGTTGAAGCTGCTGGTATGACCGAGCCAAAGCCGATCCAGACACAGGCCATTCCGCACCAGCTGGAAGGTCGCGATATTTTAGGCATCGCACAGACAGGTTCCGGCAAGACCGCTGCCTTCAGCCTGCCGATCCTGCAGAAAATCATTGGGCTTGGCGACAAGCGCAAGGGTAAGACGGCACGCGCGCTGATCCTTGCACCAACCCGCGAACTGGCCGTGCAGATCGAAGAAACGATCCGCACCGTTGCCAAGCAGGCGCATATTTCGACTGCGCTCGTTCTCGGCGGCGTATCGCGCCTGAGCCAGATCAAGCGCATGCAGGGCGGCGTTGATGTTCTCATCGCAACACCTGGCCGTCTGACTGACCTGGTGCGTGAGAACTGCATTGATCTTTCGGAAACCCGTTGGTTGGTTCTCGATGAGGCGGACCGTATGCTCGATATGGGCTTCATCAATGATGTGAAGCGCATTGCCAAGGGCACGCACAAAAACCGTCAGACCGCACTTTTCTCGGCAACCATGCCAAAGGAAATCGCAGCACTCGCACAGAGCCTGCTGCGTGATCCGGTTCGCGTTGAAGTGGCTCCACAGGGCACAACAGCGGCTGAAATCACACAGGTTGTGCACCCTGTTCCAACCAAGGAAAAGCGTCGTCTGCTCTCCGGTCTTCTGGGCGACAAGACCATGAAATCCGTTATCGTGTTCACCCGTACAAAGCACGGTGCCGATGCGGTTGTGCGTCATCTCGAACGTGACGGTTTCGATGTTGCAGCGATCCACGGCAACAAATCACAGAACGCCCGCCAGCGCGCGCTGAACGGCTTCCGCGATGGCACATTGCGCATTCTGGTTGCAACCGACATCGCCGCTCGCGGCATTGACGTTCCGGGCATTAGCCATGTGGTCAATTATGACCTGCCGGATGAGCCGGAAACCTATGTGCACCGCATTGGCCGTACGGGCCGTAACGGCGCAAGCGGCGCATCGATCACGCTTTATGATGCTGCAACGGAAGATACAAAGCTTCGTGCCGTTGAACGCGTCACGCGCAGCAAGCTCACCATCAAGGAAGCGCCCGTCAAGCTCGCACCAGCACCGGCGCCAAAGTTTGATGATGCTGAAGACAAACCACGTTCGGATCGTAAACCCGGTTCGCACAGCGTGCCACAGAAGCATCGTCGTCCGGCCAACAAGATGGCAAAGTCTGGCGAAAATCGTTCAACGCCAGCACCAAAGCCAGCAAACGGCGAAGCGGCTGCAAAGCCAAAGCGTCCATTCCATCGCAAGCGTCGTCCAGGTGGCGGCGGTGGCGGCCAGCGCGCTGCTTAATCGCAGCACACGTTTTTCTAAAAGCCGCCCTTAACGGGGCGGTTTTTTCGTTTTAGCTGGATTGTTGAGTTCGTCATTGCAATTTCACCTGGAAAATTATTCCCCGCTTGCTTGAAGAACGTCATGCTTCCCCGTAGTTTCCTCTCAACCAGAAGGAACGGAAGCCATGCTCAATTCAGCACTCGATGCTATCGGCAATACACCACTCATCCGCTTGAAAAAGGCTTCTGAAAGCACTGGTTGCGAAATCTACGGCAAGGCTGAATTTCTCAATCCCGGTCAGTCGGTCAAGGATCGCGCAGCGCTCTATATTATCCGTGATGCCGAAAAACGCGGACTTCTCAAGCCCGGTGGCGTCATTGTTGAAGGCACGGCAGGAAACACCGGCATCGGCCTCACCTTTGTTGCCAAGGCGCTTGGCTATCGCACTGTAATCGTTATTCCTGAAACGCAAAGCCAGGAAAAGAAGGATGCCTTGCGTCTGCTGGGTGCGGAACTGATTGAAGTTCCAGTAGCACCCTATCGCAATCCGAACAATTATGTGCGTTTGTCGGGCCGCCTGGCTGAACAACTCGCCAAAACCGAACCCAATGGTGCTATCTGGGCCAATCAATTCGATAATGTGGCCAATCGCAACGCACATATTGAAACCACAGCACAGGAAATCTGGCGTGATACCAATGGCAAGGTCGATGGTTTTGTCTCGGCTGTCGGTTCGGGTGGCACACTCGCAGGCACGGCCTTTGGCCTCAAGGACAAGAATGCGAATATCAAGATCGCTCTCGCTGATCCCCATGGCGCAGCCCTTTATTCCTTTTACACAACGGGGGAACTGAAATCGGAAGGCGATTCCATCACCGAAGGCATCGGGCAGGGGCGTATTACGGCCAATCTCGAAGGTTTTACGCCTGATTTTTCCTATCGCATTGGCGATGCCGACGCACTCGATATTCTGTTTGATCTGGTGCAGGAGGAAGGGCTTTGCCTCGGTGGCTCATCGGGTATTAATATTGCCGGTGCAATCCGCCTTGCAAAAGACCTCGGTCCGGGCCACACAATCGTGACGGTGCTTTGCGACTATGGTAATCGTTACCAGTCCAAGCTGTTCAATCCGGCTTTCCTGCGGGGAAAAGACTTGCCCGTGCCGGGCTGGCTTGAAACAAAAACCGAGATTGAAATACCATACGAGGGATAATCATGGCATACGAGACTGAAGCACTGTTCCGCGAAGATGCATATCTTAAAAGCGCGGAGGGTTCGGTCCTTGCCCTGACAGAGTCCGGCGGCATCATTCTCGATCAGACAAATTTTTATGCCACGTCCGGCGGACAGCCAGGAGATACGGGCTATTTTGAACGTGCCGATGGCTCGCGCATTGAAATTGCTGCAACTGTGACCGGCGAAAGCAAAAATGAAATCATCCATGTGCCAGTCGAAGGGCAGGCGGTGCCCGAAATTGGCGAGAAGCTGGTTCTGCAACTCAATTGGGAGCGCCGCTACAAGCTGATGCGTATGCATACGGCCTGCCATCTTCTTTCTGTCGCATGTCCGTTTCCAATTACCGGTGCCGCAGTTGGTGAAGAGGAAAGCCGTGTCGATTTCGATTTGCCAGATGCGAGCTATACCAAGGAACTGGTGACAGAAAAACTCATGGAAATGGTGAAAGCCAATGATCCCGTTACGCTGCGCTGGATTACCGACGAAGAATTTCTGGCCAATCCTGATATTGTGAAATCAAAGAATGTACGTCCGCCTGTTGGCACGGGACATTTGCGTCTGGTGGTTATCGGCGAAAATGGTTCGGTGGATTCGCAACCTTGCGGCGGCACACACGTTTCTCAAACACAGGAAGTGGGTGAAATCCACATCGGCAAGATCGAAAAGAAGGGCAAGGAAAACCGCCGCTTCCGCATTCGATTTGGCAATGCACCGCAAGCTTGAGAATTTCAGGAGCAATCATGTCCGACAAAAGCGCATTTGTTATTTCCCGCGATGATCTGAAAGCCCGACTGGGCGAGCCGGGCCTCGCAATCGTGGATGCATCGTGGTATTTGCCCGCAGCCGGTCGTAACGGACGCGATGAATATGATGCAGCGCACATTCCAGGTGCCGTCTTCTTCGATCAGGACGTGATTGCCGACAAGGATTCAGGCCTTCCCCATACCTTGCCCTCACCAGAGCTTTTTGCGCGCCATGTCGGTGCAATGGGCATCACGGCAGATGAAACCATTGTTGTTTATGATGGTCCCGGCATGTTCTCCGCACCGCGCGTCTGGTGGATGTTCCGCGTGATGGGCGTGAAGAACGTTCTGGTTCTCGATGGCGGTTTTGATGGCTGGAAAGCAGCAAACTTCCCCGTCACCGATGAAGTGACAAAAATCGCTGCAACAGTTTTCACGCCTTCATTCGATGCGGCCAAGGTCGTTGATTTTGCAGAAATGAGCAAAATCGTCGATGAACGCAGCTCTCAGATCGCCGATGCGCGGGCGGCTGGCCGTTTCACAGGCCGCGATGCAGAGCCGCGGGAAGGGATGCGCTCCGGTCACATGCCGGGCGCACGCAACGTTCCCGTTGGATCGTTGTCTGAAAACGGTCAACTCAAGAGCCTCGACAGCCTTCGCGAAATTTTTCGCAGTGCCGGTGTCGACCTCGACAAACCTGTTATTACAAGCTGCGGCTCCGGCGTGACGGCTGCGGTCATCACCCTCGCGCTGGCTTCGCTTGGCCATGAAGACAATCGGCTTTATGATGGGTCCTGGAGCGAGTGGGGCAGCAGGCAGGATACGCCTGTCGTGACCGGCGAAGCAGAATAAAATGCCGCAAAAAAAGCTTACCGCCAGAGTAACCCATCTGGAAATGACAGCGCGGTCGTCGCTGTCTGTTCCGGTGCCATCCGGGGTGCGCCTTGCCATCATGCGATCGACCGAAATGCCCGTGCATTTCTATCGCTACCTTTATGAACAAATCGGGCGTCAGCATCACTGGATGATGCGACGCGTGCAAAATGATGCAGAAGTGGCCGAAGCAATTCACGCCGAAACCACCGAAATTCACGTTCTCTATGTCGATGGCAATCCGGCCGGTCTTTTGGAGATCAATCTCGCTGCCTTACCCGAAACGGCTGAAATTCTCTACTTTGGCCTCATGCCGGATTATCAGGGGCGGGGACTGGGAAAATTCTTTCTCAATGAAGCGATTTCCACGGCTTGGTCACATGAACCGCAAAAAATTTCAATTCATACCAACACGCTCGACAGTCCACGCGCGTTGCAGCTTTACCAGAGAATGGGATTTGTGCCTGTCGGCTGGTCGGAAGAAGAAGTGATAGCGTGGGAATAAGGTTAGCCCCGCGCGACTTCGCGTCCGTTGGTGATTGAAACGACAGACGCGCTCGTAATACGTCCGCTTTCTTCATCAAACACCACGCAATTTCGACCGCGCTGCTTGGCCATATAAAGGCAACGGTCAGCCCGGCTCAACACCTGAGAATTGGATTCATTCTTTGGCGCAGATGCCACACCGATACTGATTGTCAGCGGGTATATCTGATATTCGGTGGCATGGAACGGTGTGTTTTCCACCTCTGAACGTATTCTCTGCGCAACGCGCATACCTGTTTCTCCCGTAGCCCCGGGAAGAAAAACGCAAAACTCCTCGCCACCAATACGCCCGACAAGATCACCCTTGCGCGTCACATTTTGAAGCGCAAATGCAATCAGCTTGAGTGCACGATCACCC
Source organism: Brucella sp. TWI432 (assembly GCF_039674445.1). NCBI lineage: Bacteria > Pseudomonadati > Pseudomonadota > Alphaproteobacteria > Hyphomicrobiales > Brucellaceae > Brucella > Brucella sp. TWI432. The sequence goes on along the minus strand of NZ_JBDJNL010000014.1, from coordinate 3,837 downwards.
ACACTATGCCCGAATGTATCATTGATTGCTTTAAAATGATCGGCATCGATGACAAGCAAAGTTCCATTTTCAATGCGCGAGCGGCTGATTTTCATAGCGTCGAACAGTGCTTCGCGATTGAGCAATCCAGTCATATGATCAACGCGCGAGCGCGCCTGCAATTCGGTATGCGCTTTTTCAAGCTGCGCATAGGCATCCTGAAGTTTGCTATAATGATAGAAAATATAAACAAGCGAAGGGAAGGCGGTAACTATCGGAATGCCTGCACTCAGGCTGATAGCTGCCCGTCCCGGCAGTGAACCGAAAAAGAATCCGACAACAAAGCTGGTTGCTAAGGAAAACAGAACGACACACAACGTTATGAACGCTGCCTTCCATAAAACCGTCTTCATATCTATGAAATCCCCCAACCCTATGAAGATATTTTAGGTGTCTGTTGCTGAACCCTGTATGAACAGACCAGATCGTTAGTGCACAGCCCCCAAACGCCAACCGCCGATGCTGAGAAACCAGTCCATAGGACTAATTTCTGATCCCATTGCGACCAGACAAGTTGCGCGCTGAAATAAAATCCGAACACGCCCCCGATACAATCAGCCCGAAACGCGCCCTCAGAGGCCTTATAGGAGGTGCAACATTTTGATAAAAGCTACATTCCTGCACGAATACAATTATTTATATATGTGTGCCATTAAAAACACAATCTAAAGTAGTGCATCATCAATATCTTACTCATAGATTCGTCTTGAGACAACAATCTTTAAAAGAAATAACATTTGCTGTAATTTTTCACATCGGCGCACAACCCGACTGAAGCGAAACAAAAGCCAATAAAATTATGCTTAAAATAGAATGATTTAGAGCAAATATCGGATTCAAGAAAATCGAAACGCGCTCTGGCGCGGTTCGATCTGACTGAATCAATGGGCGTGCTCTTTCTGTTTGGGTTCACGCATTATCCCACGCAAACCCACTTCGCCCTTTGGCTTGGAATGCTCTAAAAGACTGCCAGATATTTCAAGAGCGATACGATACCGATAATAATGACAATCACCTGGGCGATCTGTTTCACTTTCCCATCAAGCGGTAGCATATTGATGAGGTAAAGGACGAGAAAGATAACCAGAATTGTTATCAGAAGGCTAATGAGGATAGACATAAGCAGTCGGACCCTTCCCGGAACGGATGTTTCTTAACTCTTTCGGCGACCGTTCCATCTGGAGGCCGAACAGAGCGGTATGATAATGGGAAGCGCGGCCCGTTTCCGAGCCAATAACTGTCCCCAATCTCCATCATCCTGTTGCAAAGATGATATGCCGGTTAACGTTCCTATCAGAATAAGGTTCCAGTCATTTACGAAAGGAAATCGGCGACTTACGCCGCCGATGAGAGCAGATTTCGACCGGAATGAAAGGAAGGCCGATCTGATTCAATCAAATCGGCACTCCAAATACACAGCCATTATTTTTGCATCGAACCCGTCTGCTTACGCCGGTCATGCCAGCTAAATGCTTCTTCAAGCAGGTGAGGGGTGTGACCGCCTCTGTTGCAGGCACGTTCAAAATAATCATTGAGCTGGTCGCGATAATCCGGGTGCGCGCAATTATTGATAATAAGCCGTGCCCGTTCACGTGGTGCAAGCCCGCGTAGATCGGCCAGCCCTTGTTCTGTCACAAGAATATCGACATCATGCTCGGTGTGATCGACATGGGTGACCATCGGCACGATAGACGATATGGCGCCATTCTTCGCTTCGGACTTGCTGACAAATATTGAAATGTAGGCATTACGCGCAAAATCACCGGAACCGCCGATCCCGTTCATCATATGTGTGCCATCGACATGGGTGGAATTCACATTGCCGTAGATGTCAAACTCAAGCGCGGTATTGATGCCGATGATGCCAAGACGACGAATAACTTCCGGGTGATTGCTGATTTCCTGAGGGCGTAAAATCAGCTTGTCGCGATAGCGGTCAATATTACTAAACACGCGCTCGCCACAGGCAGGACTTAACGTGATGGATGAGCCGGAGGCGTAATCGAGTTTGCCAGCATCGAAAAGATCGAAAGTGCTGTCTTGCAGCACTTCACTATACATCCGCAGATTATGAAACGGACTATCCACAAAGCCATTGAGAACAGCATTGGCAATTGTACCAATACCTGCCTGCAAAGGATTGAGTGTCAGATCAAGGCGACCTGCATCGACTTCTTTGAGAAGAAACTCGATGAGATGCGAAGCAATGGCAATGGTTTCGCCATCGGCAGGTTCCACCGTCGAGGCGCTGTCGTTCTCATGGGTGATAACAATGCCGGCGATCTTCTCAGGCGGAATCGGAATATAGGGCAGGCCAACACGGCTGTCGCAGGCCGTCACCGGAATTGGATCGCGGGAAGGGCGCTTCGTTGGAATATAGATGTCGTGCAATCCTTCAAGCGCCAGTGGCTGATTGAGATTAACCTCGACAATAACCTTATCGGCCAGAATTGCGAAGCTCGCAGAGTTACCAATGGATGTTGTTGGAATAATACCGCCATTTTCGGTGATCGCCAGGGCTTCGACCACGGCGTAGTCAATTGGGCCGATCTGGTTCGAACGCAATTGTTCGACCGTCTCCGAGAGATGCTGATCAATGAACATGACTTCACCGCGATTGATTGCGGCACGCAAAGTACGATCCACCTGAAAAGGCATGCGACGCGCAAGCACATGGGCTTCGGTCAGCACCTTATCGACATCATGGCCAAGGGACGCGCCGGTAATCAAGGTGATCTGGAATGGATCATTTGCAGCACGCGCCGCCATCGCTAAAGGAACTGCCTTGGCATCACCTGAACGCGTAAACCCGCTCATGCCTATAATCATGCCATCTTTGATCAGGCTGGCAGCTTGTTCTGCCGTAATGATCTTATCACGCAGGGATGCGTTCCTGATACGTGCTTCCAACATGTAATCTACCTTCCTTGGAGACCGGCTTTAGGCCGGAAACAACACTCTCCGGTGCGCGAAGCATTTAAGCTGACGATCGGATTCGGCGCATGGGGGTAATAGCGCAAGTCAACAACGATTACACGCATGCTTTGGTCTTAGATCGACAATCAGCAGCCCTGTTGAAATCCGTAATAAGAGAAATGATTACGATCAAACAGAACCTGCTAAAGGCCTTGCAGGATAAGGGCTTTGACCTGCGAACATTCGTATTGAAGACCCCAACCGGCAATCGCATTGATGTCGGTCATAAAATATACCGTTCGTAAAATATGCAAATTAAAGGGTATTGGTTTTTATAAAATCCATGTACAGGGCAGGGCCATTAAAGCCCTGCCTTGCTATTATTTTAACGGCAGCGTGCAGTGTAAATCTGGCCACGGCTGCTTCTGTATTCGCATTTACCGTTGCGCAGATTGCGAACAAGCAAACCACCAATCGCACCCGCTCCGGCACCAATCAGTGCGCCACGGCCACCTCCAGCGATTCCGCCGATCGCGGCGCCAGCAACAGTTCCGATACTGACGTCTTTCTCTGAAGTTGTGCATCCCGCCATGATTAGCATTGCGATCAGCAAGACTGAAATTTTACTCATGAAACTCATCCTCTCCATAAAATAATCTGCAAGCTCAATACCATGAGCTATGTATGAGTATATTCTTATAAACTCAAGCAGCCTAGAAAGGTCGCATCTCTAATTTGCCCATGTGTCGCATCTGTATATTGCCGTCATATGATTTGTTTTAGCAAGTTAAAGTTGCGACGTTCCCAGCAAAATAGAGATGCGACAGGTGCTGACGTTCAGCCCCCATTCCGAGAGGCTGGTCGGGGTTGCAAACGAGGAAT
>NZ_JBDJNL010000013.1:0-103191 GCF_039674445.1 Brucella sp. TWI432 | reverse complement strand
ACGCTTTCATCAGAGCGCGGGCGCGCCGTGAAGTTCTGCTTTAAGGCTGTGGAATTGCAGCTTGAAACAAACAACCCGGACCACGGCCAGGCACAGGATAGCATCAACATTACCGGCAGTGCGCCGGACGACTTCCAAATCGGGTTTAACGGCCGCTACTGCCTCGACATTCTTGAGGCGGTCGATTCCAAGGAACTGACCTTTGAACTCAGTGATCCCGGCTCACCCTGCAAAATCACGCCAACTGATACCCCAGGCAGCGGCGAAAAGCCTCTTTTCGTGCTGATGCCAATGCGGGTGTGAGGGGTGACTATGGTTGATCAGAAAGCGATAGAAGCAGCAGGCAAAGTTATTTTTGGCGACATGTTTGCTGTTCCAGAAGCCGAAGATCCTGTCTGGGTTAAACAGACATGGGGTCGGGTAGAGGCTGCGCTATGCGCCGCGCTTATGCATATATCAAAGGACGCAATGGAATCCATTGCTTGCTGCCAAGTGCGTGCCAATGCACTGCATGAGGCCGCTGACTGGCATGAGCATGAAGCTGCGAGGAAGCGGACTTGCGCAGTTAAAAACAGGACACTTCGCGCACAAATTGCCACCCATTTGGTGAGTGCAGCGGCTATCCGATCTCTCATAACTGCAAATGTTGAGGCGAAACATGGCTGAGAATACTCCCCTTACTCGCTTTGATGAGTTGTTGTCAGAAGGCGAAATTTGCAAACGGTTCTCGGCCCTTCTTGGTTCGAGGGAATTGCGCCGAGCGCGCCAGAACGGCGAAATCACGTATGTATCCGGCAAGAAGGGGGCGGTGCTCTACCATCCGTCTGATGTTGCCGCCTATTTGTCGAACAAGGAAATAACATGTCAGAACGGCTCTGGGAGTACGGGGATTATTGGATTGGAACCGAGAGCAACTCCGATAACCTCTATGCCTACTGGTACAACAAGCGAAAGCGAAAAGTTGCTCGCCGATCACTTGGCACGAAAGTTCTCAGCCAAGCGCAAGACCAACTTATCGAACTCGTCGGAACACTCCAGGCAGAAACCGGACGCTCACCAGAGCGCGTGATGATATTGGCTGCTCTTGATCATTATTATGAGAACAGTGCCAAAGCCAAACCGTCAGGCGCACAGGTATTTCATGCCATTTCTATACTGAGAGAGTTTCTGGCTGAAAAAATGCTTCCGACCGCCAGCGTGGCTTCATTCGGGCCTATCAGACAGCGTGAGTTTATGCAGTGGAGCCGCGAAAAGTTCGGACACAGCCCGGCCTATATTGCTCGTAACCTGTCGGTGGCATCGGCTGCGTTTCAGATCGGCAAGAAACTTCTGGTGGTGAAAGATAAGTTCGGCAACGATCATGAAGTACAGCTGCTTGATAATGCGCCTGATGTTGTGACCCAAGCGAAGATGGTGGCCGAGCTTCTAAACCTACCTGAACCTCGCCCACGTGACTGGATTCCAACCTTTGAAGAATTTGGTCATTTCATCAATAAGATAGGAAAGCGGCAAGAGAATCTCTTTCGCTTCGTGATCCTATCGCTCAACACATGGGCTCGACCTGAAACCAATATTGATTTTCGGGATACGCCAGAGCGGGTCAATCGGCGGTTTGGGGTGGTTGAACTTAATCCGCTTAGCCGCCGACAAACCAATAAATATCGGCCAAAGATACGGTTAACAGAGAATCTGCAGGGATGGCTGGATAAATGGAAGGCCGAAGAAGAATCGGAGCCGGAGAAAAGATCACCTGACGCGATCGGCGCGCCAATGATGTGGAATGGCCGGCCTGTCACGACGATGAAACGGACATTCAAACGTCACGCAGAATATTGCGAGCTACCTCAGTTCACGCAGGCCACAATTCGTCATTTCATGGCGACAATGGTTCGCCGCGAAAAGCCGCGCGTGGATAAGGAACAGCGCGATGTTTGGCTTGGTCATGACGAAGCCAGAACCGCAGATGCCTATGAAGCGTTTGATCCTGAATATCTGGCTGACGCAATGCGTGCGACGGATGCGGTCATAGAAAAACTACAAAAACATACACTGAAACCGCTATTTGCACCCAAGGTGCACCCAAGCGAACAAAAAGAAGCAAATCAGGAAGTTTAGAGTTTTGAATAAAAGCCTTGATTATCAAGGGGTTCGAATGGTGGGCGTAACAGGGATTGAACCTGTGACCCCTACAATGTCAATGTAGTGCTCTCCCGCTGAGCTATACGCCCATTCGATGTGGCGCATACACCATATCGCGTTGCGCCCGTCAATGCTCTTTTTGAAGTTTTTTGTCTTTTTCGTGAATAGTTTATCGTATGCCAGGAATGCCACAGGCAACTCAAAAGCATTGTGCGTCCGTATGGACGCACAAACAGGCGCATTGCTTGTAAAAACCGGTTCCTGCGTTGGAATGGTTTGGTTTAGGCAGCGATCAGCATCTTTTCGATTTCGTTCACCAGATCGCGCAGATGGAATGGCTTGGAAAGCACTTTTGCGTCGCGCGGAGCGTCCGAATCGGGGTTCAATGCAACGGCAGCGAAGCCGGTGATGAACATGATCTTGAGATCCGGGTCGATTTCCGTCGCACGGCGCGCGAGCTCAATACCGTCCATTTCCGGCATGACAATATCAGTGAGCAGCAGCGAAAACGGTTCTTCGCGCAGTCTTTCATAGGCGCTTGCGCCATTGTCGAAATGGGTGACGTGATAGCCTGCTTTTTCCAGTGCTTTCACGAGGAAGCGACGCATATCATTATCGTCTTCAGCTAGCAGAATTCTTTTCATTGGTCCGTCCGAATTTCATGTCGTCCGTTCGCAAGGTGCAGCGAAGATAACGACTCATTTTGCACACTAGAAAACGCGCTTTTGGTAAATATGAAATGAATGCTCGCGCAAATGTTAATTGTTATGGCCACTGTTTGGCAACATGCTGTTATGTGTTACAGCTTTGCACGATTTAAGAGGCCAGCCAATAGGAGGAAAGGTGGTGGCTTAAAATTTGGATATTGCATCGGGCCGGACTAGAATAAGGTGCTACTTTTGGTGCAAATTGATCAGGTGGCGCGCTGTCACAAGGCAATCGAAACGGGTTGACGTATGAGTCTGGAACGCGATTTTCATCTGATCCCCCCTTTTGAGCTTTGCGCGCCTGCGCAGCAGCGCATTCCCTTTGTTTTCAATTCCCCCCATAGCGGCCGCGCCTATCCGCTCTCATTCCTTGAAGAGACGCGTCTCGACCCGCTGGCAATTCGCTATTCGGAAGACTGCTATGTGGATGAACTTTTTGCGACGGTGCCGCGCTTGGGCGCGCCTTTGCTTAAAGCACATTTTCCGCGGGCGTTTCTCGATGTAAACCGCGAGCCCTATGAGCTTGATCCGCGCATGTTCATTGAGCCGCTGCCGCCCTTCGTCAACAGCCAGTCTGCACGCGTGGCAGGCGGTTTGGGAACAGTGCCGCGTCTGGTTGGCGAGGGGCAGTCCATTTATTCGGGTCGTATATCGCTGCGGGAAGCTTTTTATCGCATCGAAGATATTTATAAGCCCTATCACCGCGCACTCGATGATCTGCTGAAGTCCACCCATGAGCGTTTTGGCTATTCTGTGCTGATAGATTGCCATTCCATGCCGGGCGGTACGCGCGTGGGCGAACTAAGTGACCGTCCTGATTTCATTATTGGGGATCGTTTTGGCCGTTCATGCAGTGAGCAGCTGACGCAGGCTGCGATGGAACTTCTTCAGGGGCTTGGCTATACGGTTGCCCATAACAAGCCCTATGCGGGCGGCTTTATCACGGAACATTATGGTCGGCCTGCCCAGTCGTGCTTTGCCCTGCAGATCGAAATCAACCGCAGCCTCTATATGAACGAGCAGAGCTTACAGAAGCTTGTTGGCTTTGACGCACTTTGCGCTGATCTCTATCAGTTTCTGAGTGACCTGACATCTTTGCCGGATGAGCTTCTGGTCATGCCGTCACTCGCAGCGGAATAGGGCTGCCAAAGACGCTGGAAACTCCAAAAGTATCGTAGATAAAAAGAGCCGCGCCCCAATGAAGAAGGCGCGGCCAAAGACTAGGGAGGAAATGCCCCGAAAGGCACCGACAGGACAGCCTGTCTGACCTTTAAGTTATGCTGAAAAGCCTGATAGGTCAAGAAATTACGCATAATTTTTGGGCTAAATCTATTTTGCTCAAATTATGTGCATTGTTGGTATGGATTGCATAGGAATGCATCACGTTATGGAAATGGGAGATTGGAATTGCTGATCGACAGGGCATTTTTTTCCGAGGTCGCAGCGGCGGCGGCAGCTGAAACCTTGCCAAGGTTTCGCAGGTTCAACGAGATCGATAATAAATACACTTCGGGATTTGATCCGGTGACGGAAGCCGACCGTTCAGCGGAGCGTGCGATTCGTGCAGTGATCGGGCGCGAGTTTCCAGAACACGGCATTCTCGGTGAAGAATACGGGCCCGAAAATATTGATCGCAGCCATGTCTGGGTTATCGATCCTGTTGATGGAACCCGTGCTTTCATTTCGGGTTTGCCCGTATGGGGAACGCTTGTAGGTCTGACTGTCGACGGCGATGCCAAGGCAGGCATGATGTCTCAGCCTTTTACGGGCGAGTTATTTTATAGCGACGGTGAAGGGTCTTATCTGGTGCGTGATGGCGTCGAGCAGCGTTTAGCTGCGCGCTCACAGGCCACTCTTGAAGATGCAACCATGTTCACGACCACGCCTGCGCTCTTCAAAGGCGAATTGCGCAAAGGGTTCGATCGACTGGAAAATTCCGTGCGTCTGTCGCGATATGGCGTCGATTGCTATGCTTTCGCCATGCTTGCGGGCGGCTTCACGGATATTGTTGTTGAAGCAGGCTTGCAGCCCTATGATATTGTCGCGCTGATCCCGATCATTGAACAGGCAGGCGGTGTTGTCACGCAGCGCGATGGGGGGCCGGCAGAAAAGGGTGGCGATATTGTTGCAGCCGCATCTATAGAGCTGCATCAGGCCGCACTGGAGCTGATCAACAGCTAAATGAGTTGAGTTGGCTCTGTGCTTGCTATTTCTGTTTCCGAATTGCCGGGAATGAAGGCATCAAAGGCAGCCAGAGCCTGCTCACGATAGAAGTCAGCCTCCTGAAGTATCTCGTGGCGGGCACCATCGACGACCACGAGCGAAATATTGCGCGTGCGTGCTGCAAAGCGCTCAATCGCCGGTGTGGAAACCACCCGATCATTACCGGCTGCAATAATCAGAACAGGGACAGCCGGTCCCTGATAAAAATCTGGTCGGTTGATGCGCGATGCGGTTTCAAGCGCGCCTGCAATCCAGCGTATGGTCGGGCCGCCAAGCGCCAGATCGGCATGGCTACGGACAACTTCCATATTGCGCATGAAACGCGCGGGATCACTGGTCAGCGGGTTATTCGCAAAAGGCCGGTTCATCATTTTGCGCCCTGCTGCGGCATAAAGCCTGCCAAAGCCGATCATGCGCAAGGCAATGGTGATGCGGCGCATCTTGTCATCGCTTGATTGCGATCCGCCAAGTCCCATCAAGGGTGCACAAAGCACAATCCGGGTTATGCGTGATGCAAGCTTTGGGATCGACGCATAGGCAATCAGTGCACCTGCTGAATGCGCCAACATATAAAAGGGTGGTGGGCAGTCTGGCAGAACAATGTCAGTGAGAAACTGATCAAGATCATTGGTGTAATCGCTAAAGCGGCCCACATAGCCGCGAAAGCGGTCTTTGAGCAGCCTGTGCGATCCGCCTTGGCCGCGCCAGTCGAAGGTCGCGACATGGAAGCCGCGGTTTGTCAGGTCGGATATGGTTTCGAAGTATTTTTCGATAAACTCGTTGCGGCCTTGTAGCAAAACGATCGTACCACGCGATGGTTTTGTCGGTGATTTCACCAGTGCATAACGCAGACTCTTGCCGTCCCGCGTTTTGAACATGCCAGATTGTGTGCCCGCCGGTATGGGGTTGGCGTTGGTCTCAAAAAGAAAATCTGGCATTTCACTCGTGTGCCCAGGTTCGATATTCTAAGACCATTATAGCGGGCTAAACTATTACAAAAAGTAACCGGAAGCCTGAACGCAGACTTCCGGTTCAGAAAACAACCTGTGCAAGGGACGTTACCCAGGTTGAAATGTTTGATCCTTACCAGCCGCGCCCGGCGCGGCGCTCATCAAGAATGCGACCGCTGAACGCATCAACCACCACGATGACACGGCGACCGTTGGGGCGCGTGGCTTTAACGAAATAGGCGCCGCGATCTCGGCGTATATCGCCGACATCATAACCGCGGCGTTCAAGCGAGCGGGCGATGCGGCGCGGACTGATGATTTCGCGACGCATGGCTTCATCGCCCCAGCCCGGTCCGCGGCCTGGGCCTCTGTCTGGACCATCCCAACCGGGACGCGGTCCGCCGCGGGGCGGCATCGGCGGACGATAACCATCATCGTCATAGTACTGGGTCTGTATAAGCAGGCCATTATTGGCTGCGTAGGACTTTGTCGCGACTCCAGTCGCGATGGTGGCGAGTGCGGCAAAAGCAAGAAGAGCTTTTTTCATAACCGTGATCCTTTGATAAACCCGCCTCTCGGCAGGCATAGTGGGACGATAGCCCCAAGCACCTGAACGCTCGCCGAAGATGATGTTCATTTTTGGTTCATGGGGTGGCAAAGACCCCAATTTGCGGCTCCCAACCGATCAGGAGTTATTACGGCAAGTGATAAGCCGTGTAATTTTATCGAATTGTTGACGAAAAGGCATTGTCGGTTTTTTGCGCGGCCTGAAAAAATCGCTCTTGAAATAAAAAAGCAGCATTCCCAAATGAGTTTTGCGGTTGCCGATAACGGGATCGCCGGCACAAAGAATTCGCCAGAATGGGAGTTCTGCCGCCAATATAGTGCATCTTTGTCGCTCTTAAGGAGGGCTTACACATGCGTCACGTTGATTTTTCGCCACTCTATCGTTCCACCGTTGGTTTTGACCGTCTCTTCTCTTCGATGCTCGATACACTCGCATCGCCAGAAGGTTCGCAGTCTTATCCGCCCTATAATATTGAGCGGACCGGTGAGAACACCTATCGCATCACCATGGCCGTTGCAGGCTTTTCGGAAAGCGAACTTGAAATTGAAGCCCATCGCAATCAGTTGACCGTCAAGGGTCAAAAGGCTGAGGACGATGCGTCTGAAACCAGTGAAGTGCTTTATCGCGGCATTGCTTCGCGTGCTTTCGAACGCCGCTTCCAGCTTGCAGACTTTGTTGAAGTAGCCGGTGCAAGCCTTAAGAACGGCTTGCTCCATATTGATCTTAAGCGCGAAATTCCCGAACAGATGAAGCCGCGCAAGATCGAAGTCAGCAAAGCGCCAGTCGGCGATACGCAGCAGATTGAGACGAAAACCGCTCACTAAACTCTGCTGATATTCATCTATAAGGAAAGCGGCGCCATGTGCGCCGCTTTTTCATTGTTAAGCAATCAGCTTGCCGAACTGATCGACTTCTTCTTCTGTATTGGCAAAGCTTGTCACGAAACGCGCGAAAATCTCGCCTTCACTGATGCGGTTGACTTCAGAATGTGGTGGATTCCAGTCGTAGAAAATTGCGCCAGCTTCCCGCAGGCGATCATAGACCGACTGTTTCATGATCGCGAAAACTTCATTGGCTTCCGGCTTCCATGCAAGACGCATCTGACTGGATGCATCGATATGACGGGCAAGGCGCGCAGAAAGCGCATTTGAGTGCTTCGCGAGTTCGATCCAGAGATCATCTGCAAGATAGGCATCAAACTGCGCTGCGATGAAGCGCGTCTTTGAGAAAAGCTGGGCTGCGCGTTTGCGGATGAAAGGCAGGTCGCGTGCGCGGGCAGGGTCCATGAAGACAAGCGCTTCCGCACACCAGCAACCATTTTTGGTGCCGCCAAAGGATACGATGTCGACGCCCTGTTTCCATGTCATTTCGGCAGGCGTCATATCCAGCGACACAAGAGCGTTGGCAAAACGTGCACCGTCCATATGCAGCGGCAGACCCGCATCGCGGCAAATTTTTGAGATCGTCGCAATATGTTCAGGCTGATAAAGCGTGCCGACTTCTGTAGCCTGTGTGATGCTGACTGCCATCGGTTGACCGGCATGGACAAAAGCCGGATTGAAACGCTTGAGTTCGCGCTTGAGCAATTCAGGATCAATACGGCCCATGGCGCCATCAATCGGATGCAGGCGCGCGCCGCCGGTGAAATATTCCGGCGCACCGCATTCATCTTCGATCACATGCGCTTCGCGATGCACGAGAGAAACGCCACCGGGACGGTTGACGCTGGCGAGGGCCAAAGAGTTGGCCGCAGTGCCTGTACCGACAAAGAATACCGCGACTTCGCGTTCGAACAACTCGTTGAAACGCTGCTCCACGCGTTTGTCGATTTCGCTTGCACCATAGGCAGCAGCAAAACCATTGGCATGCAGCGAAAGGCTTTCAGCGATCTTCGGATGGGCACCAGCCCAATTGTCGGAAGCAAAATGCACGTTGTTCTCCGCTCACAATATGATCATCTATGGGAGGTATATAGACGCAACGGTTTACCGGCGTAAGACCAGTATGCGCGAAAAAGCAGCCGGCCGCTGCCACTTTTAGAAGCTTTTACTGCGTGCAGCGAGGCGCGCCAAACTGACGCAATCAGTCTTTTGCGCAACTAAATGTTTGTCGAACACGTTTCTGCGACATTTTGTTTCGCAATAAGCTCAAAAAAATCAAGTTTCCATCTTGTGAGCGAATTTGAATTCTGTCATACGTAATTAGGACAGCAATGCTGACTAATTGTTCGGCGCTGTCCAATTCAACACTGTGATAGGCTGGTGTCTCGCTGGGACATTTTCTTGTCGCAGAAAGAGAGTGTCGTGCAATCGGACAAACCGGCGGTAGCGGCATTCAATTAAGACAGGGGAGTTTGGTGCGCCATTCTGGCGGGCTGAGGTCGCTTGTCCGAGCCTGAAAGACTAAGGCGCTTAAACAATATTCCCCCGCGGCGGCTTTGACCGTACGCCCCCGGAACGTCGTCCAACGCCTTTTCGACAAGGCTCCCATACATCTAAACTAAAGCGTATGCCGAAAAACGTGAAACGGTTTTCGGATCAGACGCGCCTCGTAATCAGTTGCGGAACGAATAGTCGTTCCGGTTCATTATCGTAACGCGCGCAGGGTTGTGCGCTCTTTGGAGGAAATGACGATGCCGCATTTGACGCCATCTGTATCGCATGTGGATTTACACAACGGTCAGAACGGAACGGTCAAAGCTGCGACCAATTCCACCAATGCCACCCGAAAAATGCGAACTTCGGCGGGTACACCGCCCGCCCAAGGCCTCTATGATCCGCGCAATGAACGTGACGCCTGTGGCGTTGGCTTTATTGCGCATATGAAGGGCCAGAAGTCGCATCAGGTCGTCGAAAACGGCCTCAAGATGCTTGAAAACCTCACCCATCGCGGAGCCGTTGGCGCCGACCCTCTGATGGGGGATGGTGCAGGCATTCTGGTGCAGATTCCAGATCGCTTCTTTCGTGAAGAATTGGCGCGTCAGGGTATCGATCTGCCGCAGCCCGGCCATTATGCTGTCGGCTATCTGTTCATGCCGCGCGACGCTGAATTGCGTGCGCATATTGAAGAAGTCGTCAAGGAAGTGATTGGCTCGGAAGGTCAAACCTTCATCGGGTTCCGTCAGGTGCCGGTTGATAATTCTTCGCTGTCCAAAGCCCCTGAAATTGCCGCGACTGAACCTTTCCACGTTCAGGTTTTCATCGGCCGTAGCGCAATCATTGAAAGCGACGATGAATTTGAGCGCCGCCTGTTCGTGCTGCGCAAGGTCATTTCCAATCGCATTTATCAAGAAAACGACGGCGACGATAAGGGCTTCTATATTGTCTCCATGTCGGCGCGCACCGTCGTTTATAAGGGCATGTTCCTGGCCTATCAGGTGGGTGCCTATTACAACGATCTGAAAGATCCGCGTTTTGAAAGTGCTGTGGCGCTCGTTCATCAGCGCTTTTCAACCAACACTTTTCCGTCATGGCGTCTGGCCCATCCTTATCGCATGGTCGCCCATAACGGCGAAATCAACACGCTGCGCGGCAACGTCAACTGGATGGCTGCCCGTCAGGCATCTGTGGATTCGGAGCTGTTCGGCAACGACATTTCCAAGCTCTGGCCGATCTCTTATGAAGGCCAGTCGGATACGGCCTGTTTCGATAACGCGCTCGAATTCCTGCATCAGGGTGGCTACAGCCTCGCACATGCGATGATGATGCTGATCCCGGAAGCATGGTCGGGCAACAAGCTGATGTCGGAAGAGCGCCGTGCGTTCTACGAATATCATGCAGCTCTCATGGAGCCATGGGATGGTCCTGCCGCCGTTGCCTTTACTGATGGTCGGCAGATTGGTGCAACGCTCGACCGTAACGGTCTGCGTCCGGCCCGTTATCTTGTGACAGACGATGATTTCGTCATTCTGGCTTCCGAAGCGGGCGTTTTGCCTGTCGAGGAAAAAAAGGTCGTCAAGAAGTGGCGTCTTCAGCCGGGTCGTATGCTGCTTATCGATATGGAAGAAGGCCGTATCGTTTCAGATGAGGAAATCAAGTCGCAGATCGCGCAGAAGCATCCCTATAAGCAGTGGTTGGCAAACACGCAGCTCATTCTGGAAGACTTGAACCCGGTCGAACCACGTGCGCTGCGCAAAGATGTGAGTCTCCTCGACCGTCAGCAGTCCTTCGGTTACACGCAGGAAGATACCAAACTTTTGATGTCGCCAATGGCCACCACCGGTCAGGAAGCCATCGGTTCGATGGGGACGGATACGCCGATTTCGGCCATGTCCGACAAGTCGAAGCTGCTCTACACCTATTTCAAGCAGAACTTCGCGCAGGTCACCAACCCGCCGATTGATCCGATCCGTGAAGAACTGGTGATGAGCCTTGTCTCTTTCATCGGTCCGCGCCCGAACATTTTTGACCTGGTTGGCACCTCGCGCCGCAAGCGTCTGGAAGTGCGTCAGCCGATCCTGACCAATGGCGATCTCGAAAAAATCCGTTCCATTGGTCACACGGAAGACCGTTTTGACACCAAGACGCTCGATATTACCTATAATGTCGGTGAAGGCGCGGCGGGTATGCATGGTGCGATTGAGCGTCTGTGCGACCGTGCGGAAGCAGCGGTTCATGGCGGCTATAACATCGTTATCCTGTCGGACCGTCAGGTTGGGCCGGATCGCATTCCGATCCCGGCGCTCTTGGCAACGGCTGCTGTCCACCATCACCTGATCCGCAAGGGTCTGCGGACTTCGGTCGGTCTGGTTGTTGAATCGGGTGAACCGCGCGAAGTGCATCACTTCGCTTGTCTTGCCGGTTATGGCGCGGAAGCAATCAATCCGTATCTCGCCTTTGATACGTTGCTCGACATGCATCGCCGCCGCGAGTTCCCGCCCGAAGTCGATGAACATGAAGTGGTCAAGCGCTACATCAAGTCGATTGGCAAGGGCATTCTCAAAGTCATGTCCAAGATGGGCATTTCGACCTATCAGTCCTATTGCGGTGCGCAGATTTTCGATGCTGTTGGCTTGCAGACGAGCTTTGTCGATCAGTTCTTCTTTGGCACAGCAACGAGCATCGAAGGCGTTGGTCTTGAACAGATTGCGGAAGAAACCGGGCGTCGTCACACCGATGCGTTCGGCAACGACCCGGTTCTGCTGACAGCACTCGAAGTCGGTGGCGAATATGCCTACCGTATGCGCGGCGAAGCGCATCTCTGGTCGCCGGATGCGGTTGCGAAATTGCAGCACGCTGTGCGCACCTCGAACCCGGATACGTTCACAGAATACACGTCCATGCTCGACTCGAAGGCGGCACAGGCAAAGACCATTCGCGGCCTGTTCGATATTCGTTTTGCAGAAGCAAGTGGCCGCAAGCCGGTCGCCATCGAAGAGGTTGAGTCCGCAGCCGACATCGTCAAGCGCTTCTCGACGGGTGCGATGTCGTTTGGCTCGATCTCGCGTGAAGCCCATACGACGCTTGCACGTGCGATGAACGCCATTGGCGGCAAGTCGAACACGGGTGAGGGCGGTGAGGAGCCGGATCGTTTCTATCCTCTGCCGGATGGTACGCCAAACCCTGAACGCTCTGCGATCAAGCAGGTGGCATCGGGCCGCTTCGGTGTGACGACCGAATATCTGGTCAACTCCGATCTTATCCAGATCAAGGTTGCGCAGGGTGCAAAGCCGGGTGAGGGCGGTCAGCTTCCGGGCCATAAAGTTGATGCAACCATTGCCAAGACGCGTCACTCGACGCCCGGCGTTGGCCTCATTTCGCCTCCGCCACACCATGACATTTATTCGATCGAAGATCTGGCGCAGCTGATCTATGATCTCAAAAACGTCAACCCAACCGCCGATATCTCGGTCAAGCTGGTGTCGGAAGTGGGTGTCGGTACGGTTGCGGCCGGTGTAGCCAAGGCGCGCGCCGATCACATCACCATTTCGGGCTATGATGGTGGCACCGGTGCATCGCCGCTGACATCGCTCAAGCATGCCGGTTCGCCATGGGAAATCGGCCTTGCCGAAACCCACCAGACGCTGGTGCTCAATGGTCTTCGTTCGCGCATTGCGCTGCAGGTTGATGGTGGTCTTCGCACTGGTCGTGATGTCATCATCGGGGCGCTGCTTGGTGCCGACGAATTCGGGTTCTCGACCGCTCCGCTGATTGCCGCTGGCTGCATCATGATGCGCAAGTGCCATCTCAACACCTGCCCTGTGGGTGTTGCCACACAGGACCCTGTTCTGCGCAAGCGCTTCAAGGGCACGCCCGAACATGTGATTAACTTCTTCTTCTATCTCGCAGAAGAAGTGCGCGCATTGCTGGCAGAAATGGGCTTTACCAAGCTTGAACAGATCATCGGCGAAACGGAACTGCTCGAAAAGCAGACCATGATTGATCACTGGAAGGCCAAAGGCCTCGACTTCAGCCGTATCTTCTACAAGCCGGAAGCCGAGAAGCACGAAATCTTCTGGACCGAGCGTCAGCATCATCCGATTGAAGATGTTCTGGATCGCCAGTTGATTGCCGAAGCCATGCCAGCGCTGGAAAACAAGACGCCGGTCAAGATTGATGTCGCCATCAAGAACGTCGACCGTTCGGCAGGTGCAATGCTTTCGGGCGAAGTGGCCAAGCGCTTCCGTCATAAGGGTCTGCCAGAAGACACCATTGCCGTTACCCTGCGCGGTACGGCTGGCCAGTCTTTCGGTGCGTTCCTTGCCCGCGGTATCTCGTTTGAACTCATTGGTGATGGCAACGACTACATCGGCAAGGGTCTTTCGGGTGGTCGCATTGTCATACGTCCACCGGAAGACACGCGGATCGTGGCTGAAAACTCGATCATCGCAGGCAATACCGTGCTTTACGGAGCGCTTGAAGGCGAGTGCTATTTCCGCGGTGTGGCTGGCGAGCGTTTCGCCGTGCGTAACTCGGGCGCGGTCACGGTTGTCGAAGGCGTGGGTGATCACGGCTGCGAATATATGACGGGTGGCGTGGTTGTCGTTATCGGTCAGACTGGCCGTAACTTTGCGGCGGGCATGTCAGGCGGTGTCGCCTATGTGCTTGACGAAGAAGGTGATTTCGCACGGCGCTGCAACATGGCGATGGTCGAGCTGGAACCGGTGCCGGAAGAAGATGACATGCTTGAAAAGCTGCATCATCACGGTGGCGATCTGATGCACAAGGGCCGTGTCGATGTATCGGCAAACATGACGCGCCACGACGAAGAACGTCTGGTGCAGCTGATTGCCAACCATCTGCATTACACTGGTTCCACGCGTGCCAAGGACATTCTCGATAATTGGGAGAGCTATCGCCCGAAATTCGTGAAGGTCATGCCGGTCGAATATCGCCGCGCTCTGGAAGAGATGGAGCGTATGCAGATCGGCGTTGCAGCTGAGTAAAAGTCAAAATCACGACGCGGTGCTTGTGCGCCTGAAATGGCGCACGGCATTGTGAGAGGAGCATGGAATAATGGGTAAGGTTACTGGTTTTCTTGAGATCGACCGGCAGGTAGCAAAGTATCAGCCTGCGTCGGATCGTATTCGTCACTTCCGTGAATTCACGCTGCCGATGACGGATGGTGAGGTGCAAAAGCAGGCGGCACGCTGCATGGATTGCGGCATTCCATTCTGCCATGGTGACACGGGTTGTCCTGTTCACAACCAGATCCCGGACTGGAACGATCTCGTCTATAACAACAACTGGGATCAGGCGATCCGCAACCTGCATCTGACCAACAACTTCCCGGAATTCACAGGTCGCGTTTGTCCGGCACCTTGCGAGGAAGCCTGCACATTAAACCTTGAAGACGCGCCTGTTGCGATCAAGACGGTTGAACAGGCACTGGGCGACAAGGCCTATGAGCTTGGCTATATCGTGCCGCAGCCAGCAGCGCAGAAGACCGGCAAGTCGGTGGCGATTATCGGTTCTGGCCCGGCAGGCCTTGCGGCTGCACAGCAGCTTGCACGCGCAGGTCACATGGTCGATGTCTATGAACGCGAAAGCCGTCCGGGTGGTTTGCTGCGCTATGGCATTCCCGACTTCAAGATGGAAAAGCACCTGATCGACCGTCGCGTTGCGCAGATGGAAGGCGAAGGCGTCCGCTTTCTTTGCGGCGTGAATATTGGTGTCGACAAGCCGCTGCGCGGTCTGCTCGATACCTATGACGCCGTGCTTTATTCGGGCGGTTCGGAAAAGCCGCGTCCAGCTGGTATTCCGGGTGCAGACCTTGAAGGCGTGCATGATGCCATGCCTTATCTCGTGCAGCAGAACCGTCGCGTTGGCCGCGAAAATATTGAATCGGTCGCCTGGCACGAAGCGCCGATCCTAGCCGGAGGCAAGCATATCGTCGTCGTCGGCGGTGGTGATACGGCGTCCGACTGCGTTGGTACGGCTTTCCGTCAGGGCGCGGTCAATGTCACGCAGCTTGATATTCGTCCGCAGCCGCCTGAACGAGAAGACAAGCTCAGCGTCTGGCCTTATTGGGCAACCAAGATGCGCACATCTTCCAGTCAGGCTGAAGGTGCTAATCGCGAGTTTCAGGTGGCAACGCTCGAATTTATCGGCGAAGATGGCAAGCTCACTCATGTGAAGTGCTGTCAGGTTGATGAAAAGCGCAAGCCGATTGAGGGCTCCGAGTTCTTCATCAAGGCTGATCTTGCTTTCATCGCCATTGGCTTCTTTGGTCCGGCTGAAAACAGTGTGCTCAAGGAACTTGGAGACAAGCTCGAAATCGCAACGGATCGTCGCGGCGGAACCTCTGTGAAAGCTAACACGCGCGATTATCGCACCAATGTCGATAAGTTCTATGCAGCAGGCGATGTGCGCCGCGGCCAGTCGCTGGTTGTCTGGGCCATACGTGAAGGCCGTCAGGCCGCTCATGCAATCGATGCGGATTTGATGGGGTCGTCAGTTTTACCGCGTTAATTCGAACCGCATTCCAATGAAAAGCCCGGCTTGAAGCCGGGCTTTTTTATCTTTGTGTTAGCTCTTCTGGCGGTTTTTGCGAATTACCAGATAGATTATGCCCAAGAGCACAAACCAAACAGGTGTTATTTTCAGAGCAACCGCCGTATCCGGTTCCTGTGCCAGCGCCCAGAGAATGAAGGCAAAGAAGGCAAAGACCATGGCAACGGCAGCGCGGCCGCCCGGCATTTTGAATGTTGACTTTTCATGCAGATCAGGACGCTTGCGGCGATACTGAAGATAAGAAGCCAGAATAATTGACCAGATGAAGATGAAGAGAAGCGCTGAAATCGTCGTGACGATGGTAAAGGCTTCGATGATGCTCTGGCCTGCATAAAGTAGCACAACGCCTGCAAGAAGGAAGATGCAGGAGAAGAATAGCGCATTCACGGGCACTTTACGGCTGTTCAGCTTGCCGAGCGTCTGCGGGGCGAGACGCGATGTTGCAAGACCATAGATCATACGCGATGTCGAATAGATGCCGGAATTGGCGCTCGATGTTGCAGATGTCAGCACCACGAAGTTCACAACATGGGCGGCAATGCCAAGGCCGGCCAGCGAGAACATAGCCACAAACGGGCTTGAGCCTGGATCAACCTGATCCCATGGAATAACTGTGATAATCACGAACAGCGCACCGACGTAGAAAAGCACAACACGGATCGGAATCGAGTTGATGGCCTTTGGCAGGTTGCGCATTGGGTTCTCGGTTTCAGCGGCAGCTGTACCAACAAGCTCGATACCCACGAAAGCGAAAACCGCAATCTGGAAGCCTGCCACAAAGCCAAAGAAACCTTTTGGGAAGAAGCCGCCATTGGCCCAGAGATGCGTGACCGAAGCCTGCGTGCCGTTCGGCAGCGTGAAATTCGTGATCAGCATATAGGCGCCTGCCAAAATAAGGGCGACGATTGCCACGATCTTGATCAGCGCAAACCAGAACTCGATTTCACCGAAGTTGCGCACATTTGGCAGGTTCAGCAGCAGCAAGACACCAATTAGGCCAAGTGCGGGAATCCACAGAGCCAGATCGGGATACCAGAACGAGACATAGCCCGAGACGGCCACAACATCTGCAATGCCGGTTACAATCCAGCAGAGCCAGTAGGTCCAGCCGGTGAAGAACTGTGCCCATGGGCCGAGATAATCGCCTGCGAAATCAGCGAATGAACGATATTCGAGATTGGACAGAAGGATTTCACCCAGTGCACGCATCACGAAAAACAGCATGAAGCCGATGATTGCATAAACCAGCAGAATAGATGGTCCGGCGAGCGAGATCGTCTTCCCTGACCCCATGAAAAGGCCCGTGCCGATCGCACCGCCAATGGCGATCAGCTGGAGATGTCGGTTGGACAGGTTGCGTGCAAGATGGGGTTCCTCCTCCCGGTTGTTCTCAACGGGAGGCTTCGATGCAATATTCATTCAGATGCCTCTTATGCAATATAGACGCATGCGCCCAACGTTTTGTCAGGCCGCGTGCATTTGTGATAAACGAGGCCGTCTCAAAAGTGAACTCTGTGAAATTCAACATTTAGGCTTAGAAGTACCGTATATTTCACGGCTTTTCAGCAATATTCCTTTTTGATAGGCATTAAATAAGTTGCGTAATCAGGGATTTACGCTAGTGCGCGGCCACGAAAAATCATCGGCTCTTCCCGGCATGGATTTTTGTTCTTTTGCCGACTTTTCTTTATTCGTCTTGTGAGGGGTCAGCGTTCCTCCCAGCAAGATACCGCTTTTGTCATGGTCGATATCGCGCAGACTCACCGGCGCGATGCGATCGACCGGCTTGGAAGGGTCTTGTTTTTCCGCAGTTGGCAGCAATTGCTGATTGTCGCGATTGTCACCGAACAGCGCTTTGAGAGGTTTCTCTGCATAGAAAGCGAGCTTGCGCTTGCCTGCCGTGGTGGTGTTGATACCATCATTGCTGCGCAAACGCGCCGTTTGGCCATTAATGTCGAAGCCGGTCTGGCTAAAATTGCCATCCTCATCCACGAAGCCATCCCATACGTCGATAAATTTTCCGCCAGCCCTTTCGGAGGTGGTGCGATAGATCTCATTGAGGGCAAGCATATCCTGCGACATGCCACGGGGGCGAAACGGCGGTTGTCCGACCCAGATCAGCGGATAGTTCTTTTCTGTGATCTGCTTTGTGAAACTGGAAAGGCGGCTTTGATATTCCGCTGTCCACTCGGGTGAGCGCGGGGCAAGATTCTGGCCTTTCGTTGTGATTGCCTGTCGGTCGTTTGAGCCGATCATGGCGACCACCGCATCGGGCTTTTCTTCTTCGAGAATGGTGCCGATATTGGCGGGCCAGTCGAAATGGTCGTCGCGCACAAAGCCGGAGGAGCCATTGATACGCGTTACAATCCGTATGTCTGGATCGTCTGCAAAGGCCACATCAAGCCCTTCTGCAAGACCATTAGCGATAAAGTCACCAACCACGAGGACTCTTTTAGCATCGGGCTTTTTTTCGACGAAATTCACTTCAGGCTGAGGTGCAGGCGCTGGGGCAGGGCGGGTTGCGGAACTTGAAGGCTTCGGCGCTCGCTTCGGTTTTACCGGACGCGTGCGCTTGGGTTTGGGCTGTTCAATTTGTTGCTGGGGCTGTGCCTTTTTTGATCCAAACAGCAGGTCGAAAATCGTGCGTGGGCGTTCCTGTGCCGATGCATGAGAAAGGGCTGTCAGCACCATCGAAAAGGCAATGAACAGCGTCGCCACGATGTTGCCAATCGAATATTTGAACCGTTGTGGCTGCATGGGCCTTACCTTCCTGCTTGCGGAATAGTAGCGTCCTTTGCCAGAAAGAAAAAGGAGCGTACACCAATGTACGCTCCCTTGCTTTAACGCGGCTTTTAGCGGCGGCGGAGAACCGAAAGCACTTCAGCGCTTGGATGTCCGTCTGGCTGTAGGCCATTGCGCTGCTGGAAAGCTTCAATCGCTTTGCGCGATGTTGAGCCGATTTTACCGTCAATCTTGCCATCGTAATAGCCGAGCGCCTTGAGATGCGTCTGCAATTCTTCACGCTCGTTCATGGTGATTGGCGTGAAAGGACGGTTCCAGTCCTGGCGAAGGCCTTGATAACCGCCGATACGATCCGCGAGCAGGCCAACGGCCAGCGCATATTTATCAGCATTGTTATAGCGCTTGATGACGAAGAAGTTCTTGCCCATCAGGAAGGCTGGACCCTGACGGCCATCGGGGACCTTCAACGTGACTTTTTCATTGGCATCGGGGAAGGGGCGGCCATTGGCGCGAACGACGCCAAGCCTCTGCCATTCAGCGGCGCTGAGAGAGCCGGATGGGAATTTGCGCCCTGCCGGAAGCACGACTTCATAGCCCCAGGTACGCCCCGGCTGCCAGCCATTGCGATGTAAAAGATTGGCAGCGGTGCCAAGCGCATCGGGAACTGAATTCCAAATGTCACGCTTGCCATTGCCATCAATATCAACTGCATAGGCCTGATAGCTGGTCGGAATGAACTGCGTGTGACCCATTGCACCAGCCCATGAGCCGGTCAGGTGGCCGCGATCAATATCGCCTGTCTGGAGAATTTTCATCGCGGCGATCAGCTGCGTGCGGGCAAATTTGGCTCGACGCTGATCGGCATAGGCAAGCGTTGCCAGTGAGCGGATCGTATCCATCATCACATCGTCGCGCTTGAGAATTTCACCGTAATTGCTTTCCATTGACCAGATAGCAAGCAGGATGTTGCGATCAACCGAGAAACGCTGTTCGATGCGCTGAAGCCACGGACCCCATTTTTTCGCCATGCTCTGGCCCACAGCCACGGAATGCTCATTCACGCGGTTGTCGATATAGCTCCAGACAGGTTCGTTGAATTCGGGCTGAAAGCGGGCGTTGCGCAGCACTTCGGGATCAGGTGAATCGACGCCTCTGAACGCGCGGTCGAAGATCGACGGCGATACGCCGCTCTGAACCGCGGTGGTGCGGAAACCAGAAACCCATTTTCTGAAATTGGCATCGGCGAAAGCGCTGCCTGTTGTCAGCGCAGACGCAAGCATTGCAACCGCAACGGTTGCCGTAATCCTGGCGCGCATTCCTCGTCCCAGAGTGAATGGAAATCGCAGCATTCTGTGTTTCCCTTCTGCAATCATATTGCTGCCGTGTTGAACGGCGAGTTGCCTTTCCTGCCGAGCCTGTGTCATTCAGATTGCATTAAGTTGATAATACTATCCAGTGTTGAATTTGGGGCCGACTCTCGTAACGCTAAAATTAAAGCCTTCGGGTTAGCATTTGGTTTACCATCGAGCTTACACCAAAGAAATTGTCGGAAATTTTGTAAAATATTTGAATCAAGTAACATTAAGGCCGGGTTATTGAATGTGATAAGGAAAAAGGCGGAATTTCGTCCTTTCTTAATGAAAGCGCCCTAATTGAAATGCAGTGGTTTCAATGCTTTGATAGCGCCCTGTTGTTTTTAACAAATCGAGGAGACGAATGAGTTCGATCCGCAAAATCCGTAAGGCAGTTTTTCCAGTCGCCGGTCTCGGCACCCGCTTTCTTCCAGCGACCAAGTCCATCCCCAAGGAAATGCTCACCGTCGTCGACAAGCCCGTGATCCAGTATGTGGTGGATGAGGCTCGCGAAGCCGGTATCGAACATCTGATTTTTGTCACCGGACGCAACAAGGCTGTCATCGAAGATTATTTCGACGCGCAGGTTGAGCTTTATTCCACGCTTGCCGAGCGCGGCAAGAAAGCGGAGCTTGAGCATCTGCAGGAATTGCAGCCGCAGCCAGGCACCACCAGCTTTACCCGCCAGCAGGTTCCACTTGGCCTTGGACATGCGGTCTGGTGTGCGCGCGAACTGGTTGGCGACGAGCCTTTTGCATTGTTACTGCCAGATATGGTCATGCAGTCGAAGAAAGGCTGCCTCAAGGAAATGGTCGAGCTTTATGAGCAGACCGGTGGCAATGTGATTGCCGTGCAGGAATGTGATCCTGACGAAGCGCACAAATACGGCATCGTCGGCAAGGGCAATGCCATCGGCAGTGGCTTTGAAATCAACCAGATGGTTGAAAAGCCAGCCAAGGGAACGGCACCTTCCAATCTTTATATCAATGGCCGCTATATTCTTCAGCCAGAAATCTTTGAGCTGCTGAGCAAGCAGGAAAAAGGTGCCGGCAATGAAATCCAGCTGACCGATGCCATGCTCAAGCTTGCCGATGCGCAGAAATTCTATGGCTTTGATTATCACGGCAGGACGTTTGACTGTGGTTCCAAGTCAGGCTTTATCGAAGCAAATGTGGCTTTTGCACTTTGGCGCAAGGATATCCGCCCAACGGTCGAAGTTTCGATTGCCGATCTGCTCAAGACCATTCAGCCGGAATAGGCTGAGCCGTCGGCAGAATCAATCAACCCCGCTTTCAGCAATGAAGGCGGGGTTTTTTATGCTGCTATAAATTCATGCGAGGGCCTCGCAGCGGAGGGCTTTACATGCGCTTTATCGCTGCACTTTCATGCCGACATAAACACTGTTGGCGTGATATTCGCGATAGGAAACCTGACTGGTTTGAAACTCATGTCGCAGACGTGCATCAATGCCGACAAAGCGGTTAATCCAATAGGTCGCACCAATCTGTGCGCCGATTGTGTAATCTGTTCCTGTGCCATCCTTGTTGTCGCGGACATTCAGATCGAGCTTGCCGTTGAAGCTCAGGTTTGAGCGCACGTGCCGCGTCACCTCGAGGCTTGCAAGATGCAGAAGCGCACCGGAAACGCCGGGCGTCGTGGAGGTGTCGACCAAGGTTTGTGCAAAAAGCTGCACATCGGTGCCGCGCAGTGGCGACCATTGGATGCTCGCTGCAAGCGATGGGCCGCTGATGCTGCCAAGACGGGAATCATCGCTGTTGGCGTGCATATAGCCTGCCGAAATTTCGCCATTGAACTTTTCGCCGCGATCAAACATCAGGCCGCCGCGCAAGGCATATTGTGATCCGCTGCGCTCATAGCCGTTGCTGTCTATACGCTCATCAAAAATACGCTTGCCCAGCTCAATCTCAGCAAAGGGCTTAAGTGCGGGCGAAATGGCAAAACCACCGCGCAATGTTACGCTGGAATAGGTGTTGTCGCGATCATTTTGGCTGACGGTGCCGCCGGAAGAAAGTTCTGCATCGCCATAAGTTTCATGCTCGACGCGGCCTGTTGCACGACCAAAAATCAGTCCGGTGTCGCGCTCAATGCCCAGACTGCCGTTAATCGTGTGTACCAGCGGACGCTTCAAAGCATCTGTGACGCCGTTGGGGCTGGATGCGCTTTCACGGCGCAATTTATAACCTGCGCCCGCATTCACAGTTGTTTCATTGCTTAGATCGAAACGCAGATTGCCCCGAACATCGACGCGCGGCTCTGAAACATCCTGCCCGGAAATGGATTTGCTCATGGTGCCCGAGGCATCAAGCGTTGCCTGATGACGGGACCAGTCTGATTCAGCCTTCAGACGGAGCGTTGTTTCGGACAGAACAGCACTTGAACCGGTTGAGCTATTGTCTCCATTGGAGGTGGCGCGAATCCCTTGTTCAAGCGAAGGGCGCAGTATGAAATTGCCTGTGCGGATGCCCACGGGCGCAAACGGATCGGCCTCGTGCGGCAAACGCCGGCCCTGTTCAGGCATAGCGGGCAAGTTCTCACGGCGGACGCGTCCGGTGCTGTCCTGCTCTTCAATTGTAACCGCACCCACGGGCATATTGTCGGTGGCAAGAAAGCGCTGCGGCTCTTCCTCAGCCACGGGCGTCCCCAGTTTAGGTTTGGGCGCCTGTGGCTCGGCGGGTGGTGTATAAGATTCGTTTGCAATGTCATCCGAAGCGGACGCATTCGGATCAAACGCATCACCATCGCGGAGGGTTGCCTGATCGGGTGATACGACAGACAGATTGTCGTCATCAAGAATGCCACGGAGTTGGGTATCCTGCGAAAACGCCACCGAATTGCTGATTGCCAAAACACAGCCTGCCAGCAACAGGCGTGTTAACCTGCTGGCAAAAGGCGATAAGCCGCCCTGTGTGGATTTGGCAAAAAGCATAATGTCTTCAACTCGTTGCAACGTGGTAAGCGAACGGTAAACGTTCATGGTTAATTCTTTATTGAGATTTGCTTTCTGCGTGGCTCTATTGTGCGGCAACAAATGCTTGGACAAGCAGCTTTGAAGGCGCTAACCGTTGGCGTCATGACAAAGCTTGATACGACACAAAATACCGCGCCTGCGGAGGATTTGATCGCCTCCGCTTTGCGCACGATCAGAACCGAAAACGCGGGTCTCGTGGCGCTGGAAAAAGCGCTCGACAATGGCCTTTCTGCACCGTTTGCAGAAGCCGTGCGAACGATTGTCGGTTCTAAAGGCCGTCTTGTTGTAACCGGTGTGGGCAAGAGCGGGCACATTGGCTCCAAACTTGCGGCGACTTTCGCATCAACCGGCACCTCTGCATTCTTCGTGCATTCGGCGGAAGCCAATCACGGCGACCTTGGCATGATTGGTACGGATGATGTTATCCTTGCGATTTCATGGTCGGGCGAAACGGCCGAACTTAAGGGCATTGTCAATTATTCACAGCGCTTTCGTATCCCGCTGATTGCAATTACGGCAGGCGAGGAGTCGGCGCTTGGACGCGCGGCCAATGTTGTTCTGCTTTTGCCAAAGGCACAGGAAGCTTGTCCGCACGGCCTTGCACCGACGACATCAACCATGATGCAGCTTGCCATTGGTGACGCATTGGCGATTGCTCTTCTCGAGGCCCGTGGTTTCACGCCGACAGACTTCAAAACCTTCCATCCGGGCGGTTCGCTCGGTGCGAGTCTCGTCCATGTTCGGGAAATCATGCATAAGGGTGACCGTCTGCCGCTGGTCACAGTGGGCACATTGATGCCGGATGCCATGAAGGTTCAGGCCCATAAGAGCTTTGGTTGTGTGATCGTTGTTGAGCACGATGGACAACTTGCGGGTATTATCACTGACGGCGATATTTCACGCAATCTGAGCCGCAATCTTTCAGAGCTGACCGTTGATGACATCATGACACGCACGCCCAAAACCGTTGACCAGAATATGCTGGCAAGCGCTGCGCTCAGCCTCATCAATGAGAAACATATCGGCGCGTTAATTGTTGTCGAAGACAGTCGGCCAATCGGCCTTGTGCACTTCCACGATCTGCTTCGTATTGGTGTTGCGTAAAGAAGAGAAGTGGCCGCTATGCAGCCACTTCCATTTCAAGTGTGACCGGATCAAATGAGACGATGTGCACCTCGGTTCCAGCCGGTAAATCGGGGCCTTTGATACGCCATGTCGTGTCATTGATGCGCATACGACCGCGGCCGTTGACAATTGGCTCTGTCAGGGTCGCACGTTGGCCGACGAGCTGATCGCCGCGGCGATTGAGCAATGGCTCATCCTGACGACCGCTGAAACCGAAAACGCGACGCCCAACGAGCACGAAAACCACCGCCAGAACCAGAAACAGCACGGTTTGCAATTGCCAGCCAAAGCCCACGAGTGAGCCGAGCAGAAAAGCAAAGATGCCGGTCACAAGCGCGGCAAGACCAAACCAGATAAAGAAAATACCGGGCGCCATAATTTCCAGAATGAGCAGGACGAGTCCGGCGACGAACCAGCCCCACAGCCCCAGTTGCGACAGGAAATGGATGATCATGACGCCCTGCCTGACTAACTGCGCGTGGTGGGAACGCTGCGCGAGCGCGGCGAAGGTGCGGTGGGAACCGGATCAACCGGCCTGCTGCCATCGCCAAACACTTCCTTGGCAATCGCACCGATGCCAGCCAGCGAGCCGATCACCGAGCTTGCTTCAAGCGGCATGAGAACCACTTTCTGGTTCTTGGCGCTTGCGATATTGCCGAGTGCCTCGGTGTATTTCTGTGCGACGAAGTAGTTGAGCGCTTGAACATTGCCGCTCGAAACAGCATCGGAAACAAGCGTGGTCGCCCGTGCCTCCGCTTCCGCCAGACGCTCACGCGCCTCAGCTTCGCGCTTTGCAGCCTCAAGCTTGCCTTCGGCTTCCAGAATCTGCGACTGTTTTTGACCTTCAGCGCGCAAAATCTGCGCATTGCGGTCGCCTTCGGCTTCCAGCACCTGTGCACGCTTGTCGCGTTCGGCTTTCATCTGGCGTGCCATCGAGGTCACAATGTCTTGCGGCGGATTGATGTCCTTGATTTCCACGCGGGTCATTTTCAGACCCCAAGGATGTGCAGCTTCATCAACGATGCGCAACAGGCGATCATTGATCGCATCACGGTTGGAAAGCAACTCGTCAAGATCCATCGACCCCATGACAGAGCGGATATTGGTCATGGTCAGGTTAAGGATCGCATATTGCAGATTTGAAACCTGATAGGCGGCCTGTGCGGCGTTGAGCACCTGATAGAAGGCCACGCCATCGACACCGACAATGGCATTGTCGCGGGTGATGACCTCCTGGGTAGGAACGTCAAGCACCTGTTCCATCATGTTGAGACGCGCGCCAATACGATCGAAAAAGGGTACAATGAGATTGAGGCCCGGCATCAATGTGCGTGTGTAGCGGCCAAAGCGCTCGACTGTGTAATTGTAGCCCTGCGGTACAGTCTTGATGCCGGCGAACAGTGTTGCAAGAACAAGGGCCGCCAAAATCAGCAGCGTGATGTCAAAACCAGTCATATGTAATCCCCTAAATTAAACCCAGCCCTGCAACTCGCGCCGCACGAGTGTCTCGATAACGTTCATACCTTCTTCGGTATCGTTAAGGCACGGTATGTGGCTGAAATTTTCTCCGCCGGCCTCATGGAAAGCTTCGGCCGCTTCATGGCCGATCTCATCCACGGTTTCCAGACAGTCTACCACAAAGCCGGGATTGAGCACGGCTACTGATTTTACGCCCTGCTTTGCCAGTTCTTCAACGGTTTCGTCAGTGTATGGCTGTAGCCACTCTTCGGGACCAAAGCGTGACTGGAACGTGGAGCGGAACTGTTTGTCGTCCATGCCGAGGCGTGCGCGCAAAAGCCTTGAGGTTTCAAGGCATTGCGAGCGGTAAGGGTCGCCCTTGTCGGAATAGCTTTTTGGAATGCCATGATAGGAGGCAAGGATGACTTCCGGCTTGAAATCAAGCGTTGCCAGATGCTTTTCAATCGACTGCGCAAGCGCCTCAATATAGACCGGCTCCACTTCATAGGAAGGGATTGTGCGCACTGCTGGCATAAAGCGCTTTTTCATCAGCACTTCGAAGAATTTATCATTCACCGTGGCAGTGGTGGTTGCTGAATATTGCGGATAGAGCGGAAACATAACGATGCGTTCGCAGCCCTGCTTGAGCAGGCGATCCGTCACTTCCTCAATTGAAGGCTGGCCATAGCGCATAGCCCAGTCGACAATCACATTTGGATGATCTTTGAGGGCAATGGCGAGTTTTTCGCCCTGGGCACGCGTGAATGTGCGCAGCGGCGACTCGTTTTTTTCATAATTCCAGATGCGTTCATAAAGTTTGCCTGAACGCTTCGGGCGCACACTGAGCACAATCCCGTAAAGGATAGGATACCAAAAAATGCGAGGCCACTCGATAACACGGCGGTCCGAAAGGAACTCGGCCAGATAACGGCGCATCGGCGCATAACTTGTACCGTCCGGCGTGCCGAGATTAACCAGTAAAACACCAACTTTGGGTTGTTTTACAGAATGGCTGGCTGGGGTGGTGGTCACTTTATCCATCTCATTCATCTTCCTGTTCCTATGCTGACGGAAAACTAGAGAAAAAAAGACAAATTACAATCCTAACAACGCTGGGTATGGTTGAATTATAAGGCGTTAAGCTGGAACCCCATAAAATAAAAACGGCAAACGCCGAAAAGCGTGTGCCGTTTGATTGCATTCAGACGATTTTTAGCTGCGGCGGGTCAGCGAGAAACGCGATCCTGCAGACGATGTGCAGTTGAGCTGGTTCTGTGAAACGAGCGCGCAATTGACGCGGGATGAGGTGCCGCGCACGATGGAACGCATATCGATTTCAACGAGCTGCGGCGACTGGTAACGATAGTTGCCTTCGGCCAGCTTTTCGTTGGTGTCGGTCGCGCGGGTCTCGAAAATACCGCCGTTGAAAGATGAGACGATGCCATTCGGATCAACCCATGAACCATCAATACCGGATGGCGCACGATTAACGACAGGGACATTGCCGCCACCGACTGGGCCAGTCGCAACACAACCTGCAAGCGCGAGTGATACGATTGCCGTAGAGCCAATGATGCGGAAGGATTTCATGTCCATCTTCTCCGTAAGAGTGTTTATCGTGTGATGTATGGAAATTCACACGATTACAAGCCCCTTTTATCAGGATTGCAAGACTGTTGCGCAACTGTCGCATTCGGCAACCCGGCCGAAGCCGGGCATTCGAACGGCTCAGCGAACAAGAATATTGCGGAACTGCCAAGGGTCTTTGGTGTCGATATCCTCTTCGAACAAAACGCCACGACCCTCCAGCGGGTTCCAGTCAGTATAATAGCCTTTGACGGGTCCCAAATAGGGCAGCTGTACTTCAAGGCAGCGACGGTAATCCATTTCGTCGGTTTCGACGATCCCGCTTAGTGGGTTTTCAAGTGCCCAGACCATACCGGCCAAAACGGCAGATGAAACCTGCAGCCCGGTTGCGTTCTGGTAAGGCGCAAGCTTGCGAGCCTCTTCGACGCTCAGCTGTGAGCCATACCAATAGGCGTTTTTGTCGTGGCCATAGAGCAGCACGCCCAGCTCGTCCGAGCCGTCGAGTATTTCGTCTTCTTCAAGCACATGCTGAACCGCCTGCGCACGTCCGCCGCTGCCAAACATTTCATCCAGTGAAAGAATGGCGACATTGCTTGGATGATAGGCGTAATTACAGGTCGGGCGGTATTCCAGTTTGCCCTTCTTGTTGTGCACGGTGAAAAAGTCGGCAATCGAGATTGCTTCATTGTGGGTGACAAGCAGACCGTATTGCGCGCCATGGGTTGGACACCATGTGCGGATGCGGGTATTGCCGCCGGGCTGTTCAAGGAAGATTGCAGCCTTGTTGCCCTTCTTCTGCTTGCGGGCGTTTTTCGGCTTCCAATTTTCATGGGTGCCCCAGCCAAGCTCGGCAGGCTGCAAACCTTCAGCAATAAAACCTTCCACCGACCAAGTGTTCCAGAATGTGTCGAACGGCTTCGGCTCCTTGGCGCGCTGAGTGTCGCGTTCAGCAATGTGAACACCCTTAACCCCTGCCTTTTTCATGAGCTTGGCCCAACCCTTACGGTCATCGGCTGATGGCTCTTCAAACTCAAGCTTGAGCTCAGTGGCAAGATCGATAAGCGCTTTTTTGACGAACCATGAAACCATCCCGGGATTGGCGCCGCAGCAGGAAACAGCAGTCGGACCGCCCGGGTTCTTGCGCTTTTCAGTACGAACTGTTTCACGCAATGCGTAATTGGTGCGCGCAGCATTATCGGCTTCCGCATCGAAATAGAAACCGAGCCATGGCTCGACAACCGTGTCGATATAGAGCGCACCCTGTTCGCGGCTGTAGCGCATCAGATCGAGCGATCCGGTATCGACCGACAGATTGACGATGAACGGCTGGCCTTCGCCTTCCTTGATCAGAGGGCCAAGGATCTTTTTGTAATTATCTTTGGTGATCGCTTCCTTGACGAAGCGGATATCCTGATCATCCAGAATTTTGCGGTTCTTTTCGCTTGGATCGATGACGACCAGTCGGGATTTGTCGAATTTGAAGTGGCGTGCGATCAGTGGCAGGGTACCGCGCCCGATCGAGCCAAAGCCGATCATGATAAGAGGGCCGGTAATTTCGCCATAGACTGGCCATTTCGCTTTCGCCATTTTTTCTCTCTCCTGCTGCAAGGCTGCAACGCTTGGCATTTCCGATATGCGGAACTGCTCACTTTGCTACGATAGCACAGGTTCATAGAAAGAAAGAAACGTCACAAGCCTATGACAGCAAACGTGTTTAACGAATTTATATGGATAGAAGTTGAGCGCGGATCATGCCACGCAATGAATTGCCGACAAGAATGTTGCGCGCACGGCTAAGATCATCAAGTGTGACTACGCCTTCCTGAACCACGCTGTTGTTTAAAAGTTCACGCCGCAGAACGCCGTCGAGCAGGCCGCAGGAAAGGGGAGGGGTAATGCAGGTGGTGCCGCCAATATCAAGAAAAATTGATGTGATGGTGCCTTCGCACACTTCGTCACGCTCATTGAGCAGAATGACTTCGTCCACTTCCGCCGGTGAATATTCGTCGCGAGCCGAAATATAGGCCTGACGTTTTGTTGTCTTATAACGCAACAACGGATCATCGTGCTTCAGGCGTGTTTTTGCGACCGCGATGCGCCAGACAGTTTGCGCTGGCAGCGGTTCGTAAGGAAAAGCGGTAATCTCCACATGGCCATCCGGTGCCAGTGTCAGCCGCAGTTTGAGCGGATTTTCTCCGCCGCTGATCTCGGCGATTTTCTGGTGCACCGCTTCCATGTTGTAGTGAAAACCGAGCTCGCGGGCTGAGTTTTCAAGCCGCGCCATATGGAGATCAAACCGCAGAATGCCAGAGAGAGGCTCCCAGCGCATGGTCTCGATCAGTTGATAGTCTGGTTCCGCATGGCTGGTCGCTGTCCCGTCGCGAACCGTGCTTTCAGAAGACATTCCTCATACTCCGCTTGCGCTGTGGAATCGAAGACCACACCGCCCCCGACATTGAAGATTGCACGATTTTGCTCAAGAAGCGAGATCGTGCGGATGGCAACATTGAACCGCATACGTCCGCCCGGTTCGATCCAACCGAGCGAGCCGCAATAAATATCACGTGGCCCACTTTCCAGCCTGCGCAGGATTTCCATCGCGCTTATTTTCGGCGCACCGGTGATGGAGCCACAGGGGAAAAGGGCTGCAAAAATCTTGCGCAGCGGCAGATCGCTTTTAAGCTTTGCGCGCACGCGGCTGATCATCTGATGAACGGTCGGGTAAGTTTCGACCCGGAAAAGTTCAGGCACATCCAGCGATCCCACTTCGCTGATCAATGAAATGTCGTTGCGCAGCAGATCAACAATCATGCGGTTTTCCGCCTGATTTTTAGGATCATTCATCAGGAACTGGCGGTTGGCCTCATCTTCAAAAGGGGTGGCACCGCGCGGCATGGTGCCCTTCATCGGATGTGTTTCGATATAGCCTTCGCCATCCACTTCAAAGAAGAGTTCCGGTGAACGCGACAGGATGATCGGCCCACCCAGATCGCAATAGCTCGCATAGCGAACCGGCTGACGCTTTGCGAGCGTGTTAAACAGCACAAGCGGATCGCCGTCCCATTGCGCATGAACCGGAAATGTCAGATTGCCCTGATAACAATCGCCTTCGCGCAAATGCTGGTGAAGGCGGTTAAATTTAGGCTTGTAGTCTTCGAGCGACCATTGCGCGACGGGTTCGCGCAGATAGGTGATGTTGTCGGCGCTGCGCGTATGCAAGACATCGTCCGATGGACCATCGAAGACGCCAAAGCACAGGAGAGGGGCTTTGCGGCCTTCCGGCAGAAGCGCTTTCAGCTTGGGTTCAAGCAGATAGCCTGCCTCATAGGAGAGATAGCCTGCAAGCCATTTGCCCACTTCATGGGCGCGTTGCATCGCCTCCCATGCTGCTTCGAATGTGTCTGGTGTATCGGCGCGGATCATCGAAGACGGAGCCGCGAATAAAACATCGCGGCCCGCCTTGTCATCCCGAAAAAGGATGTGCGGCCTATTCAAACCCTTGTGGGTCACGAATCTGCTCAGTCTTCCATGGCTTCGAGTTCGTCGATGATGCCTTCCACCACTGAAAGGCCCTTGCTCCAGAAATTTGGATCGGTTGCATCAAGGCCAAATGGCGCCAGCAGTTCCTTGTGGTGCTTGGTGCCACCCGCCTTCAGCATATCGAAATATTTCTGCTGGAAGCCCTTTTCCGAGTTCTGGTAGACGGCATAAAGCGAGTTTACCAGACAATCGCCGAAAGCATAGGCATAGACGTAAAAAGGCGAGTGGATGAAATGCGGAATATAGGTCCAGAAGGTTTCATAACCCGGATTGAGATTGACCGCATCGCCAAGGCTTTCGCGCTGCACATCCATCCAGATTTCACCGATACGCTCTGAGGTCAGTTCGCCTTCGCGGCGCTCGGTGTGAACACGACGCTCAAACTGATAGAAAGCGATTTGGCGCACGACCGTATTGATCATGTCCTCGGCCTTCTGAGCCAGCATGGCCTTGCGCTCGCGCTTGTTGGTGGTGCGTTCCAGCAGCGAGCGGAACGTGAGCATTTCACCAAAGACGGAAGCCGTCTCAGCCAGTGTCAGCGGCGTTGACGCCATCAGCGCACCCTGTTCGCCGGCCAGCACCTGATGCACGCCATGGCCGAGTTCGTGCGCAAGCGTCATCACATCGCGCGGCTTGCCCATATAGTTGAGCAGCACATAAGGATGGGCGGAAGGCACGGTTGGATGCGCAAAAGCCCCCGGCGCCTTGCCCGGGCGCACCGGCGCGTCGATCCAGTTTTTGTCAAAGAATTTTTTCGCGATTTCGGCCATTTCAGGGGCAAAGTTGCCATAGGCGGAAAGCACGGTTTCGCGCGCTTCACCCCATGAGATCAGCGCCTGCGGGGTTTCCGGCAGCGGTGCATTGCGATCCCAGTTCTCCAGCTTTTCAAGACCGAGCCATTTGGCTTTCAGTGCATAATAGCGATGCGAAATGCGCGGATAGGCTTCTTCGACGGCACTCGCCAGCGCATCAACCACTTCGCGCTCGACGCGATTTGCAAGGTGACGGCTGTCGGCAATATCCTCAAAACCGCGCCAGCGGTCGGAGATTTCCTTGTCCTTGGCCAGCGTGTTGGTGATCAGCGTGAAAGTGCGCAGATTTGCACCAAAAGTTTTGGCAAGCGCTTCCGATGCCTTTTTGCGCACAGCACCATCAGCATCCTGCAACATGTTAAGCGTCTGCTCGATGGCCAGTTCTTCGCCATCAATTTCAAAACGCAGGCTCGACATGGTTTCATCGAACAGGCGGTTCCATGCACTGTAGCCGGTGATCGATTTTTCGTGGAAAAGCTGTTCCAGCTTGTCGTCAAGCTCATAGGGTTTGTCGAGGCGCAGATCTTCCAGCCATGGACGGTAGTGGCCGATCACTGGATTGGAGGCCATCGCCTTTTCAAGCACGTCATCATCGATGCGGTTGATTTCGAGGCTGAAGAAAATGAGCGGCGTGTTGGCATCTGTCAGCTTCTGCTGCACATCGCCGAACAGCTTCATGCGCTTGGGGTCGGTGGTATCGCCATAATAATAAAGGCCTGCGAAAGAGGCAATCCGGCCCATGAGTTCGCTTAAGCCTTCATATTCCTTAATCGCATCGGCGAAATTTCCGCCATTGGCCTTGGCTGCTTCTTCACCGAGTTTGCCCTTCCAGCGGTTTTCAAAATCGGCTGCATCCTTTGCCGCTTTTTCGAGGTCGGCCTTCAATTCAGCGCTCTCGGCAGATGGATATAGATCGGCCAGATTCCACTCCGGCAGCTTTCCAAGATCGGCTTTTGCAGCAGTTCCGGTATCACCGGCGGGCATATGGGAAACAGTGTCGAGCGCGACAGACTTTGAAAATCGATAAATGGCAACGATCATAACATTCTCCTGTGGGCCTCTTTTCGCATGTCTTCTTCAAGTCGCCAAGGGGGGCGCGGGTTTGTTCAGAAAAGCGCCACTATTCTGAGGATGATATACGAATGTGCGCGCATAGGGCTTGCATTGATGAGAAATGCTGTTTCAAAAAAAGTGCCTGAAATATGATCAATACAATATATTGGGATATTCTGACATATACGCCACTGGTAGTAGAGCATTTATGAGTACGCGTATCCTTATAGCGGATGATGATCCGATACAACGCCGCCACCTTGAGGCGGCGGTTTTGCGCATGGGTTATCGCACTATTC
This sequence comes from Brucella sp. TWI432, assembly GCF_039674445.1. NCBI lineage: Bacteria > Pseudomonadati > Pseudomonadota > Alphaproteobacteria > Hyphomicrobiales > Brucellaceae > Brucella > Brucella sp. TWI432. Next base: position 70,696 of record NZ_JBDJNL010000013.1, on the reverse strand, counting down.
TGGCAGATGGCGGGACCAGTGCGCTCGGATTCATCTGTAGCCGTAAGGATATAGCCCTCATCCTCCTTGATCTGGCGATGCCGGATATGGATGGTATTTCGGTTCTCTCAAGAATGCGCGAAGCTGGTATCCAAACCCCTGTTATTGTCCTTGTGCAAAATGACACAATGGACAAGGCTATGCAGGCGATCAGGTTTGGCGCGGTGGATTTCATGACGAAGCCTGTGGCGTTTGAACGTGTTCAGGTTTCGCTTGCCAATGCTTTCAAACTTGATTCTCTGATACAGGAACTCAAGCGCACCCGTTCTTACGAAAAATCCCATATTTTGCTTTCAGAGATGGTTGCCAAAAGCTCTGAAATGGAAAAGGTGGTGGCGCTGGCGCGCCGTGTGACGCAGCTTGATACGCCGTTGCTCATCGAAGGCGAGGCTGGCACTGGCAAAGAAACGCTGGCACGCGCAATCAGCAGCAGTGGTCAACGCTGGCAGGGACCATTTATCTCCATTGATTGCCGCTCATTGGCAAAGCAGAATCCCGATGAAGTGCTTTTCGGGCAGTCAGACGCACCCACAGCCCTTCAAGTCGGCAATGCGCCCATCCAGATTGCTGGAAAGTTTGCCGAGGCCCAGGGCGGCACCTTGTTTTTGGATGAGATAAGCGCCTTGTCTCATCGAACGCAGCTTCGCGTGTTCGAGATCATGCAGGCAGATCATCTTTCCGATACACGTATTATTGCATCCAACAGCCATTCGCTGGTTGAACGTGTGCATATGGGGCGGTTTCACCCCGGCCTCTATCATCTTGTTTCATCGTTTCTGATTGCCATGCCGCCGCTCAGAGATCGCATCGAGGATATTCCTCTTCTTGCGCATCAGTTCCTGATGCATTTTGCCGGCGAAGAACGGTTGGGCCATATCACGGGTATCACGCCTTACGTTCTGGAAAGTCTCAAGTCCTATCATTGGCCCGGTAATGTTCGCGAACTCAAAAATGCCATTTACCATGCCGTGCTCCTATGTGAAGAACATGCACTGACGATACGCGACTTTCGTCATCTTGGATTCGAGGGTGGGGCAATCCGCGTCAATGACAATGAATTTGTAAATCAGGCGTCCATTAACAGGTTTGGTTCACGCTCGATCCGTGGAATCACATCCGAAGGCGAGGTTCGCACTCTTGCTGCCACTGAAGAGGATATGATCCGCTTCGCAATAGCACATTATGAGGGGCATATTAGCGAAGTTGCCCGGCGTTTGGGCATCGGGCGGACGACTCTTTATCGAAAATTGAAAGAATATGGCATCGATGTGGCGTCCGTAGCGGGCAAGGGCCAATACGGTGCAGAAAGCGATATTGACGCCGATCACCCCCGCATTGTTAACGAGTAAAGCGCCTTAACTTATTGAAATTCAGTAACTTATAAAGCACTGCTGTCACTGTTGCCAGAATGTTAGCATCAAGGAAGATTGTTAATAATTTTTTTACCATGATGAAAATAGATGCACCTGTGTGGCTTTTTTGCCATGGTGTTTCCTCATTTGTTGTTCACTAAGCGTCTATTAACCATTAAATCCGACAATCAGGGTTCTCGAATATTCACTTGTGCGATCTCTGATACGGCCCTTAGGGCAGACAACACGGTAAGGCGATACGATTCAATGAGCAGTATATCGACCATTAAAGCGCGCTTTGCGAAAGCCTGGTTCAGGTTGTCGATGTCCTTATTCTGGATCGCGGCAGCTGTGCTCATGGCGCTGGCCCCGTCGCAGGCTTCGGCTGAAACCCGCACGTTGAAGCTCTATTATGTGCATACCGGCGAAAAAGCAGAGATTACGTTCAAGAAGAATGGTCGTTTTCTGCCTGATGGTCTGAAAAAACTGAATGTATTTTTGCGCGACTGGCGCCGCAACGAACCGACCAAAATGGACCCGCGCCTGTTCGATCTGGTCTGGCAGGTCTATCGTTCCACTGGCTCCAGCCAGTATATTACTGTGGTTTCCGCCTATCGTTCACCCGCAACCAACAACATGTTGCGTTCCACCACCAAAGGTGTTGCGAAGAAGAGCCAGCATACGCTTGGCCGCGCGATGGATTTTTTCATTCCCGGTGTTCCACTTGCCAAGCTGCGCGGCATCGGTATGCGCTACCAGATCGGTGGCGTTGGCTATTATCCGCGTTCTGGCTCGCCCTTTGTGCATATGGACGTGGGGAATGTTCGCTCCTGGCCACGGATGAGCCGCCGCGAGTTGCTGGCGCTGTTCCCGGATGGCAAAACGGCTCACTTGCCTGCCGATGGCAAGCCATTGCCGGGCTACGAGCAGGCGCTGGCAATGATTGAGCAGCGAAAAGCGAGCGGTGGCACTGTCATGATGGCAAGCAACTCCGCCCCTCGTAAGAGCAAGACACTCTTTGGTGCGCTCTTTGGCGGTGGTGCTGATGAGGAAGAAGATAACGGCGATGTCGCGCCTGCTGCCGCCCGTCCAGCCCGTGCCGTGCCTGCGCGTCAGGCGCCAACCCCTGCGGCTCCTGTGCAGACTCCACAGGCTGAAACGATGATTGCTGCCTTGCCTGCACGCGATGCGCCAGTGCCATTACAGGCTCCGCGCCCAGAGACAGTTGTTGCGGCTGCAGCGGTTGAGGAAGCACCTGTCGTCGCATTGAATGTTCCAATTCCAAGCCGCAAGCCGGCCAATGCAGCTCAGGAAGCGATTGCACTTGCTGCTGTACAACCCGCTGAGGTTCCATCTGATGAAGGTTCTAATCCGCTTGTAACGGGTTTTGTTCCAATTCCATCCACGCGCCCACAGCAGGAAGCTGCGACTGAGCTTGCAGCCGCCGTGGTTCCAAGTGCCCGGCCGGAGCGTGATCAGCACAATCCGCAGGATGCGATTGCGCAGCTCGTAAACAACAATCCGGTTGCTTCAACGGTTGTTGCAGATGCTGGCAATGCAGCAGCTGCGCAGCAAGCCCCTGCCGCTTATCCGGTGCCGAAAGAAGCGCCGCGCGCCAATACGCAATTGGCCATGCTCTCAAAGCGGGATGAAATCGGAGAGCTGATTGCGCCGCCGCAAGATGATTTTGATACAAAACCAGCCGCGGAAGTCAAAGCCGAGCCTGTAAAAATTACACCGGTGAAGACTGCATCGATTGCCAAGCCTGCACCTGCGCGTCAGCACGTTGCCGCTGTCGGTCAAGGTGCTAAGAGCAGTGCGCGCTCAACAGGTAAGGGCGATCGTCGTGTGGCAAGGGTTTCTTCGCACCCAAAACCGGTTGTCCAGCCTGCCGCGATGCCGGCTTCTGCGATAGCGCTTTCATCGCATTCGGTCTCTCAAACTGCACCCGCGACCAGTCCGGTGTTGCGCAATGATGCCATGCGTTCTGCGCCCGCGATGGTCTATACCGCTGGCTTCCAGCGCGGTGACCTGCCGAGCGAACGCGCCAATCAGTTCAGCGGCAATGCTGTTACATTCCTGACGGTTGCAAAGTTTACCGAGACCAACTGATCAGAAAGCAGATCAAGAAAAGGGGCCTTCGAGGCCCCTTTTTTAAGTCATCTCTTTTTATAAGCATGTTCTGTGATTTTTAAGGATGTCGATCACCCAAAACCAGTCACCATATTTGGGCGGGGCGGTTTTATCCTTTTAGTGCAGCGGCTTCGCTTGCAAGTTTGGTGATCCCGTCCCAGTCGCCGGCCTCAACCAATTCCTTTGGAGCAACCCACGATCCGCCGACACAGATGACATTTGGAAGCGAGAGATAGGTTTTCGCATTGGCGAGGCTGATGCCGCCAGTGGGGCAGAAAACGGTGCCAGCCAATGGTGATGACAATGCTTTGAGGAACGGCGCACCGCCGGACTGTTCGGCAGGGAAAAATTTCAGATGCGTGTAGCCTTCCTCGCGAAGAGCGAGCATTTCGCTTGGCGTAATGGCGGCAGGCAGCAGCGGCACATCGCTGTCATTGGCTGCGGCGATAATATATTTTGTAGTGCCGGGGCTGACAATGAAGCGTGAGCCTGCCTTGGCTGCATCTTCATATTGTTTGGCGTTGAGAATGGTGCCTGCACCCACGATCGCTTCCGGCACTTCGGAAGCAACGGCACGAATTGCGTCGAGTGCCGCAGCCGTGCGCAATGTGATTTCGATTGCAGGTAAGCCGCCTTTTGCAAGCGCTCGTGCTAGCGGAACTGCATGCTCGACCTTGTCGATCAACAGGACCGGAATAACGGGCTGGCCTTGCATGACGGGAGCAAGGAGATCTGTTTTCTGTGGCATGGACGCGCTCTTCTGCTTGGGTTTTAGTGGCTAAAACCGATTTAAGGTGCATCGTTCGCTTTGTCTACGGCAGGCTTTTCACAAGAGCTTTAAACATTGATAAGATGACTGGATTCAATCTGGTTAATTGTTTTCAGCTGTCCTGTGAAACAAAAAGACATGGCGTTTTCCGAGAAAGACTATTTGCCACCAGCCGCAAAGCTGATAACTCCTTCAGCCAGAAAGCTTCTCATCGGTATTCACAATGACCTTGCTCTTCATTTCATTTTTTGCAAGCGCCATTCTTTGTGGTGCCGGACTTTACATCTTATCGGTCTTCCTGCCGCGGTCATTCCTTGCCGCAGGTTTTAATCCGCGATCAAACCACAGCATCCCAGCGCAACAAATTGGTGGACTTGCTCTTGTTCCCGCAGCGCTCGCCATTCTGTTGATGTTTGGAGCGGACCTCGAAATCCCTATTGAATTGATAATCTGGTTGTCATCGGCATCCGCATTGTTGTGGATGATCGGTATTTTGGATGATCGGTTTGAGCTGCCCGTTTATCTGCGTTTTGGTTCGCAAATATTGGCCAGTTGCCTCGTGCTCTACGGTTTGGGGCCTGACTTCCGGCTTTTGCCTGCCTTGCTTCCCCATTGGTTTGAGGCGGTAATGATCGTCGTTTTTCTGGTTGCCGCCATTAACATTACGAATTTCATGGATGGCTTGGATTTGATGACCGTTGCGGGTCTCGGTATTCCCTTGATGGGGGTTGCCTTTCTGACGATGCTGCATCTATCGGGTATTGAAAGCGGAGCGCTTGCAGCGATACTGTCGGGTGGATTGTTCGGCTTTGCATTTTTTAACCGGCCACCGGCACGCATATTCCTTGGCGATTCGGGCAGCTTGCCGCTGGGCCTTTTGGCAGGCACAGCCTTGCTTTTGCTGGCACGCGAAACGCATGTCGTGGTCGCACTCATGCTTCCACTATATTACCTGCTTGATGCTGGTACGACGATCATCCTGCGCCTGATCGCCAAAGAGAATATTCTGAAAGCCCATTCAAAACATGCGTATCAGGTGGCAAAGAGATCCGGCTGGAGCGTGCTGAAAGTCGTCAGTCATATCGCGCTTTTAAATGTTATTTTGGTCCTGTGTGCCACAGCAATGTTGCATTTTGATCATTTGCTATCGCAGGTTATATTTTTGCTTGTGGCCGTTGTTGCCGTGCTGATCCTGCTGCTGGATCTGCGTGGGCGCTTCAGAAAGCTATAACGTCAAAAAGTACCTTGCGCACGGCATCCACATCTTCCGTTTCCATTGCGGCGCGCAATGCATTCAGGCTTGTTATCACATCTACATCCGCTTTCTTACCTTTTGGTGCGCGCATGATCTTTGGATGGCGGGTGGGCTGTGCATGTGATGGATCGTAGAAGAGTTCTTCATACATCTTTTCGCCTTCGCGAATGCCAGTCACTTCGATCGCAATGTCACCGTTGGGGTTATCCGCGTTGCGTACGGTGAGGCCTGCCAGAAGAATCATGTTTTCTGCAAGGTCGCGAACTTTCACTGGTTCGCCCATTTCCAGCAAAACGGTGTCGCCTGATTCAGCAATGGCACCAGATTGCACGATCAGTTCGGCGGCTTCCTTGATCGACATGAAATAGCGTGTCATGTCTTCATGGGTGAGTGTAATTGGTCCGCCATTGGTGATTTGCTCGCGGAAAAGTGGAACAACCGAGCCATTTGATCCCAGAACATTGCCGAAACGGACGGAATAGAAAGACTTTTTCAGGCCGGCATTTTCGGCGAGCATTCCGTAGTGGTATACGACGAGTTCTGCCCAGCGTTTGGTCGCGCCCATCACATTTGTAGGGCGAACGGCCTTGTCAGATGAAATAAGCACCATACGCTCGACATCTGTTGCAAGCGCTGCTGCCGCAACATTGAGCGTGCCGAAGACATTGTTGCAAATGCCGACCAACACATTTTTTTCCACAAGCGGAACATGTTTATAGGCAGCGCAATGGTAGACAGTATCGACACGATACTGTCGGATGGCTTTTTCAGGGGCGTGTATGTCTTGCACGGAACCCAGAACCGGGATCACTTCGCAGCCTGCAATCTGCTTGAGCTGTCGCTCCACCTGATAAAGAGCGAACTCACTTGATTCAAAGAGAACAATGCACTCGGGATTCCATTGAGCAATTGTCTGGCAAAGCTGGCTGCCAATTGATCCACCCGCACCCGTGACCATGATGCGATGTCCTTCAACGACTTCGCGCAGAAGATTGGTGTCCGGCGGTACAGGGGAACGCCCGAGAAGATCGTCAATCTCGACATTCCGTAATGCGCTGACCAGATATTTGCCCGCCGTCAGGTCGGCAATTGGAGGAAGAATGCGCGTGCTGACCGGCAAACGGCCCAGCAGACGAGCCAGTTCCTGCCTCTGTTCCTGCGACAATTCGGGTTCGGAAATAACGACTTGTTTAACGCCGTAATTCTCAATGAGTTCAGGAATTTGACTGGCGGGATAAACGCGCAGTCCCGTGATATCCATGCCGTTTAGTTTGTTGTTGGGATCGACAAATCCAATCACCTGGGTGTCGCTGTGGCTTCGCAAAGCGGCAGCAAGCTGACGTCCCGGTTCGCCAACGCCGATAATGAGAGCAGTACTGGAATAGGTCTTTGTGGTGTCTGCATGACGCAGAAGCCATTTTGCGCCAAATCGACTTGCAGAAATAAGAACCGTGCTCAAAAGCCAGTATAACAAAGGCACCGAGCGGGGCAGGCCTGAACCGCCATAGAGTTCCATGAGGAACACAAGCGCCACCCAGAACAGTGCAGCAATAGCGGTTGCCTGAAAAATCGGCCAGATGGAGCGCTCCGCAAGATAGCGGATTATCGCACGATAAAGTCCGAAGCGAACGAAGACGGGAATACCGAGAACGGGAGTTATCAGAATAAGAAAAAGCTGGGCTTGCGTGGGTACAAAAACGAAACCCAGACGCATGGCAAAGGCAAGGTAAGCACTGAGCAATAGCAGAGCACAGTCGCTTATAAGCAGGATGATCTGCTTACACAATCGCGGCAGGCCCGCAAGCCTTTGCCATGGATAGTTCAAAAGCATACGCAATATATCCTGTGCCTCACTCGCTAAGAGAGCAAAGCCGTTTTTAGCATCAGTTGCAACTGGCTAAAATACGCTCTCTCTTTGCTTGCTGGCGTTGAAAACAAACCACTCAGATCATCGTTATCATGAGTCCCGAATGGGAGCCATATCAATTGCTATTACAACAGCTTACCAAAAACTAAACCGGAAATTGGCCTTCGTTTCTTCACTTGGGAGCATTGTTGAGAGCGCATTCCGAAAAGCGTGAAACGGCTTTCGGATAAGATGCCCATTTAAACATTTCTTTAGAGCGCGTTTCGATCAGTTTCAATCACGTTAGCACGCGTTTTAAAGAAATATTGATGCCATGAAGGGCGGAAAGTCACTGCTTTTGTCGCGTTATTCGCGGTGTTTCGGCCCTGACAACGGGTAATTGACATGTTTTCCATTCTGCTTTAGAACAAAATCAACAAAAGTGCATTAAATACACATTTGTTGATTCGAGTATCTTAGGGAGGAAAAGAATGCTCAATCGCCGTACTCTGCTCGTGGCTTTTACAGCCCTTTCAACGTCTTTGATGTTGCCGTCCATCGCCTTTGCCGATGGGCTTAAAATTGGTTTTAGCCAAGTAACACTACAGTCCCCCTTTTACGTTCAGTTGAAGGAAGGTGCTGAGGCCGCTGCCAAAGCTTCGGGAAATTCGCTTGTCTTTCTTGACGCCAATGGTGATGTGAGCAAGCAAAACAACGATATTCAGGATCTCATCACGCAGGGCGTGGATGCGATCATCATTAATCCGGTTAATCCGGATGCAGTTGTGCCATCGCTTGAAGCGGCTGTGAGTGCCGGAATTCCGGTTATAACTGTTGACCGCAGTGTTAATGGCGAGGGTGTGACTGCGCATATCGGGCGCGATAACAAGAAAATGGGACAGCGCGTCGGGGAGGCCGTTCTTGCCAAGCTGGAAGCCGATGGCGTTGAAAGTGCCAAGATCATTGAAATTCAGGGTGATGCTGGTGGCGCGGTGATGATGGATCGTCGCGACGGTTTTCATAAGGCGTTTGAAGGCAGTAAGCACATGATTGTTGCCGGACCTTATGCTGAATATATAAGGGCCAATGCTGTGACAGCGATGCAGGACTTGTTGCAGGCTAATCCTGACGTGAAAGTCGTTTACGCACATAATGACGATATGGCGCTCGGTGCTTTGCAGGTCTTACAGGAAAGCGGCCGCAATGATGTGTCCGTTGCAGGTGTCGATGGATTGTCTGAAGCGCTTGAGGCAATGTCGAAAGGGGATCATTACATAGCAACGGCGCTTAATGATCCGAAATATCTGGGTGATGTAACCATTCAGGTTGCCGTTCAGGCGGCTGCAAAGAAAGATGTGCCTAAGTTCGTTGATGCCGGAACGGAGGTCGTCACAAAAGACAATGTGAGCAAGTTCCCGCATGAGGGCTTGTTTGCCGAGTACCGTCCAGAGGTTCTCGCAAAGTAATCAGTTCAATCTCAAGCGTTCCGGCAGGGAGCGCTTGAAGAAATAAAACGGGCCGCTGGTGTTAAAAAACAGCGGTTCGCGTGGCTGACTTTTGTCCAAACCTTGCCAACAGATCCACTTCAAATCTCAAAATGACTCAGGATTTTTCCATGCGCGCAGCAGTATTATATACGCCCGGCGATATTCGTATCGAAGATGTACCAGCCCCAGAGCTGCACCCGGGACATGTGATGATACGGGTGGCCTCCGTTGGTGTTTGCGGGTCTGACTTGCCGCGTATGCTCATCAAAGGTGCGCATAAAATGCCTATTATCTGTGGGCATGAGTTTTCGGGGCATATTACCGAGATAGGCGAGGGCGTTGAGGGTTTTGAGTTGAGTGAACTGGTGGCTATTCCACCCATGTTGCCCTGTCAGAAATGTGATCAATGTCAAAGAGGTCAGTTCTCGCGCTGCCGCGATTATGATTATTTTGGCTCACGCAGAGACGGTGCCTATGCAGAATTTGTCTGCGTTCCCGTAGAAAATCTTTTGAAGACGCCAAAGGGTCTTGATCCGCGCGCGGTTGCCATGACAGACCCGGCCTCCATTGCCCTTCATGCGATTTGGAAAGCCGGTGGCGTAACAATCGGTCAGCGCGGAGCTGTAATCGGTTGCGGTCCCATTGGTCTGTTTGCGATCCAGTGGATGAAACTGATGGGTGCAAGTGAAGTCGTTGCGATCGACGTTTCACAAAAGAAGCTTGACCTTGCCCGTGAAGCAGGAGCCAGCCACACATTCCTGCCGGAAGAGGATATTCCAGCAGGTTTGCTTTGCAACATTATTGTGGAAGCAGCGGGGCATCCATCATCGATCAATGCGGCGGTCAAATTGGCGGCTCCCGGTGGGCATGTCGTCTTCATCGGCATTCCGGTTGCTGATGTCACGCTGGAGACCAAAACGTTCCAGCATTTTCTGCGTCAGGAAATTTCGCTGCATGGTTCGTGGAATTCATTCGGCGCGCCATATCCGGGTCCGCAGTGGACTGTGACACTGGAGAAGCTGGGGTCGGGTGATTTGAAGTGGGAGTTCATGATCAGTCATGATCTGGACCTCTCGGAGCTTCCGGGAATGTTCGATAAATTCAAATCTGACAAGGCGCTGTTTTTTTCGAAAGTCATGTTTCGCCCCTGATTTTACGGGGCGCTAATATACCAATCGGGAGTTGGTATAGGGAGGATTTACATGACATATGTTCTTAGTTTTGATCTTGGCACCGGCAGCGTGCGTGCTGGTGTTTATGATCTTGCGCAGCGCAACATGGTGGCCGTTGCCGAAGTGCAATATAGCACAATCTATCCGCGTGCCGGGTGGGCCGAACAGCAGCCTGATGAATGGTGGGATGCGCTTTTGATCGCCGGTCGAAAGGCAATCGATAAAAGTGGCATCCATGATGTCGCCGCTCTGTGTGTTGCGACCACCGCGTCGACTGTCGCCCTGTGCACCAAGGATGGCAAGCCGCTGCGTCCTGCACTTTTATGGATGGATTGCCGGGCAACCGCCGAAGCACAGGCCACCAGTAAAATCGATCATCCGGTCATGGCTTATAGCGGTGGCGGGGATGCCGTTGAGTGGCTTGTTCCTAAGGCCATGTGGCTTGCACGCCATGAGCCGGAAATCTATGCGCGCGCTGATATCATTTGTGAAGCGCTTGATTTTATTAACTTTCGATTGGTGGGGGAGTGGGTGGGCTCGCGCATGAACGCGGCCTGCAAGTGGAATTACGATTCCTTCGCATCCCGGTTCGTCCCCGAGGTCTATCAGCAGCTCGGTATTGAAGAACTTATCGACAAACTCCCGCAGCGCATCATTCCTGTGGGAGGAACAATCGGCGTTCTTCAAAAGCACGTCGCTGAAGCGCTCGGTCTTTCTTCCTGTCCGATCATCGCGCAGGGCGGTATTGATGCCCATATCGGCATGCTGGGTTCCGATACGGTTGACGTTGGCTCAATGCTGGCAATTGGTGGCACGTCCAACGTGTTTCTCACGCATCTTTCCGGTTATGGTGATGTCAACGGTTTCTGGGGACCATACCCTAATGCGTTGCTGGTTGATTTCTGGCTTGTCGAAGCGGGTCAGGTATCAACCGGCTCCATTCTCAACTGGTTGAGCGGTCAGATTTTCGGGCTCAATGCGGAAGAACATCGGGCGCTCATTCAGCAGGCAAGTAGCGCACAGAAAGCTGGCTCCGGCCTGCTCACGCTTGATTACTGGATGGGGAACCGAACACCTTATCGCGATGGGCATTTACGCGGTGCCATGCTGGGGCTTTCGCTTGGACATGGCAGGGCCGATATTTATGCATCCGCCGTTGATGCTATTGCGCTCGGCTCGGCCAATGTTCTGCATTCTCTGGAAAAGCGCGATGTCACGATTGACCGTATCGTTATGGCGGGCGGCATTTGCAAGAATCCGCTTTGGCTTCAAACCACGGTCGATGCACTTGCGCGTCCTGTTCTGGTTGCGCAAAGCGATAATCTTTCGCTGATTGGTGCTTCCGTCAGTGCGGCACATGCTCTGGGCTTTTTCCCCGATCTCATGACGGCTGCAAAAAATTGCGCTGCATATACAAAGGAATTGCATCCCAATGCGGTGCGCAGCAGCTGGTTCGCAGATACATTGGAGCTTTATCGCGAAGCAACTGCAGCGCTGACTCCCACGCTGCATCGGTTGTCTGCGCGACAGGCAACAGGAGCTCCAATATGAACGACAGCCGTTTGAACCCTTCCGTCCGTCTTCCTTCCGACGAACAGCGCGAGCATCTCATGGTGCGCGTTGCCAAGCTTTATTACGAAATGGAGCGGACACAGAGCGAGATCGCCAAGGAGCTGGGGCTGACGCGCTGGCAGGTCGGACGGCTTATGACGGAAGCGAAAGAACTCGGTGTCGTCAGGATAGAGATCACGCCGCGCGCGCAGCGGCGGACCGAACTCGAGATCATGTTGCAGCAGCAATATGACCTTCTTGATGCGATTGTAGTACCGACGGGTGATAGCACCGATTCCAGTCTACTGATGGAAAGTGTTGCACAGGCAGCAGCCAATTATCTGGCCGCCATGCATCCCAAGCCAACGCTGATCGGTGTCTCATGGGGGCGCACCATGTCGGCTGTGGCCAAGTTCTTGCCGGGAAACTGGTGCCCCGGGTTGCATGTTGTTCTTGTGAATGGGTCCACACATCTGCATTCAACGACGGTCAGAACCAGTGCTGTTGCCGAAGAATTTGCCGCCGCCGCAGGCAATGGCAAAACCACTTTGCTGCCGGTTCCGGCCATTCTTGGTAAGAAAACCACGCGCGATGCGCTAGAGGAAGACCCGATTGTCGAACGTGTGATGGAACTGGCCGAACAAGCCGAAACGGTTTGCTTCGGCATGGGCGGGATCACGCATCAGTCTGTCCTTTTAAGCTCAGGCTACCTGACTGAAAGCGATATTGATCGTCTGCGTGACGCAGGTGCTGTGGGCGATATTCTTGGACGCTTCATCGATGGAAAAGGCGTCATCGTCGATAGCGCCATCGATGATCGTACCCTTGGTCTGCGTCTTGAATCCCTTTGCAAGAAACAACACAGCATCGGCGTCGTTTCCGGTCCCGAAAAACATAATATCGCCGTTGCAGCCCTTGCAGCAGGATACCTCAAGGTAATCGTGACGGACGAGGCAACAGCAAGACATGCCCTTGAGGTTTCAAATGTCCCATAGCGTTCTGTCCGTCAGCCATGTTTCCAAGCGGTTCCCTCCCAACATTGTTGCGTTGGAGCATGCTTCAATTGATATCCAAAAAGGCGAGATACATTGCCTGTTGGGCGCAAATGGCGCTGGCAAATCGACGTTTCTCAAGATTATTGCCGGTGCGCTGCGCCCATCCACCGGAACGGTTGCGATAGACGGAAAAATTGTTTCGCCAAGATCACCGTCGGAAGCCTCCCGCCTTGGTGTTTCGATGATTTATCAGGAGCTTGATCTGGTTCCGCAGCTCAGCGTCGAAGAAAACATGTTTCTTGGGCATGCGCCGGCAAGTTTCGGTTTTTTGAGGAAAAAGGATCGTCGGCGCAAGGCCATTGAAGCATTGCGGCGGGTGGGGGCGAATTTTGCGCCGGATGTGTGCGTTGAAACGCTTTCGGTCGCCAATCAGCAACTCACCGCAATCGCGCGTTCGCTGACCATGAATGCAAAAATCATTATTATGGATGAGCCCTCAGCAGCGCTGAATGAAACCGAACTCAAAAGCGTTTTCGAGGTTATTCGCGATCTGACGCGCCAAGGCGTCGCGATCCTTTATGTCAGCCACCGTCTTGGCGAACTGCGCGAAATCGGCGATCGCGTGACGGTCTTGCGCGGTGGAAGGACGATTGAAACTTTTGATTTGAGTTCAACCGGCGATGAAGCGCTGGTCGAGGCGATCATTGGCCGCGAGCGCTCGCTGGTGGAACGGCAGGAGCGCTCGCCGGTCGCCGGTGATGTGGCGCTGAAAGTAACGAGCCTCAAGGGGGACGAAGGACTTCATATTGAAGGGTTTGAACTGCGGTGGGGGGAAGTGAGCGGGTTGACCGGGCTTAATGGTTCCGGTCGCACGAGTTTTCTAAAGTCATTGTTTGGCGCGCGCGCTTTTCAGGGCGATATTCATTTGGATGGCAAGCCTTTCAAGCCGCGCTATCCGTCTGACGCCATTCAATCCGGCTTGGGACTGGTGCCGGAAAATCGAAAGACGGAAGGGCTTATCCTTCATGCACCGATCTATAAGAACGCAACCTTGCCTGCGATGCGTTCGCGCTGGCTCACACGCCATAATTTTCAGAAAGAACGCACGCGGCCAATTCTTGCCAGCCTTTCAACAAAATATGGTTCTCCCGAACAGGCGGTGATTCAGCTTTCTGGCGGCAACCAGCAAAAGGTTGTTCTGGCCAAGTGGATTATCAATGGTGCGCGCATCCTTCTGCTCGATGAACCCAGTCGCGGTCTTGATATCGGAGCCAAGGCCGATCTTTACAATCTGGTGCATCGTCTTGCCGATGAGGGGGCAGCCGTTATCGTCGCCAGCAGCGAACTCGATGAACTTTATTCTGCCTGCGACAGCATCTGGGTCTTCCATGAGGGCCGGATTATCGCGCGCTACGATCCTTCAAAAACCGATCGTGACACGATCCTGAAAACAACAATTCTGGGGGACAGTTACCATGTCCAGCACTGACACACCCTTGTTTGCCGTTCCCGAAGGCCGAGCTTCCTTGAGCAAGCGGCTGATCAATCTGGCAGTTGAGTATAATTTTATTGTCATTTTTTTGCTGGTTGTGGCGATTGCAGCAACCCTTTCCAGCAATTTTCTTACATTTGGCAATATCGCGAACCTGTTTCAGCAGGCGTCGGTTGTTGGCATCGTCGCGGTTGGCATGACATTCGTCATTCTGACAGGGAATATCGATTTGTCAGTGGGAAGTGTGGCGGCCTTGTGCGGCATGCTGGTCGCCGTGCTTATGGCTCAGGGCTATGATCCTGTTGTGGCTGTTGCTGTGACCGCCTTTGCAGGCATGGCTTGCGGCGCTGCCATGGGCGCCATTTCAGCGCTCGCTCAGGTGCCGAGTTTCATTATCACACTGGCAGGTCTGGTTTCGTTTCGCGGCCTGACATATTTGTTGACCGATGGCGTGCCTGTGAGCGGTCTACCGGCAGGCTTTGCAACGATCAGTTCAACGATGGTTCCCATTTTCCCCGGCTTTTCCATAGCCTCTATGGGAATAATCTTCATTGCGCTTTGTATCATCGCTGGTCTGGTTCTTCGCTATACGGTGTTTGGTGAATATGTCTATGCGACGGGTGGAAATCCTGAAGCAGCACGCCTTTCCGGCTTGCCAACCCGTGGCATGATCATTGCCGTCTTTGCAATTTCAGGCCTTATGGCGTCGATCGCTGGCATCGTGCTCACCTCCCGTTTGCGCATCGGACAACCCACGGCGGCACAAGGGCTTGAACTGGATGCAATCGCCGCCGTTGTGCTGGGTGGCACAAGCCTTTTTGGCGGACGCGGCAGCATATTGGGCACGTTCTTTGCCGTGATGCTGCTTCAGGTGCTCCGAAACATCTTCAATCTTCTCGGTTGGGGTTCCTTCTATCAGATGACGGTGACCGGGGTCATTATTGTCGCCGCCATTCTTCTCAACAGATTTATCGATCATAGAAAGGGCCGAGGATGACGGTCTCAATGCCTGCTAGCTCTACAATGGTTTCTTCCAGCGAGATTATGGCTGAAACGACCATGGATTTTCCCCGCAACACTGGCACTCTTCTCAAGCCTGACTGGTTTGAAGATGTTGTTGTGAACCGCAGTGCATCCGAGCGTCGCACGGTGAATCTGTCGACGCGCCGTTCGATCAAGAAAGAATATCAGGCCGCATGGCTTGTTCGGGCGGTGCAATGTATCGACCTGACCACGCTTGCCGGTGATGACACGGAAGGCCGCGTGCGCAGATTGTGCGCCAAGGCACGGCGTCCTGTGCGGGATGATATTCTTGAAGCGCTCGGCCTTGGCGATGCCGGCATCACGACGGGGGCGGTCTGCGTTTACCCGACAATGGTGCCGCATGCCGTCAAAGCGCTTGAAGGGTCCGGCATTCCTGTGGCCTCAGTTGCGACCGGCTTTCCGGCAGGGCTGACCCCACTGCCGCTGCGGCTTGCCGAGATCACCTATGCGGTTGAGCAGGGTGCCGATGAAATCGATATTGTGATCACCCGCGAGCACGTGCTGAAGCAAAACTGGTCAGCGCTTTATGACGAGATTGCCGCCATGCGCGAAGCCTGTGGCGAGGCGCATATGAAAGCCATTCTTGCAACCGGTGATCTCAACACGCTCACCAATGTCTATCGCGCGTCAATGGTTGCGATGCAGGCAGGCTCCGACTTCATCAAGACCTCGACCGGCAAGGAAGATGTCAACGCGACACTGCCAGTCAGTCTGACCATGGTGCGGGCTTTGCGTGATTATGGCGAGTTGTCCGGTCAGATCGTCGGCTTCAAGCCAGCCGGTGGTTTGAAGAGCGCCAAGGATGCATTGGCCTGGCTCATCTTGATGAAAGAGGAACTCGGCAATCGTTGGCTGGAACCGGATCTGTTTCGCCTGGGGGCTTCGTCGATGCTTGGCGATATTGAACGGCAATTGGAGCACTTCGTGACCGGACGCTATTCGAGCGCCAACCGTCACGCTGCTGCATAAGGATACTATAAATGCGACCTATCAAGGACATTCTGAAGACCATGGAATATGGACCTTCCCCGGAAGCAAACGGCGATGTGAATGCGTGGCTGGAACAGCACGGCCGTTCTTTCGGTCATTATATCAACGGCACTTTCGTCAAACCGGAAGGCCGTCAGACCATTGCTGTGGCCAATCCTGCCAATGGCGACAAGCTGGCAGAGATCACGCTTGGTACAGAGGAAGATGTTGATCAGGCTGTCAAAGCTGCGCGTGGCGCTTTTGGCAAATGGTCGAAACTCTCCGGTCATGACCGCGCAAAATATCTCTATGCCATTGCACGCCACATCCAGAAGCGTGAGCGCTTTTTGTCGGTTCTCGAAGCCATGGACAATGGCAAACCGCTGCGTGAAACCCGCGACATCGATATTCCGCTGGCTGCGCGCCATTTTTACCATCATGCCGGCTGGGCTGAGATGGTCGAAGATGAGTTCAAGGGCTTTTCACCCGTTGGCGTTTGCGGGCAAGTGATTCCGTGGAATTTTCCGTTGTTGATGCTGGCCTGGAAAATCGCGCCAGCTTTGGCTGCTGGCAACACTGTGGTGCTGAAGCCTGCGGATCTCACCCCTCTCACAGCCATTGCCTTTGCTGAAATCTGCCATGAAGTCGGCCTTCCTGCGGGGGTGGTCAATATCGTGCAGGGTGATGGCACAACGGGTGCAAGCATCTGCGGCCATGAAAACGTCGATAAAGTTGCCTTCACCGGATCAACGCAGGTGGGCCGCATTATTCGCGAGCAGATTGCAGGGTCGGGCAAAAAGCTCTCGCTCGAGCTTGGTGGCAAGTCACCTTTCATCGTGTTTGAAGATGCTGATCTTGATGCTGCGGTCGAAGGCGTGGTTGATGCGATTTGGTTTAATCAGGGCGAAGTTTGTTGTGCGGGTTCGCGTCTTCTTGTGCAGGAAGGCATTGCAGAGCGCTTTTATGCCAAGCTGAAAAAGCGCCTTGAAACCTTACGTGTTGGTGATCCGCTTGATAAATCCACAGATGTTGGGGCGATCGTATCGTCCACGCAGGTGAAGCGTATTTCTGATTTAATCCAGAAAGGCGTGGAGGAGGGCGGTCAACTCTGGCAGACCCCAAATCCCCTGCCTGTCAAGGGCAACTACATCGCACCCGGCTTCTTCACTGATGTCGATCAGGCGGCCACGGTCTGTCAGGTTGAAATCTTTGGACCGATTGCGGCTGCCACAACTTTCCGTACACCAGATGAAGCCGTCTTGCTTGCAAACAATACGCGTTACGGTCTTGCAGCCTCGATCTGGTCAGAGAACATCAATGTTGCACTTGATCTTGCGGCGCGCGTGAAAGCCGGTGTTGTCTGGATCAACTGCACCAATATGCTCGATGCGGGTGCAGGTTTTGGCGGTTATCGTGAAAGTGGCTATGGCCGTGAAGGGGCACGCGAAGGTCTTTACGAATATCTGAGCGCCGACTGGGAAAAGGCGCTCGTCGCTCTCAAGCCTCTTGAAAATTTTGTCCCTTCCGCCTTGCCATCGGGCAGCGAAAAGATTGTCATTCATGGCATCGATCACACGATGAAGAACTATATTGGTGGCAAGCAGGCGCGTCCCGATAGCGGCTACAGCTATTCGGTTACAGGCAAAGGTGGTGCCGTCATTGGTCAGGCTGGCATCAGCAACCGCAAGGACATTCGCAATGCGGTTGAAGCCGCAGCCAAAGCATCAGGCTGGAGCAATGCGACAGCGCATAACCGTGCACAGGTGCTCTATTATCTTGGCGAAAATCTGGATACACGCCGCGATGACTTCATCCATCGCCTCGTGGAAAGCACCGGCGTGAGCGAAAAGAAAGCTGCTGACGAGGTTGAAGCATCGCTGCGCCGGATTTTCTATTATGCGGCACAGGCTGATAAGTTCGACGGTGCAGTCCATTCGACCAAATCGCGTCATGTGACGCTCGCTATGAACGAGCCATGGGGTGTGATGGGAATTGTCTGCCCGGATGAGGCGCCGCTGCTCTCACTCGTTTCGCTTGTGCTGCCTGCCATTGCCATGGGCAATCGCACGGTGGTCGTGCCTTCAAGCCGTCATCCGTTGATTGCGGGCGATTTCTATCAGCTGCTTGATACATCGGACGTGCCAGGCGGGGTCGTGAATATCGTCGCCGGCGAGCGTGACCTGCTGACAAAAACCCTTGCCGAGCACGACGAGGTGGCAGCCCTTTGGTATTTAGGCTCGAAGGAAGGCAGCGCTATGGTGGAGA
The DNA here is from genome assembly GCF_039674445.1 of Brucella sp. TWI432. Taxonomy (NCBI): domain Bacteria; kingdom Pseudomonadati; phylum Pseudomonadota; class Alphaproteobacteria; order Hyphomicrobiales; family Brucellaceae; genus Brucella; species Brucella sp. TWI432. The sequence goes on along the minus strand of NZ_JBDJNL010000013.1, from coordinate 52,327 downwards.
AGGCATCGGCTGGAAACCTCAAGGCCACGTGGGTCAGCAATGGCCGTTTGCCAAATTGGAGCAACACCCAGGAGGCGCAGGGCCGCGACTACTTGCGCAAAGCTATACAGGTTAAAAACATTTGGGTGCCTTACGGCGCATAACAACAAAGGCCCGGATAATTAACCGGGCCTTTTAACTGGGAATAGAAGGGCTGGTCATCGGTTGGTTTAGTGTGGCGCAATCAGATGCGGGATTGGCCAACATGATAGTCGATTCCGCATTTAGCCCGATTAAACAGATGCCGATGCCCATTAAATCCTGCTCCATTCCTCCATTTTCTCACTAATAATTTTCTTAAGAGTGGGAAACATAGGCGGTTGGGACCGGCCCGAGAGACGAACAATGCCAAATTGAGAACGATTTGAAACAGGTTTGATTGGAACCTCTACAAGCTGGCCCGAATCCATTAGCTCATGCGCTGGTGCAAGGACGCCATAATAGACCGTTTCGCTGTGTAATACAGTTTGCAGAAGCCCATCTATGGCATCTGAATGAAACGTTACACTCTCGTCCGGATGGGCTTGTGGTCCATAGATAGCAACCATATTTCGTATCTGTTCAGGCGCGAGCATCGTGGTTGCCAACGGCCAAGGACCCAGATCAGAGAAGCTGACATTTTCACGTTTAGCAAGCGGGTGTTCCGAATTGGCAAGAAACCCAGCGCGCAATTCTGGCAGCAATTCTATGCTCAAATCTGCGGTAACCGGTACTCCTTTGATTTCAACGACAAGCATATCAAGTGTTCTATCGCGCAAAGCCTGAACCTGTAGCGGGATGGAGCCGCGCATAAGTAAAATATGCAATGATGGATTTGTTGTCGAAAACCGGCTGAGCAATGGAGCCGTCAGCAACGCGCTTGGCGTGGAGCCAAGACCAATTCTTATGCGTCCTGCGCTGCCTTCATGTTGTTGTTTGACAACGCGGTAAAGTTCTTCGGTTTCGAAAATCACTCTTCGTGCATGTTCAAGAACCACATGACCGAAGGCGGTTACTTCGCAGCGTTTGCCAATGCGGTCGACAAGCTTCATGCCGAGTTCAGCTTCAAACTGCCCGATACTTCGAGAGAGGGCCGGTTGTGTCAGACTGATGTGCTCGGCCGCTCGCGTAAAGGAGCCTTTCTCCGCAAGAGCAATAAAATGTCGTAGCTGCTGGATGTTCACGTAATTTTCCTAAATTAACATGAGTATTATGCATGATAATCAAATTTACTATGCATTGGACAAATAGAAAAGCAACCCGTAGCTAGCGGAATAGAGAACAAAATCTATGGGGCAAATATGCAGGATATCAGAGAGCTGATCGAACGCGACGCTGGTGAATTTATTGCGATCAGGCGTGATCTGCATCAGCACCCGGAACTTGCTTTTAAAGAAACCCGAACTGCGGGCATTGTTGCTTCCCTTTTGGAAGGGTGGGGCTACACAGTTGAGCGCAATATCGGCACAACGGGGGTTGTCGGGCGGCTGCGTCATGGTGGTTCAACGGCGTCAATTGGACTGCGTGCTGATATGGACGCCTTGCCAATCTTTGAAGAAATCAATCTGCCCTATGCCAGTGTGAATGCCGGTGTGATGCATGCCTGTGGTCACGATGGTCATACAACAATGTTGCTTGCTGCCGCTAAAGCAATTGCTGAGCGTCGTAACTTCAATGGCACCGTGAATCTCATTTTCCAGCCGGCAGAAGAATATGGCCGCCCCGACAGTGGTGCAGCACGCATGGTTGCCGATGGGCTATTTCAAAAATATCCGTGTGATGCCGTTTTTGGTATTCACAATATGCCGGGCGTCCCACAGGGACAGTTGCAGTTTTACGATGGCGCGATGATGGCGTCTTCGGACAGCGTTTTTATTACCATCGAAGGCCGCGGAGGGCATGGCGCTCTGCCAAATAGAACAGCCGATCCGATTGTCGCGACGGCATCAATCGTTATGGCATTACAGACGATTGTGGCACGCAATGTTAATCCGCTTGATACGGCTGTGGTAACAGTCGGTGTTATGCAGGCCGGTGTAGCGAACAATGTAATTCCTGAGACGTCGAGAATAGAACTGACGGTGCGCTGTTTCAAACCAGATGTCCGGGATCTTCTTGAACAGCGGATCACCGATCTTGTAACATCACAAGCGCAGAGTTTCGGTGTGAAAGCCACCATTGATTATTGTCGCGGGTATCCTGCGCTGCTGAATTCTCCGAACGAGACGGAGTTTGCTCGTGATGTTGGAGAAAGCTTTGCTGCTGAAGGCAATTTCGTTCGTCAAACGACGCCGATGACCGGCAGTGAAGACTTTGCTTTTATGCTCGAAGAATGCCCCGGCTCCTATCTTTTCCTGGGCAACGGTGATCAGGCAGGCCCACAAAGTTGCGCTCTGCATAACCCCCACTTTGATTTTAATGATGCAAATATCGTCGAAGGTGCCGCTTATTGGGTCACGCTCGCAGAAGCGTTCCTGAATCGCAAAGCAGGCCACGAAATCTGAGTAGATTACTACATCCATTGGAGGACAATGATGAGCGCTTCTGCAATACACAGAGCGACCCCTGGGGCAGTCAATTCGATTGATCAGGAGTATAAGCCGCCGGTTAAGGCAATAGCTGCGGCAGTCGCAGGGAATGCACTCGAGTTTTACGATTTCATCGTCTATTCGTTTTTCGCAGTCTATATCGGGCAGACATTTTTCCCGTTGGGCAGTGAAACAGCCAGCCTGCTTGCCTCTGTCGCCGTGTTTGGCGTTGGCTTTTTTACGCGCCCGCTGGGCGGCGTTTTGATTGGTGCATTTGCTGATAAAGCAGGACGTCGTGCAGCCATGATTTTGACTGTGACCCTGATCACGGTGGGCACGCTTGGACTTGCGGCAACGCCGGGATATGAAGCCATCGGGATGGCGGCGCCAATCATCGTTTTGATGTGCCGCCTGTTACAGGGGTTGGCTTTGGGCGGTGAAGTAGGCCCTGCCTCGGCAATGCTGATTGAGGCTGCCCCACGCGAAAAACGTGGCCTTTACGCAAGCTGGCAGATCGCAAGCCAAGGCATTGCTGTTGTCGCTGGTGGTCTGATGGGCGTTCTGGTTTCGTGGTATCTGCCACATGAAGATCTGGTGTCCTGGGGCTGGCGTATTCCATTTCTGGTATCTCTCGCTCTGATCCCATTGGCAATCTATATCCGCCGTGCATTGCCTGAAACTCTGGAAAAGCCGAGCGAAAAAAGCGGGACACAGATCGTTACGTCGGTCTTTTTTGATCATGGGCGTTACCTCGTTCTCGGCGTTCTGGCGATTATTTCGACCACCGTATCAACCCAGGTCGGTAACTTCATGACGACCTATGCGATTCAGACGTTGAAATTGCCTGCAATCCTTGCTCAGGCCGGAACTGTTCTCGGCGGAACGATGACATTTCTGTTTGCGCTGGTTGCTGGCTATCTGGCTGACAAATATGGTCGCAAGGGTGTCATGATCTGGCCCCGTATCATTTTGATGCTGGCAATCATCCCGTTGTTTTTCTGGCTCTCTGTATCCAAAGATGCGACAGTTCTGCTGATCGTGACCGCCTCTGTTACTTTGCTGACTGCAATGAGCGGTGCCGCGAGTTTGGTGGCTATTCCTGAGATGATGCCGATCGCCTTGCGTGCAACGGGTGTTTCCCTGATCTATGCGATTGGCGCGACGCTTTTCGGCGGAACAACACAGTTCATTATAACCTGGCTGATCGGTATTTTTGGTGCCGTTGCGCCTGCATATTATGTGGTTGCAACCAGTATCATATCGCTTATCGCAATGTTTATGATGCCGGAAACCCGTGACTTTGACGTAAAGCGGTAAGGCAACAACATCTAAAAATGGACAGAATGGCTTAGTTGGTTTAGCCATTCTGTTTCATGTGCTGTGATTATTCGTATGAGAAACGTCATCGCAGTTTTCCGATAGATATTCGTTATGCGATGCGACCTTCAAAGGTGTGGATTTGAAACAGCGTCTGCGCGCCGTTCTCTGCGAAATCGAGGCTGACCTTAAAACGGCGGGGGATCGTGGTAAGGTCGCCGACTATATCCCGCCTCTTGCACGGGTTGATCCTTCAAAGTTTGGCATAGCGATTATGCTGCATGATGGCACATTGATTTCTGCCGGAGATGCTAAAGAAAAATTCTCAATTCAGAGTATTTCCAAGGTCTTTGCGCTCACATTGGCACTTGGAAAACTAGGTGACAGTATCTGGAAGCGTGTCAGCCGTGAGCCATCCGGCGATCCCTTTAACTCAAGTATCCTGCTCGAACTGGAAAAGGGAATTCCGCGCAATCCGTTTATCAATGCCGGTGCAATTGTTATTGCCGATCTGTTGCTCAGCACGCATAAGCCCCGTGAAACCATTGGTGAGATCGTTCGTTTTGTTCAGTCAGCAGCAGACGATCATGACATCTATATTGATGAAAATGTAGCCAAGGCGGAAGACCTTACTGGCTTCAATAATGCTGCACTTGCCAATATGCTAAAGGCCAATAACAATCTCGATAATATACCGTCTCATGTGCTGGGTGTTTATCATCACCAATGTGCACTGGCGATGTCGTGTGAACAGCTCGTCCGTTCTGCGCTTTTCCTTTCCAGCTCCGGTCGAGACCCGATCAGCAATCACCGCATTGTCAGCGTCGAGCGTGCACGCCGCATAAACGCCCTTATGATGACCTGTGGCCATTATGACGGCTCTGGTGATTTCGCATTCCGGGTTGGCGTGCCGGCAAAAAGTGGCGTGGGTGGGGGGATTCTGGCGGTTGTGCCCGGTATCGCTTCGATAGCTGTTTGGTCTCCGGGACTCAACCAACATGGCAATTCATTATTGGGAACGCGTGCTTTGGAAATCTTGTGCCGGGACATGAATTGGTCGGTGTTTGGCGGTAAGTATTGATGATGATGTGACAATGGTTGCGCATGTCCCGCATTTTGGAAAGACATGCCAAACGGCATTCGGCGCATCACATAGGCCAGAACAATGATCATTGCTGTACCTGACAGCGGTAACCAGCCGCAAAAGGAAGCATGAAATTGATGAGCTGCGGATTTTAAATGTCCACAAACTTGAGCAGCACTTCCAATGATTCAACCAAAACAGGGAGTCGTTTAAATCTTGCACAAGAATTTCATTTGGTAAAATTTGACTTTTTTATTCATATTTTATCAAATGATTGAGAGCTAGGGCTTTGCCATAAAAGCATTCCGTAGCCAATAATCTCGCAATGCTGTTATTCTCGATTCTACAGGCGGGCATTTTGCCGCCTGAAACAAGCCGGAGACTGAAAATGACTGCCACGCGCACCGAAACAGATACGTTCGGACCGATTGATGTTGCCGCGGACCGCTATTGGGGTGCGCAAACGCAACGCTCCCTACAAAACTTCAAGATCGGCGGAGAACGTATGCCCCTGCCGTTGGTTCATGCACTGGGTGTGGTCAAGCGTGCGGCAGCTGAAACCAATATCGCGCTTGGCAAACTTGATCCGGTTCTGGGACAGGTCATCGCAGTTGCAGCATCTGAAGTGATTGAAGGCAAGCTTGATGATCATTTCCCGCTCGTCGTCTGGCAAACGGGGTCTGGCACGCAGTCCAACATGAATGCCAATGAAGTCATCTCAAACCGCGCGATCGAAATGCTGGGCGGTGAACTTGGCTCGAAAAAGCCTGTTCATCCCAACGATCATGTTAATATGAGCCAGTCGTCAAACGACAGTTTCCCGACCGCTATCCATATCGCGACCGCTGTTGAAGCCGTAAATCGGCTTTACCCGGCACTCGAACATCTCACCAAGGCTCTCAAAGCCAAGGAAGAAGCCTTCAAAGACATCATCAAGATCGGTCGCACGCACACGCAGGACGCTACCCCCGTCACATTGGGGCAGGAGTTTTCGGGCTATCGTGCCGCTCTTGAATATGCCCGCCATCGCATTGAACAGTCGCTTGCCGATGTCTTCCTGCTGGCACAGGGGGGAACCGCCGTCGGTACGGGCCTGAATGCACCGAAGGGTTTCGACACGGGCTTTGCCGATGCAGTGAGCGAAATTACCGGCCTGAGCTTCAAAACGGCGCCGAACAAATTTGAAGCGCTTGCAAGCCACGGTGCTCTTGCAAATTTCCACGGCAGCTTGAACGCATTGGCCGCAGATCTTTTCAAGATTGCAAATGACATCCGCTTCCTCGGCTCTGGCCCGCGCTCTGGTCTCGGCGAGTTGTCGTTGCCAGAAAATGAGCCCGGCTCATCAATCATGCCCGGCAAGGTCAATCCGACACAGGCAGAAGCGCTAACCATGGTCGCAACACAAGTCTTCGGCAATCAGACCACTGTAACTGTTGCTGCCAGCCAGGGACATTTTGAACTTAACGTCTTCAAGCCGGTCATTGCTTATAACGTCTTGCAGTCGATCCGTATCTTAAGCGATGCCATGGTCTCCTTTGCCGACCATTGTGTGGACGGTATTCAAGCCAATAAAGATCGCATCAAAGACCTGCTGGAACGCTCCCTGATGCTGGTGACGGCACTTGCACCGGCGATTGGCTATGACAATGCGGCAAAAATTGCGAAAACCGCACATAAGAATGGCACTACCCTGCGCGAAGAAGCATTGAAAAGCGGCCATGTCTCCGAAGAAGATTATCAAAAGCTGGTTCGTGCAGAACGCATGATTGCGCCGGAATAACTGTCTACGAAAAGCGAACAAACTGTCGAGGAATATCTATCTTTCCTTGACAGTCCGTTGTGGTTATTGATTGCCTAGCTTAAATGGAGATCCCCTATGTCCTCAATCACTCCCCAGAGCAATGGCTTGGCCACGCTCATCGCACGCGTCTTTCTTTCGATCCTGTTCATCCTTGCTGGCTTTAGCAAGCTGACTGCAATTTCCGGAACAGCCGGTTATTTTGCAGGTCTCGGCCTTCCGGTTCCAACGGTGACTGCCGTTGTGGTTGGTCTGGTTGAGTTCCTCGGCGGCCTCGCCATTCTCGTTGGCTTTCAGACCCGCATTGCTGCTGCAATCGTGGCTCTGTTCACCATTGGCGCAACGCTTGTAGCGCACATGAACTTCGCTGAAGGCATGAACGCTCTGATGGCACAGAAGAACCTCGCCATTGCTGGCGGCCTGATCCTTCTCGCACTGCACGGTGCCGGTTCGATTTCGATCGATGCCAAGCGCAGCTGATCAGCCATCAACACCCTGATGTAAAAAGCCGTGCCTCACGCGCGGCTTTTTAGCATTTTCTGCATCAAGACACAGAACTGTTACTTAAAATCCACGCTGATTGCATGGGACAGTCTTGTAAGATATTGCAACCTCGTATTTTGATTTTGGAAAGACATATCGCCCTCCCAAGGCATGTCTCATAACTTAGCTTGTAGAGAAAAAATGGCCGTTTCCCCCACAACGAACAATCAGCCGCGCGCTGGTGCCCATTCGGGCAATAATTACAGCTTCGCACTTGCCAGCCTCACGATGCTTTTCTTCATGTGGGGCTTCATCACTTGTCTCAATGACATTCTGATCCCGCATCTCAAAAGCGTCTTCCAGCTTAACTACTTCCAGTCGATGCTGATTCAGTTTTGCTTTTTTGGCGCTTATTTCATCGTCTCGCTGCCTGCTGGCGCGCTGGTGAAACGCATTTCCTATAAATGGGGCATCGTCACCGGGCTTGTTGTCGCCGCCGTCGGTTGTGCGCTGTTCATTCCGGCAGCATCCTATCAGGTTTATGCTCTGTTTCTCGGAGCGCTGTTTGTGCTGGCATCGGGCGTCACTATCCTTCAAGTGGCAGCCAATCCATATGTCACGATCCTCGGAAAACCTGAAACAGCAGCCAGCCGCCTTACGCTGACACAGGCTTTTAACTCGCTTGGCACAACTGTCGCGCCATCCTTTGGCGCACTCCTGATCCTATCCGCAGCGACGAGCGATGCTGCAAGCTCTGCGCAGGCAGATGCTGTTCAGTTTCCTTACCTTTTGCTTGCATTGGCCTTCGCTGTCCTTGCAATCGTTTTTGCAATCCTGAAACTGCCTGATGTTCAGGAAGAAGAAACAGCGGTCCTCACAAAGGAAGACGGTTCAGCATGGCAGTATCGCCATCTGGTCTTGGGCTCTATCGGTCTGTTTGTGTATGTTGGCGCTGAAGTCAGTGTTGGCAGTTTCCTTGTGAACTTCCTCAATGATCCGAATGTGGCTGGTCTCGCAGAAGCCGAAGCTGCGCACTACGTTTCCTATTTCTGGGGCGGTGCCATGATTGGCCGTTTCATCGGTGCGGCAGCAATGCGTTATGTCGATGATGGCAAGGCGCTGGCTTTCAATGCGGCCATGGCGATTGTTCTGCTGCTCATCACAGTCGCAACGACTGGCCATGTTGCCATGTGGTCGGTTCTGGCGATTGGCCTCTTCAACTCGATCATGTTCCCGACGATTTTCAGTCTTGCACTGCATGGTCTTGGCAAGCACACCAGCCAGGGGTCCGGCATTCTGTGTCTGGCAATTGTTGGCGGTGCGATTATTCCGCTTATTCAGGGCGCACTGGCCGATACGGTTGGGATTCACTTGGCATTCCTGATGCCAATTATCTGCTACATCTATATCGCCTATTATGGCCTGATTGGCAGCAAGCCTAAAAACTGAAAACAAAAAAGCCGGTCTGAATTTCAGACCGGCTTTTAAAATTCTATATTATCTTTTTATCCAGCCAGACCCTTTCGGATACGCGAAACGACATCCGCGACATGCGGGTTTTCTTCGCTCCGCCGCGCGGAAACGAGACAGGCCTGCGAGCGCAGGATGACCCCATCCTCAAGCACTTTGAGCTTGTTTGCCGTTAGTGTCGAACCTGTTGATGTGATGTCAACAATCATATCGGCAGAGCCTGCGGCTGGCGCACCTTCGGTGGCACCCAGACTTTCAACAATACGATAAACCTGAATACCGTGCTTCTGCGAAAAGAACTGCTGCGTCAGACGCCAGTATTTGGTTGCAATGCGCAGGCGGCGGCCATGACGCTGACGGAAATCGGCCGCCACATCATCAAGATCAGCCATGGTGGTCACATCGCGCCAGACCTCCGGTACGGCAACCACGACATCGGCATGACCAAAGCCAAGCTCTGCTTCAATGGCCACGCGCTCATCGGCATGCGCCAGCGTTTCACGAACGAGATCCTCGCCCGTCACGCCAAGATCGACGCTTCCATAACCCAGTTCACGCGCAATTTCAGAGGCGGAGAGGAACAGAATATCGAGATCGTTGTCACCTTCGACGCGTGCGCGATAATTGCGGGAATCTTCCGGCAGAATGACCTTGTATCCAGCCTGTTGGAGAACGGCGAGCGTCTGCTCTTTCAACCGTCCCTTGGATGGCAATGCGAGCGTTACACTCATGATTGTTCTCCTGCCAGCATCTCTAACCGGTCAAGCCATATGGAAAAACCAACCCCCGGAATGTTTTCGGATGCGCCAAGCATGGTCAACAGGCGATCATAGCGACCGCCACCCGCCAGAACCATATCCTTATCGCTACCGGAACGGCGAATTTCATAGACTAGGCCCGTGTAATAATCGAGCGGACGGCCAAACGAAGCGTCATAAACAATGTCTTCGGCAGCAATGCCCGCAGCGATGATCGCATCGGTACGCGCTTCAAATTTTTGCAGCACAGCACTCAGATCAAGCGCATTATCGGCTGCAAAGGCGCGCAGTGTGATGCCTGCCGCTTCCAGCGAAACACGGATTGCAAGAAACCGCTTCAACACATCCAGAGCCGAAGCTGGAAACCGCGTTGCAGCCAGATCTTCTTTTTCGATCAGGCGACGGGCGATTTCTACAGGCGTGCGGCCTGAGCCGGGTGAAATGCCGGCTTCGAGCATTTCTACCTCAATCACACGCGCCAACCCTGCCTCGTCACCTTCAGCAACCAAACCGGCCAGCTGTTCAGGCAATGGATCGGTGCGCTGTTCGCCCGTCAATTCAGCGAAGGCTGCTTCCATCGTCCGTTCGTCGCCAAACGCACGCAGCAGCTTTTTGCGCCAACCCTGCGGAAGACCCAGAGCTTTCAGCATACCTGCAAAGACGGCCTGATCACCGAGAACAATTTCAAGCTGCACACGCGCTGCTGATTTAACGCAGGCTATCGCATCGGCAATTGAGCGTGCATCCGATAGGGCCTCATCGGTTGCACCAAGATCTTCAATGCCGGCCTGAAGAAACTCCGCTGCACCATCGCGACGCTGCCGAAAAACTTCACCGAGATAAGCATAACGCTTCGGTGTTGCCGCATTGAGTGCAATATGGTTGCGGCAGACCGGAATGGTGAATTCAGGACGCAGGCAAAGACTGTCGCCATTTTCGTTTTCAGTCAGAAAAATACGACGGCGCAGATCCTCACCTGCCATATCCAGAAACGGATCAGCAGGCTGGATCAGCGGAATATCAACCAGTTCCGCTTCGCTTGCGTTAAGTTGATCGCGAAGCGTCGTGAAAATCGGTGAAGTACGTGATCCAGTCATTGCCCTATCACTTTGCCTGCTGTGCGCGATCACGTGCCTGCGCGTCGAGTATCTCGCGAACGGCGTCAACGATGCCGTCTTCCTTAACCGTGACCTGCGCCGGGCGGCTTTCGCGCCAGGTTGCGTTGTCCTCAATCTCGGCGGAAATACGCTTGCCCTCAATCAGATCCTTGATCTGAACTTCGCCCGCTTCACGTTCCTGCGAACCCTGAATGATGACGCATGGCGCATCGCGGCGGTCTGCATATTTCATCTGCGCCTTCATGCCGGAGCCGCCGACATACATTTCAGCGCGGATGCCAGCCTGACGCAGATCAGAAACCATCTTCTGATAGCGGCCAAGGCTTTGCGCATCCTTGTCCATCACCAGCACAACGACCGGGCCGACCACATTGGTGACATCCAGCTTGCCGAGGTTTTTGAGCGCCGTCATCAGGCGCGAAACGCCGATGGAGAAGCCCGTTGCCGGAACCGGATCGCCGCGGAAGCGCGAAACCAGACCATCATAACGACCGCCGCCGCCAACCGAACCGAACACAACTTTCTGGCCATCTTCGTTGGTGACATCAAACAGAAGCTCGGCTTCGAACACCGGACCGGTATAATATTCAAGACCACGTACAACCGATGGATCGATCTTCACGCGCCCTTCATAGCCTCCAGCGTCAAACAGAGCTTCCATATCGGCCAGCTCTTTCACGCCTTCTTCGCCCTTCGCATTACCGGCAACAACGGCTTGCAGATTGGCAATCGTTTCAGCACCGGTTGCGCCACCCGCAGCGGTAAAGGCCAGAACTTTTTCGACAGCCGCATCAGACAGTTCAGCCCCCTTGGTGAAGTCGCCGCTTTCGTCGAGACGCCCCTTGCCCAGCAGAAGACGCACGCCGTCAGGGCCGAACTTGTCGAGCTTATCGATGGCGCGCAACACGTTAAGTCGCTTGCCCGCATTCGCATCGCCTTCAAGGCCAATGGCTTCGAGCACGCCGTCAAGAACCTTGCGGTTGTTGACGCGGATCACATAATCGCCGCGCGAAATGCCAAGCCGCTCAACCGTATCGGCCATCATCATGCACATTTCAGCATCAGCCGAAACATTCGGCGCGCCAACCGTGTCGGCATCAAACTGCATAAACTGGCGGAAACGACCCGGCCCCGGCTTTTCATTGCGGAAAACCCAGCCATTGCGATAGCTGCGATAAGGCTTTGGCAGGCTTTCATAGTTTTCAGCCACAAAGCGTGCAAGCGGTGCAGTCAGATCATAACGCAGCGACAGCCACTGCTCATCATCATCCTGAAACGAGAAAACGCCTTCATTCGGGCGATCCTGATCAGGCAGAAACTTTCCAAGCGCGTCGGTATATTCAATGAGCGGCGTTTCCACCGGCTCAAAGCCATAAAGGTCATAAACCTCCCGGATGGTTGCGATCATCTTTTCGGTGGCGCGCAGATCATCCGGCACCCGATCGACAAACCCGCGCGGCAACCGCGCCTTCATCTTGTCCGCTTTATCGGCCATTTTTCCGCCTGCTCATTGATTTTGTTCACGTTGTATCGGCAAAAACCGACAATTCATTGCCGGTTTCCTAACGCATCAAAACGGGTGCGGCAAGTGCAGGAGAGTGTTTAAAAACGCAGATTACCGTGTGGCAATCGCAACGGCTGCACCGGCCATCATTCCGGCACTTGTGCGATTTGCAATTCGCATTGCGCGCGGGCTGCGCAAAAACCGACGCGCCTGTGCCGCAAGCACCACCCATGCGCTATCAACGGCGGCAAGCACGGCAAACATAACAAACAGCAATTCAGCCCATCCGACCATGGAAACATGGGTAATATCGATGACAGTCGGCAGGATCGCAATATAGAAAACCATGATTTTCGGATTGCCAAGCGTGACTGCCAAGGCACTGAAGAACAGCTTCTTCGCCTCACCATCCTGCGGGATGGCGTTTTCATCTGCTGTTGTCTCGACAGGGGCAATCCACATTTTCCAAGCCAGATAGATCAGATAAGCGACCCCGAGATATTTAAGCACAAGGAATACGGTGTGAAAGCTGTTTGCGAGCGCCGACAAGCCCCACACAGCAAGCGATAGCCAGATGGCATCACCAAGCCACAGACCGAACATGAATGGAAACACGCCCTTATGACCGCGGCTGATAACGCGCGCAACGAGCGCGCCGACATTTGGCCCCGGCGTACCCGCCGCAACAACCAGAATACCAGCGAAAGCCACAAGTGATGTCAGATCCATTTTTATCTCCTGTGATGTCGTTCTGCCAGAAAACCGAACCCGGTGCAATCAGCCCCTCTTGTTATTGAGGCCGTTTCAATTCCTGCCGGAGTCTTTCAATATTCTGGCGGCAATGGCAGCCCTCAATGTGATCATTGACCAGCCCCATGGCTTGCATGAAAGCATAAACGGTTGTTGGCCCGACAAAAGACCAGCCCCGCTTCTTGAGGTCTTTTGAAATACGGGTTGAAACGGCTGTGGTGGGATTGGCAGTCAAGGTCGGATAATCCACCACCAGCGGACGATCCGCAGCACCCGGTTCAAACGACCAGAAATAAGCCGCAAGCGACCCCTTTTCTTTAACAAGCTCGATTGCTCGCTTTGCGTTGTTGATTGTCGAAACAATTTTACCGCGATGGCGCACTATGCCCTTATCATTCACCAATCGCTCAATCTCGGCATCGCCATAAAGAGCAACACGATAAAAATCAAAGCCATCGAAGGCCGCACGGAAACTCTCCCGCTTGCGCAAAATCGTCAGCCATGACAGGCCGGATTGAAATCCCTCAAGGCAGATTTTCTCAAACAGGCGCTTGTCATCCGTGACCGGCACGCCCCATTCGTGATCGTGATAAGCGATATAATCGGGCAGCTCACCGGGCCAGAAACAGCGCATCTTGCCATCCGCATTGACGATCAACCCGGTCTTTTGCTGCACGCTATCACCCATTTCTGCCCTCTGAACCTTCATCAATTCTTTACCATGTCGCGCAACTTCGCGCTAACCACGACTTTAATTTCAAGAAAACGCCCGCTCCAAAAGCGGCAAAATTTACTTTTATGATTCCTTTGCACGGCACAATGAGCCCATGAAATTCGGGGCTGTTCTCCTGACAGCAAATGTCAGGAGCGCGACGGGCAACCGCGTCGGCGAAAATGCAGGACGCAAAACAGACGGATTTGGCTCATGAAACCACGTCATCTGCTTTTGATAGGATCATTTGCGGCTATTGCCGTTTCAATCGTAACCACCGGCATGGCTTTTGCCAGTGATCGTTACAGCACGCAACCACCGGTTCGCGTTGACAATAAAACATCGCAGCGCTGGGTCGCCCAGCTCAACGGACCAGATGTCCGCGTCATGACGCAGCCTGTTGTTGCACAGCCGCAAAAGCGCACAATAATCCGGCAAAAGCAGCCGCCAAAGGCACATTATCAGAACGCGAGCCAGCAGCGCCCGGCGGCCAATCCGGTAAAGGTTGTGCGTAAGAAGTCACAGCTTGACCCGATGTATCTTCCACAAACCGTCTCTTATTCCGGCGGCGAAAAGCCGGGAACCATTGTGATCGATACCGGTAAGCGCTTTCTTTATCTGGTGCAGAGCAACGGTCAGGCGCGGCGCTATGGCATTGGTGTGGGAAAGCAGGGCTTTGGCTGGAAAGGCACACAACGTGTAAGCCGTAAAGCCGAATGGCCAACCTGGACACCGCCAAAGGAAATGATCGCCCGTGAGCGCAAAAAGGGACGCATTCTGCCCGCACAGATGAAGGGTGGCATCAACAATCCGCTTGGTGCACGCGCACTGTATCTGGGTTCTACGCTCTACCGTATTCACGGCACAAACCAGCCATGGACCATTGGAAAAGCCATGTCATCAGGCTGTTTCCGTATGCGTAACGAAGATGTGAGCGACCTTTACGGACGTGTTCCGGTGGGAACCCGCGTGGTCGTACGCTGATCAATTTTCGTTTAAAACGCCGCAATCAGGCCGCTGTTATCCTTATAACAGCGGCCTTCTTTGTCATTTAGTTGAAACCTTTGGCATCTTTAGTAAGGAAACCGCGCTGATCGCCAAGAAACCCGTTGGAAATGGCTTTCACTTTTCAAACGAACACCCATATGCTGAAAACAGCGAAATCAAAATGTATGTACGTAAGAGGGAAGGACCATAACATGACCGTAACGGCGATAAAGCTCAACGACGGCAATCACATTCCACAGCTGGGTTACGGTGTCTGGCAAGTTGGCAATGATGAAGCCATTGCCGCTGTGAGTGAAGCGTTGAAAGTCGGCTATCGCCATATCGACACCGCTGCAATCTACGGCAATGAAGAAGGCACCGGCAAAGCAATCAAAGAGTCAGGTATCGCACGCGGCGACATTTATCTGACAACCAAACTCTGGAACAGCGATCAGGGTTATGAATCGACGCTCAAGGCTTTTGATACCAGCTTGAAAAAGCTTGGCACCGATTATGTTGATCTGTATCTTATCCATTGGCCGATCCCGGCGAAGGATTTGTTCATGGAAACATGGCGCGCTTTCATCAAGTTGAAGCAAGAAGGCCGTGTAAAATCTATTGGTGTTTCGAACTTTCGCACGGCCGATCTTGAGCGCATTCTCAAGGAAAGCGATGTCACGCCAGTTCTCAACCAGATTGAGCTGCATCCGCAGTTTCAGCAGGACGAGTTGCGTCTGTTCCACAGCAAGCACGACATTGCAACGGAAGCCTGGAGCCCGCTTGGACAGGGCAAGATCCTGGAAAACCCTGTCCTCACAGCAATCGCTAAAGCACACGGTAAATCCGTAGCGCAGATTATCCTGCGCTGGCATATTGAGACCGGCAACATCGTTATTCCGAAGTCGGTAACACCTGCGCGGATCAAGGAAAATTTCGATATTTTCGATTTTAGCCTCAACGGTACAGACCATGATGCCATCACCAAGCTGGATAAGACAGATGGCCGTATCGGACCAAACCCGAATACGTTTTCAGCGGGTTAATTGCGAGATTGAAAGCCGGGCAGCAAGCCCGGCTTTTTCTTAGGTCGTGGTGACGAATTAACTGTTTGATCCGAATAGCGATATTTGATGAAGCGCTCGATTCTGCTTGCGTTCATGCCCGACTGCCTTTGAATGGCGTTTATACCGCTTTGATGGATTTGATCCAGCAATTGTCTCATTCGAGCCTGCATCGCTGAATTGCGATATGACGGTGCCAAAGCTTTCCTGTTTGTAGCGGTTAGCTGTACATAAAACAGGCCAAATGTTGAAATTTGGTCCATGTACTAGCTCCAGTATTATAAGTGTCCACAGTTCTCTTAGAAGTTTCAGATTGACTTGATCCCAGTGTCGTCGTTTGATCGGGCAGGTGTGGGGGATCTGTAGAACGAGGCGACAAGCCCAAAACAGAAAATCCATCTCTTTATTGATGTAAAAATGGAGTTCTGTTGTGTTCAAGTTCACCAGACGAGGAATGTTTCATCTTGCTCTCGCTCTCGCCGGGTCCACGGCGATGGGCAGCTTTGCCACCACGGCAGCGCAGGCTCAGGACAAGATCCTGCTCATCATCAATGGCGCGCTCGGCGATAAATCTTTCTTCGATTCCGCTGCCAATGGCATGAAGATGATCAAGGACAAGTATGGCGACGACGTTGAAACCAAGATCCTCGAAATAGGTGACGATCCGACCAAATGGGAGCCGGTTTTCCTCGATGCTTCTGAGCAGGACTGGGATCTGATCATCGGCGGCACCTACCAGATGTCGGAAACCGTTGGCTCCGTTGCGCAGCAATACCCAGACAAAAAATATGTCCTCTATGATGCAAGCGTGCCTTATGAAGAAGGCGGCTATGACAACGTCTATTCCATCCAGTACAAGCAGAACGAAGGTTCCTATCTCGGTGGGATGTTAGCGGCCTCCTTGCTCAAAGACGGCAAGCTCGGCGAGAGCGACAACAAGCTCGGCTTCCTAGGCGGCATGGATATTCCTGTCATCAACGACTTCCTCGTCGGTTATATTGCCGGTGTCCAAGCCATTGATCCGGAAACGAAAATCTCGATCTCCTATGCAGGCTCCTTCATGGATGCGGCAAAGGGCAAGGAACTTGGACTCGCACAATATCGCTCTGGCGTGCCGCTTGGTTTCGTTGTTGCCTCGCAGACCGGTCTTGGCCAGCTTTCGGCAGCCAAAGAAACCGGCAAATATGTTCTGGGTGTCGATTCCGATCAGGAAGCCATCTTCAAGGACAGCGACCCTGCCATGGCAAAACAGGTCGTCAGCTCCGTCCTGAAAAACGTCGATGTCAGCCTTTTGCAGGCCTATGACCGCTTCAAGGAAGGCAGTCTGCCATTCGGAAAAGCCGAAGCGCTAGGCCTGAAGGAAGGTGCTGTCGGCATCGTGCAGGACGGCAATATGGCGACGATGGCCTCACAGGAAACCAAGGATGCGATTAAGAAAGCTTCCGATGAAATTTCCGACGGCAAGATCACGGTTCCAACAGCCTTTGGCATGAGCACCGAAGACCTCAACGCGATCCGTAACAAGGTTCGTCCATAATCGTGGAAAACCAGATAAAAAACAATGAAGGCGGCGATGTAATCGTCGCCTTCCGTAATGTGAGCAAGGTCTATCCGAATGGCACTGTCGCGCTGCGCGATGTGTCGTTTTCGATCCGTGCCGGTTCGATCCATGCCATTTGCGGCGAAAACGGCGCAGGCAAATCCACGCTCATGAAAATCCTGTTTGGCATTGAGAATGCCACTGCAGGCGAGATTGTGATCGACGGCCAGACAATTTCTTCTTGGTCGCCGGACGATGCAGCGGCCAAAGGCATTGGCATGGTGCATCAGCATTTCTCGCTGGTGCCGACACTCACCGTCACCGAAAATATCATCCTCGGCCATGAACCCGTAAAAGGTGGTTTTATCGACCGTGTAAGCGCACGAAAATCGGTCGAAGAACTGATGCAGCACTATGATCTGCACGCCGACCCGGACGCGATCACCGGCACGCTGTCGGTTGCAGCACAGCAGAAGATCGAAATCCTCAAGGCGCTGGCGCGACGCACACGGCTGTTGATCCTGGATGAACCAACGGCTGTTCTTTCGCCGCCCGAAATTGAAGAGCTGATGCGCAGGCTGAAAGCCCTGCGCGATGAAGGCATAACCATTCTCTTCATTTCGCATAAGCTCAATGAAGTGCGCGAGCTGGCCGAAAGCGTCACTGTACTGCGCGCTGGCGCTGTAGCTGGCACAGAAAAGCTTGCAGATGTACCCGACGATGCCATCATGCAGATGGTTATGGGCCACGCTGTCGAAATTCCCCAACGCGCGCATAAGACGAACCTCACGCAAACCGTGCTTGAAATGAAGGGCGTCACCATTGAAGCCCTCGACCCTGCCGACCGTATCCGCGATGTAAACCTCACCATCGGCGAAGGTGAAATCGTCGGTGTCGCGGGCGTCGATGGCAGCGGCCAGCGCGGTCTGGTTTCAACACTCTCAGGCCTGATGCAAGCTTCTCAAGGCACAATCACCCTGAACGGGGCCGATATGACCACCGCCGACACGGCAAGCTGGCGCGAGAAAGGCTTGGCCTATCTTCCTGCCGACCGCTTTTCACAAGGGGGTGCGCCGGGCCTGTCTCTGGCTGAAAACACGATTGCCGGCACGGACGGAAACCGCGACACTGATTTCGGCCCCTTCCTGCGCTGGAGCGCGATCAAAGCGCGTGTCAATGGCATGATTAAACAATATTCGGTGCGTGCAGGTGCGATCACCGAAAGGCTCGACTCGCTGTCTGGCGGTAATGCGCAGAAGCTTATCGCTGCGCGCGAACTTGCCACCAATCCTAAATTCCTGATCGCCGATCAACCCACACGCGGCATTGATGTTTCGGCAGCAGCCTTCCTGCATCGCCGCATCGATGAAGTGGCGCAGGGTGGCTGTGCTGTACTTCTCGTCAGCGCCGATCTCGATGAATTGCTGCGGTTAAGCGATCGCATCGTCGTGTTCTTCAATGGCCGGATTGTTGCCGTTCTCAGAAACGGACCCGACATTACGCCGGCAGTCCTTGGACCTTATATGCTGGGCACGCGAGCATGATCCCAAAAAGTGTAAAACGGTTTTTGGATAAGATCATGCTTAAGCAGAGAGTTGCAGCCTAATGCGTAGATTTATATCCTATCTTATTCCCTTCTTTCTGACCGTGCTGGTGATCGGCATCATCATGGCGCTGCTGATCGTACCACTGGCCTTGATGCAGGATAATCCGGCAGGTGTGCTGAAAACCTTCTTCCTCGGACCGTTTGGCAGCATTCGCCACATGGGTAATGTGGTGGAAGCTGCAACGCCGATCATGCTGACAGGCCTTGCCATCACTATTCTTTTCCGCTCCGGACTGTTTAATCTTGGTGCAGAAAGCGGCTTTTTCCTTGGTGCGCTTGGTGCAGTTGCAGGCGCCGTTCTGCTGCCGTCACTTGGCTGGTTCTCGCTTCCGGTGGCGATCCTTTGCGGTGCGGTCGCGGGCAGCTTTGCCTGTACAATTCCAGCGGCGCTGCGATTGCGTTTTGGCGCATCCGAAATGGTCACATCGCTGGTTCTCAATTATGCCTTCCTGTTTTTGGGCCTGTTCGTGCTCAATTATGTCATCCGCGATCCGGCTGCGGGCGGCATGATGTCGTTGCGCATTCCAGCCGATGCCAAGCTTGATCGGCTGCTGGCGGGCACACGCCTAAACTCCGGATCGATCATTGCCATTCTCGCCTGTATTGCAGGCGGTATCTGGCTTTACTGGACGCGTTCAGGTCTCAATATTCGCATTGCAGGCTCCAGCCCCGGTTTTGCAAACCATCTCGGCTTGCCGTTCAAGGGCATTATCATGCGCGCTCAGATCGTTGGTGGTCTGGTGGCTGGCATGGCCGGTGCATTGGAAGTGCTGGGCCTGCATAACCGTTTCGCATGGCTTGATCTGCCCGGTTATGGATGGACGGGTCTGGTGGTGGCCATTCTTGGCCGTGAAAACCCGTTCCTGCTCATTCCAGCAGCGCTGTTTCTGGGCTTTGTTCAGGTTGGAGGGGATCTTCTCGCCCGCAATATGAATATTCCGACCGAAGTGGTCGGCCTGATAACTGCTGCTATCATGGTGGGCGCAACAGCAAGCGTCATTCACAATCACCCGACAGTTTTGCGCGTGATCCGAAACCTCCGCAATCGGGAAGGAGAACAGTCATGAGCGCAGTTCTTGCACAAATTCTCGATCCAGCCTTTATCGCAACGATTCTGCGTGTCGCCACGCCCTTGTTGCTGGCAGCGCTTGGCGTGATGATTTCTGATCGCGCTGGCGTGCTGAATATCGGCATGGAAGGCATGATGCTGACCGCAGCGCTCATTGCGGTGCTCGCAAGTGCTGCCACGGGAAGCCCGGCCATCGGTCTCCTAGCAGCCCTTATAGTCGGGGCCTTTCTCGGTTGGCTTATGTCGCTGTCAGTCAACAAGCTTGGCACAGATCTGATTATGACCGGCATTGCACTTAATATTGCGGCGGCAGCGGGAACAACACTGGGGCTTTTCGTTGCCACCGGTGACAAGGGCATGTCGGGCGCGTTGAAAAGCGGGGCGCTGCCAAGCCTTTCGGTGCCCTACATCGGCAACATCCATATTCTGAGCTTCGCCGCATTGCTGGCGGTTCCGGCTGTCAGCCTTCTGATGATGCGCACACGCTTTGGCCTGCACTTACGTGCAACCGGTGTCGATCCGAAATCGGCGCGAGCGGCAGGCATTCACACCGGACGCGTTCAGATGCAGGCCCTCATACTTTCGGGCATCTTTGGCGGTGCGGCAGGTGCCTATCTCTCGCTCGGCTATGTCACATGGTTCGGTCAGAACATGACCGCTGGTCGCGGCTTCATCGCCATTGCTGCCGAAGTGATGGGGCAGGGAACGGCATGGGGAACTCTGGCCGCAAGCCTCGTTCTGGCCGCAGCGGAATCGCTGGCGATCACCTTGCAAAGCCTTGGGCTGCCGTTCGAGCTAATGCAGATGATCCCTTATCTCGTGCCCGTTGTGGTGCTGACGGTACACGCCGCAAGAAGACAGCGGCGTGTAAGACAGTTGAAGAAATCCTGAAATGCATGAAAACGAGAAAAACATGAAAGCCTGGGAGCTAACACGCGATCTGCTGCGCAACACAAAGCCTGTGGTGCGCACGGCAGAAGAGCAGACATGGGACGCAAGCGCCGTCATGAAGGCGCAGGACGATCTCATGGCCATGTTCTGGAAAAGCAATGTGCCGGGTTCAGCAGCACCCGAATGCCTGATGGCCGGTGCGCTGCAATCGCTTGAAAACAAGGGGTATGTACTGGCACCCTATGCAGAGCTTCTGCGCGACGGGCTTGCAGCGCTGGAGCGCTCTGACTTTGAGACGCTGTATCGCATCGACATGCGTTTGCGTATACTCATGCGTGCGGCAAAGCCCGATCCCGAGCATCCATCGCAGAAAACCATCCGCTTTCCATCATGGGACGCGTTTGATGCGAGCGTGAAGTGGCCGGAAAATGTGTCTTATCCTATCCAGTCTGATGATTTCCGCGACCGTACCGCGGGTGCATGGATGGCGCAGCTGGTGGGTGCTGCCGCTGGCACCGCACTTGAAGGCTATACGGCTGAAAACATTGCAGAAGTCTTCGGTCCGATACGCGATTATGTGCGCGAGCCTAACACCTATAATGACGACATCACCTTCGAGATCGCTTTTCTCGAAGCCTTTGGTGAAAAAGGTTCTGGGGTGACCAGCGCCGACATTGCCGAGCGCTGGACATCGCTGATCCCGCTTGGCTGGTCGGCGGAGGCAATCGCCCTTTCCAATATGCGCCGAGGTCTCACAGCACCCGAAACCGGCACGTCCGACAATCCGTTCGATGAATGGATCGGCGCACAGATGCGCGGTACAATCTGCGGCATGGTCGTGCCGGGACGTGCGCGTGAAGCTGCTCGTCTTGCCTGGATGGATGCGGAAATCTCCCACGCAGGAAACGGAAGCCTGGGCGAGGTTTTCAATGCCGTCATGGCAGCCCGCGCCTTTGCGGTTCAAAACACACGCGAATTGCTGGACTCAACGGCAGCGCTTTTCTCGACCGACACGGAATATGGTGCGGTTCTCGCCTTCGCGCTTGATGCCTGTAATACAACAGAAAACTGGCAGGACGCCTGGGCAAAGTGCGACGCCGAATATGCGGAATATAACTGGATTCACGTCACGCCAAATGCAGCCGCGCAAGTTGTGGCACTCTGGTTCGGTGAAGGTGATTTCGACCGCACGCTGGAAATTGTCTGCGGCATCGGCCACGATGTTGACTGCAATGCCGCGCAGATTCTCAGCATGATCGCCATTCAGCACGGCCCCGGCATTATCGCAGAACGCTGGTCAAAACCACTCCTCGCCGACGACATCGTCACCTATATGCGCCGCCCGGCGCAAATTTCCTTCGATGCGCTGGTCGATCAGACGGTTAGTGCAGCGCGCAACGCTCTTTAAAAATCCCCTATTAGGAACACATCATGGCCCGTAAAATTATTATCGATACCGATCCCGGTCAGGACGATGCAGTCGCCATTCTTCTGGCACTCGCAAGCCCTGAGCTCGACATTCTCGGCATCACCGCCGTTGCTGGCAACGGCCCGCTGGCTCGCACTGAAATCAATACCCGCACCATCTGTGAAGTTGCGAAAAAGCCGGACACAAAAGTATTTGCAGGCTCTATCCGTCCGCTGGTGCGCCCGCTCGTGACGGCTGAAAACGTCCACGGCAAAACCGGCCTTGATGGTTATGATCTGCCTGCCCCCACTATGCCGCTTCAGACGCAGCATGGTGTGGATTTCATTATCGAAACACTGATGAAAGAAGAGCCAGGCACTGTAACACTGTGCCCGCTTGGCCCGCTTACCAACATCGCATCAGCCCTTATCCGCGAGCCAAAAATCGCTGAACGCGTCAAAGAAATCGTGCTGATGGGCGGGGGCTATTTTGAAGGCGGCAACATCACGCCATCGGCTGAGTTCAACATCTATGTCGATCCACATGCAGCCGCAGTTGTGCTCAAATCAGGCATCCAGATCACCATGATGCCACTCGATGTCACGCACAAGGTGCTGACCACCGAGAAGCGCATCGCAGCCATTCGCGGCCTCGGCACACATGTCGGCGAAGTGGTTGCTGCATGGCTTGAATTCTTTGAGCGCTATGATGAAGCAAAATACGGTACCGATGGCGGCCCGCTGCATGACCCGAACGTTATCGCCTATCTGCTGAAGCCTGAACTCTATTCAGGCCGCCATTGCAACGTGGAAATCGAGATCAATTCGGAATTGACCATCGGTGAAACAGTCGTCGACTGGTGGGAAGTGACCGATCGTCCAAAGAACGCATTCTTCATCAACGATGTCGATGCGGATGGTTTCTTCGCGCTGCTGACCGAGCGATTGGTAAAACTCTGATACCCTTTTGTGATGGAATAATTTCAGGGCAACGATCAATGGTCGTTGCCTTTTAGTTATAAAGCTTATCAGTATAATTTTGTTGATTGTTTTTGCTTGCGCATCAGAAGCCTTGCTTCAAATGCCATTGCCCTGTGTGCCTTCTCCAAGAAACGCCACGCTGCTTCGAAAACCCGGCGTTTGGACAGCATAAATTCGAGGGTGTGTCGGTCACGATCAACAGCCCAGCCGAATTGAAAAATTCGCGAGAAAACCTTAACGATGGCTTTACGAGCAAAACGAAAGCCCTTCATTCGCAGAATATGGGATGGAATAATCATCCAATTCGAGTAGTCCATCCAAAAGGGCCAAAAAGATCAAATAGCTTTGCAGTATTTTGCTTGGGCTCAATCCTTCTCACGATAGATTTCGGCAATGTCGCCCAGATCCCAGTTCCCGCCTGTCAAAATTGCACAGACATTCTCGTCCTTTTGTACTTTTACAGAGCCGGCCAGGAGTGCGCCTATAACTATTGACGCGGCGGGTTCGGCGATGAGTTTTGCGTCAGTCGCCAGCGCCCGCATTCCTGCAACGATATGCGCATCTTCGACAAGAACGATCTCATCCACATATTTCTCAATAATTGGATAAGGATTGCGTCCGGGCACACTGATCCTCAGACCATCTGCGATGGTATCCTTAAGAGGAAGTGATGTGGGTTCACCGTTCTTTCGGCTCCAGTAATATTTGGGCGTCAGAGCTGGCTCTGCACCAATAACCCGAACTGAGGGGTTCATTTCTTTGATTGCTGTCGCAACACCGGAAATCAGACCACCGCCACCAAGAGGGACAATCACAGTGTTGACGTCCTTCAGGTCTTCGAGAATCTCGCATCCAATTGTGCCCTGGCCCGCCATGACCATTGGATCTTCGAAGCCATGAATCACTGCATAGTTATTGGCTTCCGCGATCCGATACACCTCTTTCCATCTTGTCGCGTTGTCACCATCAAATAAAATGACCTCAGCTCCTAAAGCGCGCGTGTTCGCTATCTTGATTTTCGGGGTAGTCACAGGAAGCACAAGGACAACTTTGACGCCCATCATACGCGCCGCATAGGACAATCCCTGTGCATGATTTCCAGAAGATGACGAGATAATCCCGTTGGCAATCTTCTCACGTGGAAGCGATAGCACTGCGTTCAGAGCGCCTCGTATCTTGAATGCGCCCGTTAGCTGAAGAGTTTCTGGCTTAAGATATAAATTACAAGCGACTTTGGATGCGATTTTGTCAGCCCTCAGGAGGTGGGTATGATAAACATACGGCGCAATGCGTCTTTGTGCATCTCGAATGTCTTCAATTGTGGGATAGTTTAGCATTCATCACCGCCTGCATGCGCTTTGCTTTAAACTTCGAAACCGTGCTTCCCGAGTGGGACGCTGCTATTGCTCAAAAAAGGAAAATCTGGTGCCGACATTTTGGCGAAGGGCACGATTATAGATCGCATTGGCTGTCGTGTTATCTTGCGCAGCCATTCCTGTTGAATCGAAGATTGTTATCTCTTCTGCATTCTCACGTCCTGCTTTTGTGCCGATCAGGATCTCGCCAATTTCGGCGTGAATTTCACTCATGGAAATGATGCCGTGATTGAGCGCGTGCCAGGTCTCACCTTTTTGCGAACACTGGCTTGTCGAGTCTGTGACGATTTTAGCATTTCGAAATATTTCAGGCTCCAGTTCCTGCTTGCCCTGAGCATCTGTTCCAATCGCAACAATATGCGTTCCTGGTTTTATCCAATCCGCTTCCACCAACGACCCCTTGCCACGTGTGGTGGTAACCAAGATGTCCGCTTGTTCTACAGCTTCTCGTTTGGATGCCGCCATTATAACAGGAATATTAAACTCGCCTTCCATATCAGCTTTGTATTTTGACAGTGTTTCAGGGTTAGAATGCCACGCATGAATCTCCTCAATGTGCATCACTTCGCGGATTGCTCTAATTTGCATGCGTGCCTGATTGCCCGTGCCGATTGACGTTAGTTTTCTCGCGTCTTTGCGAGCCAATAATCTGACCGAAATCGCACCGGCAGCCCCAGTCCTCAGGCCCGTGATCAAGCTGCCATCCATCACGCATACCAATGCACAACTTTGTGCGTCAAAAAGAAGGATCGTTCCCATGCCGTTCGGAACGCCATGACGAGAAGGATTGTCCCTGAACCCGCCCGAAGACGCTTTCATTGATATCATCTCAGATGATTTCAAATAGCCCAGCTTGAAGTCGATTTCACCGCGTGGTGCAGGTAGATGTATGCCAATATAATCCGGCTGCTCCACCTGGCCGCTGCTGAATGCACGATAAGCGTCTTCAACAGCGTCTATGACCGCAGACAGCGAAATGAGTTTTTTGACGTCATCCTTCGTCAATAGCAGCGTCTTCAAACCAGTCTCCTTCAGTCGCACCTGTCTGCGGCGGATGGGATCGCCACATCGAATATCGCAATAACTGAAAAGCATAAAATGCTGAATCAATCCAAACAACGCAACGAATGCCCGAAATGACATGAAGGATGAATTCATGGCGGGCTTTGTGGTCAGGACTCTGTTTTTCCGATGGGCATATAGAAGGATATATGAGTGAGCACTTTAAAGACGATGAAGCCCGACGCCATTATGGCATCGGGCTTATTTCTAACGTCGCGAGTGGAGGGATCAGGCCGACCGCTCGCTGGCATTTGGACGCCATTTTATGAGGCGCGTTTCAACCACATCAAGAATACTGTCGATGATCAAAACGAAGACTGCTAAAATCAGGATACCGGCAAATACGCCAACCGCGTCGAAGTTGCCTTCAGCCTGGGCGATAAGATAGCCTAGACCGGCGGACGAACCAAGATACTCGCCGATGATCGCGCCAACCACTGCAAAGCCGACGGAGGTGCGCAAGGAGGACAAGATCCAGCTTGCTGCTGCCGGGAAATAGACGTGACGCAGGAGATCAGAACGTTTGGCGCCGAGGATACGCGCATTTGAAAGCACGACCGGATTGACTTCGCGCACACCCTGCATTGCGTTGAAGAAGGTCACGAAGAACACCAGTGTGACGGCGAGTGCGACCTTGGACCAGAGGCCAAGACCCAACCAAAGCACAAAGATTGGCGCAAGAACAACGCGCGGGATAGCGTTCAGGCACTTGATGAAGGGGTCGAGAATGCGCGAAGCACTGCGGCTAAGACCGAGCCATACGCCTGCAGCAACGCCAAGACCCGTGCCGATCAGATAGCCGAGAACGGTTTCTGTCAAAGTGATCGATACGTGACGATAGAAACTTGTATCGGTTATCCACTCCACGACCTGATTGAAAATATTCAGTGGTGCCGGGAAGAAAAACACGTCGATGAAACCCAGCGATGTGCCGAGCTGCCAGCCGCCGAGAATGATAACCAGCAAACCGACCTGGATAAGACGTTCAGTCATGGCGTTCATAGCTTTTCTCCACTTCGCCGCGCAGCGACGCCCAAATATTGCGATAAAGATCCATGAAGCGCGGATCGAGTTTGATTTCTGCGACGTCGCGCGGACGGTTGAGATCGACGGGGAAACTATCGATCACGTGGCTGCGGGGGCCAGCGGCCAAAACGACGACACGATCACCAAGCGCTATGGCTTCTTCAAGATCATGCGTAATCATCACAACAGCGCGGCGTTCTTCCTGCCAGAGCCGGAGAAGCTCATTTTGCATAAGGTGACGCGTATGGATATCGAGTGCGGAGAACGGCTCATCCATCAGGATGACTTTTGGACCTGTGATAAGCGCTTGAGCCATCTGCACACGCTTGCGCTGACCGCCGGAAAGCTGATGGGGATAACGGTGCTCAAAACCTTTCAGACCCACCTTGGCAAGCCAGTTGAGCGCACTTTTGCGGCGTTCGGAAGCGCTTATCCCTTTAAACATCGGACCAAGCTCGACATTTTCAAGCGCTGTTTTCCATGGCAAAAGTGCGTCCTGCTGAAACAGATATCCTATATCATGGTGCACACCAGTGACGGCTTTTCCATCGACTGACACTGTTCCGTGTGAGGGTTTCAGCAATCCTGCTATGGCGTTGAGGATGGTGCTTTTCCCACAACCTGTCGGGCCAACGATGGCGAGAAACTCGCCATCCGCAACCGTGAGGTTGACATTTTCGACCGCAACAAAGTTGCCGAACGACATTGTAACGGCATCAATTGATACCATTGCTTTTGGGCTGGGGCTTGCTGCGACTTCCGGCGCAGGTTTGACAACGGCTAATGACATTGCCTCCTCCTTCTAGTTCGTAGCCGCGTGCGGTGCTTTATCGACGAAGCTGTTTGTGTATGTTTTCGAAAGATCGATTTCGGTTGCCGCAACTTTTTTATTGAAGCTATTCAGAACAACCAGTGGCGTTTTGACATCTTCCTCATCGAATTTTCCATCCGTGGAAAAGATCGCCTTGGCATTCTTTACGGCTTGAATATACGCATCGCGGTCGCCCGAGATGAATTCCTTAGGCAGCTTTTCAACGATTTCCTCTGCCGAATGGGTGTTCATCCATTCGAGTGCCTTGACTGTCGCGTTGGTGACTTTTTGGATGGTTTCAGGATTACCATCAATGTAATTTTGCGTGGCATAGAGAACTGATGTCGGATAAATACCGCCGTAGATTTCCTTGGCACCCTCGTCGCTGCGACCATCGATCAGAATTTTGCCGACACCTTTGGCTTCGATAAATGTTGCCGCAGGATCGTAATTGACCAGCAGGTCGATCTTGCCCTGTTCAAGAGCTGCAACCGCCGCCGAACCGGAACCAACACCGATCAGAGCGACATCATCTGCCGAAAGGCCGTGGCGCTGCAGATAGTAACGCACGAAGAAGTCCGAAGATGAACCGGGCGCTGTAATGCCGATTTTTGCACCCTTGATGGTTTCGGGATTGGCGGGGTCGAATTTAGAATTATTTCCACCAGCAAGGACAAGCCCGGAATTGCGTGCCAGAACGACGAAGCCGACCACGGCCTTGTTCTGTGACTGCATCTGAATGGTGTGGTCGTAGAAACCGACGGCAATATCTGTCGATCCGGCAACGAGTGCCTGCAACGTCTTTGAACCGCCTGAAGCAAAATTCTCCACGGTGACGTCTAGCCCTTCTTTCTCATAAAGGCCCAGCCCCTGTGCGACAGGAAATGGCAAATTATTGAGATTATAAGACCCGACGCTAATACGGACCGGATCAGCCATTGCTGTTCCGGCAAGAGCTACAGTTGCTGCCAGAGCGAGCATGAACTTACGCATTGATTTTCCTCCGGTTAAGTGGTGCCCTCCCGGCAACCAGTTGAATTATGCCGCGCATACGGCTTGTTTGACAGGCTTAGCAAACACATGCCCATCAAAAAGACGGCGGGCTGTGCGCAAAATTCCGGCAGTCACTTTTCCGTCTCGCTCCTGAAGCTTGACATCGAGATGACCGCTGGGATGTTCGATCGCCAGCACGAGCGGTGGTGTGTGAAGACCGATTAGTTTCGATGCGACTGTATCAGCCGTTATGCAGGCTGTTGCGATCCCGACGGCGCCGGTGGTAGCAAGCGACGGATGACATTCGTGCGGCATGAAATAGCGCACATTGATGTCGCCGCCGTTTTTTGCATTGCTGATAAGAACGGGTTTGGGCGTGACCTGATTGGTGACATCGCCCATGCCCATACGTCTGCCAGCCTCGATTCTCAGCTGTTCCAGCCGCGCAAGCAATGCCGTGTTGGCGTTGAGTTCGGCAGCACTCTCGTAACCACTGACACCAAGATTGTTGGCTTCGATCAGAACCATAGGCATCGCGCAGTCAATGCATGTCACGGCCACGTCTTCAATCATTTCATGGGGGGCACCGGTAGGGAAAAGTTTGCCTGTTCGGGCACCTGCCGCATCCATGAAGGTCAGGGCAATTGGAGCCGCCTTTCCGGGTACTCCATCAATGCTGGCATCGCCGAGGTATGAAACTTTACCATCAGGTGTCGGCACTTCTGCCTCAATCAACTTGTCGGTATTGACGTTGTGAATACGAACAAGCGTCGTTGCGCCCTGTGTTTTCATAAGTCCCGCCTCAATTGCGAAGGGACCCACAGCTGCAAGCATGTTGCCGCAATTGGGTGCGGTATCAACGAACTGCTGATCAATACGGACCTGTGCGAAAAGATAATCGATATCGACGCCGGGAATGCTGGATGGGCCGATGATGGCAACTTTACTGGTCACAGGGTTTCCACCACCGATGCCATCGATTTGAAGGGGGTGACCCGAACCCATAATGGAAAGCAAAATCTGATCACGCTCGCGCGGATCGGTCGGAAGATCAGATGTCAGAAAGAACGGGCCTTTCGACGTGCCGCCTCGCATCAGTACACAGGGGATAGAGATCAGATCGTTCATGCTTGCGCTTTCGCCTCCACTCTTGTGTAGTGGGTATTAATCAGTTCATTTATTGCACTTAGTGGCAAAATGATTGATATGTAAAATGCGAAGATTTGGAGTATTGATGCAAAATGAGCATTAATTGCGAAATTCTAGACCTAAGAGCATTTCTCGCCATTGTCGAATTGGAGAGTTTTCACAGGGCTGCCGATACGCTGAACATGTCTCAGCCAGCACTCAGCAGACGCATCCAGAAGCTGGAATTGGCAATTGGGGCGCCAATTTTAGAGCGTACGACAAGACATGTTTCGCTCACTGCTTTAGGCACCGAACTATTACCTTTGGTGCGGCGTATGCTGGAGGAATTTGACGGGTCGCTTTTTGCAGTGCGTGATCCCGGCGTCCAGCGCGGTGGCCTTGTAACAATCGCCTGTCTGCCGACAGCCGCTTTCTACTTTCTGCCGAAGGTCATAAAGCAGTTCAATATTGAGTATCCTAACATCCGCTTTCGAATTCTTGACTTACCGGCGACGGACGGATTGCAGGCCGTTGCGCGCGGTGAAGTCGAGTTCGGCATCAATATCATGGGAACAGCCGATCCGGATCTGATCTTTGACCGGCTTGTCGAAGACCCCTTCGTTCTCGCTGCCAGCAAAGACCATCCTCTTGCGGAAAAATCCGAAGTTGGCTGGGAAGATCTGACACCATATCATCTTATCACTGTTCATCGTTCAAGCGGCAATCGAACACTGCTTGATGGAGCCTTGGCAAAATCCAATATCAAACTTCGCTGGTTTTACGAAGTAACCCACTTGTCGACATCTCTTGGTCTGGTGGAGGCGGGCTTAGGCATATCTGTGTTACCGCAGATGGCGACACCGCAGGGAGAGCACCCACTTTTGATCACGAGGCCTATTCGAAACCCCGAGATTTCAAGAACTATAGGCGTTGTAAGACGCAGGGGGGGTACGTTATCGCCTGCAGCGGAGCGTTTCCTCAAGATGTTGATCGGCACATGGGGGAGTTTCTGAAAGGCTTGTTGGCCAGGGATTTTGCGGCATCTTCGGAAGAGATTTTGGTTTCGTTGACAGCATGACGTGCGTTGCGTTCGCGCATCCCCGCGTCCTGACGCAGCAGATCGTCCGCTCATCTTGGTGTCCGCAGGATGTGGCCTATCCGCCCGGCTACTTTGCCAAAAAGGCTCAAACGTAGAATCACCTTCCTTAAAGGAAAATTCTCGAAGATAAGGTTATACCAGCGTTTTGATGGACGTGACGGCTTCATCCGGGACGCGGGTGGCTGTTTCCCTGAGGATCAGCTCAACCGGCCAAAGCTCGTGAACATCGGATGGTGACTTGCCATCAAGAATATCCATCAGCATGTCCGCACAACGCTTACCAGCAGCGCGCATCGATGAGCGGGTCGCAGTCAGTGACGGGACCATGTTGTCTGCACTCAGAAATGAAATGACGTCATCATGTGCGATGACAGAGATGTCACGGCCAATTGTCAAGCCAAACGATCGGGCAGCACGATAGATACCCAAAGCGGTCATCATAGAGCCTGCAACGAAAGCAGTCGGCCTCAAATCGCGCCTCAAGAGTTTTTGGGCCAAGCGGTAACCGATCTCGTCGGTGAAGTCGCCGTGCTCAATCAAGCCCGGATCAAACGCAATGCCTCTTTCGTCAAGTGCCTTGCGGTATCCTGCGTCTCTGTCAAGCGAGAACGTAAATCCCTCGCGGCCATTAATCATAGCGATGTGGCGATGGCCAAGATCTAGCAGATGTGCGGTTGAACGATAGACCGCGCCCTCGTTGTCAATATCAAGCCAGGCGTGAGGGATGTCGATTTTTGATCGACCATGAACGAGAAAAGGCATTCCGAGTTCATGCAGCAGGCGGATGCGCTCATCATTGGGCTTTGGTGACGTCACGATTATGGCATCAACACGCCGACTGGTGGCAAGGCGCCGACAAAGCTCCACCTCGTCGTCCGTGCCATTATTGGCTATGGGACTGACAAGAATATCCACCTCATCCTGACTGAGTCTTTCAGCCATACCACGCATGAACTCTGCAAAGTGAAACTCGCTATTGCGGCCCATGACAACGCCAATAGAGCCTGCACGGCCTGTCACAAGTCGCACGGCGTTGACATTCGGACGATAGCCGAGCCGCACAGCCTCGTCACGAACACGCTTGCGTGTTGTTTCAGCAACTTCCGGATAGCCGCTCAGTGCGCGACTGACCGTTGTGGCAGAAAGTCCTAATTGTTTGGCGAATTCACGAAGTTTCATTTGATCTTGCGGCTTGGAGAACGGATTAGACGTTGGATTATAATCGCTTCCTTGTGATTAACAATGCGCGGCCACCATCATTGATGGCCCTTTGAGAGAAGTATGCGGCAGAACCAAACCGTTTACAAGTTTGGTAAGAAATTTAAGCCTCTCAATCGTAGCTGATTGGGAGAGTGAACTGCGGTTGCATCGGGAAAGTTTATATAAATCATTGAAAATATAGATGAATATTTAAATCGGTCGTATTTTGTGTTTCCCAAAAAACAGCAGCTTGACAGATTTGAAGCCTTCTGTAACCTTTTTGGAATCCAAACCGTTTTCGATTTTAACGGCCGCTTACTGAATGGATGGGAGGAGGGAACAATGAAAGCTCTTAAGGGTGCACTGGCTGCCTGTGTTGCATTTGGCTTTGGCACAGCATTCGCTCACGCAGCCGAAATTTCGATTGCTGCCAATTCAACTGGCAACAATATTCAGTTTTTACAGGAACAGATTGCCAAATTCGAAAAAGATACCGGCAACAAGGTTCATATTGTATCCATGCCGCCATCAAGCAGCGAACAATTCAGCCAGTATCGTTTGTGGCTTGCGGCGGGCAATGCAGATATTGATATTTATCAGACGGATATTGTTTGGGCTCCGCAGCTTTCAGATCAGTTTATTGATCTCACCGAGGCTACAAAAGATGTAACAGGAAGCCATTTTCCGTCGATCATCGCGTCTCAGACGGTCAATGGGAAGCTGGTTGCATTGCCCTTTTATACCGATGCACCTGCATTGTTTTATCGCAAGGACCTCCTGGAGAAATACGGCAAGCCTGTCCCGAAAACATGGGATGAGATGACTGCGACGGCCAAAGAGATCATGGAAAAAGAGCGCGCAGAAGGCAAGGCTGACCTGTGGGGTTTTGTCTTTCAGGGCAATGCCTATGAAGGCCTGACCTGCAATGCGCTTGAGTGGGTCAAATCTTCCGGTGGTGGCCAGATTGTGGAAGCTGACGGAACGATTTCAATCAA
The DNA here is from genome assembly GCF_039674445.1 of Brucella sp. TWI432. Lineage (NCBI taxonomy): Bacteria > Pseudomonadati > Pseudomonadota > Alphaproteobacteria > Hyphomicrobiales > Brucellaceae > Brucella > Brucella sp. TWI432. The sequence goes on along the minus strand of NZ_JBDJNL010000013.1, from coordinate 19,555 downwards.
CAACGAACGCGCAGCAGCCGCAATTGATCGTGCAAAAAGCTGGATTGGTTCGATTTCCCCTCAAGGCGTTCTTGCCTATCAGGAAGAAGAATCGCGCGGCGTCTGGCAGACTGGCAATGCCGTGTTCATGCGCAATTGGCCCTATGCTTACGCCTTAGGCAATAATGACGATAGCAGTGTGAAAGGCAAATTTGATGTTGCACCTTTACCGGCTGGTGCCGAAGGTGAACCTCCATCCTCGACACTTGGCGGGTGGAATCTTGCTGTGTCAAAATATTCCACGAAACAGGATGCCGCGATTGCTTTGGTGAAATATCTGGCTTCGCCTGAGGTTCAGAAGGCGCAGGCAATTCAAATTTCACGTCTGCCGACCATTGAAGCGCTTTACGACGATAAGGAAATTATCGCGGCGCAGCCTTTCATGGCGAATTGGAAACCCATCTTCCAAAATGCGGTGCCGCGGCCTTCGGCAGCGACAAAAGTTAAATACAATGAAGTCTCATCCAAATTCTGGACTGCTGTGCATAAAACCCTTTCGGGCAGTGGCACAGCTGCCGAGAACCTGGAAATGCTTGAGGTCGAACTGACGGAGCTTGAAGGCTCTGGCTGGTAAGCACGTATCAAGCCGCGTTCGGATCTATTCCCAAGCGATCCGAACGCAAAATTTTCAGAGCCCGCCGCCCTCAGAGGAAGATTATGACGGATACTTCTGTTGATGCTTCAAAAGCGTCGAACGGACGCCGACACCATTCCGACTTGCATACACAACGCATTCGTTCGGCATGGCTGTTTCTTGCACCGACGCTGATTGTTTTGGCATTTGTGGCCGGCTGGCCGCTGCTTAGAACGATCTATTTCAGCTTTACAAATGCATCGCTCACAAGCCTTGCTACGGCTGAGTTTGTCGGTTTTAAAAACTACTTCACATGGGTCACCTTAAAAAGCGGCCGCATCGTTTATCGCGGTCTTCTGGCCGATCCAGCATGGTGGGGCGCGGTGTGGAATACGATCAGGTTCACACTGTTTTCGGTTGGTCTCGAAACCATCTTTGGATTGATTGTAGCGCTTGTGCTGAACGCGAAATTTCGCGGAAGAGGCCTTGTGCGAGCGGCCATCCTCATTCCCTGGGCCATTCCCACAATCGTCTCGGCGAAAATGTGGGGCTGGATGCTCAACGATCAGTTTGGCATTCTGAACCATATATTCCTTAATCTCGGTCTTATCAGCCAGAAAATCGCCTGGACGGCAAATCCCGATACGGCGATGATTGCGATCCTGATCGTCGATGTCTGGAAAACCACCCCTTTCATGGCCCTGCTTATCCTTGCTGGGTTGCAGATGGTTCCATCCGATATTTATGAGGCTGCCAAGATCGATGGTGTCCATCCGCTCAAAGTATTCTGGCGTGTGACTTTACCGCTTGTTCGTCCGGCATTGATGGTCGCGGTTATATTCCGCATGCTTGATGCATTGCGTATTTTTGATCTCATCTATGTGCTGACACCCAACAATGCGCAGACCAAAACAATGTCTGTTTTCGCGCGCGAAAATCTCTTCGATTTCGATAAATTTGCTTATGGTGCCACCGCATCCACGATGCTGTTTCTCATCATCGCAGCCATCACTGTACTCTACATGTTCTTTGGACGTGTGAGCATTGGCGCAAAGGGAGAATAGCCATGCATTATCTTAAGACGCTTGGCTTTTATCTGCTGGTTGCCATCATCATCCTTATCGCAGTGTTTCCGTTCTATTATGCGATCATAACCAGTCTTAAATCGGGAACAGCACTGTTTCAGGTGGATTTCTGGCCAACGGATGTTTCCATCAGCAACTATACCGGCGTTCTCAGTCAGGGCAGTTTTCTTCGGAGTCTTGGTAATTCTTTGTTTGTTGCAACAGTTGTTGTCGCAATTTCACTGCTGCTTGCGATAACTGCCGCCTATGCGCTGGCCAGAGTGAATTTTCGGGGTCGCGGGTTGCTCCTGCTCACCATTTTGTCGGTATCCATGTTTCCGCAAATTGCAGTGCTTGCAGGTTTGTTCGAACTGATCCGGTTCCTCGGTATATTCAATACGCCTCTGGCTCTGATCTTCTCCTATATGATCTTCACCTTGCCCTTCACGGTTTGGGTTTTGACAACCTTCATGCGTGATCTGCCGGTCGAGATTGAAGAGGCCGCGATCGTAGACGGGGCATCCCCATGGGTCATCATCACGCGTGTGTTTATGCCGCTCATGTGGCCGGCACTGGTGACAACGGGGCTACTGGCATTCATTTCTGCATGGAATGAGTTCCTGTTTGCACTGACTTTTACGTCGTCGGCGGGTCAGCGCACGGTTCCAGTGGCTATCGCGCTTTTGTCCGGCAGCAGTCAATTCGAAATCCCATGGGGCAATATCATGGCCGCATCGGTCATCGTAACAGTTCCCCTCGTCATCCTTGTGCTCATCTTCCAGCGGCGGATCGTATCCGGTCTGACTGCGGGTGGCGTGAAGGGATAGGAGTTTACATATGGCACAGCTTCAATTGCGCGATGTGCGCAAATCATTCGGGAATTTTGAAGTTATCAAAGGCGTGGACATGGACATTCGCGCAGGCGAGTTCATGGTTTTTGTTGGTCCGTCCGGCTGTGGGAAATCCACGCTTCTGCGTCTGATCGCGGGCCTTGAGGAAATCACCTCTGGAAGCCTGTCTATCGACGGCGTGGTGGTTAACAGCTTGAGCCCGTCCAAACGGGGCATCTCCATGGTATTTCAGTCTTATGCACTTTACCCGCATATGACGGTTTACGAAAACATGGCCTTTGGCATGCAGCTGGCTGGCAAAGACAAACAGGAGTGCAAACGCCGTATCGAACAGTCGGCAGAAATGCTGCAACTAACCCCCTATCTCGAACGCTTGCCACGTCAGCTTTCAGGCGGCCAGCGTCAGCGCGTTGCGATCGGGCGCGCCATCGTCCGGGATCCGAAGGTGTTTCTCTTCGATGAGCCTCTGTCCAATCTTGATGCAGCGCTTCGCGTGGCAACGAGACTCGAAATTGCTAAACTCCATCAGAGTATGGAAGACACCACGATGATCTATGTGACACATGATCAGGTGGAAGCGATGACGCTGGCTGATCGCATCTGTGTTTTGCGCGATGGGCGGGTGGAGCAGATAGGGACGCCGCTTGAACTTTATGAAAAGCCCAACTCGCTTTTCGTCGCGGGCTTTATCGGCTCCCCAAAAATGAACCTGCTCGGTGGAAAATACGCAGAACAATTCGCGACACACACGGTCGGGCTGCGGCCAGAGCACCTCCAGATCGTTTCGGACGAAGGTCTGTGGAGCGGTCGCGTGATCCACACGGAAATTCTCGGCTCGGATACATATGTCTATATTGATCTCGGTACCGAAGAACCTCTCGTGGTTCGCGAAAGCGGCGTGTCAATCCGCAAACCCGGTGATTTGCTATCCATTGCGCCGACTGGCGAACGTATCCATCGCTTTGATGAGAATGGGCGTGCGCAGGACGGTTAGACCACCTTTCAAATCGAGAAATCTTTTTTGGAGCAATACGTTCAGGCACCGGCTTCATAAACCGGCGCGCATGTTCGCAAGGCTCAAATCCACACAAGGGCTGATAGCCGCAATTAAGGAGAATAGCCGTGTCTATACGCACTATCGTCTGGGGTGAAAATGTCCACGAGCAGATCAATGAAACTGTTCGTGCTGTTTATCCGAATGGAATGCACAACACGATTGCAGACGCACTCAATGGCGATAGCACCATTGACGCCACCACGGCCACCTTGCAAGAGCCGGAGCACGGCCTCACGGAAGAACGTCTCGCCAACACGGATGTCCTGGTGTGGTGGGGGCATAAGGACCATGGCGGCGTAAAGGATGAAATTGTTGAGCGCGTTGCCAGACGCGTTTTTGAGGGCATGGGACTGATCGTGCTTCACTCAGGCCATTTTTCTAAAATTTTCAAGCGCTTGATGGGAACGCCCTGTGCGCTGAAATGGCGTGAAGCAGGCGAACGTGAGCGGGTCTGGGTTGTGAATCGGGGTCACCCCATTGCACAGGGGCTGGATGAGAATTTTGTGCTTGAAAACGAAGAAATGTATGGCGAGCAATTTTCCGTTCCTGAACCGTTAGAAACGGTATTTATCTCATGGTTTGCGGGCGGTGAGGTATTTCGTTCAGGACTCACATGGCGGCGCGGCGCAGGCAATATCTTCTACTTCCGTCCCGGCCACGAAACCTACCCCACCTATCACGATGCGAATGTGCAAACCGTACTGCGTAACGCCGTCAAGTGGGCCTATAACCCTCAACCCGCATGGACTGATATTCACACGGCACCCAATGTCCCGGTCGATCAGGCTTTAGAGCCGATTGTCGAGCGGGGGCCTAAACTTCATAAGGCCGGTGAAGCCGGTTATCGTTGAGGTGCATGATGCGTCTTCTTATTCTTGGAACTGGCGGCATGGCAAAGAACCATGCCGAGGCCTTCAAAGCCATAGATGGCGTTGAAGTGGTCGCAGCTTGTGACGTGTCAGCGGAACGCGTTGATGCATTCTGCGAAAATCATGACATTCACGACCGCTTCACGCGGCTGGAGGATGCTCTTGAATGGAACCGCTTTGATGCTGTTGCAAATGTGACGCCGGATGCGATCCATCATCCGACGTCATTGGCGCTCATCGGCGCTGGCAAACATATCTTTTGCGAAAAGCCGCTTGCAGAGAGCTACGACAAAGCCGCTGAAATGGCTGATGCTGCCGAGCAGGCGGGCATCATCAATATGGTCAATCTTACATATCGCAATGTCGCTCCTTTACAAAAGGCACGCGACATTGTGATGTCTGGCGAAATCGGTCAGGTACGTCACTTCGAGGCTTCTTATCTGCAAAGCTGGCTTGTTTCAAAAGCCTGGGGTGACTGGAAAACCGAGAGCAAGTGGCTCTGGAGGCTTTCCACGCGCCACGGTTCCAATGGGGTTCTTGGCGATGTTGGCATTCACATTCTTGATTTTGCATCCTATGCAATCGGCAGCGATGTGGAACGGGCATCGGCCCGATTGAAGACCTTCGACAAGGCCGACAACAATCAAATCGGTGAATATGTGCTGGATGCGAATGACAGCTTTGTAATGACGGCGGAATATTCGAACGGTGCGCTTGGCGTCATACATGCCAGCCGCTGGGCAACAGGTCATCTTAATGAATTGCGATTGCGCATTCATGGCGACAAAGGCGCGCTTGAAGTCATTCATACACCGACAGGTTCCACCCTTCGTGGTTCAATCGGGGAAGATATTGAGACACCGGTGTGGCGCGAGATTGAAGTAAGCCCCGTCGAAACCAATTATCAGCGGTTTGCACGAGCAGTAGCGGATGGGGTTGGTCTGGAGCCGAACTTCCGTCACGCTGCAAATCTTCAACGCGTTCTTGATCACGCGATGAATGTGGATCAGCCTTTGCCACAGGTGGTGAATATCTGACCGGTCCGGGCGCTGCTCATATATGTGTATTGTTCAATAGAAAACATGGCGACACGATTGATGCTACTTGAGCAAAAATCGTGATCGCCGAGGGTGAACGGCAGAGAGATGATGCAGCCCCCAGAAGCTGAAAGGAGAGTGCTTTTACGTTCCTTCGGCTCTATTGACGCATCTGTAACGTCCGATCTGGATCACCACTTCCTCACAGTCTTTTCGTTGATCCCATAGGCCGTGTGGAAAATTATATTTTCATCATATCTATTTGGGGCATGGTGGGTTTTGCCCCTGAATGCGTCGAACAGCCCTTATGGAGATACATTTCACAGCGGTCTGTTCTCCTGTTCAGAAACAAAATCCTCTCACACCACGACCGAAAAATAATTATCCATATTGCCTAGAGCCGCGCGAATTCCGCGACTTGAGCTTTCAGCAGCTTTAGCTCTGCTTTGATGACGTGCGTGGTCTTGGCGCTGCCTTGAAAAGTGACCGATAGTGCTTTCCTCTGTGAAAATGAAAATAAGCAACCATCACATTCCGGGGGTGAACTATTGGAAATATGCTAAAGTCATGCGCGCCTAAAAAAATCAGCTGAAAGAATAATCTTTCAGCTGATGAACCATTTAAACATCTATCAGATAATCAATTCCAAGGCAGAATATCGCGCCAACTCTTGCCACCGCCACTGGCGGCTTTTTTGCGTTCACGCTCTTTCTGGGCCTCATCCTGCCCCAACTCACCGGCGGCAGCTGTTGCCGCAGGCTGGCGATACCCCAAAGGCGGTTCACTCAAATATTTACGCGTTGTAGAAGACCCTTGTGACTGCTGCTCACGCGCTTTTTTCAGCTCGGCAATACGTGCCGGATCTGCTGTTGGCGTGCGCGTTTCGTATTCTTCGCGGCGGCTGTTGCCGCGCGGAAGCATTCTCGCATTGTCCGCAACTGCAACATCCTGATCAATTGGAGAAACAAAGTTCGGGCTGTCGCGATTTGCAGTAATCTCATCACGCAAACGCTTGCGGCGCTCTTCCGGCGATTCCGGCCAGGCAGGATCGCTTGCGCTTGCGACACTTTCCTGCGGTGCAGGCAAAATGCCCTTATCGCCCTGTGCAGGACGTACAAGATCAGGGCGCGGCTTATAATTGATACGCTCTTTATTCTTGCCCTGACCGAAGCTTGCCATGTTCGACATATCGTCAAGCAGCTGCGCACCAGCGGTCTTGTCGGTTCCGTAGGTCGGCGACGACACACAACCGGACAGCGCGAGCCCCGCAACTGCCGTCATCAATACCAGAACTCGTCCTTCAATCTTCATTAGCGCCACTTCTTTTACGCCTGTCGATTTTCTGTTGCCAAAGGCTTCTTTAATACCCTTGCCGCAAGAAACCGGCAACTCCAAGGCAGATTGCAAGTTTATCTCAAGGAGAGCCTTGTACATGAGAGCGTCTCTACGGGCAATCGCGATATTAACCGCTATTTCACCATACGCTCAATTTATAAAGCAACCCCTTGGGCGAAAAAAGCCCGGATGCAACCGCAACCGGGCTTTCATTGGTTGTTATACGGAAAGCTTACCCAAAGCCTTCAATTCATGCAGTGCAGCCGCATCGCGTGCCGAGACGTCCGGGAATTCCGGGTCGGAGCCGACATCGGTGGTGTAACGCCATGACCGGGCACATTTCTCGCCTTGCGCACGAACCGGAACAACAGCAACCCCCTTAACGTCATCAAGCACGAAGGCTTCAGCAGGGGCTACAGCATCGCTAACCTCGATACCACTGGTGATGCAGATTTCTGCAAAATCCAGACCTTCAAGCGAATCGGCAAGGCTCTTATCTGCGATATAGACAACAGGGGCTGCTTCCAGCGAAGAACCGATGCGCTTGTCGGCGCGTTCAAGCTCCAGAGCACCCGTTACAACACGGCGGACATTGCGAACCTTGCGCCACTTTTCTGCCAGCACATCGTCGCGCCATTCAGACGGAATTGCGCGGAACTGTTCAAGATGCACTGAAGCCGCCTGCGGATAGCGATCCAGCCATGCTTCTTCGGTCGTGAAAGGCAGCATGGGTGCAAGCCATGTGGTTACACGATCAAAGATCGCGCGCACCGTCTGGAGCGCCGCCTTGCGGCGGGCGCTCGATAGCGCATCGCAATAAAGCGCATCCTTGCGGATATCGAAATAGAAGGCCGAAAGTTCGACATTCATGAAATCGATCAGCGCGCGAGCAATACGCTTGAAATCAAACGCATCATAGCCCGAACGAACGACTTCATCGAGTTCGGCCAGACGATGCAGCATCAAACGTTCCAGCTCCGGCAGTTCAGCATGCGGCAGCGTTTCGCCTTCATCATGGGCAAGGGTGCCGAGCATCCAGCGGATGGTGTTACGCAGCTTGCGATAAGCGTCGATATTGGTCTGGATGATGTTTTTGCCCAGACGCTGATCTTCCCAGTAGTCCGTAGTCATGACCCAGAGACGCAGAATATCCGCGCCCGAATCCTTGATCACGTCCTGTGGTATCACGGTGTTGCCGAGCGACTTCGACATCTTCTTGCCGTTCTCATCCATGGTGAAACCATGAGTGACAACCGCATTGTAAGGCGCACGGCCACGCGTTCCGCAGCTTTCCAGCAGCGACGAGTGGAACCAGCCACGATGCTGATCCGATCCTTCAAGATAAACATCGGCCGGCCACTTCATATCCGGGCGATCTTCCAGCGTGAACGTGTGCGTCGAGCCCGAATCGAACCAGACGTCGAGAATGTCATGAACCTGCGTCCAGCCTTCATGTGCGCGACTACCCAGGAAGCGTTCACGCGCACCTTCGGCAAACCATGCGTCAGCGCCTTCTTCTTCAAAAGCCTCAAGAATGCGCTTATTGACGGCATCATCCTGCAGAATATTGCCTTCTTCATCCGCAAAAACGCAGATCGGCACGCCCCAGGCGCGCTGACGCGAAAGCACCCAATCCGGGCGGCCTTCGATCATGGCACGCAAACGGGTCTGACCGGCAGCAGGCACAAAGCGCGTTTCTTCAATGGCTTTGAGCGAGCGCGAGCGCAGCGTGGTTCCATCACCAAGGTTCTTGTCCATATAGACGAACCATTGCGGCGTGTTGCGGAAGATAACCGGCTTTTTCGAGCGCCATGAATGCGGATAAGAATGCTTCAGACGGCCACGTGCAAACAGCTTGTCACGCGCAATGAGCTGCTTGATGACGGATTCATTTGCGTCACCCTTCTTGCCGTTATCATCGATAACGCGTGCAGCCCCACCTTCACGATCCGGGCCAAAGCCCGGCGCATCCTTGGTGTAATAACCATCATCGCCGACCGGGAACGGAATACTCGGATCAATGCCGCGTGCTTCAAGTTCACGCGCATTGTCCATCCAGGCTTCAAAGTCTTCGCGACCATGGCTTGGTGCCGTGTGAACGAAGCCCGTACCGGCATCGTCGGTGACGTGATCACCCGAAACCAGCGGCACGACGAATTCATATCCGCCACCAAAGCCTTTGAGAGGATGGGAAAGCGTTATCTCTTCAAGCTGATCTTTTGTTAGTGCAAAAAGGCGGCTGTACTTCAGTTTTGCCTTGGCAAAGCACTCTTCGGCTAACTTATCAGCAAAAATTAATTTCTCACCGGCCTGCGGCCCAAAGTCATTTTCAGCTTCGGTAATTTCATAAAGACTATAAGACACGCGAGGCGAATAGGCGACGGCGCGATTGCCTGGAATAGTCCACGGCGTTGTTGTCCAGATCACTACGCTTGACGATAAAAGCGAATCCAACGCGTCCTTAGCGTTCTCTGGACCGTCAACCAACGGGCCGCTTCCAGTATAGCGATCCGCATCGACCGGGAACTTCACCCAGATCATATCCGACTCGATATCGTGATATTCGACTTCAGCCTCAGCCAATGCTGTGCGTTCGACAACCGACCACATAACCGGCTTGGAACCACGATAAAGCTGGCCGGACGCTGCAAACTTCAAAAGTTCGCCTGCAATCCGTGCTTCTGCATGGAAGTTCATGGTCGTGTATGGGTTTTCAAAATCACCGCAAATTGCAAGGCGCTTGAACTCTTCCGACTGAACCTTGATCCAGTGGCTTGCAAACTCACGGCATTCCTTGCGGAATTCGTTGATCTCAACCTCGTCTTTATTCTTGCCCTGCGCGCGGTATTTTTCTTCGATCTTCCACTCGATCGGCAGGCCATGGCAATCCCAGCCCGGCACATAATTCGAGTTGAAACCGCGCATCTGGAATGAGCGTGTGATCACATCCTTGAGGATCTTGTTGAGTGAGTGGCCGATATGGATGTTGCCGTTCGCGTATGGAGGACCATCATGCAGCACATAAAGCGGCCGGTCTTTCGCGTCTTCACGCAACTTTTTATAAAGGTTCATTTCCTCCCAGCGCTGCACCAGAAGCGGCTCGCGCGCCGGCAGGCCCGCGCGCATCGGAAACGCGGTCTGCGGAAGGTTGAGGGTTTTGGAATAATCGATCTTGTCGGTCATTTTATCGTTTGCCTGTAATCCCGCACGGCAATATGGCGGGTGAAAATGCTTGAAAACTCTGAAAGCTGCGAGGCATAGCCAGTCATTCCCGGACCTTCCTGCCATGCACTGCGCTTTGCGCAACGCCATCAAGGCTTAGAGGAAGGCCGGGCCAATAATTCGTATGGCCACAATAATATGCCGAAAATCCGTCATCATGGGCATGCTTTTAGCAATGACCTTCACAGGAATAAAGAGGCAGGGCGCAATAAACTTGCAACCCTGCCCCTGAAAAACTTTACAGATTGGCGTTGTTTGCTCAGTCGAGCGAGAAATCGAAGCGGTAAGTCGCTGCAATCCCGACCATAAACTGGTTTGCTGAGCCATGCTGCTTTACGATGCTCGAATCTTTCGCAGGCCCCTGAAGGCGACTATACTCACCAAACAGGCTCGTATCTATCTTGTCAGTTGCACGCCACGTTATGGCACCACCAACGCCAACAGATTCCCAACCGCCACCTGGACGATATTCCTTAACACCCGATGCAACAGCTTCTTCAGCACTTACACCATAATAGGTCTTGAAGTAGTCCTTGGATGCAAAAGTTGCACGCGGACCAGCCGAAACGCGGATAACAGGCGTCACATCGTAGAAAGCATCTGCGGCAACCTCGGCAACAACGCCCTTATGCGCACGGATCCCCTGACGCACTTCACCACGCAAACGCAGCCAGTCGGTCGGGTAAACGTCAACGAAACCACCGACTTCACCGCCAAACTTGGTTTCCTTGATGCCGTCAATATCGGTATCACGCTTGAACAGAAGCTTGCCCACGCCTCCCGCGCGGAAGCGATCCGTGTCGATCAACGCAAAGGACACATTGTCATTGCGCGAAGAAAAACGCTCGGCCTCACCCTGGCGCCCAAGCGAGACCAGTGGCTGTGCGGAAAAACGATATTTGTTGGAGCCTTCAAACTTCGGCGCAATCAAACCCGCAGCCCCGACCTTAAGATACCAGTCACCGGACCAGAAATACTTGCGAGCTGGCTTTACGTCCTCACTCAAATAAACATCGGTCTGCTGCATATCTGCAGCCATGGCCGACAGAGAACCTATGAACAATGCAGCGCCCGTAACAAAGGCAAGGGAAACAATACGCGTCACTTGAAACTCCGATAAACAGTTCCCAAAAAATTAGGGGTATTTGAGACTGTTTGAACGGAATATGTAAAATTTAAATTAAATCTAAAACAGAATATATAGTAGCTATTTCTAATATAGTAACAAGTTTACTGCAAGAATGACAGAAGACGATCAAGTTGAGACAATGGCTGCGCGCCTGCAAGCACGGCCCGTGCTTCTTCTTCATCATGTTTCATCTGCTTGATCAGCGGATCAAGGCCGTCAAATTTCACTTCGCCGCGCAGATAGGCAAAGAAAGACACTTCAGCCACTTCGCCATACAGATCGCCGGAAAAATCAAAGACAAAGGTCTCCAGCAATGGCTTGCCGTCGCTGGCAACGGTCGGGCGACGGCCAAAACTTGCGACACCATCATGCAATGTTCCATCCGCTCTGCGGAAACGAACTGCATAGATGCCGTGTTTGAGGCTGACATGGTCATCAATTGTCATATTGGCGGTTGGAAAGCCAAGTGTGCGCCCGAGTTTTTGACCGTGAATGACTTCGCCGCTGACCCGGTAGCGATAGCCAAGCAAACCAGCAGCCTCCGCGACTTCTCCTGCACAGAGAAGCGAACGAACGCGTGTTGAAGAAACAAGACAGCCGCCTTCGTCGCTGAAGGCATCAACAAGCGACACGCTGAAGCCTGACGATTCTCCCGCCTGTTGCAGAAATTCCGGCGTGCCGCGCCGACCTTTGCCGAAATGGAAGTCATATCCAGTGACAACACAATTGGCGTATAAACGCTCGACAAGGATATTGCGCACGAAATCTTCTGCAGAAAGCGATGCAAAATCTGCGGTAAAGGGGTGCTCGACCACAGCATCAAAACCCATAAGCCGCAAAATTTCTGCCTTTTCCACCGCATCGGTCAGGCGTTCCACAGGCTCATCCGGCTTGAAGAAGCTGCGCGGATGCGGCTCGAATGTGAGCACCAGTGCGGGCAGAGCATTTTGCTTTGCAAGTTCCAGCGCACGCTCAAGCACGGCCTGATGACCGCGATGAACACCGTCAAAATTGCCAATCGCCACCACACAATCACGCAGATGGTGCGGCAGGATATCTGTTCCTGAAAGACGCTGAAAAGCAGGGTTTGTCATGGTCGAAGCAGATTCTCGAAACTGATATCAAACAAGAGCGTAAAGTGACGCAATGGGCGCATGACCATGCTTCTTCAGAAAAGCGTCCATCTTGTCGAAGTCGACAATGCCATCCGCAGCATAATCCGCGGCATGTACCCCACCGGAAATATAAAGAACATCAAGGCCGAAATTTGCAGCACCCTTCACATCGGTCAGCACACCATCGCCGATTCCGAGAATGCGCTTCCTGTCGACTGCCTGTCCGCGAATTTCTTCAACCGCCTTCGCAGCCGCTTCATAAATCGGGCGATGTGGCTTGCCTGCAATCAGTGTGCGCCCGCCAAGCTGGCCGTAATCTCTCGCCAAGGCGCCAGCACACCAGATCAGGCGCGATCCGCGCTCGACCATAATATCGGGATTGGCACAGATAAATGGCAGATTACGCGAACGCAGACGCTGTAAAAGCTCGGCATAATTGTCCGGCGTTTCCGTCTCATCATCATATAGCCCCGTACAGACAACACCCGATGCTTCAAACTCTTCTACCAGCTCGACATCAAGTCCATCATAAATAGCCAGCTCGCGCTCACTGCCGATATGGAAAATCTTGCGTGGTCCCTCGGTAATGAGATCCCGCGTGACATCGCCAGATGTGACCACGCGATCATAGGCATCTTCCGGAACACCGAGCAGCGTCATTTGCGCAATCACACTTGGAAACGGGCGCGGTGCATTGGTCACCAGAATAACGGTCAGTCCCTTTGCACGTGCACGCTGTAAGGCTGCAACCGCCTGAGGGAAAGCGACTTCGCCATTATGCAGCACACCCCAGACATCACAGAAGATCGCGTCATATCCATCCGTCAGATCATCAAGGCGTTCAGGCAGTTTCATCTTTTTCCTCAATCTTCCTATTGTCCGGTAGGCTCAGAAACCAAATGTCGTCAAAAAAATCCACAGTGGGCTTCCTCTACAAGACACAGCCTGATCTGTCACCCGGCTTGAAGCTCTCTGCGTCCAAATGAACTGACAAATAAATCAATTGCGTTAACCAACCGAGCCGTTTGTTGAAGACAACCCCATAAATGGCGTTATTTTTCGACCTACCTTGTCAAACACCTGTATAGTCCCCACCTGTCGTACAAATCGCGTTCATGCTGTCAGCGCGTAAGAAGCAAAAAATTATTTTTTGCATTGTCAAAAAACGGCAACGATCCTTGACAAACAATAGGGGCGCTTCTATCTCAGTAGCACGTTAGCACTCACACAAGTAGAGTGCTAACAAGCGCGGATCAGCTGATCCGTTAATAGGGTTCAACGTCTATAACACCAAGGGTTATACCATGGCTGATATCAAGTTCCGCCCGCTTCATGACCGCGTCGTCGTTCGTCGCGTTGAATCGGAAGCTAAGACCGCTGGCGGGATCATCATCCCGGACACCGCTAAAGAAAAGCCACAGGAAGGCGAAATCGTCGCTGTTGGCGCTGGCGCTCGTGACGAAGCAGGCAAGCTGATCACTCTCGAAGTTAAGGCTGGCGACAAGGTTCTGTTTGGCAAGTGGTCAGGCACCGAAGTCAAGATCGGTGGCGAAGACCTGCTGATCATGAAAGAATCCGACATTCTCGGTATTGTTGGCTAACGCCTCAGGCTCGATATCGTTGGCTAATTCAGCCCAGAACGGTTTCGTTCTTACCAGAAATCAATTCACCATAATCTGACCGGGACAATTCCCAGGAGAGTAAAATGGCTGCAAAAGACGTAAAATTCGGTCGCACTGCGCGCGAAAAGATGCTGCGCGGCGTCGATATCCTCGCTGACGCTGTTAAGGTTACGCTCGGCCCTAAGGGTCGTAACGTCGTTATCGACAAGTCCTTCGGCGCTCCACGCATCACCAAGGACGGTGTATCGGTTGCCAAGGAAATCGAACTCGAAGACAAGTTCGAAAACATGGGCGCACAGATGCTGCGCGAAGTGGCTTCGAAGACCAACGACACTGCTGGTGACGGTACAACCACGGCGACCGTTCTCGGTCAGGCTATCGTTCAGGAAGGCGCAAAAGCTGTTGCTGCCGGCATGAACCCAATGGACTTGAAGCGCGGCATCGACCTCGCAGTCACTGAAGTTGTTGCAAACCTTCTCGGCAAGGCCAAGAAGATCAACACTTCGGAAGAAGTTGCTCAGGTTGGCACGATCTCCGCAAACGGCGAAGCCGAAATCGGCAAGATGATCGCTGAAGCGATGCAGAAAGTCGGCAACGAAGGCGTGATCACGGTTGAAGAGGCCAAGACCGCTGAAACCGAACTCGAAGTCGTTGAAGGCATGCAGTTCGACCGCGGCTACCTGTCGCCATACTTCGTCACCAACCCAGATAAGATGGTTGCTGACCTCGAAGACGCATATATCCTTCTGCACGAAAAGAAGCTCTCGAACCTGCAGGCTCTTCTGCCAGTTCTCGAAGCTGTTGTTCAGACCTCGAAGCCACTCGTCATCATCGCTGAAGACGTTGAAGGCGAAGCTCTTGCAACGCTCGTTGTCAACAAGCTGCGTGGCGGCCTGAAGATTGCTGCTGTTAAGGCTCCTGGCTTCGGCGATCGCCGTAAGGCAATGCTCGAAGACATCGCGATCCTCACCGGCGGTCAGGTTATCTCCGAAGACCTCGGCATCAAGCTCGAAACCGTTACGCTCGACATGCTCGGCCGTGCGAAGAAAGTTTCGATCTCGAAGGAAAACACCACGATCGTCGACGGTGCAGGCCAGAAGGCTGAAATCGACGCGCGCGTTTCGCAGATCAAGCAACAGGTTGAAGAAACCACTTCTGACTACGACCGTGAAAAGCTTCAGGAACGTCTTGCTAAGCTTGCTGGCGGCGTTGCAGTTATCCGCGTTGGCGGTGCAACTGAAATCGAAGTTAAGGAAAAGAAGGACCGCGTTGACGACGCCCTGAATGCAACCCGCGCTGCGGTTGAAGAAGGTATCGTTGCTGGTGGTGGTACTGCTCTGCTCCGCGCTTCGACTCAGATTTCTGCCAAGGGTGCAAACCCTGACCAGGAAGCTGGTATCAACATCGTTCGTCGCGCTCTGCAGGCTCCTGCTCGTCAGATCACGACCAATGCTGGTGAAGAAGCTTCCGTGATCGTTGGCAAGATTCTTGAAAACGGCTCCGACACCTATGGCTACAACACTGCCAATGGTGAATTCGGTGACCTGATCAAGGCTGGCGTTGTTGATCCGGTTAAGGTTGTTCGCACCGCTCTGCAAAACGCAGCATCGGTTGCTGGCCTCCTGATCACCACCGAAGCCATGATTGCTGAACTGCCTAAGAAGGATGCAGCTCCTGCTGGCATGCCTGGCGGTATGGGCGGCATGGGCGGCATGGATTTCTAAGAAATCCAAAAAGCACGCCCATGAGTAGAAAAGCCTGCACCGCAAAGCGGTGCGGGGAGCGGCATGGATTTCTAGGAAATCTGTAAAGCACGCCCATGGTTTAAAGCCTGCGCCGCAGAGTGGCGTGGGCAACAGATCAAAAATAGAAAGCCTCCGGTTTCGACCGGAGGTTTTTTTTATGCGTATTTAAAGCGGCGATTGTGCTTCACGCATGAAATTTGACGAGCACGAAGACGTCGAAATTAGAAGAAAAGTAATATTAATGCGACTTTGCCACATCATGTAAAACTTTGTGATTTATAGAAAAATTAACTATCCCAAGCTTTAATCCCAAAGCGATAGTTATTTTAGTATTTTCTGATTTACATTCCCCGGTTTTCATGATCAATCCCTTCGGATCCGAGATGGACTTCCTGTTTGCCCCCGCACTTTGGAAGTCCTGTCTCAGGCAACAGGAAAGGCAGGCGCAAGCCTGCCTTTCCACTTAAGTTCGCTCCCCACACACATCCAGCATTAACTTGCCCTTCGATATTAGGTCGTGCACTCATAAATAGTCTAGCTATTTGAATGGATTAGTGATTCAAAGGTCTCGGATTTGGAGGTCTTTGATGTCACGTCGCCGCTATGAACTTACAGAACGCGAATGGTCGATTATTGCGCCGCTGTTGCCATGCAAACCGCGTGGTGTACCCCGCGTCGATGATCGCATGGTACTCAATGGCATTCTATGGCGCTTCCGCACAGGATCGTCATGGTCTGAAATCCCTGAGCGCTAAGGACGTATTTGCATTCTCGCCATGGGTATATCGCCAGAGAAACTTGGTCGAGCGCTTCTTTAACCGCCTCAAGCACTATCGCGGCATTGCAACACGTTACGACAAAAAACCGGCCAATTTTCTGGCTGCTGTCAAACTCATCGCTGTCGTCCGCATCTGGTGCATCAGTTTATGAGTCTACGCCGTAGAATATGCCGAAGAGTGACAGCAGCCCGGGGATAATCTGCTGTCCGGTAGCCGGTGCCAAGTGCTTCAACGGCATCGCCATTGCTTGTGGAAATGCGAACAGGTGTATCCTCTGGATATTCAGAAGCTGATGCATCGTTTGAAGTTTCAATGAGCAGTATTTTAGAAAAGTCTGCGCCGAGAACCGGCAACGGTTCGTCATTTGGCCGCGTGAAAGTCATGCCGAAAGTCGGTGTCGACATCGGGTTCGCTCCTTTAATTTTAGGGTATGCCCCGCCACGGGCTGATTTAGGCAACAAAAAACCCGGCACAATGGCCGGGCTTGTTGAAAACTAATAGGCCGCATTATGCGGACTAGCTGTCAGTTTGTGAGTGGCAACAATCGTCGCGCAGCGCCCAGAACAAAGCGAATGCATCGCTTGAAACAGGCTGCCCACCACAAAAGAGACTTGCCACAAGCTAAATTCACCGCATCAAGCTTGACATTCCTTCTTACAAGAGTTGATGAACTCGCGAGTATTTAATTCTTAGGCATATACTGGGGGCAATATGAGCAGACCAACGGTAGTAACACTATCGACGATCCCTTCTCGTTTTCATTTGATTGAACCAACACTGAAGTCGCTTCTGTCACAAAGCCTCAAGTTTCAAGAGATTCGTGTTTATATCCCGATGGAATATCGGCGGTTTACTAACTGGGATGGCGCGTTGCCCCTGGTGCCATCTGGCGTCAGTATCGTGCGATGCGACAAGGATTACGGGCCTGCTACAAAAGTTCTGCCTGCCGCACGTGATCTAAAAGACCAAAACGTCGATATCCTGTTTTGCGATGATGACAAGATTTATGATGCTGGCTGGCATAAGCGTTTCAAAGACGCTTCGGCAGAACATCCTGATGCCTGTATCGTCGAAGTCGGAGAAAGCTTTCCCGATATTTCTGACGATTGCCGCCCCACAGATCGGCTTCCGCGTGGCAGGTGGAAGAAAAAGAATTCTTCATACCGTACCAAGCGGATACTGAGCCTATTTTTATATAAGCCCAATCTTTCGACTGCCGGTTATGTAGACCAGCTCGCAGGCTTTGCCGGGGTGCTTGTACGCCCGGAATGGTTCGATGAAGCATTCTACGATATCCCGGATGTTATGTGGACTGTGGACGATCCCTGGTTGTCCGGCCATTTGGAACGTCGCGGGATCCCGATTTGGATGACCGGAAGGCGCGAGCACTTACCGGAAACCGAAGGTGCCAGTATTGATAGCTTATTGGGCTTCGTAGAAGCAGGGCATGATCGAGTGAATGCCGATTTGCTGGTTATCGATTATTTTCGCGAGAAATATGGAATATGGAAGAAAGGCGGTGAATTGAATCAAGAATCCTCGCTTCGCACCGGCCCGATGAGAGAACTTGCGCGCCGAAGGGAGCGAGAATTGCAATTGGAAAACTCGCAGCCAGCTTAAGCAAGTGCAACAGCAGATTCCCACATTATATCGATGTCTTCATGTGTTTTCGCTATATCTGGCGTACTGCCGATTAATTCAAACAACGAGTCTGTGCGTTGATCCCTTTGACGGCATCGGTGAGACAGCCGGTGCCAAGTGCTTCAACAGCATCGCCATTGCTTGTGGAAGTGCGGACTGGCGTATCCTCTGGATATTCAGAAGCTGATGCATCGTTTGAAGTTTCGGTGAGCAGTATTTTTGAAAAGTCTGCGCCGAGAACCGGCAACGGTTCGTCATTTGGCCGCGTAAAAGTCATGCCGAAAGTCGGTGTCGACATCGGGTTCGTTCCTTTAATTTTAGGGTATGCCCCGCCACAGGCTGATTTCGGCAACAAAAAAACCCGGCACTAAGGCCGGGCTTTTGGTTAGTTTATTTATTGGCTGCTTTTAGCGATGCAGCGAAAAGCTTAAGCGATATCTTTATCGCGCGGTATTGGTCCCCATTGTCCAGCCCGCGTTAAATTCACCCATGTGCCTTTTGAGTTGTGCTTTGTGCGGCGTACGAACCTTGTAGCTTCACGCCAGAGAAGCGGGAAGAATGTTGGACGGCTTTTACGTGGCCTGTTTCCTCCAATGGTGCTTTGTAGCCCAGACTGCCAACAGATAGCTGGCGTAATCTGATATATATTAAACTCGTTAAAGGGACCGTCTTCCGGATCAAAAAGGAAATGGTCAACCGGCGCGGGCGCTTTGTCCATCATCTTGATAAGGCGTTGCGCTGCTATCCGCGAAATAATGTATCCACCTGTTTGCAAATGGCGCGACAATAGGCGTGTAACTGCGTATGGCCCTTCTTTATTAACTGGGAGTGAGATTAAAACCTCATGTCCATACGCATCAATCTTAACAAGGTCAGCTTCTGCAGGAAGCCAATGGTCGGAGGAAAGAAGACGGGCGGCACCGTTGCTCAAAGTAACATCGTCTTCAAATATAGCCGAAAAAGCTGCTTCGCTTTTAGCAGCCATTTCTATGCACTTTCGATGCGATAGGAAGCATCCAATTTCGGTTGGTCCAAGGGCGATAGGCCAATTCTTGCTAAGCTGGGTATAGGAAGCCAACTTTTCCTCTGAAAGAGCGCGCCCATCAACTGCTTCCACCCGCTCAAATGTCAGTCCATGCTTTTCGAACTGCGAAGCCATAAATTCCAGCCGATCACGACTGCGATCAAGATTGATGAGATAACAATTCATTGAAGCCCCTTTTCGTGGTCCTTGAATTAAGGGGCTTCTAATTGGTAGTCAATCATTCAAGAGCCGCTCCCAACAACCATAACGTGTCGATATGGCAAGCAGTGACGTGGCGAAACGCGCACGCGCGATCATCAGAGCAATTCGCAATCGTCGGGAAGCTACGCCAGCCAGAGCGGCGGCGGCTTCGCGCGTGATCTCGATGACGAAATCCCTTTTGCGCCGGAATGGCGCGGATAATTTCCCCCGATTTTTAAACCGCAGCAGAG
>NZ_JBDJNL010000012.1:0-111913 GCF_039674445.1 Brucella sp. TWI432 | reverse complement strand
ACAGCTACGCTCTCAAAGGCAATGTCGGCTTCAAGGTGAAGTGGTAGAAAACCCATAGTCGCAACCAAATTATCGCTCCCGGTGCAAAGCCGGGAGCGATTTGTTTTATGCCGTCGATCTGATCCAAATGTGCTCTAATAGACTACTGCAAAATCCCTCGCGATCATGCTGAGATTGTGATTCACTCTTGGCATTTATTTAGGTGTAGCAGGTAGCTGCGCTGCGGGCAGCCTTCAATCCGACCCGAGATGTAGCTTCGCGTAACGCTGTTTCAGGCCTTTTTCTCGATCTGCTCGGAACGGATGCTGATGGAGCAGATAAACAACAATCTGCTGTTTCGCTGGGCTTTCGATGGATTCCGCTGTCTGACATCAGGTAGCTTCATGCACAGTCGTGCCCGTTTGCGCGAAGCGGACGCTGCCTGCGATTTCCTGTCCGCGTTGATGGCGCTGGCCCAAGGTTAGGCGTAACGACGAGCGGAACAAGCCCATTGAAGGACAGTGGCTGTCTCATGTGTTGTGCGAACTTTGCAAAAAGTAGAATGAGATTTCATTTTTTGCTAGACCAATCAAAACCGGTCGTTTATTCAATTATGAAATTTCATTCAATTTTCTGGGAGGGAAGATGAATTTGGAACTCGACGGGGCATCACGCCTGCATTTCGTGATCGGCGATCCGATCGCGCAGGTTAAATCCCCAGCCGGGGTCAGCGAGATGTTGCAAGCGCGCGGACTAAACGCCCTTTGCATTCCCGGCCATGTTGCGCCACAGGATCTTGTGCTGTTCTGGAAGGGGCTGCGGCTGTTGCAGAATCTTGATGGCGTGATCATCACCGTGCCGCACAAGATTGCTGCGACGGCGATGGTTGATCGGCTGTCGGAGCGCGCGGCATTTCTCGGTGCGGTCAACACGATCCGCCGCACGCCAAGCGGTTGGGAGGGCGACATGTTCGACGGGGTGGCCCATGTTGTCGCCCTGCGCAAGGCAGGCTGTGTTCTGGAAGGCAAGAGGGCCATTCTTGCAGGCGCGGGGGGCGCTGGCAGCGCCATTGCTCATGCGCTTGTGTTGGCGGGCGTCAGCGAGCTGGCCATTCATGACATGGACGACTCGCGGCGCAACAGCCTGATCGCGCGTCTGGCTTCGCTTGGCAAGGCAAAGGTTTTTGCAGGAAGTGGGGACCCCACCGGCTTTGATGTCATCGTAAATGCAACGCCCGCCGGTATGAAGGATAGCGATCCGCTCCCGTTTGACGGCGACCGTCTACGTGCGAATATGTTCATCGGTGACGTCATTACCCAACCTCTGGTTTCGCCGTTCGTTGCGCGCGCGCGTGCCCTTGGCTGCCGTGCCATCACGGGCTACGACATGTTCGTGGAAGTGCGCGACTTGATGGTTGATTATATGTGCGCGAAGTGAGGCGGGTTATGACAAGACATTTTGCACTCGCTTTCCTTACCGTCGCCGATCTTACACCAGCACGGGCGATTCGTGTGGCAGCCGAAACGGGTTATTCCAGTGTCGGTTTGCGGTTGCTGCCAGCTGCGGCTACCGGCGAGGCACCTTACCCGATCCTGACGGAAAAGGCTGTTCTGAACGAGGCCCGCGCCGCCCTCGCTGAAACGGGGCTTCGGGTTGGCGATGTCGAGATCGTGCGGCTGAAGCCCGAAACCAGAGCCGCGGATTTCACGCGTTTTCTGGAATGCGCGGCGGCACTTGGCGCAGCCAATATTCTGGTTGCCGGCGACGATACCGATCATGCACGTCTGACAGAGACTTTCGCAGCATTTGCCGAACACGCAGCCAGCTATGGTCTCACCGCCGATCTGGAATTCATGCCCTGGACGGGCGTGCGCAATGCTGCTGAAGCCATCGCTATTGTGGAGGCGGCAGGACAGCCGAACGGTGGGGTGCTGGCCGACGCGCTGCATTGGGATCGGACTGGCGGCAAGAGTGAGGAGCTCACCCGTATTCCGCGCAATCGCATTCATTACTTCCAGCTTTGTGATGCACCACGCGACTATGATGCCAGTGATGCGGGGCTGATTGCGATCGCTCGGGGCGGGCGGTTGTTTCCAGGTCAGGGAGGGATCGATCTTAAGGCCTTTATTGCGGCTTTGCCTGATGATGTTCCTGTCAGCATTGAGATTGCCTCGACCGAGCTTATGAAGCGCTTTGCGCCGAAGCAAAGAGCTGAACAAGCTCTCGCATCGGCACGTGCATTGTTATCCGAATTTGATGGAATGTAATTATTAAATTGAATGATATTCCATTTTATGTATAAATAAATCGACAAAGACGGAACTGCGCTCGTGACAAGAGCGGGCGCCTTTTCCACAAAATCAAAGCGGTAGTACCGACGCCCGTTGGGCGCGGCCGACTTTCTGCGCCCTGGAGGAGGCAAGAATGATAGTGGCGATGGCTGACACACCCAGCGCGGCGATGGGGCGGGTGGACTGCGATGTGCTGGTTATCGGTTCAGGCGCAGGTGGTCTGGCCACCGCTGTGGCCGCCGCTCATTTTGGCCTTGATGTGATTGTGGCGGAAAAGGCCGATGTGTTCGGCGGCACCAGCGCCTTTTCCGGCGGCTGGCTTTGGGTGCCGAATGCCCCGCATGCAGTTTCCGCTGGTAAGGGGGAAGATCCGGAGCGGCCGAAAACCTATCTCCGCGCTATCCTCGGCAATCGCTACAATGAGGACATGATCGGGGCCTATCTTGAGGCCGCACCGCGGATGCTGACATTTTTTGAGAACAATACAGCGGTCCATTTCAACCCCGGTGTCAACGTGCCCGATTTCCACGGAAATGTACCCGCAGCGGCAACAGGTTGGCGCTCGGTCGTTGCGGCACCCTACGACGGACGCAGGCTGGGCGCGCTGATTTCGAGATTGCGTTCGCCTATTCCCGAGACGACATTCATGGGCATGGGCATGGGCATCGCCTCTGGCGTCGACATGCGGATGTTTCTGACGGCGCTTCGCTCACCCCGTGCCTTTGCCTATGTGACGCATCGGGTGCTGCGCCATCTGCGCGATCTCGCTGTCCACCGCCGCGCCATGCAATTGGTCAACGGCAATGCGCTGGTCGCGCGGCTTCTGCATTCGGCTGCCGACCGTGGGGTCCGGCTCTGGGCGGAGCTTTCGGCCCGCGAACTCTGCCGCACCGGCGACCGCGTGAGCGGTGCGATTCTCGCTGGGCCGCATGGAGACGTCATCGTTTCGGCTCGCCGTGGCGTGGTGCTGGCGACTGGCGGTTTTCCGCACGATCCGGGCCGGTTGCATGATCTGCTCCCGCATGTGCGGGCTGGAACGCCGCATCATTCTGCTGCGCCGGAGAGCAACAGTGGCGACGGTCTGCGTCTTGCTGAAAGTGTGGGCGGTCATATCAACACGGGCATGAGCCATGCGGCGGCTTATGCGCCGGTTTCGCTGGTGCCGCGCGCAGGCGGGAAGGCACCGGGGCATTTTCCGCATTTGGTAGAGCGCGGTAAGCCCGGAATCATTGCCGTGAACGCCGCCGGAAAGCGCTTTGTTGATGAGGGCGGTCCCTATCATGACTATGTTCGCGAGATGATCGCCGCCACGCCGCCGGGCATGCCTGCGGTTTCGTGGCTGATCTGCGACAGACGCTTTCTGCGCCGTTACGGGCTGGGTGCGGTCAAGCCCGCGCCGGTTCCCTTCGGTGCCTTTATCCGCAACGGCTACCTGATCGAAGCCCCGTCGATTGCCGCGCTTGCGGCACGATGCGGCATCGATGCCACGGGGCTGGTAGAAACCGTTTCAGCTTTCAACCTGCACGCCGCGCGCGGCGAAGATCCTGACTTTCACCGTGGCACGACGCCCTACCAGCGGGTGCAGGGCGATCCGGACCATCGGCCCAACCCCTGTCTCGCCCCGATAGAAAACGGGCCGTTTTATGCGGTGAAAGTGGTGCCCGGCAGTCTTGGCACCTTTACCGGCATAGAAACCGACAGCCGGGGCCGCGTGCTGGATGGCGCCGGTGTTCCCGTGCCCGGTCTTTTTGCTGCTGGCAACGACATGAACAGCATCATGGGGGGGCATTATCCGAGCGGTGGCATCACGCTTGGGCCAGCCATGACCTTCGGCTTTCTGGCCGCCGAGACTTTGGCGGAAGGAGAGGCCGTTTTGCACAGACACAGTGTTGGAGGAGAGCAAAATGCCGTCTGAACGCGGGTCGGAAGACCGGTCGCAGGCTTTTGAGGAAGTGGACCTTCTGGTCTGTGGCGCGGGCGCGGGCGGTATGACCGCAGCGCTCGTTGCGGCGCTGGAAGGGCTTCATGTGGTTCTCGCCGAAAAGACAGACGCGGTGGGCGGTACGACCGCCACATCCGGCGGCACGACCTGGGTGCCGGGAACACATCTGTCCGTTCAGGCTGGTGTGCCAGACCGGGTGGAGGAGGCTCGCGCCTTTCTTGAGGCAATCGTTGCCAACCGGGGCGGAAATGCCTTGCGCGAAGCCTTCCTCACATCGGGCCCTGATGCCATTGCCGAATTGGACAGCCGAACGGATGTGAAGTTCGTCGCAGCGATAGCACATCCGGATTATCTCGATGGGCCGGGTGCTGCTTATGGTGGCCGCGCGCTTGCGCCCGTCGCGTTTGACGGGCGCCGGCTCGACAAAGCTGACTTTGACCGGGTGCGCCCGCCGCGCCGCGAGTTTCTGGGGCTTGGCGGTATGATGGTCGGGCGCAATGAGCTAGGCGCTTTGCTGGCCCCTTTTGGATCGGTGGCAAATTTCCGCAGTGCGACCGGTATTGTCGGTCGCTATCTGCTGGACCGTTTGCGCTATCGGCGCGGCACTCGGCTGTTGATGGGCAATGCTTTGGTGGCGCGTTTGTTGTTCAGTCTGCGCAAGGCTGGCGTTCCCGTGCTTTTTGATACGGGACTGCGCGACCTGATCGTGGAAGAGGGGCGGGTGGTCGGCGCGGTGCTTAACGGACCCGGCGGTCTGCGCCATATCCGCGCCCGCAAGGGTGTGGTGCTGGCTACCGGTGGCCTTTGCTGGAACCGCAAACTGCGCGAGCGCCTGTTTCCCGCAGGCACCCGCGATTATGCGCTCGGTCCTGCGACCAATACTGGCGACGGCGCCGATGCTGCGATGGCAATCGGCGCGCGGTTCGAGGATGGCGGAGACAGTCCGGCACTGTGGATGCCCTGCTCGTCCTACCGGCGGGCCGACGGCACGCTGGCCGTCTGGCCGCATATCATTCTTGACCGCGCCAAGCCCGGTCTTCTCGCTGTCGATGCGCATGGCAAGCGGTTCGTCAACGAGGCCAACTCCTATCATGATTTTGCGATGGGGCAGATCGCCAACGGCGCCATTCCGGCGCATCTTGTCTGCGACGCCGCCTTCATGCGCCGCTATGGCATGGGCATGGTCCTGCCCGGTGCATCCAACTTGAAATCCATGATCGCGGCAGGCTACGTCATCCAGGCTCGAACGCTTGCGGATCTTGCAGCACGCATCGGGTGCGATCCGGCTGGCCTCGCGGAAACGGTCGCGTCCTACAACCGTGCGGCGGCAACCGGCGTCGATGAGGCGTTCGGACGCGGGTCGAGCGTCGTCAACCGATTCAATGGCGATGCGCAGGCCGGACCAAATCCGTGTCTTGGTCTCATCGGGCAGGGTCCGTTCTATGCCATGGCCGTGCGTCCCGCCGACCTCGCCTCCAGCGCCGGGCTGTCAGGTGATGTCTATGGCCGTGTTCTTGATGAGGCTGGGACGGCCATTCCCGGACTTTACGCCTGTGGCAACGATCTCGCCTCGATTTTTCGCGGCACCTATCCCGGCCCCGGCACAACGCTTGGCCCGGCCATCGTCTTTGGCTGGCGTGTGGCCAAGCACGCCGCTGGCAAGCTTACCGACACGGCGACCGATGTCGCCGACACGATGACGCACGAAAGGAATGATCATGCAACGATATGAAATCGCAACGCTTTCCACCAGCATGGGCGCGGCCGCCAAGGTGTCGCCGGCTATTGAGGCCTTTGCCAGCGAAGGCAAGGGACGCCTGCTCGGCATTTTCAACGCAGATATCGGCGCGCTGAACCGCGTGTTCGTTTTTCGCGGCTTCGACACTGTTGCCGATTTCGATGCCGAGCGGGAGCGCACGTTGCGGGCAGCAAACCCTTTTGGTGCTGCGGAGTGGTTGACCGGGCTTGAGCTTGAGGGCTACGCACCGTTTCCGTTTCTGCCGCCGGTGCAGATCGGAAGCTTCGGCCCAGCCTATGAGTTCCGCACCTATGTCTTGAAAACCGGCGGGCTTGAGCCGACAGTCCGGGCATGGGAGGCGGCAGTTCCCGCACGTACCGCGCTTTCGAAGCTTACGGTTTGCATGTACGGCATCGACGGTAAGCCGCGCATGACGCATATCTGGCCATTTGCTTCGGTTAACGAACGCGGTCAAATCCGCGCGGATTCTGTTGCGCAGGGCGTATGGCCGCCGAAGGGTGGGCCGGATTGGCTGACGACTGACATGCGCTCGACGATTGCCTTTCCGATGGCGAATTCGCCGTTGAAGTAATGCACCTGCCTATACAAAGCAAAGGCCCCGCTTCGTTATGAAGCGGGGCCTTTGTATTTCTTGATATGGGCCTGCGTTCAGCCGAATTTATGAAGACCGGGAAAATAGCGGGAGCCATTGGCGGCCATGCCAATTTCTTGTGCGGCCTGCGCCAGCGCCGGGGCAAGTTCAGCCATGCGCTCGCTGGTCAGACGCACGGCTGGGCCAGCAATCGAGAGACAACTGATGGCCTTGCCATCACTCATGATCGGCATCGCCATGGCCGCCATGCCGACGATATAGCTGTCGACGGAGACGGAGTATCCCCGTGCACGCGTGTTTGCCAGAATGGCCAGAAGGTCGGTGATGGTGCGGGGTGCGCCGGGACCAGAGGGCTTGCCGTTATTGATCAACCCTTGTCGGGACACCCGTTCCAGTGCTTCTTCGTCACTCATGGAAGAGAGCCAAGCCTGCCCACCGGCACTGGAGGCTAGATGCACGACGACGCCCTGTTCCTGACCGGGGTCATAACGCAGGCCGCTGGTAGCGCCCTGAGCCACCGCGACCCAGATCAGGTTTTCACCATCGATGACGGAAAGACGAATCAGCTCGCCGCTTTCCTGTGCAAGACGGTCCAGAATGGGCTGCGCAATATCGCCGACCCCGGTGCGTCCGAGAAAACCGACACCGAGTGCCGCCAGTTTCATCGTCAGCGCATAATCGCCCTGATCCTGAATCTGACGGACATAACCTAGCCTAATCAATTCGTTAAGGGTCCTATGAACGCCGCTTGCCGGCTGGTTGACCCGCTGCGCAATGGCCGATACGGAGAGACCGCCGGGGTTTTCCGCCAGCATCTCGACGATGCTTAGGCATTTTTCAAGATTGCTCATGATCTTTCCAGTTTTGATTATCATTCCATTTTCGACGTGACACTGTTCATAGTCAAGGCGTTTATTGTTTTGTTTTAACGGGCTGGGGCACATGAGGCATGACGGTTCAGCATTGTGTCGTGTAAATAGTTTGTTGCGATCGCAACAAAACATTTGACGGACCGTAATCCCGTGAATAGAAATCAATGCAAGTTTGCAGCAGGAGGCTGCAGACGGAAGATCTATCGACACAAGAAATTGCATAGTTGCGGGGCCATCGCGTCCGGCGACCGCTTGTGGTCGTCCATTTTCTGGGAGGAAACAATGGTACATGGGGGATTGCCTGCATCGGGCGCAACAACAGGCGAAAGCGGTGGCTGGACCCCTTTGCGGATCACGGTCGTCTTCATTTGCTTCCTGCTCAATGCCATTGATGGAATGGACATCGTGATCATGTCCTATGTCGCGCCAGTGCTCAAGAGTGCCTGGCAACTCAGCCCGGAAGTGCTTGGCACTGTGTTTTCCGCGTCGCTGGCGGGCATGGCGATTGGCGGTCTGTTCATCGCGCCGCTGGCGGATCGGTTTGGCCGCCGTCCACTGATCATGAGCCTTCTCGCGGTGATCACAGTTGCCATGCTGGCGTCCAGTCAGGCCCGCAACGTCTATGAACTCATCGCGCTTCGCGCGATCATCGGCATGTCCGTCGGCGCATTTCTCGCAAGTGTGACGACAATGGCGGCCGATTTCGCGCCGAAGGGGCAGCAGGGCATGGTCGTGGCCATTGCCATTGCAGGCTATCCGCTGGGTGCTGTCATCACCGGCGTGACGATTGCGCACTTCCTGCCCGTCTGGGGCTGGCACGGCGCGCTCATGGCCGCCGGTATTGTTTCGCTGATCGTGCTGCCGTTTGTCGTGATGATCTTGCCGGAATCAATCGATTACCTGAAACGGGTGCAGCCTGCCGGTGCGCTTGAAAGGCTGAACGTCATTCTGCGTCGTCTCGGCGATGCCCCGCTTGCCACGCTGCCGCCGCGCGTCGCAACGCAGAAGGCTTCCGTCCGCGCAATCTTTGCGGAAGGGCGTCTTGTGGCGACGTTTGCGCTATGGCTGGCGATCATCATGGGGTTCATGACCTTCTATTTCCTCGTCTCGTGGATTACCCAGCTGACTGTGCAGTCAGGCCTTCCCGTCGATAAGGCCATCTATGCGGGTGCCCTGTTCAATCTGGGCGGCTTTATCGGAACGCTGATCATCGGTGCTTGCGGCAGCCGTTTTGGCCTGCCACGTGTCACCTGTGTGGCGCTGGTCGCTGGTGCTGTCGTGGTTGCGGCCTTCGGCTATGTCACGGTTTCGCTCACCGTCACGCTCGCGCTCGCCTTCTGCGCCGGCTTCACCACCAATGGCGGCTTCAATGCCTTCTATGCGCTGGGTGCTGCGCTTTACCCCACCGAAATTCGCTCAACCGGGATCGGCTGGGCCATGGGTGTTGGCCGTCTTGGCGCCGTGATCGGACCGATGCTCGGCGGCATCCTGATCGGGCAGGGGCTGAGCCTTGCCGCCCTGCTCGCCGTCTTTGCCATTCCCCTCGTAATCGCAGGCAGCGCCGCTCTGATCGTTCGTCCGCACCAGCACGAACCGGTCCTGCAGCCCGCCGCAGCCGAATGAAAGGATACTCAAATGTCCCTTGCCAATAGCTATGACGTTGTCGTCGTTGGTTCCGGTGCCGCCGGCCTGACCGCCGCGATCACCGCCAAGAAATCGGGTCTTTCCGTTGTTGTGCTGGAAAAAGCGCCGGTCTTCGGTGGCACGACGGCCTTCTCTGGCGGCGTGATCTGGATACCCGGCAATCCGCATTATGAGGCGGAAGGCATCAAGGAAGACCGGGCCGCCGTGCACACCTATATGCGTGGCGAGGCTGGCAACAAATACGACGCCGGCTTCATTGATGCCTATCTGGATTTCGGTCCGGAAATGCTGCGCTTTATGGAAAAGGAAACCGAGGCGCGTTTCGTTCGCACGCTTTATCCGGATTATCACCCGGAGCGGGCGGGCGGCGTGCAGATCGGCCGGTCGGTTACAGCAGCAGCCTATGACGGTCGCCGTCTTGGCAAGGAGTTTCGCCGCCTGCGCCAGCCGCTGAAGACCATTACCTTCATGGGCATGATGTTTAACTCCTCGAACAATGACCTGAAGCACTTCTTCAATTTTACCAAGTCGCCTGTTTCGGCCATGTATGTGGCCAAGCGTCTGGCCGTACATATGTGGCATCTGCTGCGCCATGGGCGTGGCGTGCAGCTGACCTCCGGCAATGCGCTGGCTGCGGCCTTGTCGAAATCGGCGCTCGACCTTGGAATTGAGATCGTGACCGATGCGCCGGTGAGCGAACTGGTGAAGAAGGACGGCCGCGTTACCGGTGTTGTCGTCACCCTTGACGGCACACGCCGGGATGTTCAGGCAACGAAGGGCGTCATTCTGGCCGCTGGTGGATTTGCCCGTGACGGCAAGCGTATTTCCGCGCTTTACCCGCATCTGAAAGAAGGGGGCGAGCATTTCACGCCGGTTCCCGAAGGCAATACCGGCGATGGCATCGCGCTTGGTGAAAAGGCCGGCGGCCATATTTCAAAAGGGCTGCCGAATGCGGCGGCCTGGATGCCGGTTTCCAAAGTACCGTTCCCCGGTGGCGAGATCGCGTTTCCGCATCTTGTCGATCGCTACAAGCCGGGTTTCATCATGGTGACGGCATCGGGGCGGCGCTTCGTCAATGAGAGCCTTTCTTATCACGATGTTGGCGCGGCCATGATTGAGGCGTGTCGGGGCAAGGGTAAGACCGAAGCCTGGCTGATTGCCGATCACCG
This sequence comes from Brucella sp. TWI432, assembly GCF_039674445.1. Lineage (NCBI taxonomy): Bacteria > Pseudomonadati > Pseudomonadota > Alphaproteobacteria > Hyphomicrobiales > Brucellaceae > Brucella > Brucella sp. TWI432. The sequence continues at coordinate 101,665 of NZ_JBDJNL010000012.1, read as the reverse complement.
GACGATCCGCAAATATGGCATCGGCTATGTGAAGCCCTATCCGATGCCGCTTGGCCCACATCTTCGCTCCGGCTATCTGAAGAGCGGCAAGACGCTTGAGGAACTCGCCGGGCGGATTGGCGTCGATGCGCGTGCGTTCGCCGATGAGGTGAAGCACTATAACGACGGCGCCCGCAACGGGGAAGACCGCCAGTTTGGTCGCGGCACCTCCGGTTTCAACCGCTATCTCGGTGATGCCAACAACAAGCCGAACCCGAATGTCGCCCCCGTCGAGCAGGGCCCGTTCTATGCGCTGCGCATCGTGATGGGTGACCTTGGCACATTCCCGGGACTGGTAACCGACACGCAATCGCGGGTGCTGGACGAGCACAGCCAGCCGATTGCGGGCTTGTGGGCTGCCGGCAATGACGCGGCCTCGATTATGGGCGGCGCTTATCCGGGGGCAGGCATCACCATCGGCCCGGCAATGACATTCGGTTATGTCGCTGCACTGTCAATTGCCGGTAAGATCCATGAACGCGGCCGCACGCTCGCGGCAGAATAAGGAAGCCAGAATGTTTACTGCCCCCGCCGACCGTCCGCTCGTCAATCTGCGTTACTATACGATTGCGCCACGCAAGATGGGCGAGTTTCTCGAGGTCTTCGACCGGCTTGCTATGCCGGTTTTAATCGAAACACTGGGCGCGCCGATCGGCTTCTACACCAGTGCCGTCGGGTCGCTCAATCAGGTGGTTCATCTGTGGGCCTATCGTGACATGAGCGATATGGAGGCCCGATGGGCTGCCCGTGACAGCCATCCCGACTTTCCTGCCTACCTGAAGGCGTCTGCGCACCTCGTGGTGGCTCAGGAAGACTGTCTGCTCAAGGCGGCTTCGCTCGCGTCGCTGTCCTGAGCGGCCCGGCTCTGCGCGTCTTCCTCGACATTCGGCAGGTTGGCGATTAACCGGTGGAAATAGCCGAGGAGGGTTTCGAACTCCTCCGCCGTGAAGCCCTGCAGCACGGCAGCTTCACGGGCGCGGGCAATGGGAAGCACTTTTTGATGGAGCGCCCATCCCGCGTTGGTCAGGGCCATTTCACGCTTGCGCCGTGCGCCGTCGCGGGCGCTGACCAGTCCCTTTTCCTGCATGGCGGAAAGGGCACGGCTGACGGAACTCTTGTCCAGCCCGATGGAATTTGCCATGGCAATGACGTTCGACCAGGGTTCGACGGCAAGATGGCAAAGAACCCGCCATTCCACGACGCCGATGCCGAAACGGCGGTGATACTCCTGGGATGCGCCGGCGCCGAGGCGGCTGGAAAAGCTGGTGCTCAGTGCGCCAATGCAGCGCTGCAGATCGAAACTGTTTTCGTCCATAAACCCTCCTGAGGCGCAATCAACCCGCTTGGATGCATGTCTGCCGTCGACAGGTGGTTGCCGATGTAGCACGTTCCCTGCCACTTTGCCTTGGCATAATTGACGATGCTAGCCAATACCATCGAAAAATGCCGCAAGGCGGGTAGAGCGTGCCGCGTTTAATCGTACCCGATACGCTTGCTCTATGTGTTTGTTTTTAAGCACTCTCCCACGCAAATCGCTGCGCCCTTTTGCTGGAAAATTTTTAGCCGAGATAGCGCTTGCGGTATTGAGATGGGGTTTCACCCGTTGCCGCGCGAAAACGGCGCGAAAAATAGGGCGGGTCAGCAAAGCCGAGACGATAGCCGATTTCGGCAACGGAAAGCCGGGTGAAGGCCAGAAGTCGGCCAGCTTCGGCCATGCGTGCGGTCTCGATGTGGCGCGTCGCGCTATCGCCCGTCGCCATGCGACAGATTCGGCTGAGATGCCCCGGTGTGATCGACATGGCAGAGGCAAACTCCGCCGCGCCCCAGCCGGATGAAAGATGGTCTGCCAGCAGACGGTCGAATTCCAGCATTCGCCGCTGTTGCAGCGGCTCCGTTGCTTCAGCACTGAGGGTTGCGATATCCGCTGTCACCGCCAGAGCCGCCTGCGCCAGCGCCATAAGGATCGCATCCCGGAATGGAGCTTTGCCGGCAAAGGTTACGGCAATTTCTTTCAGAATGCCGCGTAAACGTGCATCGGCTTGGGCTACAAACGGTCGCGCCAGACTGCGTTCCAGCGCTGCATTGTGCAGGCCCGCAAAAAGAGCGATCGGGAAGGACAGCACCAGTCCTTCGCTCCCGCGCGCAATGTCAAGTTCATGAACGGATTGCGCCGGAATGAACTGGAAATCGCCATCGCCAAGATGCACCGAGACGCCGTCGACACCAATTTGTGCTGCGCCATGCTCGACAAAAAAGATTTGCGTCATCTTTTGGTGGCGGTGTGGAGCGATCCGCCAGTCATGCAGACGCGCGCGGTCCCAGATCCGTTCGCAATGGGCAACATCGGGAAAGGATGACGTTTCGCCAAAGAGATTGAAGACAGGTATTTGCGATTGCAACGCCATGCACGAATAGTACCATTTTATACTCGCTCTGTCCATTCGCGAATGTCGTCATGCCCGGTACAAAAACGCCAGGGAGAACAATTCGGGAAATTGTTATGGATACTCAAGTTGTCATTATTGGTGGAGGACCCTCCGGTCTGCTGCTGTCGCAATTGCTCAACCGTGCGGGCATCGCGACGATTGTTCTGGAGCGCAGCACGCGCGATCATGTGTTATCGCGCATTCGTGCCGGCATTCTCGAATGGGGCTCGGTTGAACTTCTGCGGGAGGCGGGCGTTGGCACACGGATGGATGCGGAGGGTTTTCCGCATGACGGGACCTACATCACCGATCCGGACCTGATGGTTCACATCGATTTCAAGGCACTCACCGGCAAGCGCGTCATGGTCTACGGCCAGACGGAGGTTACGCAGGATTTGTATCAGGCGCAGGATGCGATGGGCACCACTGTCATTCACGGCGTGGAGGATGTGCGCATTCTCGATCTCGACGGGGCGCAGGCGAAGGTCGAGTATACGGTGAATGGCGAACGCAAAGCACTGACTTGTGCCTATGTAGCAGGATGCGACGGTTTTCACGGTGTCAGCCGTAAAACGATTCCGGAGGAGAAGCGACGCGAATTCGAACGTGTTTACCCCTTCGGCTGGCTGGGAATCCTGTCGCAGACGCCTCCGGTGAATGATGAACTGATCTATGCGAATTCGCCACACGGCTTCGCTTTGGCTTCGATGCGGAATGCCAACCTCGTGCGCTATTATGTGCAGGTGCCATTGGCGGACAAGGTCGAGGACTGGTCAGATGATCGGTTCTGGGACGAGTTTCGCCGGCGTATTCCTTCAAGCGCTGCCGAGCGGCTGGTAACTGGGCCTTCAATTGAGAAGTCCATTGCGCCGCTGCGCAGTTTCGTTTCGGAACCGCTGCGCTGGGGCAGGCTTTTTCTGGTGGGGGACGCGGCGCATATCGTGCCGCCGACGGGCGCGAAGGGGCTCAACCTTGCGGTTTCAGATGTGTTCTACTTGCACCAGGCGCTCATTGATGCGCTGAAGCATGGCAGGGAAGGTGGAATTGATGCTTATTCGGAGCGCGCATTGCGGCGGATCTGGAAAGCCATGCGCTTCTCCTGGCAGATGACGACCATGCTGCACCGCTTTGAAGGGGAAGATAGTTTCGCCGGGCAGATGCGGCACGCAACGCTCGCCCATCTGGCAGAATCGGAAACCGCGCGCAAGGAATTGGCCGAGAATTATGTCGGACTGCCGTTTTGACGGCAGTTTGTCCTTAAGCCGCTTCCGGTCATAGATCAGTCTATGAAGTGGGTTTGACGCAGATTTCTGACATCTGATTTTCTTATGTCGGGGTCAATATTGCGTGTACAAAGAAGGACGTGTCAGGCTTCTTTCAGCATGGCCTGCCTGCGATATGCACCCGGTGACAGGCCAACCCGCTGGGTGAAGAAGCGGTTGAAATAGGCTGGGTCTTCGAACCCCAGCAGATGCGCTACCTGAGAAATGCTACTTTCCGTATAGGCAAGGTAGCGTTTTGATTCAATAACGATCCGCTCATAAAGCATATCGGATGCTGTCTTGCCGGTACGGGCTTTGCAAGCCGCGTTCAGGCGTGCCGGAGTGACAGCCAGATCGCCGGCATAGACGGCGAGCGAACGCTGGCTTTTGAAGTGGGTTTCAAGAAGGGCGCGGTAGCGCACCAGCAGAGCATAATCCCGATCCGGCGTCGCAATGCCCGGATCGTTATGAGTCACGAAAAGGCGCAAGACCACGACGAGAATGCGCATGTATTGCGCCATGATGGCTGTGCGTCGACCGGGGGCGGACCAGATGAATTCCCGGTGCAGCCAATCAAATGTATCAAAGACTGCCGGAATGTTGACGCCGGTGCCTTCCAACGGATAGACGGCGGGGCGCTCTGCCGCCCCTGACAAGCGCGGATCAGCACCGGACGCGGACTTGAGGCAGCCAAGTGCTGCGGTGACGGCGAAGCCATCTGTGCCGGGGGAAAAATCGATTTGATGCACGATGCCGGCCGGAATGACGAGAATGCCCGGTGCCGGAATTGGCAGAATCCGGTCTTCCATGCGGATCGTCCCGCCGCCGGTCTTTACCAACAGAATTTGCATGTGATCAGGATGCGAATGCGGACGGATGCGCCAGTCATTCGGGCCGCTGCGGTCGCGAATAGGTTCCATATGCAGGAAATCGAGTTCGACGTCCGTGCTCTGATCGCCATAAAGATAGTAATGTGGAATATGGCTTGTCGCGTCAAGCGCCATCTGCTTCCTCCCGAATATATCCCAGTTGAATTGTGCAACAAATGCACCGGCACGTCCATTGGTCTGCTCTTGGTAGGCGCATAGGTTGCCTGTTGATAATTCGTGACTGGAGGCATGGAATGAAACACGGCTTTCCCGTGAAAATTGCCGTCGGCAAGACGCTCGCAGGCAACACCATTACATACACGATTCGTGATTTTCGGGGTGTCGGCCATGCGCCGGCGGAAGAAAGCTGGGAGGTATCGCTATGAGTTGGCTTGGACTCAACGGTAAAACGGTGGTCGTGACCGGCGCGGGCGGTGGTATTGGGCAGGCGCTGGCGCGCACTTTTGCCGGGCAGGGCACTCGCGTCGTGCTGCTTGACCGCGACACGCAACGCACAGCGCCGCTGGCAGAAAGCCTCGGCGGGGGGGCGCTGGCGCTTGCCTGTGATCTTTCGCGGCCGGACGATGTGGCCGCCGCCGCAGCAAAGGTTGAGGCCGAAGGCGGTGCCGACATCTTGGTCAATAATGCAGGCATTCTGCGGCCCGGCCCGCTGGAAAGCGTTTCGGAAGCCGACTGGTCTGCCATGCTGGCGGTGAATCTGACCGGATATCTCGCAGCGGCACAGGCCTTCGGACGCGGCATGATTGCGCGCGGCGGCGGTGCGCTGGTGCATGTGGCCAGTATTGCAGGCACGCAGCCGCAACCCGCCAGCGGTGCTTATTCCGCCTCCAAGGCGGCGATCCTGATGCTCTCGCGGCAGCTGGCGTTTGAATGGGGCCCGAAGGGTATCCGTTCAAATTCGCTAAGCCCAGGTCTGGTGCGCACGCCGCTTTCCGAACCTTTCTACAAGGATGAGAAGGTCAAGGCAGCCCGCGAAGCCATGGTGCCGATGCGACGTATCGCAATGCCGGAAGATATGGCCGATGTGGCGTTGTTTCTGGCCTCGCCGCGCGCTTCTTACGTGACAGGGCAGGACCTCGTGGTCGATGGTGGCCTTTCGCAGTCTCTGATGGGCATGGTGCCGAGGCCGGGTTATGCGTAAGCGCCGTCACGCGCTGGTTGCTGTCGGGTTTTGGGTGGCCATTGCCGATCTTGGTGACGCGGTTGCGGGCTGAGGATCGTATTCAAAACTGGAAAGGCCCGGCGCGAGGTTCGCACCGGGCCTTTCTGCTGCGCCCTTGGGAGGAGGCGTTCAGGCAGCGTCCTCAATATGGCCGCCGAGGAAAAGCTGGCCGACGCGCGGGTCCTTGAGAAGTTTGTCAGCCCTGTCGAACATGCGGGTCTGGCCAAGTTCCAGCACCAGGCCGTAATCTGACATGGCCAGAGCGGCCTTGGCATTCTGCTCGACCATGAGGATCGTGACGCCCTGGTCGCGCAAACGGATGAGGGTCTGGAACACTTCCTGCACCAGATTGGGCGACAGGCCGATGGACGGCTCATCGATCAGGATCATCTTAGGGTCGAGCAGCAGCGCGCGAGCGATTTCCAGCTGTTTCTGCTGCCCCCCCGAAAGCTCGATCGCCTTCTGGTCCTTGCGCTGGCGGAGCATGGGGAACTGGTCCATGACCTCCTCCATGCGCTGGCGAACCCGTGTCTGATCTCGCGAAGTAATACCGCCGAGTTCCAGATTATGCAGTACGGAAAGTTGTGGCACGACATTGCGGCCCTGCGGCACATAGGTCACGCCACGGGCGATCATTTCCGCCGGGCTCTTGCGGGTGACGTCTTCGCCATTAAGCAGGATCTGTCCGGAATTGATGTTGAGAAGGCCGAAGATGGCTTTGAACACCGTCGATTTTCCGGCGCCGTTCGGCCCGATCACCGTGGTGATTGAGGCCTTGGGAATGGTGAACGACGTGCCGTTGAGGATGGTGATGCGGCCATAGCCGCCATTGAGCTTTTTAAGTTCCAGCATGTCAGCCCCCCAGATAAGCGTCGATGACCATCTGGTTCGACCGGATTTCATCCGGCGTCCCCTCGGCAATGATCTCGCCCTGTGCCAGCACGATGATGCGCGTGCACAAAGACATGACGAATTCCATGTTGTGCTCAATGACGACGAAGGTCGTGCCATGATCGCGGTTATAGGTGATGAGCCGTTCTTTGAGATGACCGAGCATGGTGAGGTTAACCCCGCCCGCCGGCTCATCGAGCAGAACGATGCCGGGACCGGCCATAAAGGCCATGGCTGCATCCACCAGCTTCTGCTGCCCGTAAGAAAGCGAGCCGGCGGCCGTGTCACGGTAAGGTGTGAGGCGGAAGAATTCGATGAGCTGGTCGGCCTTTTCGGTCAGGCCTGCATCGGGTTTGCCGAAAAGGCGCGAAAGCATCGAACCTTCATGCTCTTGCCCGGCCAGAATAACATTGTCGAGCACCGTCATATTCGGGAAAACCGAAAGCTGCTGGAAGGTGCGGCCGATGCCCATCAGCGAGAGGTCAGCCGGGCGCACGCCGTCTGTAGAGTGGCCGTTGACCTTGCAATGACCCTCCGTTGGCCGTAGTTGGCCGAGAATGCAGTTGAAGAGCGTCGATTTGCCGGAGCCGTTCGGCCCGATCAGGCCGAGGATTTCGCCGCGCTGGACATCGAAACTGACGCCATTTACTGCACGGATACCGCCGAAATGCTTCGAGATGTTGTGAACCGAAAGAATCGGCGCTTCGGTGTTCTGGGTATGGATGTTCACAGTTGAACCCCCTGCTTCAGGTCGCGACGCGCCTCGTGCTTCGGCTTGAACTTGTCGATGAGTTTGCGTCCGAGGCCGATAAGGCCGGTGGGTGAATAGATCATGAGCAGAATGACGAGGGCGGAATAGATGATGAGGTAGTAGCCTTCGGTAAACCGCAGCACTTCCGGCAGGAGAATGACGACGGCAGCGCCGAGCATGGGTCCAAAGAAGAAGCCGGAGCCGCCGACGACGACCATCAGCAGAAGCTTGAGCGAGTGGATAAGTGCGAAGCTGGAGGGTTCGATAAACTGCACAAGCGGTGCTTGCAGCGCACCGGCGAGGCCGCCGAAGGCCGAGCCAATGGCGAAAGCGAGCAGGGTCTGGCGACGCACCTTCAGACCAAGGCTTTCGGCACGGATCGGGTTTTCACGCAGCGCTTTGAAAGCACGCCCCCAGGGCGAGCGCAGGATCCACCACATGGCACCGGCAGCCACAAGGAAACAGACCAGCGAGAAGTAATAGAAGGCCATGTTGCTGTTGGTGTCGAAGCCGAAGAAAGCCGGGCGTTCCATGCCGGAAAGGCCGAAGGAGCCGCCGGTGATTTCCTCTTCATTGCGCAGCACAAGAAAGAGCAGCGTGTTGAAGGCGAGCGTCACGAAAGCGAGAAAGTGGTGCTGCACGCGAAGGGCCGGATAGCCAAGCAGCAGGCCAACGACAAAACTTGCGGAAATGGCGATGATGACGGCGAAGCCCCAGTGGATGCCGGCCAGCGTCATAAGTGCGGTGATATAGGCGCCGATGCCCATGAAGCCTGCCTGCGCGAGACTGACTTGTCCGGCATAGCCGAGGGTCAGGTTCAGCCCCATGGCGGCGATGGAAAACAGCAGCCAGGAACAGAGGGTATAGATAATGTAATTGCCCTGGCCGATGGGGGCGGCAATCAGCGCCGCGATGCCGAGGGCGAGAAGGAGGGGTTTATAACGGGTCATACGGTTCTCCCTTCCGGGGTGCCGAGCAGGCCCTGCGGGCGCAGCAGAATGATGGCAATGAGAAGAATGAGCGGCATTGCGGAACGGTACTGGGCAGAGATGTAGACTGCCGAGAAATTGTCGATGATGCCGATCAGCAGGCCGCCGACGAGTGCGCCGCGGATCTGGTTGAAGCCGCCGACAATGGCCGCAATGAAGGCGACAAGGCCGAGTGTTTCACCGTTTGAGAACTTGGCGAGATAGATCGGTGAGATCAGGACAGAGGCAATGGTCGCCAGTGCGGCGTTGATCAGAAAGGTGTAAAGCACCATGCGCTTGACATTGACGCCGAGAATTTCGGCAACCGCCGGGTTCTGGGCGCTCGCTTGCATGCAGCGCCCCGTGCGGGTGCTGCTGAGGAAAAGCTGAAGGCCGCCGATGGCGAGCATGGAGACGATGAGGTTGCCGATATCCTGAATGGAGACGCTGGCGCCAGCGATATGGTAGACGGTTTGCGGAAACACGGCCGGGAAGGGTTGGGCGGTCGCGCCGTAGAATTCCTTGACGCTTTCCTTCATCAGCAGGCCGAGCGCTATGGTTGCGATGACCAAGGGAAGCGTGCCGTGTGGCAGCATGGGTTCAACAATTAGCCGCTTGAAGGCAATGCCGAGAATGAGAAGCGAAAGTGCCAGCGCAAGCGCGACGGACGGCCAGAGTGACAGCCCGAGAATATTCATGCCGACAAGCACGAAGAAGGCCGGGAGCATGACGAATTCGCCCTGTGCAAAGTTGATCGTCTGTGACGCCTGCCAGAGCAACGTGAAGCCGACAGCGGCCAGCGCATAGATAGAACCGGCGGCAAGGCCGGAGACAAGGATTTGTAGAAGCTCGGCCATGATATGTCCTCACGGGCTGGTGGTCGGCTTTGCGAATGGGGTGATGAAGCCGACAACACGTTGTGCTGCCGGCGGATATGTTGATCGGCTGCGATCAGTTCGGCGGCAGGATGGCGTCGACGACCTGTTTGCCGTTCTCGACCTTCACAAAGAAGCTCTCGCGTGACATTTCGCCGGTGTCGTCCCAACTCACATCCATCAGAACGCCCGGATAGTCCGAGGCTTTGAGGGTCAGGCCGTGCAGTTTTTCGGCGACGGCCTTGCTGTCCGGCTTGCCGACCATTTCGGTGACGTATTTCAGCGTCCAGGCAGCGATGTAGCCTTTGATAGCGTTGTGATCGGGCGTATACTTGAACTTGATCTTGAAGCGCTCGACCATGTCTTTGAGGGCTGGTACATCAGCGTCCGGCGTCAGACCGACATGGCCCATCGCACCGTTTGCGGCATCGCCAGCAAGCTCAATTACCTTATGGCCGATGAGCGTGGTTTCTCCGATCAGGGGCTTTTCGATGCCTTGCTTGCGCGCCTCGCGCAGGAAACGGGCGCTTTCCTCTTCGGTGTAGTAGATGAAGAAGGCATCGGCACCGGAATTCTTCAGCTTTAACACATCGGCGGAGAAATCTGCCTGCGCCTGTTCTGAAGGAACATCCACGACAATTTCAAGACCAGCCTTCGCCGCTTCGTCGATGAAGGCCTGATGGCCACCCTTGCCGAATTCGGTATTGGCCCAAGCAATGCCGACCTTCTTCACGCCCATGTTCTCAACCATGTATTTCACCATCTTCGGCACGCCTTTTTGCGAGCCGAAAGCGGTGCGGAAGATATAGGGGTTGCCCTTGGCGGTGATGGAAGGGGCCTCAGAACCGGTGAACTGTGGAATGCCATATTGCTTGGCAACGATCATGTTCACAACGGTGGAGGACGAGAAAACTGTGCCCATGATCGCATAGACTTCATCGTCGATCGCTTTTTGAACCATGGCGCGTGAAACCTGCGGATCAGTCTGGCTGTCATACTCGATGATCTTGACTGGTTCGTTGAGAATGCCGCCCTGTGCATTGATCTCTTCGAAGCCCATTTTCACGCCATCGCGGAAATTTGTTCCGGCAGCAGCGCCTGGCCCTGACAGCTCGACGATGGAACCGACCTTGATATCTGACAGTGCCGGGACAGTGCCGAGCGCTAGCAAGACGGCAGCGGTGGAAAGCAGTTTCTTGATCATGATCTTCCTCCATGCATGATCGTTTCTCTAAAATCCGTTCGCCGATCCATCGACCTTTGCCCGGAACGCAGTGTCTCGAACTCCTCCCGAGAATGCGATTTGATTGTCAGACCTGCACCCCTCTCCTGGTCAGGTCTACCCGCAGTTGCCCGCATGCTTGACGTTTGACAAGACCATGGAGACAGGGGCTGGGAAATGGACGATGGGGACTAAACATTGGACGATTCCTCTGCCATCCGCATTTGCAGTTCGGCCAGCGAACTGGCGATTCCGCTCTGGATGTCCGTTACCGGTTGGGGGCCAAGAAAGGTAGGCACCGGATCACTCACCAGCGCTGCGGGGATGCGCAATGGCGGACCTTCGACGGTAATGCCGTTCCAGCCGGATTGCGTCTGAAGCTCGGCGACGAAATCGGCTATGTCAGCAGTGTCGCCTGCCATGGTCAACGTCATGGCTCCATCCGGCGCGGTCGTCATCGCCGCGGTAAGAAGACGGGCGACATCATCGACATGAACGAAGCCGACGCGACCGGAAAAGCGAATAAGTGCGGGCTCGCGCCGCACCGCAGCGGCAAGCGCGATTGACGGACCGGCAGCAATGCCCGAGCTGATGCCGGGGCCGTAAACGATGTAGGGACGCAGCCCGAGGCTCGGTACGCCATGATCCAGAAAGAAGGCGCGGGCCGCGCCTTCAACAGCCAGTTTCGTGGCGCCGTAGATCGTCATTGGCCGCGGATGCATAGCATCATCGGGCCCGAAGACACCGGCCGTGGAAAGATAGGCAACTGGAATGCAGTTTGATCTTGCCGCTTCGAAAACGTTGAGACTACCGATCAGATTGACCTGCGCGCCAATAATGGGATCACGGGCGCAGTCTGCTGTCATAAGGCCAGCGAGATGGACGATTCCATCGCAATCACGCGCAGCATCTGCGACCATTCCGGTATTTGTAATATCGCCTGCAAGCACTTCGACGGGCAGTCCTGCGGGAAAACGGGCGGGGCGGGGCGCAAGATCCAGCACACGCACCGCATGACCTGCCGCGTGAAGGGCTGCAACAGTGCGCGCACCCACGAAACCGGTTCCCCCGGTTACGAGTATGCGCTTCATGCTGCGTTGCCCTTCTCATCAATGATGGTTTTGACAGTGCAACCCTCTGGTCTCGCTGGCATGCGGCGTCCCTCCCAAGATGGCCGTTTGTTCTTCTGATAATTTGGATCATTGCAAAAAATTGAACGCTATTCAATATTAAACTTCAATTCCATTTTAACTTCTGCTTTGCTTGTTCTCGTTAAAAGAATCGGGGAGGAGGCCTGTATGAAAGATGCAATTGCTGTGGCCGTTATCGGCGCCGGTGCCATTGGGCGCACACATATCGATACGCTTGGAAGAATGGAGGGGATGCGGCTGGCAGCGCTCGTTGACCCGGCGCCCTCTGGCAGGGCGCTAGCTGAATCGCTTGGCGTGCCATGCCTCCCGGATGTCGATGCGCTGATCGCATCCGGGCTTGTGCAGGCCGCAATTGTTGCCACGCCCAATGAGACTCATCTTCCGGTTTCCGAAGTGCTGCTGCGCGCTGGCATTCCGGTCCTTCTGGAAAAACCTGTTGCTGAAAGCCTGTCTTCTGCCCAGAGCCTGATTGCTGTTGTTGAAGAAACGGGCGTGCCGCTTCTGGTTGGGCATCACCGTCGTCATAATCCGATTGTGCAGGCCGCGCATGCGGCTATTCATGCGGGGCGGATCGGCCAACTGGTCATGGCAAGCGTCACCTGCACACTGGCCAAGCCTGCCTCCTACTTCGATGCAGCATGGCGGCGTGCACCTGGTGCAGGCGGACCGCTTTTGATCAATCTCGTGCATGAGGTCGACCTTTTGCGTTATTTCTTTGGTGAGGTGGCAAGCGTGAAAGCAATCACCAGCCACAAAGTGCGTGGTTTTGCAGTGGAGGATACAGCAGCCGTAGCCCTTCGATTTGCCTCTGGCGGGCTGGCGACGCTGTGTATTTCCGACGCTGCTGTGGGCCCATGGGCGTGGGACCTGACATCCGGTGAAAATCCAGCACGGTTCCCCGTCCACCCTGTCAGTGCCCATCATTATGCGGGTAGCCGCGCCGGGCTTTCTCTGCCGGATCTGACCCTGTGGGGGGCGGAGGGCGAACCGGACTGGACGCGACCGCTCTCTGGCACGGCGCTCCCCGTTGAGACGACTGATCCTTATCAGGCCCAGCTGCTTCACTTTGCAGAACTGGTCCGCTCGGGTGGCGCACCGCTGGTCAATGTGCGTGATGCAACCGCCAACCTCATCGTGCTTGATGCGATCCGATCGGCGGCTGAAAGTGGTGAAGCAGTGAACGTGGATCTCGCACCGCTCGCGCTTTGAGGCGGGAGCGGTGTCGGCTGGTACTGTCGCAAAAACCGGGCACCGCAAAGGCATCCGGCGGGGCACTGCAAGAGTTATGCCGTTCGCATTATGATCAACATCATTGCAGCATACATTCTGGGTGCGGGCGGCATTTTACTGTCATGCGCCATCCCACCAGAACTGAGCCATGCCCACCACCCACTTGTGGCGCGAAATCGCCTGCCTGAAATCTGCAAATACCCGGCTTGGTAGACCGCACCGCAATATCGATTTTTGGTTGTGGGCAATGAGAATTCATTCGATATTCTTGCTTAATCGATGCTTCTTAAGTGGGCTAGTTCCGCGCAGAGCCCAGATGGCTGATAGATGTGACGGCGGCACGATAGCCCTGCACACCTAAACCCGCGATCACGGCGGTCGCTATTTTGGACATCAGCGAATTATGATAAACCGCTTCGCGACGATGTACGTTGGAAATGTGCAGCTCGATGATTGGCCCGTCGAACATCTTTAACGCATCCATGATGGCAACCGAACTGAAAGTGAAAGCTGCGGGGTTGATAATAATCCCATCGGCTTTTTCATCAATGGCTTCATGGATCCAGTCAATCAGTTCATATTCGCGGTTGGACTGGTGGAAAATAATCTCATCACTTCCAGCAGCTTCTTTGCAGATTGTTTCAACCTGCGCCAATGTTGTGTGACCGTAAATATGCGGCTCACGCGTACCAAGCCGATTAAGATTAGGGCCATTCAGTACATAGATTTTCTTAGTCATTTCATTCACCTGTTAGCCTGTGTAGCCGAAATAGCGCGGCACGCAGAGGACGATACTTGGAAAAATGGTTATGAGTGCAAGCGCTGCAAGCAAACCGAGGATAAACGGCGTGCCATCTCGGAGAAGGTCGCTCATCGACGCGCCTGAAATGCGTTTCACAACGAAGAGAAGCAGACCATAAGGCGGGGTTACCAAACCAATCATTACATTGAACACCACCACGACACCAAAATGGATCAGGTCGATACCGAGTGTGCTGGCCGTCGGGATAAGGACCGGCACGACGATAAGAATGATCGTGGCTCCTTCGAGAACAGCGCCAAGCAGCAAAAGCAGCACATTCACGATCAGAAGGAAGGTCAGAGGCGTTAAGTCGAAGCTGAGCAGAAACTGACTGATGGAATTTGGGACGTTTTCGATGGTGACAATGTAATTGAAAACTAAAGCCGCGGCGATCAGCATGCCGATGGATGTTGTCGTGCGCGCAGCCGCCACCAGCGAACTATAAAACTCGCGTAAGCCAACATCACGATAAATGAACATTGAGACGAAAAGCGCATATCCCGCAGCAACGGCAGCCGCTTCCGTCGGTGTCATTACGCCACCACGCAAGCCAACAATTAAAACAACAGGGAGCATCAGTGCAGGGAGGGCTCGAAAGGTAATCTTGGGAAGTTCACGTAAAGGCACCGCTTCCTCTACAGGAAAGTTTTTTACGCGCGCCGTCCAGGACACAATGATCATTTGGCTGACAGTGATCAACAGTCCGGGCAGAATGCCAGCCAGAAAGAGAAAGCCAATCGAAGCGTTTGAAACAAGGGCGTAGATGACCATCGGGATTGATGGAGGCAAGATAGGAGCCACCACAGCAGTTACAGCCGTCAGTGCCGCAGAATAACTGGCCGTGTATTTGCCGTTATGGGTCATCATTTTGAGCATCATTTTGCCCATGCCGGCAGCATCAGCGATTGCCGAACCCGACATACCTGCAAACAGAAGGCTCTGAAGCACATTAACCTGAGCCAGCCCGCCCCGGAACCGGCCAACCAATGCATTTGCGAAATTCATAATCCGGATGGTCATCGAACCGGAATTCATGAGCTCTGCTGCCAGAATGAACAATGGAACGGCAAGCATCGTATAGCTTGTGTACATGCTGTTGAGCAGTTGTTCCGCAGCCGTGCCAATATCCAAGCCTGCGAGAAGCAGATACAGGATCGAAGCAAGGATCATTGAATGCCCGACAGGCAAACCCAACAGTGCCAGTGTAACCAGCAGCACAATACACGCCGTAAACGGATCAATGAAACTCATGATACAGGCCCCGACACGTCTTCCGGCTTGAGGGCCGCGCGATCAAAGATTGCGTGCCAAAGTATCCACATGTATCGGCAGACAACAGCAAGAAGAAAAATGATGTAAATCGAAAAGACGATATCGAAGCGGATTTTTAGATAAGCTGTCGACTGGATTTTCATAAATGTGACGTAATCCCAGCTTGCGCGCAGGGAGTACAAGTAAAGCCCGATCAATATCAGTGAACTGATAATCACCATTATGCGCCGCACGCCGCGCGTAACCGACGCGTAAATCAGGTCAAAACGGATCTCTTCGTCTTCACGCACAACAAATGCAGCCCCCCAAAGCACAATCCAGAGCCACATGATGACGGTAAGTTCGGACGACCAGCCCGTAGGCCAGTTTAAGAAGTACCGAAAAACGATTTGAAGGATAAAGGAGAAGAACATGACGGCCAGCATAAGTGCCTGAATGTTTTCAGCCCGTTTCCGGAGCCATTCTCCCATTGCGGAGATTCTCATCGGATTACTCATGTTTGAAAAAAGCGGCGCACAGTGCCACTCTTTTGAGTGGCACCCTTAAAAGAGCGGATCAGAGGGCGTTGATCTTCTCCAGCAAGCCTTCGGGCCAAGACGCGGCCTTGCCCTGATCGACATAGTATTTCTGCGCATGTTCACGGAAAGCGGCCAGATCAGGCTCGTAAATTTCCAGCCCTTGTGCTTTAAATTTTTCGATCAAAGCCGCTTCATTGTTCAGATGTTGCTGATTGCTCCAGGCGATTGCGTTATCGGCTGCCTTCTGGACGCGCGCCTGCTGTTCTGGTGACAATTTCTCCCAAGCTGAAAGCGAAATCGTAAGAACGTCGAAGCCAACCAGATGAGAGGTCTGAACAATCTGCTTCATGACTTCATTGAACTTCATGTTTTCAACGTTTGGCAAAGGATTGTCCTGCGCATCAATCGCGCCCGTCTGAAGTGCGGTGTAAGTCTCGGCATAGGCGACGGGTGTAGGGTTGGCGCCAAGAGAGCTTCCGAGGAATTGCCACGCATCACCGCCCGGCATTCTAAGACGAACGCCTGCGAGATCAGCAGGCGTATTGATCTTTTTATCCGTCCGCATCCCGACGTGCCGTGCACCAAAATAGGTCGGTCCTAAAACGCGGATTTTCAGTTTATCTTCCGCGAGCTTCTTCAGCTTCTCGCCTTCCTCGCTCTGGAAGAAAGCCGTAAGATGGTGAGCGTCCCGGAACAGATAAGCAGAGGTTAGAATGGACCATTCTGGAAGTTGCTCTGAAATATCCTGAGGTGCGATGTTGCCCATCTCAAGATTGCCGCGCTGCAATGCAACCAGTTCGGTGCCCTGACGGAAGAGCGTCGCGCCATAGTAACCGTCATATTTGAAATCACTGCCCAACTCTTCAGCAAAGCGCTTCATCATTTCTGCGCGAATATCTTGTTGAGAGAAAACAGCAGAAAAACGCAGCGTCGTTTCCTCGGCGCGTGCGGCATTGGATAGACCTGCAATGAGCAGTGCGGCGGTGGTCGCTGCAAGAAACGCGCGTCTGGATATAGAATACATTTCAGTCTCCTCCCGAAGTGTGCAATGGCTCCTCAACCATGTTCCCGTATAATTTTTGGCACATGGGATAATGCGGATCAATAGATAAAATGAAAATCATATGATATTATTTGTTATGTCATTTATTCGACGACCTTGCAGTTGGCCAAACCTTTGAATTAAATGCAAGGGTAACCGGAGCTCCAATCTTGCACGCCCCTTCGAAAAGCATCACAGCAGGCGATAGTGCCTACGAACTGATCAAGTCCGATATTATATTCGGGCGGCTCAAGCCCGGACAAAGGCTTAAGCTCGACGAGATAAAATCAACTTATGACGTGAGCGTCAGCACGATCCGCGAGATTCTCTATCGTTTGAACGCGGAAAGTCTGGTGATTGCAGAAGGACAGCGCGGGTTTACCGTTGCCCCGGTCACCCAGAAAAATTTTCGCGATATTGCGTCAATGCGGATTTTTATTGAGGGCTATGCGCTCACCAAGGCGTTTGAGCGGGGTGATGTGGAGTGGGAAGCCGAGGTCGTTGCCGCGCATCATCGTCTCTCCCGGCTTGAAGAGCAAATCATAGCGGGTGATCGTTCGAACCCCCAGGCCTGGAAGAATTACGATCGCGCATTTCACCACGCACTGGTGTCCGCTTGCGGATCTCAAACGCTGCTGCAAACGCATGCGCGAATCTTCGATCAGTATCTACGCTATCAGATTGCGGCTGTTATCTTTCGAGGTCGCATTGCAGCAGATGAACACCGGCAACTCTTGCAATGTGCGCTGGACCGCGATCATTTGAAGGCTATCAGCATTCTTTCGACACATATTCATTCCTGCGTCGATCATACTATCGATAACGGCCTTCTCCCCGTCTGATACGAGATGAATAAAAATCCTATGGCAAAACAGAGCACAACCATCGATCATACAGTTCTCCCGCAAACCATCGGCGAGCAGGCCTATCAGCGCATTCGTTCCGACATCATATTCGGTCGATTGAAACCGGGTCAGAAGCTCAAACTCGATGCTTTGCGCGCCGTCTACGACGCCAGTATCAGTACTTTGAGAGAAATTCTTAATCGGCTCGCGTCCGAAGGACTTGTGCTGGCGGAAGGCCAGCGCGGCTTTGATGTTGCGCCCGTTTCGATAGAAAATCTGAAGGAAATCTCAGAGTTGCGGCTTCTTCTTGAAACGCACGCGCTTCAGCAGTCATTTGCAGCCGGCGGCGTAGACTGGGAGGGTACTGTTGTCGCCTGTCATCACAAATTGGCAACCTTGGAACGTCAAATGGCCGATGGCGACAAATCGCAAACTGAAACCTGGAAACGCTACGACTGGGAGTTTCACCAATCTCTTATTTCCGCATGTGGTTCTCAGGTGTTGATGGAAACACATGCAAGTATTTTTGATAAATACCTTCGATATCAAATGATTGCCTTGTCGTTTAGAGGCGAGATTGCCGCGCAGGAGCACCAGGGGCTGCTTGACGCAGCCCTGAGCCGCAATGCTGAGGCGGCAATCACAATTCTGGAGTGCCATGTTAAAGGGGGGCTGGAGCATGCACTCGCAACGGGAACGATAAAATAACAGATAATAGAAGAAATATCTGATAAAACTTAAAACACCATTTGATTTTAGCTTTCTCCATTGTATCGTTAAAGTGATTTTGACGGGGAGGAGTGAGCATGATTAAGCTTGGTTTGATCGGAGACAATATTCTTGCGTCCAGTTCGCCGCGACTGCATCGCTTGGCGGGCGAGATTGTCGGGCTTGAGGTGACATATGACGCGCTCATCCCCAGAGAGCGTAACCAGGATTTCCACGCGCTTTTCGATTGGTGTGCAGGAGAAGGGGGCTATCGTGGGGTGAATATAACGTTCCCCTATAAGGAGATGGTTTTTGAACGTCTCACGGTGAATTGTCCGACCGTACAAGCCTTGGGCGCTTGCAACACCGCCATTTTCGAAGATGGGCTGGCAACAGGCTACAATACTGACTTCTCTGGCTTTCAGACAGCATATCGCAACGCGTTTCCCAATGATGCGCCGGGACATGTTGCAATGGCTGGTGCAGGCGGGGTTGGGAAGGCGATCGCTTTCGGCCTTGCCACTCTCGGCGCTAAAAGCATTCGCATTTTTGACCCTGCCCTTGAACGTGCGGAACAGCTTGTCTCTGCAATCAAAAGAACTTTCCCTGACATACAGGCGCTTGCGGTCAAGACTATCGAGAGCGCTTGCGCAAATGCTGATGGCTTGGTGAACTCCACGCCTCTTGGCATGGTTGGCTACCCCGGTTCAGCATTTCCGACGCATCTTCTGGCTAAAAGACGCTGGGTCTTTGATGCGGTCTACACTCCCGTTGACACCCAGTTTCTAACGGAAGCCACGCTTTCAGGAGCGACCTGCATTTCCGGCTATGAGCTGTTTTTTCATCAAGGTGTGGACGCGTTTAACCTCTTTGCCGGACAAGACATTGATAAGAAACTGCTTCGTGCGCAGTTAAAGCACGCCCCGAAAAGCGACGGCCGCCTTTGCGGAGAAATCAGCCCACCAGACTGATTTCTATTCCTGCTACGATCCGAGAACGACATGCGTAAAAACAAGAAGATAGAGTGAGCGTATTGGGTATCATTCAGCGCGACACGCTCTTGAGGCTCTACATCGAGCCGTGGCAGCGAGAATTTTTGGAAAAATCTCAGATATGATTTCACGGCGCTGACTGCCGATCCCATCACGGCACCGTCTATGATCTTTTTTATTTCGGCATGCCTGCGGGGCGAAGATAACGGCGCAGTGCAGCTATTCTGAAGATAGCGTTCGCTGCGCCATATCCAGCATAACCGCTGCGTTGAACGATCTCGAAGAAAAAGCCTTGTTCGTCATTTGGGCTGTAGAGCTGAAAATATTCGCCCCCATCATCGCGATCATACAGCAAATTGGCTGCCTTTAATCTATCGGTAAGTGCTGGCTCCAGGCCAAAACGCGCTTCAAGATCGTCATAATAGTTGGGGGAGATTTCGAGCATTGGAAAGCCGTTTTCGCGAAGTGCGGCGGCTGTCGCAAATATATCATCTGTCGCGAATGCCAGATGCTGTATGCCGGAACCAAACGTTTCAGCAATAAAGCGTCCTGCCAACGTGCGGTGATTTTCAGCGCCATTGAGCGTGATGCGCAGCGTCCCGCTTGTGTTTTCAATAACCTGACTGCGCACAACCCCTGCTGGATCGACAATATCGACCATCGGTGATTTATGTGCATCCGTGATCGACGTATAAAATAAAAGCCACGTCAAAAGTTCATCGAACTTCATTGTCTGCGCAATATGGTCGATATGCGTGAGACCGATCCCGCCGGTATCGCCTGAATTCGCAACATGCTCGAATTCAATATCGAAAATACGGCCGAGATCAGTTTTCTCATCAAGAAAATAAATCAATCCACCGCCAACGCCACGGATCGCAGGCTTGCCGATTTCTCCCGGATCAAGCGGTTGCTCAAAGGGTTCCGCGCCCAATGCAACGGCTCGTTCCAGCGCCGCGGCAGCATCATCCACGCTCAGTCCAATCGCGTAGGCTGTTGGTCCATGCATCGCGTAAGCCGTGCTTGCAAAGCCGCGAATATCCGTGTTGATAACAAGATATATCGCACCCTGACGATAGACGCGTACATCTTTGGTCCGGTGCTTTCCGACAAGGGCAAAGCCCAAAGTGGAAAAGACCTGGCCAAGTCTCTTCCCATTCTCTGCGTTGGCAGCAAACTCGATGAACCCAACACGATCCACTTTCGCTCGCTCCGGCATTTCCGCGACCGTTAACTGGCTTGCGGCCTCAATGCGCTTCACCTGATCACCGAGATAGATAAGTGATCTATGCCCATCTTCGGCAATCGAAGCAGGCAAGCCACCTCGAAACTGATCGTTGAAAATTTCGAGGGAAAAATAGCCGTCATAGCCTGTCGCGGCGACTGCTCGCATGAAGTCCAGAACCGGCAGGTCGCCTTCTCCGGGCATGTTGCGATAGTGGCGGCTCCAATAAAGAAGATCCATGTCAATCAGCGGCGCATCGGCCATTTGAACAATGAAGAGCTTATCCTTGGGGATTGAGCGGATCGAATTTACATCGATTTTGCGCGCCAGCGTATGAAAACTGTCGAGAATAAGTCCAACATTTTGATGATCAGCACGCCGCACAATTTCCCATGCATCGCGGTGGTCATGAATATGTCGTCCCCATGCAAGCGCTTCGTATCCCACACGCAGGCCCCGCTTTGCTGCTCTTTCGCCAAGCGCATGAAAATCGTCAGCAGCCCTGTCGATGCCACCAAGAGCCGCAGGGGATACATTTGAACACACGAGAATAAGATCTGTGCCCAGCTCCTGCATCAAATCGAACTTGCGTTCTGCCCGGTCGAAAGTTCGGCTGCGCAAGGGCTCCGGCATACCCTCGAAATCACGAAAAGGCTGAAAAAGCGTAATGTCCAGCCCAAGGTCTCGCGCCATGCGCCCCACTTGCTGTGGGTTCTCATCAAAAGTGAGAAAATCATTCTCGAATATCTCGACACCATCAAAGCCAGCCTTCGCAATGGCCTCAAGTTTCTGTTGCAGATCTCCACTAATGGAAACGGTCGCTATCGACGTTTTCATGACATGCGCTCCTGATTGAGGCTGTGCTGATACGTGTTTTGCAGATTGAATCGGCTTAACGCGGAACCGGGTCTTAAATCGCAAAAATAGCTGCTGGATTGCTATTCTGTGTTCAGGTTGTCAGCGTAATGCATGTCGATGATAATATCGCATACCAAATGTGCCGCCTTGCATAACATGATGTTAATTTTTGAGGCTGTTCAATCAATATCTGCGAATGAACTGACAGCATTCATTTCTGTACGAAGCAGCTGCACAAAACGATCGGCATAAACGGAGAGGGGGATATCGTTGCGATAAGCGATATAGGTATTAAAGTTGTTTTCAGCATCAATTGGAATGCTTTTGAGGCCCCTTACGACCGCATGTGCCACCGTAAACTCGTCAATGATCGCGATGCCCAATCCGGCCGCAACAAGGCTGCACACAGTCGATCCAAATCGCGCTTTGATGTTCATTTTATAATCAAGACCCGCATTGGTGAACATTGCAGCCATGATCGCCCCATAAGGATCTTTTGGATTGATCCCGATAAGTGGATATTGCGACATTTCCAGAGGGGTTATCTTGCTGCGTGATGCAAGGGGGCTATGTTCCGGCACGATGCATAAAAGCCGTCCCGTTGTAAGCGGCTCAAAATGGATAAGAGGGTGATCAAACCGCGATGAAATCGCAACAATTTCGCCGCGTCCCAGGAGAAGATAATCGACAGCTTCCTCAATCTTAAGAATGTCGAGGTCAAGATGAATATCTGGATAACGCTCGCGAAGTTTCGCAACAGTGCGTGGTATCATGACATTGGCAATGCTTGGCACCGATGCCACGCAGAGTTCCTGCGCTTTTCCCTTGCTCAGATCCGTAACAGCTGATTGAAGATCTTCGATTTTCCGGTGAACCGTATCGAGAAGATCGAAGATATTTCTCGCCTGTGGCGTAGGGACATATCGCCCGCCGCGCCGATCAAACAGCCTTACGCCGAGCGAGTCTTCGGAGTATTTCATCAGCCTGCTAAGGCCGGGCGCTGATACATTGAGCAGTTTTGCAGCGCCAGCGATTGTGCCTGTCACCATGATCGCGCGGATCACTTCTATCTGGCGGAGCGTCAACATTCAGTCGCCTTTCAAATATGCCTTTTTGCCGCTGCTGCGAAACCTAATTCCAAGCTAAATCTCGTGGCGAAGCAGCTTTTGAACTCCGAGCATATGCGCACAATTATTACCAGCACGTTTGTAATATCCAGCCGAGATGCTGTACCGCATGGGCATGCGTTTCGATCTGAGTTTTCGATCAACGCAAATAAAACTCAGCTAACTGCGAAGTTGAGGTGTGTTTTCACAATCTGGTCCTCATGAAGCTGGATCATGAGGACCAGCCGTATGTCTCGTCCAGCAATTGAAATTCGTTCAAACCAACGACATCGCAATATTGCTGATAGGTGATCATCTCAGACGCGCGCGCTTTCGACGTCCCATCACGCTTTAATACTGCCAACGTGTCGGACATTGCCTTCACTGCAGAAAATAGCGTCGACAGTGCATAGAACACCACATTGAAACCCATGCCTTCGAGGTCTTTGGCGGTTAAGGATGTGGTTTCATTGCCATCAACGATGCTGACGACCTTGGGTCCCTCGACATGCCTCGCCACGGCTTCCACTTCTGCGACCGTCTTGATTCCATCCACGAAAACCAGATCAACACCGGTGTCCTGATACATTTTCGCACGACGAATAGCTTCTTCCGCACCTGCCGCAGGCATCGCATCAGTACGCGCGATTAACAGCATATCGCTACCCTTACGCGCTGCCACAGCGCAACGCAGACGGCGAACATTCTCTTCTGCCGAAATCAAGCGAACGCCGGCAAGTTGGCCACAGCGCTTTGGCGCCATTTGATCTTCCAAATGGATCGCGGCAACGCCAGCTTGTAAATATTCTTCAACAGTGCGGACAATATTGGCAGGACCACCGTAACCGGTATCGGCATCGGCAATCACTGGAATATCTACAACGCGCACCATATCGCGCGCATGTGTGGTCATCTCTGTCTGAGTTAAAAGTCCCAGATCGGGCGTGCCAACCCGCGTTGCTGTTGCTCCAAATCCGGTCATATAGATCGCGGGGAAGCCTGACTGCTGTACGAGGCGTGCCGTCAATGCATCCTGCGCTCCAGGAGCCTGTATGATCTTTCCACTGTTAATAAGCGCTTTGAGAGTTTTTGCCTGTGACATCTCTTGATCTCCTTAACGACCGCCGGAGACGTCAAGCACGACCCCGGTAATGTAAGCAGAACTGGGTGAGAGCAGCCAGACCGCAGCGTCTGCGACTTCCTCAGCGCTCCCGAGGCGCTTAAGCGGAATGAGTTCGGCCATTTTTGCAATATTCGCGGGATCAGCGAACACGTCTTTCTGAATTTCGGTATCAATGACACCGGGAGCCAGCGCATTGACACGCACCGCCGGAGCAAGCTCTTTGGCCAAGGCATAGGTATAGGACGCAATGGCTCCCTTGGTCGTTGCATAGGCGATATTGCCAATCATGCCGCCGGTACGGCCAGCAATCGACGAAAGACTGATGACTGAGCGGCCATCATTGCTGCTCATGTGGCGCAGATAGGCGCTCGACACGTAGAAAACGCTTTTCAGGTTAACAGCCAGAACGCGGTCGAGTTCATCGGAATCAAAGTCTTTTACCGTCATGCGATTGCCGATAATGCCAGCATTGTTGACCAGATGATCAATCGCCCCCCAATGACTGACCAATTCTGCGACCGCTGCATCAACGGCACTTTTGTCGGAAACATCGACCTTTTGTGTCATCACTTGGTTGCCAAAGGTAGCAGCAACCTCTGCCAGGCGACTTTCCTGAATGTCCCACACTGCCACCCGCGCCCCCAATCCGGCGAGTTTGGCGGTGACGGCATAACCGATGCCTGATGCACCACCCGTTACCAGAACAACACGGTTTCGAAAAAAGTCGATAGGGCCGGGAGAATTTGGATTTTGCTCATTCATGAAAAGATGCCGTCCTTGCCAAGGTTGAAAACTTGCGTAAGCGAACCGGGGGATCACACATGCGCATAGCGTCCCATTAAAGGGCACATCTAAAACCTATTTGTCAATCTAGGGTACAAGTTTTCGCATACTACTTGTAATATACGAAATGCGGCGATACACAGATATTGAGAGCTTCAGATGGAAGGGGTGTTCAGGGTATTGCGCCGTGGGGAAACAACCGCCTTCTATGCGGCGCGAACACGCTAACGCTGAGATCTGGGACTCTGAGCCTTAAGCGGCATGTGCCACGAACTGGCTCAAAGCGCGACTTACCTAGGGAGGAAACCGTGGTACACTCTGTCACTGGTGCGATGAGCGCCAATACTTCACTGCGCGACAGCACGATCCGCAAGCTTAACGTGCGCATCGTCTTGTTTTGTTTCATTGCATTTATCATTAACTATCTTGATCGTGTGAACATCGGTTACGCCGCTCTTCATATGAACAAGGATATTGGCCTGACCCCATATATGTTTGGTATTGGGGCTGGGATTTTCTTCATCGGCTACATGTTGTTTGAAGTGCCAAGCAATATGATGCTGCACAGGTTCGGGTCGCGCATCTGGATCGGGCGCATCATGGTGACATGGGGAATTGTTTCTTGCGCCATGGCCTTTGTTCAGGGTCCCATATCGTTCTACATTCTGCGTTTTCTGCTGGGGGTTGCTGAAGCAGGCTTTGCGCCCGGCGTTCTGCTTTATCTGACCTTTTGGTTTCCCGCTAAAGAGCGCGGTCGGGCGACTGCCTTGTTTATGACCGCGACAGTGCTTTCCATCGTCCTTGGCGCGCCGCTATCAGGCTGGCTTATGGATGCCGGTGAAGGTCTGTTTGGACTTCATGGTTGGCAGGCTATGTTCATCCTGGAAGGTATTCCGGCCGTTATTCTTGGTATCATCACTTTTTTCTATCTGGTGGATAGCCCGGAAAAAGATAGCAAATGGCTTGATGCTGATGAGCGCGCCTGGTTGTTAAAAGAGCTCGCAGAAGAGCGTAAAGGCAAGCAGGCAGATACGCGTCATTCGTTGCGCGAAGTGTTCAGCGACTATCGCGTCTGGTTGCTCACGCTGGTTTATATGTTCAATGGAATTGCCATTTATGGCGTGATCATGTGGCTCCCGCAGATCGTCAAGAGCCTTGGTGATTACTCGGCAGCGCAAACGGGTCTGATTTCAGCGATCCCCTTTGTCTTTGCAGCACTGGGCTTGGTTGTGATCTCTCGCAGCTCCGACAAGACAGGAGAACGCAAAATTCATACCGCAATTGCCGGTTTGTTCGGGGGTGGGTTCCTTGCCGCCAGCGCGCTTGCACCAACACCACTTGTGGGACTGTTGTTGCTTTGCGCCTGTGCCTTCTTCCTCTGGTCATATCTCGGCGTATTCTGGACGCTGCCGACGCAATTTCTCTCTGGTGCTGCAGCCGCTGGTGGCCTTGCAGCCATTAACGGGTTCGCGCAGCTGGGCGGTTTTACCGGCCCCTACTTGGTTGGCTATGTCAAATCGACGACCGACA
The DNA here is from genome assembly GCF_039674445.1 of Brucella sp. TWI432. Lineage (NCBI taxonomy): Bacteria > Pseudomonadati > Pseudomonadota > Alphaproteobacteria > Hyphomicrobiales > Brucellaceae > Brucella > Brucella sp. TWI432. The sequence goes on along the minus strand of NZ_JBDJNL010000012.1, from coordinate 75,994 downwards.
GTTTTTCTCTGGCGCTTTTGACACTCGCTGTATTCCCAATCTTAGGTTTTTTCATCTGCATGAGCCTTAAGGCGAAACGAGATTGAAGATGTCCACAGACTGGCCAGGTATTTCTGGCCAGTCGTTTCTATTCAAACCACACAAGTACCTATAAGATTTTCATATGAAAAAGATTCGCGGCAAAACCAAAGCGAGTTTGGCAAGCTCTATTGCTGATCGTATTCGCGTGGCTATTGTTAATGCCGAATTTGATTTCGGAGAAAGTCTCTCTGAAGATACGCTCGCTACGGCTTTTGAAGTCAGCCGGACGCCTGTCCGCGAGGCGCTCAATATTCTGCAAATGCAAGATCTGGTCCATATCGTACCGAAATCGGGAACCTATGTTTTTACGCCAGATCATAACGACATTGCTGAATTATGCGATTATCGTGTTGCGCTGGAAACACAGGCCATCACGCTTTCACTGGCGCGCGCCAAAGCGAAACTCGTTATTGATCTCAATACGCATTTTGAAGCCATGCGCGTTGCAATCGCCAAGCAGGATTTACGTAGCTACGGGCGTCACGATACTGAATTTCATCTGACTTTTTTCAGGAATTGCGGCAACCGCTATCTGGCGCGGGCCTATGATCATATTCTAGGGCGTGTTGCAGCCTTACGCACACATCTCGCAATCGGTGCGAAAGGTGAACCGGACCGTTCATTTGGTGATCATGGTTTGATGATAGATCTGGTAAAAGATAATGAGTTGACCACGCTGACGACAGTGCTTTCAGATCATATCCTGCGCACCAAGAGCAATTATCTCAACGCGTTTGACCAGTTGCCGAAGCAGCCGTCTGACACCCGTACATTGCGGCTACGCAAGCAACTTTCGCTTTTCAAGGAATAAAGTGCATCACCCGGCTCTTGGAGCATCGATCTGATTAAATTCGATCGGCGCTCCAAGAGCCGGCTATCAAGATGGATCAATTATACCGTTTCCAGTGCGATGGCGATGCCTTGACCGACACCAATGCACATGGTGGCCAATGCATATTTGCCGCCGTTCAGCCGTAATTCCAGAGCGGCTGTTCCTGTTATGCGTGCCCCTGACATGCCGAGTGGATGGCCAAGCGCGATGGCACCGCCATTGGGATTGACTCTTGCGTCATTGTCATCAATCCCCAGTTCGCGCAGTGTTGCCAGTCCTTGACTGGCAAAGGCCTCATTGAGCTCGATCACGTCAAGCTGATCCGGTTGAAGGCCGAGGCGAGCCAAAAGTTTTTGCGAAGCCGGAGCTGGACCAATCCCCATAATGCGCGGCGGAACACCGGCAGCCGCTCCGCCAATGATACGCGCTATCGGTGTCAGGCCATATTTTTTAATGGCCGCTTCCGATGCGATGATCAGCGCAGCCGCTCCATCATTGACACCTGAAGCATTTCCGGCTGTGACCGTTCCCCCTTCACGAAAAGGGGTTCCAAGCTTTGCAAGCGCTTCCAGTGTGGTTGGACGCGGATGCTCGTCCTTATCCACGCGCAACGGGTCTCCTTTGCGCTGGGGAATTGTGACGGGTATGATCTCCTTCGCGAGGCGACCACTGGCCTGAGCCGCTGCTGCCTTATCCTGGCTACGCAAAGCAAATGCGTCCTGATTTTCGCGGGAAATATTGTATTCTTCGGCGACATTCTCACCGGTTTCCGGCATGGAATCGACGCCATATTGCTGCTTCATCAGCGGATTGACAAAGCGCCAACCTATAGTGGTATCGAAGATTTCAGCTTTCCGGGAAAATGCGGTTTCAGCTTTTGGCATCACCAAAGGCGCGCGGCTCATGCTCTCAACACCGCCCGCAATTACCAATTCCGCCTCACCTGCTTTGATGGCGCGTGCGGCAGTTATTACAGCATCCATGCCGGAACCACACAGACGATTGATGGTCGTTCCGGATACCTTCACTGGAAGTCCTGCCAGCAACAGCGACATGCGGGCAACGTTGCGGTTATCTTCCCCTGCCTGATTGGCGGAGCCGAAAATCACATCATCGATCGCTTCCCAATCGACCGTTTCGTTGCGCTCCATCAAAGCTTTGAGTGGAACAGCACCCAGATCATCAGCACGAACCGATGAAAGCGCCCCACCATAACGGCCGATAGGGGTACGGATATAATCACAAATATAAGCTTCGGTCATGATGGTGTCTCACAATTCCGGAACAACAAGATTAGCAACGGATCCATTAACGTGAAGCTGTGCACCGGTCATGGCCTGCAACTCATCAAAGCTCATATCAGCCAGCTTCTCGCGTAAAACAAATCGCCCTTTTTCAACGTCGATAACGGCATGACTGGTGTAGATGCGTGTGATGCAGGCAACGCCTGTCAGCGGAAACGTGCATTGTTCTACAAGCTTAGGCTCACCCTTTTTTGTGACGTGTTCGGTAATCACAACCACTTGTTTGGCGCCATGCACAAGATCCATAGCCCCACCAACCGCAGGCACGCCCTTTGCACCAACCCGCCAGTTGGCGAGATCGCCATTCTGGGCAACCTGATAGGCGCCGAGAATTGCCACATCAAGATGCCCGCCGCGAACCATCGCAAAACTATCGGCATGGTGAAAGAAAGCAGCGCCAGGCTTGAGCGTGACAGCTTTTTTGCCAGCATTGATCAGATCCCAGTCTTCTTCCCCTTGAGGGGGCGCTTCTCCAAAATCCAGAATACCGTTTTCAGTATGGAATATCGCTTGCCGTCCCGCTGGCTGGTATCTCGCAACCATTTCGGGAAAACCAATGCCAAGGTTTACATAAGCGCCATCGGCAATATCCTGTGCTGCACGCCAGGCAATTTGTGCATTCGATAACTTGATGTCCTCACGAGTATCGACGGTCATACGTATTCAACTCCTGCCCGAATGAGCGTTTCTTCCTGTTGGGGATCCGCGACTTCCACGATGCTGTCGACGAAAATGCCGGGAGTAATGACGTTCTCCGGGGCAATCTCCCCAAGTGCTACAGTTTTAGACACCTGAACGATGGTCTTGGCGGCAGCCATGCACATAAGAGGATTAAAATTACGCGCAGCCATTCGGTACGTCAGGTTGCCATGGGGATCGCCTGAATGGGCTTTGATCAATGCAAAATCAGCCTTTAACCAGCGCTCCTGAACGTAATGTCGCCCGTCAAATTCGGCGATTACCTTGCCTTCAGCAAGTTCGGTTCCATAGGCCGTTGGCGTATAAAATGCCGGTATTCCGGCCCCTCCGGCACGAATGCGCTCGGCAAGTGTTCCTTGCGGAACCAGTTCAAGTTCAATTTGCCCTGCAAGGTACTTATCAGTAAATGCGCGGGGATCGGATGAGCGTGGAAATGAGCAGATCATCTTTTTAACCATGCCGGCATCAATCATCGCGGCGATACCAATGCGCCCATTTCCGGCATTGTTATTAATAACAGTCAGGCCCTTCGGCCGCTTGTCGATAAGCGCATGTATAAGCTCAATCGGCGCGCCCGCGCCACCAAAGCCACCGATCATAACGGTGGCTCCGTCGCTGATTTCAGCGACTGCATCAGCAAGGCTTCCAATAATTTTGTCCATTCAAAATCTCCCTTTTGCCACCCGCACTCCCTGCGCAGCCTGAATACGCTTGAGAGCTCTGTTTTCACGTATGTCTTCTTCTCAAAGTGGCTTTGATTTTCGTGAGACATGCTTTTGGTGGGGCTTCTTGCAGCAAACCTGCCTCAAGTAAGCCACCACGCAGGCAAGCGGTCAAATATTTTGTTCATTATTTGACATTTGTTCGTATATCGCACAAAATCGATCATCACTTTTGACTGGGGCGCGTGATGCGAGAGACCGATTTTTTAGGTGGGTTCGCCAAAGGACTGGCGGTGATAGAGGCGTTTGGAGAGGATAAGCCACGACTTTCCATAACCGATGTATCGCATATTACGGGGCTTGACCGCGCAACCGCGCGTCGCTGTCTCTTGACGTTGGCAGAATTGGGTTATGCTGAATATGACGGCAAATTCTTCATGCTGTTGCCCAAGATATTGCGGCTTGGGCATGCATATCTCTCTGCGACACCACTACCAACGATTATTCAGCCTCATCTGGATCAACTCTCCGAGGCTGTGGGCGAAAGCGCTTCGGCTTCAGTGCTGGATGGAACGGAAATCGTTTACATCGCGCGCGCAGCCCAGATACGGGTCATGTCGATCAACCTGATGCCGGGAAGTCGTTTGCCGGCTTATTGTGCTTCGATGGGGCGCGTACTGTTGTCATGGCTCCCTGAAACCGAAGCGCGTGCGCTGCTTGCCCGTTCCGATCTGCAATCGAGAACCCGTTATACGCGCACGGATCCTGATCGGTTGATGGAAGAGTTTACACGTATCAGAGCACAAGGCCATGCAATCAATGATCAGGAACTGGAACTGGGTCTTCGCTCAATTGCGATACCGATATTCAATAGCCGCGGAACGATTGTGGCTGCATTGAATATCGGCGCGCCAGCAATGCGTGTTGAGGTAGAGGAGCTGATTGAGCGTATTTTGCCCGCAATGCAACGGACGCAAAGCGCTCTTCGAGCGGTCCTGCCGTAGAGTGCGTTGCCTTAAATTGCTTTTGCGGTTTCACGAATAGTCTGGATGAGTATTTGCAGTGCGGTTGACGGTATTGCATCGGTGCGGATGGTCAATCCGACCGGTCCCGTTGTTTCACTGGTATCAATTGGCAATGGCACCAAACGGCCTTCCGCAATGTCAGTTGCCACCACACCTTCAGAAATAATCCATATCGCATCACTCTCACGGACAAATGCGCGTCCGAAAGCGTCCGAAACGGTATCGATCTGCATTGGCAGTGGTCCAATTCCATTCACGATTAAAAGCCGATCAACAAATGGCCGAATAATCGAATTCTGGGTCGGCATAAGCACGGGATAATCTGCGAGACAATCAAATAGCGAGCGTTTTCCAGAGGTGAGTGGATGGCCAGCACGCACGAGGAACAGCACTTTTTCTGAATAGAGGTGCTCGAAGGAAAAGCCTGTCATCTTATCGGGCGCAGCCAAGCGTCCAACCACCAAATCAAGATCGCCGACGCGCAACTGTTCCAGCAGAACCGCATTTTCGCCTGTGACAATCTTGATCGGACTCCCGATTTTTTCGGTCAGAAACAGGTTGATGGCATTTGGCATGATGCGTGTTGAAACGGTCGGCAATGCGCCGATACGCAGTGGTGGACCAGATCCATGAAGCTCCTGAGAAACGGAATCCAGCCCTTGCCGTAGCGCTGACAAAGCAGTGCCTGCATGACGTAGAAATACCTCACCATAACGCGTGATGCGAATACTGCGACCATCACGCTCAATCACGGGAACGCCAAGAATTTCTTCCAACTCACGGATTGTTTTTGTTACGGCGGGCTGGCTGACATGTAGCACCTCGGAGGCTTTCATTACGCCTTTTTGGCGCGCAACCTCAATGAGTGTGTGTAAATGGCGAAGCTTGATACGATGGTTTATCATTATTTTCATAACCTATAAGTTATGAGTAGGTACAATAATATCATTATACCTAACCATACGAAAATGCCAGTCTGGTTTAACGGAGGAGATCAGCGTGCAGTTTGCTTATATCAACAATATTGCCGTGCATTATGACTGGAACCACGCAGGCGAAGGTAAGCTGGCGGTTGTCTTCATCAATTCGCTCGGAACTGGTCTGGGTATATGGGATGATGTAAAGGCGCAGTTGGGTGATGGCTATTCCATTCTCACTTACGACAAGCGCGGACATGGCCTCTCAGATGTTGGTAAAACGCCTTATTCAGTCGAAATGCTCGCAGCCGACTTGATTGCGCTGATCGAACATCTGGCAATTGGAAAAGTGGTCATTTGCGGCCTTTCCGTTGGTGGACTGATCGCGCAGGAAGTTTACGCCCAGCGGCCCGATTTAGTAGCTGGGTTAGTTCTTTCCAATACCGCCCATAAAATTGGTACTGGACAGATGTGGAATGACCGTATTCGTGCGATCGAAGAAATTGGTCTTGCGGGGATTGTTCAAAGTACGATGGCGCGTTGGTTTACAGCGCAGTTTCGCTCGTCTGATAACGCTGCCTTTGCTGGTTATTGCAATATGTTTACGCGTCAACCGCTAGATGGGTATATTGCAACTTGTGCGGCGCTGCGTGACGCAGACCTCACATTCGCTGCAGCCAACATCAAAGCCCCGACGCTCTGTATTGGCGGCGATCAAGATGGTGCGACACCGCCCGATCTGGTTCGCGAGCTGGCAAAGCTAATCCCCGGCGCGCGCTTTGAAGAAATCCGTGACAGCGGTCATATCCCTTGCGTCGAACAGCCTTATATTTTTGCCAAACTGCTTGGCGAATTCATACAATCAGTTGAAAATGGAGATAAGGCCGATGTCTAATAAAGCTGCGCCATCCGAGCGCTATCAGACAGGTATGGGCGTACGTCGCTCAGTTCTCGGTAATGCTCATGTGGATCGCGCCCAATTGACAACCACTGATTTTGACATGCCGTTTCAGGAGTTGATTACTGAAGCTGCGTGGGGAACTGTCTGGGCGCGACCTGGACTCACTAAACGCGAGCGTTCCATTGTTACGATCGCACTTCTGGCCGCGCTCGGTCAGGATGAAGAGGTGGCCATGCATGTGCGTGCGACCGCAAATACGGGTGCCACAAAAGAAGATATATGCGAGGCGCTGATGCATGTCGCGATCTATGCAGGCGTTCCCGCTTCAAACCATGCATTTAAAATCGCCAAGCTAACATTTGAAAAGATGGAAGCAGCCAAGCAAGCCGAGGGGGACGCATCGTGAGCAACATAAAACCTGAAACGACACCGTTTTTTGCCCGCGATCTGGCGGTCCACCCTCCGGCCTTTACGCCCGGTTATAAATCCTCGGTATTGCGTTCGCCAACGCGTGCGCTTTTGTCTCTCGAAGGCACAAAGAGTGAAATTACCGGGCCTGTTTTCGGACATAACATGCTTAATGAGCTGGATAATGATCTTATCCTCAATTACGCAAAACCTGGCGAAATGGCGATTGGTCCACGTATTCTCGTCCATGGCCGTGTGCTGGATGAAAGCAACCGTCCAGTACCGGGAGCGCTTGTGGAGTTCTGGCAGGCTAACGCGGGCGGGCGGTATCGCCATAAAAAAGATACTTATCTTGCAGCAATTGATCCAAATTTCGGTGGCGTGGGGCGCACTATAACCGATGAGAACGGTGGCTATTGGTTCAGGACGATTCAACCAGGTGCATATCCGTGGCCAAATGGCGTCAATGACTGGCGTCCAGCTCACATCCATTTTTCGATTTTCGGTGCGGGCTTGTCCCAGCGACTGATCACACAAATGTATTTCGAAGGCGATCCGCTGATCTGGCGGTGCCCAATTGTTAATACCATTCCTGACAAATCAGCAATTGAACGGCTGATTGCACCGCTGGATATGAATGCAACCCTGCCAATGGACATGCTCGCCTATAAATTCGATATTGTATTGCGGGGTCGTCGCTCAACGTTATTTGAAAACCGCATGGAGGGAAATTAATCATGGTCCAACCACTCGGTTATTTAAAAGAAACCGCATCCCAGACTGCTGGACCATACGTCCATATAGGCTGCACGCCCAATTTTGCCGGCATCCACGGTATTTTCAAAGAAGACCTTGGGGCGGGCCCGCTTGTTAACGACAAGACGCGTGGCGAATGCATAGCCATTCGGGGAAGAGTGTATGATGGCTCCGGCACAGCGATGAAAGACGCTATGGTGGAAATCTGGCAAGCCGATGCCGCCGGACTTTACAATAGCCCAACGGAAACGGGTGGTAAGGCTGACGAAAATTTTCGTGGCTGGGGCCGCTGCCCCGCCGATATGGAGACTGGCGAGTTTCATTTTGAGACGATCAAACCGGGGCGCGTTGCATTTAAAAACGGACGTTTGATGGCCCCACATGTCACGCTTTGGATTGTTGCGCGCGGCATCAATCTTGGGTTACATACACGCATGTATTTTTCCGATGAGGAAGAAGCCAATGCAACAGACCCGGTTTTGGCGCGGATTGAACATCGGGTTCGTGTGCCAACCCTGATCGGCGAGCGCAACGGTGATACCTACACATTCGACATTCATTTGCAGGGCGAAAACGAAACTGTTTTCTTCGATATATGAGCATTTCAGTTTTTAATCACGCCTTTCAATCGGGGCTGTTCGGCGATGATGAAGTCGCGCGGGCATTTGAAGCCTCATGCGATGTGCGCGAGATGCTGCGTTTTGAAGGAGCACTTGCCAATGCTCAGGCTCAATTGGGAATCGTGCCAAGCGTTTCAGCGAAAATCATCGCAGAGGTTGCAGCAGGCCTCCAACCGGATATGGATGCTCTGAAGCGGGCGACCGCGCGCGATGGTGTTGTGGTGCCGGAACTGGTGCGCCAACTGCGCCATGCAGTCGGAGAACACTATGCCGCTCATGTGCATTTGGGCGTAACCAGTCAGGACGTTATCGACACCAGCCTGATCCTGAGACTGAAGCAGGTGTTTCAGCTTTTCGATCAACGGTTGACCCACTTGATTGAGCGGTTTGATCACCTGGATCAAGTGTTTGGGGGTGTTGAATTGACCGGCTATACGCGGATGCAGGTGGCTATCCCTATTCGGGTCAGCGATCGGATTGGCGCATGGCGCGCACCGCTTGCACGCCACTTGCAACATGTGCGCAGTTTGCAATTTCCATTGCAATTTGGCGGTGCTGTCGGCACGCTGGACAAATTTGGTGAATATGCAGCGCCGTTAAGAGCCGCACTTGCAACCATGCTTGGCCTGAACGATGTACCCCAATGGCAAACCCAGCGCGATTATGTTGTAGCATTCGCAAATGCGTTATCATCCATCACCGGTAGTCTTGGTAAGTTTGGTCAAGATATCGTTTTAATGGCAGAAATTGGTGATGAGATTTCTATACGCGGCGGCGGTGGTTCCTCGGCCATGCCGCACAAGCAAAATCCGGTTGAGGCTGAAGTCTTGGTTTCCTTGGCACGGTTTAACGCTATTCAGGTGTCAGCTATGCATCAATCTCTGGTGCATGAACAAGAGCGCTCAGGTGCAGCCTGGACACTGGAGTGGATGATTTTGCCACAAATGGCGGCAGCGACTGCGGCTGCGTTGAATATGGCGGCCAACATCACACAAAACATCGTCTCCATCGGCAAAAAAAACAAACCACAAACTTAGCGCTTTGTACAACCTTGCTTTCGACTTGAACATGCACCGGGTGGTATTGGTGGGTGGCCAATATCGACATGCGTTTCATGATGATCTTGGCGATTAACAAATCGCTTTTGCGGACAAAACATGGTCAAGATTTTCCGAGTCAAGCTAAGCTTGGAACTTATCATGACGAGACCTATTTCAAAGGTATTTGTTGCAGTGGTGTAAGATAGCTATTGCACCGAGAAAATACATTGTTTTTTATGTTATCGTTGCCATCATTTCGTATCGCTCTTTCCTTATCCGGCGGATGGAGACTGTGCGTCCAATCGCGTCAGCAAAGCGTGAACGAACATGAACGCCCGGATCTTCAGGGTCTTGTGCTGCAACATACTCCTTTGCGACGAGGATCACTCCGTCATGTAAAGGCGTTACCAATCCCACTTTACCTTTACGGTAGATAGCTGCCAGAAGGTTTGGGCTGAAGGCACGATTGGCGTAACGGACCGGGGTCCAGTCCAGTCGTCCCATCGATATGCCCTGCAATTTCAGCGACTTGATGTTGGAGCGCATCATACTCTCCGACACCGGAGCGGTATTTGGGGCTAAGGGGATAACTAGAGGGCTTTCTGCCACCAATTTCGTATTGGTTTTGGCATTTTCAGCGGGATAGCCAGCGCACAGGCTCATGCCATTGATACGATTGACGGCTAAAAACATGGCTTCGTCGGTATCGTCATTACCGGCAGCAGTCGGACATTATCTGCCTGACAATTGCTTCTTGCTATGGGCCTGCCGATAGTGGATGGCGAAAGCGCCGTCCTTATCCTCAAATAAAAGTTTTGCCAGATCCATATCATAATTATCCATGAGATAGGGGACACGTTACCCATCGCAGCTGACAAACCGCTTTTTTAGATTTAACCGCAACAAGAGCAGAGATAGCGACTGTATTCATCATTCGCATTGATGATGTGTGCATCAAGTGTGATTTCGAAGCCTGCTATTGCGGGTTTCGATCTGATTGAACCTGATAGAAACTTTAAGTTGCGCTCTGCGTTTCAGCGCTTCGTATCGATGATGTCATCGGCCGGGCAAATGGCTTCTTCTTTGGTTTAGGCAACAGACCTTCACGCTGAGCCTTTTTCTTTGCTTCTTTTTTCGCTCGACCTATTGCAGCTTCTTTTTCGCGAATTCGTCTTTCGGACGGCTTCTCATAAGCGCGACGGGCCTTCATTTCGCGAAACACACCTTCGCGCTGCAATTTCTTTTTCAAAACACGTAGGGCTTGATCGACGTTATTATCTCTGACTAGAACTTGCAAAGTATCTCCTCTCTATTGTTTTTTATACAGAATGATCACGGGCTATTCTTGCAGCCCTCAAACGATCGGTCTTGGCGGCGATAGCGGATCTCTCCTCGTTGAGAATAGCTTGAGCTGCCAGATCCGTTCGCGATTTCTGTGCTTCAAGGCGTGAAGGCATTGGCTTGAACAGCGTATCTTTTGTAAGTTCTGTTATCATTGTTTTTTCTTCCGATTTGCGTGAATATCTATAGCGACCGCGTTCGGCTTTTAGAGCAACCGCCCGCACTTCTTCTCAAAACATTTGAAAGTTTTGCCCACTCTCCCGACAAAACGGGGCGCTCTGCGCTGACATTTGATGTCGATGCCTGTTTTACAGGCGTAACATCAAGTTTTCGTATAGTGGGAATGAAGTTATACGCATGATCAATTTGAGTTTTCATGATGCCTCCCAGGTGAAATATTTCCTAGTCTGAAAAATATCAAATAAAAAAGGGTCGAGTGTCCACCCGACCCCTCAAGTTTTAACTTCTTTCAACAGTGCCAGTACATCCGTGGTCAAAGGAAAGAAGAAAAAATATTTAAGCAGCCTGCAGGTTGCAAGCCGACATTTTGCCGGACTTCATGTCCCGCTCCATATCGTAGCCAATCTTCTGGCCTTCGACGATTTCGCGCATTCCGGCGCGCTCGACGGCAGAGATATGAACGAAGGCATCAGCGCCGCCGTTGTCAGGCTGAATGAAGCCGAAGCCTTTTGTGGAATTGAACCATTTAACTGTGCCAGTGGTCATAATGAACCCTTTCATAGCAGTATAGAGGATGGCACGCTGTTGCGTGCGCAAAGTGATAACGATTTTTAAAAGGGGGTTCGTTCAGGGCACGGTGCTAAACGTGCAATAAGCAAAACTCATCAAGAAAATATCGATGTATTTTTAATATTATTTTTTTGATTAATTGTCAAATTATATTTTAATAATATTCTGTTTGGGCGCTATTTTTGAATTTTATTTTATAATCTATCGTCGATAATATTTATGAAGTTAAGTCAGGCGAGCTCTCTCCTTATCGGAGAGCTCACCCAAAAGATAAGTTGTTCATTTATGGCGTGCCATATGCAGCGGTATTGTTCGGCAATGGTGCGACGTTCATGCCATGATTTGGAATGACACCTGACATAAAATTCTGCAGAACAAGTTGCGACTGTTGAAAGAGCGGGCCGGATAGCGGCTTCATTTTGAAGGTCACATAACTGGCTTTGGACATCATCTGTCTGAGGATGCGATTGCTCATATGGAAATCAACGTGGTGAATATTGGAAGGCATGCAGCCCTCCTTTCAGATTGTGGGTAAGGACAAGCTGGTCCCTGTCAGCAAGCCTTGATAAAAATGAATGGGCCCGCAGCTTGAGGGTCGGCTTTTATGGGCCAAATAGCAAGGAAACAATTGAGGTCACTTAAAGGCGGACAATTAGTTGCCCATAGGAGCCCTCAGAGGTGGCCCGGTGCGTCAAAGCAGTTTCGGATTTCTTTTGGGGGTAAAACTTTCGACGCAGCAAGGTGCTTTGCCCTCTGTTATCTGAATTTGAGCCTCAATGTTTAAACAATATATTTGATTATAATAATCGCCAGCGAGACAGTGATTGCACCGCCGATACGCGTCGCAATCTGCGCGAAAGGCATGAGCGTCATACGGTTTGCAGCAGTAAGGATGGCGATGTCCCCTGTGCCGCCTTGACCGCTATGACAGCCGACCACGATCGCGGTGTCGATCGGATACATTTTAACCAATCGGGCGGTGAAAAAGCCGGTCGCGATAAGGGAAAACACCGTAGCGAATACTGTTATGACGGTTGGGAGGGTAAACACAGCAACAAATTCTGCCCACGGCGTAAAGGCGACGCCCATAGCAAACAGCAGTGGCCAGGTGACAATGGTTGAGAAAAACTTGTAGACATCGCGGCTTCCGCTTTCGATGCTCGGCTCAAATACGCGGCCGATCTTGGCGGCAACAACCAGAAACAGCATGCAGATGGGTGCGGGAAATTCCGTCAATTTTTGAATGAAGACGCCGAGAAGGTATAAGCTGACAATCGTGACGCCCGCCGCTGCGATTTCGGTTATGTCGGCTGATTTTGAATTTTCAGTGTTTTGGGAAGCCACATTTGCCTTGCCCGGTTGAAGCTGTCCTTCGCCGGTCAGGCGGGGCAAACGCTTGCCCAACAGATTGAGAAGTCCGCATAGCAGGACGGCTGTGAAGCTCCCAAGCATGACAATGGGTATGATCTGAGCAAAAAGCACATCTTGTGATTGATGAAGGATGAGTGAGTATCCGAGAGACAAGGGGATTGCGCCTTCTCCCAAGCCTCCCGCCATAATTGGAACGACGATGAAAAACAGACTGTGCGTGGCGGTGAATCCCATCGTCATGCCCGTCAAGGTGCCGACGATCATAGCAACGATCGACCCGGCGGCAAGGGGAATGAATACCTTGATGAAACCTGCCAACAGGACCTGACGGTCCATGCTGATGATGCTGCCGACGATAATTGCTGAAATATATAGATAGAGAAAATTCGACTGTTTGCTGAATGTCGTCACGGATTCTGCAACCGACGCCGGTATCCAACCATAGAAAACTGCAGCCGAAGGGACAACAAATGCCATGATTGCGGCACCGCCCATCAGCCCGAGGATTCGCACACGCTTGCCCAATTCCATAAAGAAGAAGCCGCCAATCGCCAGAATGCCGATCGACATCGTCAAATCAGAGGGCACCTTACCGATTGATACGAAGCCAACGACGAGAAGCGCGATAAGCAGATAAACAGGAAGCGGAACGATGCCTATGCGAATGCGCTGTGCAAGCCAGAAGCTTTCACGCCAATCTGCGCTACAAGTTTTATGCTCGGTCTGTTCACGATGAGCCATGCTTCCTCCTTCACGCTATTGTTTTAAATTTCAATAACTTTGGTGCTGAAATAAAATAAGATCTGCATTGACGGTGCGCGTAATTGCGCCCTGTCGCTGGAAATTTTTCGGATGCGTATTTCGTTGTTTTGTTTATAAGTATAATTTATAAATAATGGTGGTTATAACAATTTTTATTTAACTTGTATTTAGTATTGAATGTAATTTTATTTGTTGTAAATTGCGTGCGCCTTGTGCGGAGCGGAGTATAGGATATGAGTTTAAGCTGTACTTTAAGCGGGTTTGGTCAGTTTTCCGGCCGGTCGTAATTATCCGCCGGTTTTCGCTGCCCCTTTCATCGCTGTTTTAAATGCTGCGCAATAGTGCTGCAGTCAGCGGGTTGTATGAAATTTCTTCATTCTTAAATCCTTATTGAGAAAAGGCACGGACTTTCAAAATTGACATCAGTTAGAGCGCAAAAGATAAATTAGTCCAACTCCTGCAATTGAGGGGGAGGATTCAAGCAGCTCTTACAGCCATGTGGCATCGATGTATGTCATAAGCTAGCGTTGACCGCCTCTCGAACGGGTATAATTTGCGGAGTTGCATAATCGTAAAGTATGGCAATATGGCGTCACCGACAAAAACGCCATTGCACAGCTTCAAAGGCCGAAGACAGTGATCGTGTAGCCGGTCTGTTAAGGTCAGCCGTTTTGGCCGGTGCAAATTTTGCCGGTTAGGAAACGGGCGATGCCCTATGCGCCGTGCTGCGCTTTTGCATTTGGAATATAACGAAATAAGCGCGATCCTTCCTGTATTTTAGAGCAGTTTTGTTGCGCTCATTGCTGCAAACACATTGACTCTTTTTTCAAAGGGCTTAAAAGCGCAATCGGAAAAGGAGACAATCCCGTGAATGCTTCTCGCGCATCACATAGCCTGTGCGGACGAAATGGCCTCATCGCCATTTTGAGCCCTATGGCATCCGTTTCCAAAACTACCATGGCCACTTGCATTAAAACGACCACCAAAACGGTCTGACCCCTTGGCCTGCTCGCCCTCTCTCCCCGGGTCCGGCCCAGGGAAAAGGCCCGCTGGTCGCGGGTTTTTATGGAAGCGGAGAGGACAGGAGAAGGTAAATGGGTTTTAAAGTTGCAGTCGTCGGCGCCACCGGAAATGTCGGTCGCGAAATGCTCAATATCCTTGAAGAACGCGGTTTTCCGGCTGATGAAGTCGTCGCGCTTGCTTCGCGTCGTAGCCAGGGAACGGAAGTATCCTATGGCGACAAGACGCTGAAGGTAAAAGCACTCGACCAGTATGACTTTTCCGATACCGACATTTGTCTCATGTCCGCTGGTGGAAATATTTCCAAGGAATGGTCGCCTAAGATCGGTGCGCAGGGCTGTGTCGTTATCGATAATTCGTCCGCATGGCGCTATGACGCCAATGTGCCGCTCATTGTGCCTGAAGTGAACCCGGACGCGATCGAAGGTTTTCGCAAGAAGAATATTATTGCCAACCCGAATTGCTCGACTGCGCAGCTCGTCGTGGCGCTGAAGCCTTTGCACGATGCAGCCAAGATCAAGCGCGTCGTTGTTTCGACCTATCAGTCCGTTTCGGGTGCTGGCAAGGAAGGCATGGATGAGCTGTTCCAGCAGTCGCGCGCGGTGTTTGTTGCTGATCCGGTCACTGCTCAGAAGTTCACCAAGCGGATCGCGTTCAACGTGATCCCGCATATCGATGTCTTTATGGAAGACGGTTACACCAAGGAAGAATGGAAGATGGTGGCCGAAACCAAGAAGATGCTTGATCCAAAGATCAAGCTCACGGCAACGGCCGTTCGTGTGCCTGTGTTCATCGGTCACTCGGAAGCCGTCAACATCGAGTTTGAAAACCCGATTTCGGCTGAAGAAGCACGCGATATTCTGCGCGAAGCGCCAGGCTGTCAGGTTGTCGATAAGCATGAAGACGGCGGTTACATCACGCCGTATGAATCGGCTGGCGAAGATGCAACCTATATCAGCCGTATCCGTGAAGACATCACGGTTGAAAACGGTCTGGCACTGTGGGTTGTTTCCGACAACCTGCGCAAGGGCGCAGCTCTCAACACGATCCAGATCGCCGAACTGCTTGTCGCTCGTGGCCTCATTACGCCAAAGGCACTGGCTGCTTAATCAAGATTGCAGATCGCAAAATAAAGGCGCCGGTTTTCCGGCGCTTTTTCAATTTGAGAGACTGTCTTTGAGATTGTTGCGGACATCAAGCAGCTGTGCTCGAAGATGCTGTAAATCCCCGATGGGTTGACCGAGTGCGCAAAGCACCTGTTCCGGGATGCTTTCAGCTTGTTTGCGCAAAGCACGGCCTTCATCGGTCAGCGTGATGCGAACCTGCCGTTCATCTTGGCTGTCACGGCGGCGCGCAATATGCCCTGCTGCTTCCAGCCTTTTTAAAAGCGGGGTGAGGGTGCCGGAATCGAGATTGAGTTTCGCGCCGATTTCAGAAACCGTGCGGTTATCCTGTTCCCACAAAACAATCATGACCAGAAACTGCGGGTAGGTGAGTTCCAGCTTGCTAAGGATCGGCTGATAGGCGCGCGTCAGCGCATTCGCCGTCGAATAGATCGCAAAACAGACCATGTCCGACAAATTGAGATGAGATTCCTTTGGGTCTTCTTTCATAGCGCAAGCTCCATGGCAGAACTTTATAGGAGGTGCAATTGAATTGCGCATCACATATTTGTGATAATGTATTTTGCAAAATTAAATTGTGCACAATTTAATAATTTGCAATTTTGGTTGCGGAGATACATGAATCCTCACCAACGGAGATTTTCAAATGGCTATTCTTTACACGACGCAATCGACGGCAACCGGTGGACGCACAGGCAGCGCCAAGACCGCTGATGGACGTCTCAGCGTTGTTCTTGACACACCAAAGGAGCTTGGCGGTTCGGGCGGCGAGGGAACCAATCCTGAGCAACTGTTTGCATCTGGTTATGCAGCATGCTTTCTCGGGGCATTGAAATTTGTCGCAGCCAAAGAAAAGGTTTCTGTTTCCGCTGATAGCACAGTGACCGCAACGGTTGGTATTGGTCCGCGTGAAGATGGTACTGGTTTTGGACTGGATGTGGCTCTGGAAGTCGCTCTGCCGGGCGTTGATAAGGCCAGGGCAGAAGAGCTGGTCAATGCCGCGCACATTGTTTGCCCTTATTCACATGCAACGCGCGGCAACATCGATGTCCGCCTGAGCGTGGCATAAAGCGCATCCCGAAAAGTGGGAACCGGTTTTCGGAAAAAGATGTGCGGCGAACAAAATTTGCACAAGGCGCCCAGACGGGCGCCTTTGTTTTATTCATTGAGGCAGATCATTCAACGCTTTTAGGGCTGCCTCAACCTGTGCTCGCGTTTCTTCGCTCAATGGCAGAATTGGCCGCGGCGGCTCGATCTTTGCAAGATCAAGCAGATCGGCAATAACATACATCACACGGAAACTGCCATGGGTTTTGAACAGGCTCCAGAGCGGTTCAAATGCCCTATTGATGCGCTCGGCTTCTTCCTGTTTGCCGCTTTGTGCAGCGCGCACCAAGGCTGCAAACTGCTTTGGCAGAAGGCCCGCTGCCACACTGTAGAAAGCATCAGCGCCTGCAAGCAGCGCATTCTTTGCGCCCCAATCGCCGCTATAACCGATGGCGAAATCATCGGGCGTTACAGCGCGCAGTTTCGCGATTTCTGCCACAGTGTTATCATCGGCAGGCAGGGGCATTTTGATTGCCCTGATATTTTTGAGTTCTGCCAGGCGCGCAATCAGCTCATCCGTAAAAATGAAACGGGTGGTGCCGGGATTGTTGTAGATGCACAAAGGTAGATTGGTCGCTTGTGCAACAGTTTTGAAATGCTGAAAGCCTTCCTCCTGCGTGAGCGGTGTATAAGACACGGGCGCGAGCAACAGCGCATCAGCACCGGCATCTGCCGCATCGCGGGCAAGCGCTTGCGCTTCATCGGTCCGCAATGCGCCAACGCCCACCATGAGCGGTGTCTTACCACCGATGCATTTCACGGCGGTTCTGACTGTATGTCGGCGTTGTTCTCGTGTGAGGAACGCATAGCCACCGGTGCTTCCCAGCAGGCCGATTGAGTCCGCGCCTGCGTCATGGATGCGGGTGAGAAAAGCGCTGAGCATATCCTCTATGAGATTGCCTGCTGTATCGATTGGGGTGAGAGGGAAAGCGGAGAGACCTTTGAAAATCTTCATTGCGATACTCATACTTCAAGCTGGTCTAGCGTGACAAAAGCAGGCGAATACCAGCAAAGGCAAAGACGGCTGACAGAATGCCTTCGATCCATCGGCGAGCGCGCCGGTATAAACACACCATGGGCGCGGTTGAAAAGATGATGGCATAGCCACAGAAGATGGTGATGCTTAGGACAATGCAGCCGCTGAGGAAGGCTGCAACCTGTGGCCATGATGAATTTGGTCCAAGGCCAAGCGTTACCAGCGCGATCCATGACAGGATCGACTTGGGATTGGAAAGATGCATCAGCAGTCCGCGCCGATAAAGCTCTCCATCCGAAAGAAGAGCATCGCCATTTATCGTACGTGCTGCAATCTTCTCGTCTGATGCCATGGCCGCGCGTGCTGCTTTGAAAGCAAGATAAAGCAGATAGAGTCCGCCGAAAATTTTTAGAATAATCAGTGCCTCGGCGTAGCGGGTGAGGATTGCCGAAACTCCGGTCGCGGCCATTACGCCCCAGAATATGGAGCCAGTCACAACCCCTGTGGCGAATATCAGCCCCGCTTTTCGACCCTGATTCATGGCTACGCCCATAATGCGCATATTGCTGGGGCCCGGGCTTCCGGCAGCAATAACATAGGTCGTGTAAACGAGCAGAAGCTGGTAGGCAGCCGGAGAAAGGTTCATGATCGTCACTCAGTTTGAACTGAGGCAATCAATAGCATTCTCCGCATGCAATATCTGTATTGCGATTGTATCGAAATCTCACGAAATTGTCACTGTTTTGGTCAGAAATGGCCAAGCTGCGCCATTCATCGCAAATCTGTCATTCTATTCCGCCTGTGCTTCAAGATTTTCCATATCGTCATCCGAAAGGCCGAAATGATGGCCAATTTCATGGATAAGCACATGGGTAATGATGTCGCCGAGCGTCTCTTCATGCTCGGACCAGTAGTCGAGAATAGCGCGGCGGAAAAGTGTGATGCGGTTTGGGGTGTCGCCCGTTTGCAGGCTGAAGCGTTCACCGATGCCCGCGCCCTCGAACAGTCCTAACAGGTCGAAAGGCGTTTCCAGTCCCATATCTTCGACAATCTGTTCTTCGGGGAAGTCAGATATTTGGATAATAATATCGCCGCACAGCGTCCTGAACTCCTGAGGCAGATGCGCAAGAGCTTCAATCGCGATAGATTCGACTTCATCAAGTGACGGCGACAAACGTGCCGCCCAGTCACCGCTTTGATCTTCTCGGGCCATTTCAGCCAATCGTGTCCTATTCACTCGTTCAGGCCACCATGCTTAGACCAGAGGTAGATAATGATTTGATCATTATGCCCAAGGACGCAATTCAGCGTTTTTCGCCTCGAACGTATCAATGCTTTTAGCCTTTTCCATGGTCAGGCCGATGTCATCAAGACCATTGAGCAGGCAGTGGCGCTTGAAGTCGTCGAGGTCAAAGGAAATCGAACCGCCATCGGGGCCATGGATTTCCTTGGTTTCGAGATCAACAGTCAGCGTTGCATTGGCGCCACGCGATGCGTCGTCCATCAGCTTGTCGAGATCTTCCTGGCTGACCTTGATCGGCAGAATGCCATTCTTGAAGCAATTGTTGTAAAAGATGTCGGCAAACGAGGTTGAGATCACACAGCGGATACCAAAATCGAGCAATGCCCAAGGCGCATGTTCACGCGAAGAGCCACAGCCAAAATTATCGCCTGCGACAAGAATCTGCGCATTGCGATAGCCGGGCTTGTTGAGCACGAAATCCGGATTTTCGGTTCCGTCTTCGTTAAAACGCATTTCGGCAAAAAGCCCCTTGCTCAGACCTGTGCGCTTGATCGTCTTGAGATAATCCTTCGGGATAATCATGTCCGTATCGATATTGACGATCGGCAGGGGGGCTGCAACGCCCGTGAGCTTGGTGAACTTATCCATCTTCCTGACCTGTCGGTTGGGTATTTTAAATTTGCAGTCTGATTTACATCAGCCCAGCACAGAGTCAATCTTTCAGGAGGCGAGTGCCCAATAGGTCGCAACCTTGAAGCAGATTAGCAGCGCTTCCGGCCTGTTTTGAAGAGGCCGGAAGTGGTTATCGTGTTTTGCGCATGAATATGTCTGAAATTAGTATCTAAAATTCAGAATCATGCGCCGGAGTTGGTTTGGGCGAAATTATTGCATATCAAGTGCGATGCCGCCGGCTTCACTGCCAGTCAGCCTGCGTGCTTTTCCATCTGCTCCGACGACAACGGTATAGCGTCTGCGCAGCATGGTGAGGTTTGGCGAAACTGCGACATCAATGGCAGGGTCGAATTGCAGGGTGATCCGCCAGAGATCAGGCTTGATCGTTTCTTCAACAGCGATAATGCGTGCTTTAAAAACGGTTGAGTGAAAGGTGCCTGAAACGCGTTGACTGACACGGTAAGGGGCCGCACCGTCTTCGATATGCGCGGCATCGGTCTTCGCGCCATAGGCTGCCAGCGTGTTCCAGTCACGTGTACCGGACTGGCGAGCAACGAGGTCAAGCGCTTTTCCGTGGCTGATTTGGATGCCCTCTTCCCCCAGAGCCTGCCGCAAACGGCGAGCCTGATGTTTAAAATGCGTCGTATTATGCCCAGCAAGGGTAGCTGTGGTCATGGTTTTGCTCCTGAATGTGAGCAGCGTTTTCGTGAACGGGTACCCGCATTGCCGTTTCTGCCGTCACCGGAACAGGAACGTGAATTCAGAATGCTTTACCATGGCCATGAGGCTGCGAGCGGCGGGTGCATTCCAACCCAAGGGCAGAAAATAGGCATATGTGAGGAGGATTACAAGCCCCTCAATATGGGAATGGGGTGCTTGCACCCTGGCGCTGTTCAGTGCACAAATTGCGCATGAAAACACTTGCTCGCCCACGTCGTTCCGTTTTGTTTGTTCCTGCCTCCAACAGCCGTGCGCTGGAGAAAACGCTGGCGCTTTCAGCCGATTGCGTGATTTACGATCTTGAAGATTCTGTTGCGCCAGAAGCAAAAATCGCTGCCCGCGATGCGTTGATTGCGCATTTTTCCCTTTATCCCAAGGTTCAGTTTGAGCGCATCGTGCGGGTGAATGCTGCGGACACGCAATGGGGAGAGGCGGATATTCTGGCGGGCGCGAAAATCGGCGCGGATGCCGTTCTTCTGCCAAAGGTCGAGCGACCGCAGGATGTGATTGATGCCGCTAATCTGCTGGATGGCAGCGATGCCGCGTTGTCCTTGCGCATCTGGGCAATGATTGAAACGCCACGCGGCATTCTCAATGCGGATGAAATTGCCATGCTTGGCCATCGTTCGGCGGCAAGGCTTGGCTGTTTTGTGGTTGGACCCAATGATATTGCGCTCGCCACGGGCGTTCGTCCGCAAGCCGGACGGCCTTATTTGATCCCATGGCTCATGCAGATTGTTCTCGCGGCGCGCGCAGGCGGTATCGATGTGCTGGATGGCGTTTATAATGATTTTCGCGATAGCGCTGGCTTCGAGGCTGAATGCTTGCAAGCGGCTCTGATGGGCTTTGACGGCAAGACGCTCATTCATCCGTCGCAAATTGGCGCTGCAAACCGTGCTTTTTCGCCATCGGATGACCAGCTTGCCCATGCCCGCGCTGTGATAGAGGTGTTTTCGAAAGCAGAAAATGCGGATAAAGGCGTTGTGTCGCTGGACGGCCAGATGGTCGAGCGCCTGCATCTCGCAATGGCTGAGCGTCTGCTTGCAAAATCAAATTCATCATCATGACAAAGGAAGAAAGACTATGAAGCTTTATCGTTTCATCACTGGCCCGGATGACTCCGCATTTTGTCATCGCGTGACCGCCGCTTTGAACAAGGGCTGGCAGCTTCATGGCTCGCCAACCTATGCGTTCAATGCAGCAACGGGCCTGCTCCATTGCGGCCAGCCGGTTATCAAGGAAGTTGAAGGTGTAGACTATACGCCGGACATCAAGCTCGGCGATTATTGATAAGACAAGAAAAAGGCCGGTTTCCCGGCCTTTATTTTTTCAGTTCAGTCCACGCTTTTCAATCATTGCATCGGGCGTTGGCATCTTGCCGCGGAAGGCTTTGTAAAGCTCTTCCGGATCGCGGCTGCCACCGGCTGAATAGATATATTGCCTGAGTTTTGCAGCCAGTTCCGGGTTAAACGCGTCGCCGGTTTCTTCAAAAGCCGCAAATGCATCGGCATCGAGCACTTCCGACCACATGTAAGAATAGTAACCGGCTGAATAGCCATCACCGGAGAAGACATGGGTGAAATGTGGTGTGCGGTGACGCATGATAATTGCATCTGGCATCGATAGCTTTTTCAGCGCTGCTGTTTCAAATGCCAGTGGATCGGTGATCTTTTCCTTGCCGGTATGGAACGCCATATCGACGAGCGCAGATGCGGTGAATTCAACCGTGTTGAAGCCTGCATTGAACGAGCGCGCGGCAAGCACCTTATCAAGAAGTGCCTTTGGCATGGCTTCTCCCGTGCGATAATGCACGGCGTATTTTTCAAGCACCTGCGGCACGGTCAGCCAATGCTCGTAAAGCTGCGACGGCAATTCAACAAAGTCACGCGAAACGGCGGTGCCGGAAACGGCTGGCCATGTTACATCCGACAAAAGTCCGTGCAGCGCATGGCCAAATTCATGAAAAAGTGTGCGGGCATCATCAAGCGAGAGAAGCGCCGGTTCTCCGGCTTTTGGTTTTGCAAAATTCATGACATTGTAGATGAATGGTTTTTGGCCTGCATCGAGCTTGTGGCTCGATTGCAGCGAACTCATCCACGCGCCGGAACGTTTCGATTTACGGGCAAAATAATCGCCGAGAAACAGGCCGCGTTCGCTGCCGTCCGCATTGAGCACCTGAAACACCCGTACATCTGGATGCCAAGTGGTAATGCCCTTCTTTTCTTCAAAGCGAATACCGAAAAGGCGCGTTGCCACATCAAAGCTGGCTTCGATGATCTTTTCGAGTTGCAGATAGGGTTTCAGTTCAGCCTCATCGAAAGCAAAACGCTCGGCACGCAGCTTCTCGGCATAAAAACGCCAGTCCCATGGCGCGACCTTGTGATTGCCACCATCGGCGGCGATCAGACGTTCCAGTTCAGCTTCTTCTTCGCGCGCCTTGGCTCGCGCCTTATCCCACACGGGTTCCAGCAGGTTCATGACAGCCTCTGGCGTCTTGGCCATGGTGTCATCAAGCTTGTAGGCGGCAAAATTGGCATAACCGAGCAGATGCGCCTTGCGCTCGCGCAGTTCCACCATTTCGCGCACAATCGCGCGATTGTCGTTGTCGCCGCCATTTTCGCCACGCTTGGCCCAGGCATTGAAAGCTTGCTCTCGAAGTTCCCGATTTTCTGAAAAGCTCAAAAATGGTTCGACAATCGAGCGTGAGAGCGTCACCGCCCAAACGTCAGGTCGGCCATGTTCGCCAGCCGCACTTTGCATGGCGTTTTTAAGAAAATCGGGAAGTCCCGCAAGATCGGCTTCGTCGGTGATGAAAAGCGCCCAGCCTGCTTCATCCTTCAGCACATTCTGACCAAAGCGTGCGCCAAGCCCGGCGAGTTTTTCATTGATGCCTGCGAGTTCGCTTTTGCCTGCCTCATCAAGCTTCGCACCAGAGCGCACAAAGCCTTTCCAGGTCTTTTCCAGCACACGCTTTGTCTCCATGTCGAGATCCAGATGATCGCGCTTTTCATACAGTGCGTTGATACGCGCAAAGAGAGCCGGGTCCATCATGATACGCGAGTAATGGCGCGACATTTTCGGCGCGATTTCGCGCTCAAGCGCCTGAATCGTATCATTGGTATGTGCACCCGCGCGCAACCAGAAAACTGACGAAACACGGTCGAGCGCCTTGCCTGAAAGCTGTAAGGCTTTGAGCGTATTCTCAATCGTTGCCTCGGAGGCACTGTTTGCAATGGTTTCCACGTCTGCAAGGTCGTAAGCCAAAGCAGCATCAAAGGCGGGAGCGAAATCGTCATCCTTGAACGCGGTGAAATCCGGCAGGCCGAGAGGTCCATTCCATTCGGTCAGTGCATGATTATAGACGGGCGTGTCGGACATCGCAAAACTCTCACTTAAATGAACTCGATATGAGTAAGACTTAGGATTTGAATGCGTTGAGGACAAGGGCAATTGGCAGTATAAGCAGAATATGAAAAAGCCGTCATGAAAGTCGCGCAGGGGTTGACTTTGATGCCGACCCGGCGCACATGAGCCTCGCAGCCGCATTTTCTTTGGCTGCATTTCAACCGGAGTTTTATTCTCTTATGCCAAGCGACAGTCACAGTCGATTGTTTCAGCCGTCAAGGCAGTTCGTGATCTGATCGCTTGCGGTCGGCTTGCACGATCTGCCTCTGACGGCGGATCGACAGAAAGGCAAGCCTATGACCGACAACAACTTCTTCTCTGAAGTGCTTAATGTTGCCGACCTCCCTGCTGCGGCAATTGCCAGCCGCATCGCCGATATTCGTACAGGCGACGCGGTCGAGATCGTCAATGAACTGGATGCAGATGATGCAATCGCGGTTCTTGCACAGCTATCGCACGATGATGCCATCCGCCTGCTTGACCAGCCGGAACTGGAACGTGCGACCGAAATTCTTGCAAATTTACAGCCCAATATCGCAAGCTCGCTGCTTGATGGCATGTCCGCTGACCGTGCCACGGACGTTTTCCAGGACATGGAAGATGCGGATCGGGCAAGGCTTTTTCCCATTCTCGCGCCTGAGACAAAGGCTGCGTTGAAAAAGCTTATGGGCTATCCGCCGAACACGGCTGGTAGTCTGATGACCATTGAATTCATCACGGTTCCTTCGGACTGGAATGTCGGGCAAACGCTTGATCATATTCGTAAGGTCGAGCGCACACGGGAGACGGTTTATGCAATCTATGTGGTTGAGCCACAGACCCGCGTTCTGCTGGGCGTGGTCAGCCTGCGTCGTCTGATTGTTCGTGAGCTTGATGAGCCGATCCTCTCGCTTGCCCGCGATGATGATCCGATCACCATTTCGCCCCTTGCCAACCGTGAAGATGTTGCGCGGCTTTTCCGCAAGCACGACCTTCTGGCGGTGCCTGTCGTTGATGACAGCCGCCACATCATCGGCATTGTTACTGTCGATGATGTGCTGGATGCCATGACCGAGGATGCCAGCGAAGATGCTTATCGTTTTGGCGGCATGGAGGCACTTGATAAGCCTTATATGCGCATCGGCTTTGGCGAAATGCTTAAAAAACGCGGTGGCTGGCTGGGTATCCTGTTCCTTGGCGAAATGCTGACCGCAAGTGCGATGCAGCATTTTGAGCTGGAGCTGGAAAAAGCACTGGTTCTGACGCTGTTTATTCCGTTGATCATGTCGTCCGGCGGTAATTCCGGTTCGCAGGCAACCTCGCTGATCATTCGCGCGCTGGCTCTACAGGAACTGACGCTTAAGGACTGGTGGCGGGTCGCAATTCGCGAAATACCAACCGGTCTGGCACTTGGTGCATTCCTTGGGTTTATCGGTGTTGTCCGTATTGCTATCTGGCAGAATCTCGGCATCTATGACTATGGAGAGCACTGGATGCTGGTTGCGGTCACGGTGGGGATGGCGCTTGTCTGTATCGTGACCTTCGGCTCGCTGACAGGTTCGATGCTGCCGTTCATTCTGCGCAGACTGGGCTTTGATCCCGCAAGTGCCTCGGCGCCTTTTGTCGCCACACTGGTTGATGTGACGGGTCTCGTGATCTATTTCAGCGTTGCGCTGGTCATTTTGTCGGGTACCTTGTTATAGAAACACCGGCAAAACTGTCACAATCAGCCTGTAAACAAACATCTAAATCCGGTCTTTTCGGGTTAAATGAGGGGCAGTTTCGCGCTGCCCCTTTCTAAAACGTAAAAAAACCTGTAAGAGCGCCCCATTGATTTTCCGTGCATCCATCTTGGCGCGGCTCCCAACTCATACAGAAGTGATCTCTATATGGAATTGCGTAATATCGCTATTATCGCACACGTCGACCATGGCAAAACAACGCTGGTCGACGAACTGCTGAAGCAGTCCGGCTCTTTCCGCGACAATCAGCGCGTTGCAGAACGCATGATGGACTCCAACGATATCGAGCGCGAGCGCGGCATCACCATTCTCGCCAAGGCCACTTCGGTTGTCTGGAAGAACACCCGTATCAACATCGTTGACACGCCCGGCCACGCCGATTTCGGCGGTGAAGTTGAGCGTATTCTTTCGATGGTGGACGGCGCTATCGTTCTCGTTGATGCTGCTGAAGGCCCAATGCCACAGACGAAGTTCGTGGTTGGCAAGGCGCTTAAGGTTGGTCTGAAGCCAATCGTTGCGATCAACAAGATCGATCGCCCGGATGGCCGTCATGAAGAAGTCATCAACGAAGTGTTTGACCTTTTTGCCAACCTCGACGCAACTGACGAGCAGCTCGACTTTCCGGTGCTTTACGGTTCAGGCCGCAATGGCTGGATGGCATTGAACCCAGACGGCCCAAAGGACGAAGGTCTTGCGCCGCTGTTCGATCTGGTTCTCAAGCACGTTCCTGCGCCAAAGGTTGCGGAAGGTCCGTTCCGTATGATCGGCACGATCCTCGAAGCTGATCCGTTCCTTGGCCGCATCATCACCGGTCGCATCCATTCCGGTTCGATCAAGCCGAACCAGAGCGTTAAGGTTCTTGATCAGGAAGGTAAGCTTCTTGAAAACGGCCGTATTTCGAAGATCCTCGCTTTCCGCGGTATCGAACGTCAGCCGATTGAAGAAGCACAGGCAGGCGACATCGTTGCTATTGCCGGTCTTTCCAAGGGCACGGTTGCAGACACGTTCTGCGATCCTTCCGTGACCACACCACTTGAAGCGCAGCCGATTGATCCACCGACTGTAACCATGTCCTTCATCGTCAATGACAGTCCTCTGGCTGGCACGGAAGGTGATAAGGTTACCAGCCGCGTGATCCGCGATCGCCTGATGAAAGAAGCTGAAGGCAGTGTTGCTCTCAAGATTGAAGAATCCGGCGAAAAGGATTCGTTCTTCGTTTCCGGTCGTGGCGAATTGCAGCTTGCTGTTCTGATCGAAAACATGCGCCGTGAAGGTTTTGAGCTTGGCGTTTCGCGTCCACGTGTTGTCATGAAGGACGGCGAAAACGGCGAGAAGCTGGAGCCTGTTGAAGAAGTCGTCATTGACGTTGATGAAGAATATTCGGGCACCGTTGTTCAGAAGATGTCTGAGCGCAAAGCCGAAATGGTCGAACTGCGTCCTTCGGGCGGCAACCGCGTTCGTATGGTGTTCTACGCACCGACCCGTGGTCTGATCGGCTATCAGTCGGAACTTTTGACCGATACACGCGGCACGGCGATCATGAACCGCCTGTTCCACGATTATCAGCCATATAAGGGTGAAATCGCTGGCCGTAACAATGGCGTTCTGATCTCCAACGATCAGGGTGAAGCTGTTGCCTATGCGCTCTTTAACCTTGAAGATCGTGGTCCAATGATCATTGACGCAGGCGTCAAGGTTTATCAGGGTATGCTGATCGGCATCCACTCACGCGATAACGACCTTGAAGTAAACGTGCTGAAGGGCAAGAAGCTCACCAACGTTCGCGCGGCAGGCAAGGATGAAGCTGTGAAGCTGACGCCGCCGATCCGCATGACACTGGAACGCGCTCTGTCATGGATTCAGGACGACGAACTGGTTGAAGTCACGCCAAAGTCGATCCGTCTGCGCAAGCTCTATCTCGATCCAAATGAGCGTAAGCGTTTTGAAAAGAGCAGCAAGTCAAGCGCTGCCTGATCTTTCTGATGCTATAAAAAAACGGCGCCTTCGGGCGCCGTTTTTGTTTGGGGTAACAAGATTTATTCTTTATCGCTCGCCGCGGCGATAGGGCTGCATCAGCGCCTGTGGAACGCGTGCACGGCGCGCCATAACAATCAGCGCCACAATCGACATGATATATGGGATCATCAGGAAGAGCTGATAAGGCACGAGCTTGCCGTAAACGGTTTGTAGACGCAGCTGGAACGCGTCAAAGAGCGCAAACAGCAAGGCGCCTAAAAGTGCGCGCGCAGGCTTCCATGAGGCAAATACGACGAGCGCGATACACACCCAGCCGCGTCCCTGCATCATGGTCGGGAAGAACGAGTTGAACGCGGAGAGCGTGAGAAACGAGCCGCCAACAGCCATCAATGCACTGCCGAACATGATGGTGAAAATACGCACCCGGATCGGGTTGATGCCTTGCGCTTCGGCTGCATGTGGATTTTCACCGGTCATGCGTATGGCAAGGCCCAACGGCGTACGGAAAAGCACATAACCAAGCAGCAGTGCCAGTGGAATGGCGATCCATGTGAGTGCTGTCTGGGTGCCGAGCACCGGTCCAATAAACGGAATATCCGCAAGCCAAGACGGATTGACTGGCTGGAACGGTGTGATTGTCGGTGGTGTGGAAGACAATGGCACCAGCAGACGAAACAGGAAATAGCTCAGACTCGACGCAAACAGCGTGATGCCAAGGCCGACCACATGCTGCGACAGGCCGAGTGGAACGGTCAGCGCTGCGTGCAGCAGGCCAAAAACAGCACCCGATGCGGCAGCAGCCAGCACGCCGACCCAAAGATCTGCCCCGTTGAAGACGGTCAGCCAGCCGATCATTGCGCCAAAGGTCATGATGCCTTCGATGCCGAGATTCAGAACGCCTGCACGTTCGCAATAAAGTGCGCCGAGCGTGCCGAAAATCAGCGGTGTTGCGATGCGCAGAACCGATACCCAGAGGCCAGCGGAAAGCAGGATATCCATCAACTCGTTCATCGGGCGATCCTGTATTGGGTGAAGAAGAGGGCGACCAGCATGGTGAGCAGCGACAGTGCAACCGTCACATCGGCGATGAAGCTCGGAATGCCAATGGCGCGGCTCATGCCGTCTGCGCCAACGAACATGGCTGCTGCAAAAAGGGCCGAAAAAATCGCACCAATGGGGTTCAGATTGGCAAGCATGGCAACGATGATGCCGGAATAGCCAAAGCCCGGCGACAGATCGGTTGTGACATAACCTTTGACACCCATGACCTGTATCGCACCGGCAAGACCCGCAAGACCACCGGAAATGCAGGCGACTTTCACCAGCGTTTTGCCAAGGGGTACACCTGCAAAACGCGCGGCTTTCGGGTTAAGCCCCGCAGCTTTGGTTTCAAGACCAAACACGGTGCGCTTTTGGACATAGGCGATGATCAGCGCAAGCGCGATGGCAATCAGAATGCCGATATGGAGCCGCATGCCCGGCATGATTTTTGGCAGCACGGCTGCATCCGGTACAGGTTCCGACTGCGGCCAGCCGAAAGCCAGCGGGTCTTTCATCGGGCCTTCGATCATCATCGAAACGAATAGAACAGCGACGAAATTGAGCAGCAGCGTGGTCACGACTTCATCAACGCCAAAGCGCAGGCGAAGGCCGAGCGGGATCAGCAGAAAGATCATGCCAGCAATCGCACCCACGATCAGCAACAGCGGAATGAGTAAGGGTGCTGGCAGGGCTAATTGCGTGCCACAGGCAACAACCGCAAGGGCACCCATATAGAACTGGCCTTCAGCGCCGATATTCCAGAGTTTTGAACGGAAGGCAACAGCCGCAGCAAGGCCGGTCAGCATCAAAGGGGCCGCGCGGGTCAATGTTTCGGTGATGGAAAGCTTCGTACCGAATGCGCCGATTGCAATCTGGCGGAAGGATTCAAGTACTGGCGCGCCTGCGGCTGCGATCAGCAGACCAGCCAGCACAAAGGCAGCGAGAACCGCAAGAACCGGAGCCGTTGCCACCAGAGCCATGGGCCTTGTTTCGCGTCGTTCAATACGCATCAGTTGAGCCCCTTCGTAATATTATTCTGCCATTCGCCGGCCATCATCAGGCCCAGTCTTTGCGCATTGGCCTCGGCTGCATCAATGGGTGGAGACAGCTTTCCTTTGACGATAGCCTGCACGCGGTCGGCAAGGCCGATAATTTCGTCAAGGTCTTCCGAGATAAGCAGCACGGCAGCACCTTTGGCCCGCGCTTCCAAAATGCGGGCATGAATGGCAGCGACTGCACCTTCATCAAGGCCGCGCGTTGGCTGGGCAGCAATTAAAATGCGCGGGGCTGTTTCAAGGTTGCGGCCCAGAATGAGTTTCTGCATGTTGCCGCCTGAAAGCAGACGAATGCGGCTGTCGGGCGTGCCGCCACGCACATCGAAATCTTTAATGATGCGGTTGGTAAATTCACGCGCAGCCGTTCGATTGACCAGAATGCCACTGGAAAATTGCGGATCGCGGACGCGCTCAAGTATAGCGTTTTCCCAAAGTGTGAGATCGCCGATTGCGCCTTCCGCATTGCGATCTTCCGGGATACGGCCAACACCCATTCCCACAAACTGACGCGGATCAAACTTCTTAACCGCCTCGCCGAACATAACGAGTGAGCCACTGGCAGGCTGGCTGAGGCCGGAAACAAGACGGCCGAGCGCCGCCTGACCATTGCCGGAAACGCCGATGATGCCGAGGGTTTCGCCAGCGCGCAGATGAAAATCAAGATCGGTCAAGCGCGCCACACCATCTTCCACCACAGTGACATTCTTTGCTTCAAGCAAAGTCTCGCCGGGGGTGGCGGCTGCGCGCGAAGGGCGCGAAACACGGCGGCCAACCATCAGTTCAGCCAGCTCTTCCTTGGAGGTTTCGGACGCTTTGCGTTCTGCGACAAGCTTGCCGCCACGCAAGACCACAACACGGTCAGCGGCAGACATGACTTCATGCAGCTTGTGCGAAATGAAGATGAGTGACAGGCCCTGACGCGCCATTTCTTTCAATGTCGCAAACAGATTTTCGGCTTCCTGTGTGGTCAGAACGGCAGTCGGCTCGTCGAGGATCAGAATATCGGCATCGTTGTAGAGCGCTTTTAGAATTTCCACGCGTTGCTGCTCGCCGACCGATAGATCGCCAAGCCGTGCATCGGGATCGACCTGCAAGCCAAAGCGTTTGGCAATTTCCGAAATCTTCGTTCGCGCTGCACCATGCGCTGATTTTAGTTTCCAGAGGCTTTCGGTGCCCGTGATGATGTTTTCCAGAACCGTGAGATTGGGAGCCAGTGTAAAATGCTGATGCACCATACCAACGCCCGCATCGATTGCGGCGCGTGGCTTACCCTGCGGGATTTCGGTGCCCTTGACGAAAACGCGCCCTTCATCAGGCACGTAATGGCCGAACAGAATGTTCATTAGCGTGGTTTTGCCAGCGCCATTTTCGCCTAAGAAAGCGAGGATTTCGCCGCGCTCAAGCTTTAACGAAATAGCGTCATTGGCGGTCAGCGTGCCAAAGCGTTTGGTTATATTTTGCAGTTCGAGAACTGTGGTGGTCATGCGTTCAACCCCGCAACGCCAAATTTATGCTGAAAGCGACAGTCCTCTTCCATCAACTCGCCCAGGTTTAAGAGAAGATTGTCCGCTCCCATACGAGCAATCAACTGAATTGCAAGCGGCATATCGTTTGCGTCCGTGCCAAAAGGCATGGAAAGCGCCGGAAAGCCAGAAATATTGGCCAAGGCCGCATAAGGCGCGAATGCATTCATCTTATGCCAATGTGCGTCCACATCGTCATGATCCATAGGATATGAGCCGACCGGCTGCGGACCACGCGCCAGCATCGGCGTTATTAACACATCAATGTCATGGAAAATCTGCCAGAGTTGATAGGCGGTCATAACGCCGCCATTCATGGCGTCGTAGAGTTCGACTGCGCTCATTCTGCGTCCGCGCAATGCCACGGCTTGCGTCAGTCTTTCAAGCTTATCTTCGTCAATTGAGAATGCATCAATCGCCGATGCCAGATTGGCCGAGATGATCCGGTCAAAAGCTGTGGCACTCGTGTCAACGAGCGGGGAAAGAGCATCCGCATTGATCGCCCGAATTATGTGGCCCTGCGCTTCTAAAAAACGGGCTGCATCTTCAACCACTTGTTGACGCTCTTCCGTTACCGGATATTTGGTCAAATCTCCCGAAACAATACCGATGCGCAATTTTGAGAGGTTCGTGTCCGGTACGAATGCCAAATCAGGCAGGAAGCTTTCGGCGTTGCCAGCAACGAGCGGGAATAAAGTCTTTGCATCGCGAATTGAACGGCAAAGCGCAAATTCGCTTGCGATGCCTGCGAGATAATTGCCGAAATGCGGACCGGCTGGCATAGCGCCACGGCTTGGCTTGAGGCCGATCAGCCCACAAGTTGCCGCTGGAACGCGGATCGAACCACCAGCATCGGTTGCGTGCGCTATTGAAACAATACCGGCTGCCACGGCTGCGGCTGCACCGCCCGATGATCCGGCAGGCGAGAGTGTGTCGTCGAAAGGATGGCGAGCGAGAGGGCCGTCTATTGGCTCGCTTGCAAGGGCCATGCCGAATTCTGGAACGGTTGTCGTGCCGAAGAAGCTAAGGCCCGCTTTGCGCAAACGCGCAGCGAGTTCTGAATCAAGGTCTCGCGGTGCGTTCGCACAGGCGCGCGAACCAAGGCGGATCGGCAGGCCAGCGCATGGACCACCAAGATCCTTGAACAGGGACGGTACCCCGGCGAATGGCGCTTTGTGATCAAAAGCGCTCGCATTTTTGCGCCCCAATTCTTCATCGAGATATGCAATGGCGCCCAGAGGGCGCCATTTTTCTGCGGCTTCAATCGCGGCATCCATGGCCTCTCGTGCGGTCAAAACGCCTTTCGCAATCGCGAGTGCGAGCGCTGTTGCATCCTGTTGCTTCATATCGAGTGCCACGTTGCTGTCCTGAAATTTCTTACTTAGGCTCTGCCGGATTTGGCTCGACCTTGAAAGTGCCAGCCTTGATCTCGGCGCGACGGGCTTCCATTTTGGCTTCGACGTCTGCCGGGGCAACACCCTTGACGTAAACGATGTCGTTACCGCCTTCCTTCATCAGGCTGAATGGCGTGTAATCCTTGCCGGTTGGATTTCCAGCCTTGACGTCTGCAACGGCTGCATCAAGGATCGGGCGGAAGTTCCACATCGCATTGGCAAAGACGGTATCCGGGTAGCGTGGCGTGTAATCGATCAGCGAACCAATTGCTTTGATGCCGCGTTCTTTGGCAGCATCTGCCGTACCGATACGCTCGCCAAACAGGATGTCAGCGCCAGCGTCGATCTGGGCGAGACCAGCTTCGCGTGCCTTTGGCGGATCGAAGAATGTGCCGATGAACGAAGCGTTGAACTTCGCATCCGGGCGGGTTTCTTTCACGCCGTCCTGAAATGCATTGATAAGCATGTTGACTTCAGGAATTGGGATAGCACCGACCGAGCCGAAAGTGCCGGTCTTGCTCATGCCACCCGCAAGCATTCCTGCGAGATAGGCCGCTTCAAAATTCCATGTGCCGAACACGCCGAAATTGTCGCCCTGTTCCTTGCCGGACGAGCCCATGATAAAAGTGGTCTGTGGGTAATCGGCAGCAACCTGACGCGCTTCACGCTCGACAGCATAGGATTCGCCGACGATCAGTTTGATGCCCTGTTCTGCATATTCACGCATGGCGCGCGGATAGTCGCTGGCCGAAACGCCTTCCGAAAAGACATATTCGATAACGCCGTCGTCATTGGCCTGCTTGAGCGCTTCATGAAGGCGCGAGTTCCATGCGTTTTCAACAGGTGATGCATGAATGCCTGCGACTTTTAACTTTTCTTCTGCCGCGAAAACGCTGGTGGAGAGTGCTGTTACACTGAGAGCCGCAGACATTGCGAGAACGCTGCGGCGTGTGAGTTTGGACGGTGTGGTCATGGAAACCCCTCTTGGGTGATGTGTAGACGTGCAATTATGCGCGACTGATCGCTCCGCCTCTTTTTGCGAGGCTTATGAGCAACGTCACGTATTTCAGACGAATCTGCCGTTAATTCAAGCGCTTTTATCAGACGGTTGAAAAAGAGGCACTGCTTTTTCGTCGTATTTTTGTGGGAATATTATTCCTGTGGCGCATAATCGGCGCCATCAACCGAAGACGGACGGCCTTCAAGGTTGAGTGCGCTGATGCGTTGTGGTGTTTCGGCGATGATTTTTCCGCGTTTGACGACTGTCAGGCGGTTGGCTTTCAGGCGAAGTGCTTCCAGCGCGTCGCGTGCCTGAAGCACCACGAAATCTGCATTGCAGCCTTTTTCAAGGCCGTAACCTTCAAGGCCCAGCGCTTTAGCCGAATTGACGGTGAGCGCGTTGAAGACCTGTTTCTTGCCTTCAATCGATGTCATCTGCGCAACGTGAACAGCCATATGGCCGACTTCCAGCATGTCACCCGAACCCATAGAATACCATGGGTCCATCACGCAATCATGGCCAAAGGCTACGTTAATGCCAGCCGCCATCAGTTCCGGCACGCGGGTCATGCCGCGACGCTTCGGATAGGTATCTGCACGGCCCTGCAATGTGATGTTGATGAGCGGGTTTGGAATGGCGTTCATCTGCGCTTCCGCAATCAGCGGAATGAGCTTGGAAACGTAATAATTGTCCATGGAGTGCATGGAGGTGAGGTGCGAGCCGGAGACGCGGCCCTGAAGGCCAAACCGCATTGTCTGTGCGGCCAGTGTTTCGACATGGCGCGACATTGGATCATCGGTTTCGTCGCAATGAATATCAACCGGCAGGCCGCGTTCTGCGGCAATGCGGCAGAGTTCTTCTAGCGATGCTGCACCGTCTGCCATGGTGCGTTCGAAATGTGGAATACCGCCGACAACATCAAGGCCCATATCGAGCGAACGATTGACGAGATCGACAGCACCGGGCGAACGATAGTACCCGTCCTGCGGGAACGCCACGAGTTGAAGGTCGATATAAGGTTTTACCTTTTCGCGCACTTCGATCATCGCCTCTGCCGTGAGCAGACGCGGATCGCTGACATCGACATGACTGCGAATGGCAAGCAGGCCCTGACTGACAGCGAGATCGCAATAGCGAAGCGCGCGCTCAACCATGGCGTCAACGGTCAGCATGGGCTTGAGTTCACCCCAAAGCGCGATGCCTTCGAGCAATGTGCCGGAGCGGTTTAAGCGCGGCAAGCCGAGCGACAGAGTTGCATCCATATGGAAATGCGGATCAACGAAAGGCGGTGTGACCAGCCGGTTTGAAGCGTCGATTTCCTTGGCTGCCTGATGATCGCCCGTGGATGGCACAATATCGGCAATCTTGCCGCCTTTGACCAGAATGTCCTGCTTTTCACGTCCGTCGGGGAGATTGGCGTTTCTTACAATCAGATCGAACATGGGCGGCCTCTTGGTCATTATAAAAATATGAGCGCTATAAACTGCTGCTCATTTGCGTTTTGACTTATACCCAACTTTGCACGCACGCAATGCTGACGGAGCCATAAGGGGTCGTCATCCGCAACGTAAAATGCTAGTCCGCAAAAATACTGTTAGCAGGATAGCCATGTTCACCATCAGCCGCATTGAAACCATGACACAGGAGATCAAGAAGAGCCGTTTTCTGGCTATTGCCGCTCCTGTGGCGAACGAACAGGCGGCAAAGGATTTCCTGACTGAATATTCCGATCTGTCTGCGACGCATAATTGCTGGGCATGGCGCATGGGACAGAATTATCGCTTCAGCGATGATGGTGAGCCGAGTGGCACAGCAGGCAAGCCTATTTTGCAAGCGATAGACGGTCAGCAGCTTGATAATATTGTGGTGGTTGTCACACGCTGGTTTGGCGGTATTCTGCTGGGCAGTGGCGGGTTAATGCGCGCTTATGGTGGCACGGCGGCCATGTGTCTTCGGCAGGCTGTGAAGACCGAAGTCATCCCCGTAATTGGTTTTGCGCTGGCGTGTGTTTTTTCTGATCATGCGCTTATAAAAGCGCGCCTGACGGCTGTTGAGAATGTGACGATTGCGAACGAGAACTTCACCGCAACCGGCGTCGAAATAACGGGTGCGATGCCGCTTGCCGCACAAGATGATCTGGCGCGTCTGGTGAGCGACATCACTCGCGGTAAAACCGTGATAAAGTTTGACGACTGATCAGGAAAGCTGCGATTTCCGCAGCGCTTCTGCTGAATAATGTTTACGCTTGTCTTCATACATCAAAAGATCAGCGCGCTTCGCAACCGTTTCCAGTTTTTCGCCCGGCATACTGGTGGCGGCACCCATCGAAAGCTCGATTTTAAGCTGCGAATAATACTGGTTGTTGATATCGACCAGCCGGCGAATATCTTCCATCACCGCGTCCGCGCCGCGTTCATCAACATATGGCAGCACAACCGCAAATTCATCGCCACCGATACGGGCAGCATGGCCGGGAAGTTTTACGGCTTCGTTGAGCACTTCACCGATACGGCGCAGCAAACCATCGCCGCTGGCGTGCCCCAGCTGGTCATTGGCTGCCTTGAGGCCGTTGAGGTCAATGATGATGATTGAGACTGGGGGCTGTCCCTTGCGCTCAAGACGATTGAGTTCATCGACATAGAAAGCGCGGTTGTGCAGCTTGGTCAGCACATCATGTTTGCCAAGATATTCGAGATAGGCTTCTGCCTTTTTGCGCGCGGTAATATCAGCCAAGGCGACTTGAACCAGCGACCAGTCTTTTTCGTGTCCGGGGAGCACTGAAAACTGCAAGAGTAAATGCCGCTCGCTTCCATCAAGTGCATAGTTGACGACCTCGCGGCGCTGAAACAGAACGCCATTCCAAAGGTCGATGAGTTGCTCGCGGAAATTCGTTTCCATATCGCCTTTGAAAACATTTTGCAGGTTCTGCAACAAGGTAGCTTTGTCGGGCGCCAGAAACAGTTCGAGTGTTTCGCGATTGATATCAAGGACGCGGATTTCGCTCATGCACTGACGCACAAATTCAGGATGCACATCCGTAAAAATGCGAAAATCGACAATGCCGCGCTCGCGAATATCGTCCATCATCTGTTTGATACGGCTGAAATCTTCAACCCAGAGCGAAACAGGGGAATGCTCAAACAGGCCTTCCGCATGCTGCTTATGCTTATTTTGCTCGCGCCGCGCTTCTTCGCGTGCTGTCACGTCTTCGATAGACAACAGAACACGCTCCCAGCTTTCTTCATGGCCGGGGAGAACCACGCCCTTAAGCTGAATATCGAGACGCTTGCCACCGAGAGAATAGTTTATGGTATCGCTCATAAAGGCGTTGTCACCATTCCAGAGCTGAACCATTTCTTCGATATGCGGATCAACCATATCGTCGCGGAACACACGCTCCAGATTTTCCTTTAGATGGTGGATGTCGCGTGCTTCATAAAGCGATAACGTTTTGCGATTGACCTTGAGCACACGGATCTGGCTTGTGCAGATGCGCAAGCGGCTGAGATCTTCTTTGAGGAAGGCTCTTAAATCTGTCACGCCGAGCTTGCGCCATTGCTCAAATTGCTTCCGCAGGCCGCTATAGTCTTCAAGCCACAGGGAAATTGGCGCGAGTTCAAAGACATTGGCACCGTCATTTAAGGCAGATTCAATATTCATCGTTCGGTTCTAAACCTGAGGCGTTGTTGCATTATTCGCAGACCAGATTGGCAGATAATGATTGCCTTATATTATGCGGTTAAAAGATAAACCAGCACTTATCTATAGAAGCGTGTTATTAACCTAATTTTGTAGCGATTGATTAAAGTCCAATCTGGTAGAGACCGTTCGTCAATAACAATTTTCGATTGAGTCTCGTCTGAAGCCTTTGAAAGCGGTATGGATGCGATGATTTCAGGGGGCAAAATATGGATAAACCGCTAAAAAGCCGGGATGTCCCGCTAGCGGTAGATCTGGATGGCACACTCGTTGCGACAGATTTGCTATGGGAGAGTGTCTTTGTTCTTCTTAAGAAAAACCCGCTTTTTGTATTTCTGCTGCCAGTCTGGCTGTTGTCAGGCAAGGCCAATCTCAAGCAGCAGATAGCCAGTCGTATTTCTATTGACGCAGCGCTTTTGCCTTACCGGCAGGATTTTCTCGCATATCTGCGTCATGAACATTCGCTGGGTCGCAGGCTGGTGTTGGCAACTGCCGCAGCGCAACCGCTCGCGAAGGTTGTGGCGACTGAGCTTGGGATTTTTGAAAGTGTTTACGCGACAAGTGGGAAAACAAATCTGTCCTCACACCGTAAGGCACAGCTTCTAAGTGAAAAATTTGGCCAGAACGGTTTTGATTATGCCGGTAATGATCGCGCTGATATTGCCGTCTTTGCGGCTGCGCGCAAGGTGATTGTCGTTGCGCCCGACCGTGCTGCCGCACGCTTTCACAAACAAAATGGCGGCCGCCTTTTCAAGGCCGATAAGACAGGCATAAAGCCCTATCTTAAAATGCTGCGTGTTCACCAATGGCTCAAGAATCTGTTGGTTTTTGTGCCCGCCTTCCTCAGCCATACCATATTCTATCCAGAGATAATGCTGTCCTCTGTACTCGCTTTCGTTGCGTTCTCAGCGGCAGCCTCTGCGATCTATATTCTCAATGATATTGTAGACCTGCCGCTTGACCGCCAGCATACCAGAAAGCGCTCACGTCCTTTCGCCAGTGGAGCGCTCAGTATTCCATTCGGGCTGAAAGTTTCATTGTTGCTGTTAATGATCACGGCCGGACTGTGCTTGTTTCTGCCATTGCCTTTCAGCTTGGTTATCGGTCTTTATCTGCTTGCCACAACAGCCTATTCGGTGGCGCTCAAACGCATGTTGCTGATAGACGTGATCTGTTTGGGGGGGCTTTATACGTTGCGTCTTCTTGGCGGTGCAACGATTACAGAAATTCCTCCGTCATTCTGGCTGATGGCATTCGCTATGTTCTTCTTCTTGTCGCTCGCGCTGGTCAAACGCTATGTCGAGCTGCAGAATTCCACGGTAACCGAAAAAGATCGTATCGCTGGTCGCGGCTATCGCCCGGAAGATTTGGATATTGTCGGCCAAAGCGGGGTTGCTTCTGGTTTTACCGCAGCAGTGGTTTTAGCACTTTATGTCAACAGTGCCGCCGTTCAGCAGCTTTACAACTATCCGTGGCTGATCTGGCCGCTGGTCCCAATCGTGCTTTATATCATCATTCGTGTTTGGATATTGGCGCACCGCAAGGAAATGGATGACGATCCGGTCGTCTTTCTTGCCAATGACTGGCGTAGTCAGCTGGTGATCGCGATTGGCGCGGGCCTGCTGTTTGTGGCCGGGATGCGCTGATGGACCAGTCTTTCGACAGCTTTGGACGCATTCATCGTCATAGGCGAAGCGCAATTGCATTCGACGATGTGTTTTCCAGGCTGGAAGGCCCGCAAAGTCTGCTCGCATTCGGCAATGGACGGTCTTATGGCGACAGCTGCCATAATGACACAGGGCTGCTTGTGCCGATGCGCACGCGTGCGCGGATTGTAAGCTTTGATCCGCATACCGGTGTTCTTGAAGCGGAATCCGGTGTTTTGTTGAGTGAGATTATCGCCGCTGTTGCCAAGCATGGTTATTTTCTACCCGTGACGCCCGGCACGCGCTTTGTAACGCTTGGCGGGGCAATCGCCAATGATGTGCATGGGAAAAACCATCATCTGCGCGGAACATTCGGGAGCCATGTTGAGAGCTTTGAATTGTTGCGTTCTGACGGTGTGCATTACATCTGCTCAAGCGCAGAAAATGCAGAGCTTTTTTCAGCAACGATTGGCGGCATGGGCCTGACAGGGTTGATCCTCAATGCCCGCATCCGGTTGATGCCGGTTGGTTCGCTGGATGTAGAAGAGCGCCTGACACCTTTTAAAAGCCTGCCCGAATATTTCGCGATGGCCGAAGAATCCGACCAGCAAAATGAATATGCGGTTGCCTGGGTGGATCAACTGGCAAGCGGCCGTTCAGAAGGGCGCGGGATTCTGATTACCGGAAATCATGCAGTCAATGGCAAGCGCGTGGTCAATCATAGAGCAGCGCGGCTTGGCGTTCCGTTCGAGATGCCATTTTCGATGCTCAACAAACTGAGTCTCACTGCGTTCAACACACTCTATTTTCATGCAAAACGCCGCAGGCAGGCGCCACATCTTACAGGGTTCGAGGGGTTCTTTTATCCGCTTGATAGCCTGCGCAACTGGAACCGGCTTTACGGTCCGGCAGGACTTTATCAGCATCAAAGTGTGATCCCTCTTCAAGAGGCGGAGCGCGCCATTCCTGCAATGCTTCATGCAAGCAGGGCAGCAGGGCAGGCATCATTTCTTACGGTATTGAAGCGGTTTGGCGATGCGCATTCTCCGGGGCTGATGTCATTTCCAAAGCCGGGTTATACCCTGACAATGGACTTTCCAAATCGTGGGCAAAAGACGCTTGAATTGCTCACCCTTCTTGACCGTATGACGATAGAAGCCGGTGGTCGTGTCAATCCATACAAAGATCAGCGCATGAGTGCGGAGACATTCAAGGCAGGCTTTCCAGAGTGGCAGCAGCTTGAAGAGATGCGTGACGCGCGGTTCTGCTCTGATTTCTGGCGGCGTACCGCATTGAAAAATTAAACCACGGGACAGACAATGAAATATATCCCATTCATTCTTTTTACGGTCATGACCAATGCGGCAGCACAACTTCTGCTCAAATATGGCATGATGACATTTAGCAATGCCAGCTATACAGCGGATACGCTGATTTATCGGATTTTTCAGATTGTCTTTAATCCGTGGGTTTTCGCTGGCTTGACCATGTTCGTGATTTCGATGGCATCCCATATGTATGTGCTCTCAAAAGTCGATTTGTCTTTCGCATATCCTTTTCTGAGCCTTGCTTATGTTGCGGTCGCAGTTTTCGCGTGGCTTTTGTTCAAGGAAGAACTGGGTGCCTACAAAATTGCAGGCATCGCTTTCATCTGCATTGGAACAGTATTGATCGCACAGAGCGGTAAGACGCCGAAGGTCGAACAGAACGCGGCGGTTCATGACCGTTCGTCAGTCTAAATTTAAAAGTCGGGGCAGGATTATGAGACATATTATTTTCGGTGGGGATGGTTTTGTGGGGCGTTATCTCGCTCCTATGCTTCTCGCTGATGGCCATGAAGTGATCGTCGCAGACATCGTGAAAAGCGATCTCGCGCATTATGGCCAAGCAACCTTTGTGCATACGGATGTGACCGACCCGGAAGCCATCCGCAAGCTTGGGCTTCGCGCCGACGATATGGTTTATAATCTTTCGGCCAAAATGCTCTCGCCGCTTCAGGTACGGGCCAAGCGTCACGATTTTTTCTTCCCGGTTAATTATTACGGCACGGAAAACATCATCAAGGCGATGGACGAGGCTGGCGCAAAGCGTCTCGTTCATTTTACCACCGACATGGTTTATGGCCACACTTATGTCTGGCCGCAGAAAGAAGATCACCCATGCAATCCGCTGGGCGAATATGGCTTGTCGAAGCTGAAAACCGAGGAACTGGCAGCGGAATGGCGCAAGCGCGGCATGAATATTTCGCTGTTCCGTCCGCGCCTGATTATCGGACCGGGACGGCTTGGTATTCTGGAAAAGCTGTTTAAGCTGATTGATAATAACCTGCCGGTGCCGATGATTGGCTCAGGCAAAAATCCTTATCAGTTCATTTCTGTGTTTGACTGTGCGTCCGCTTGTTACGCGGCCTTCAAAGCAGGCGTGCCGAACGAGGTTTATAACCTTGGATCGCTTAATCCGCCACCGGTGCGCAAATTGCTCGGCGATCTGGTCAAGCACGCAGGCTCGAAATCCATTCTGGTGCCGACACCGGCATGGGCGGTCAAGCGTACGCTGGATTTCCTTGATTGGCTCAACAAGCCTTTGATGGACCCGGAGCAATATTTGATTGCTGATGAAATGTGTATTCTTGACGTTTCAAAGGGCGAGCGCGAACTCGGCTGGGTGCCGCAATATCGCGATGAGGACATGCTGATCGCAGCCTATAGCGAATATCATAAGAAACTCGAATCGAAGGCAGCGTGAGAACAGGCCATGACCAATATTGTAACAACAAATACCACGCCTAAGCCGAAGTTGCTGAGCGTTGAAGACGCCAAGGCGCTTGATCTGCCCCGCATGACAGAGCTTTTCACCGCGCACCTTAATCCGGGGCAGTTGCACTTCATGAAGCTGCTGGGTTTTCATAAGGTG
This sequence comes from Brucella sp. TWI432, assembly GCF_039674445.1. Lineage (NCBI taxonomy): Bacteria > Pseudomonadati > Pseudomonadota > Alphaproteobacteria > Hyphomicrobiales > Brucellaceae > Brucella > Brucella sp. TWI432. The sequence goes on along the minus strand of NZ_JBDJNL010000012.1, from coordinate 34,289 downwards.
AAAATCGAGCGTGCCGAAGGCATGTATTATTATGATCAGGACGGCCGCAAGATTCTCGATTTTTTCGGCGGTTTCGGTTCGCTGGCATTAGGACACAATCACCCGCGCATTCTCGAAGCGCGTCACAAATTTCAGGAGGAAATGCGGCACGAAATCGCGATCGCTTTCATGTCGCAATATGCAGCAGCCCTCGCTTATGACATTGCCGCCTGCTCGCCGGGCGATCTTGATATGGTGTTTTTAGGCTCGTCCGGTTCTGAAGCCATGGAAGCTGCGGTCAAGGTTGCAGAACGCGCCGCAGGGCCGAAGAAGCCGAAGATCGTCTATGCTGAAAATTCTTTCCACGGCAAGACCAAGGGTGTGTTGTCTATCACTGATGGCGGACTTTATCGCGGTGAGTTCAAGCTGGTTGATAACACCGTTCGCGTGCCATTTGGCGATATTGATGCCATTGAAAATGCCTTCCGGTCCGATCCGGAAATCGGTGTCATTGTTCTTGAAACCGTTCAGGGCGGCGGCGGGATCATTCAGGCCGATGCGGCATTCTGGCAGAAGCTGCGCCAGCTCTGTGATCAGTATGGTGTGGTGTGGGTAGCCGACGAAGTGCAGTGCGGTTTTGGCCGTACCGGCAAGTTCTATGCCTTTGAACATTACGGCGTCATTCCGGATGTCACAGCGCTCGCCAAGTCGCTGGGTGGCGGCAAGACGGCTATGGCTGCAATGATTGCCAGACGCGACGTCTATATGAAAGCCTATGGCACGCCGAAGACGGCAATGATCCATGCCATGGCAACTTTCGGCGGCATTGGCGAATCCTGCATCACCTCCATTGAGACGATCAATGTGCTTTACGATGAGCATCTGATCGACAACGCGGCTGAAATGGGGGATTATCTGCTGGATCGTCTGAAAGAGCTTCACGAACGCTACCCAACGCTCATCAAGGATGTGCGCGGCAAAGGCATGATGGTGGGGCTTGAGTTCCACGATTTCTCAAAGGCCATGCCAATGGTGTTGCGCCCTGTACTGGCGATGCTGGATGACAAGCTGAAAGGCTCGTTGCCGGGCTTTATCGGCAGTCATCTTTTGCGCGATCATGGGGTGCTGGTGGCTTTCACCGAATATAATCGCAATGTGATCCGGCTTGAGCCGCCATTGATTTGCGGGCGCCAGCATATTGATGATTTTATAGCGGCACTTGATGAAGTTCTTGGACGCGGCATTGTCCGCATTGTCAAAGATTTTGTGAAAGCGCAGATTAAGTAAAGTGAAAAGGCCGGGATTTTACCCGGCCTTTTCTTTGAGAATGCCCGGGCGTACCAGCAAATCCCAACATGCGTTGAGCGGCACCACGTCGCGATCTTTAAGCGCATGCGCATAAATTTCCTGCAAAGCCCAGCGCGATGACGTCATCGGGCATTTGGGACGCAACACGCCGTCGGTTGCTTCCACCGCGGCTTTGGTTTCCGGTGTCATTGCCGGGACGGTGCGAAATGGGTCTGCACCGATCTGGATTTTGCGCGTTGCCTTGCGGTTCAGCAGCCATGGAAACGGATCGGTGAAATCAAGTGCCATCAGCGTGTTCAGATGCAGGCCTGTTTGGGCTTCAAATTGTTTGAAGGCCTTGACGGCTTCATCAACCGAAATGAGCCAGTACATTTGATAATCAAGCTCAGAATACAGCCGCCAGCTTGGCAATTGTCCCTGTTTTCCCAGTGCTTCATAGGGTGCGAAATACGCGGCATAATGTTCTGGAAGTAATCTTGCACGCTCCATGATGTCGGGTTTGGTTGACACCTGACGCATGTTTTTAAGCTCAGTTACCGGTGGCTGAATATAAGTTGGCGCCACGGCAATCGTGCGCAAAGTTCTATGCGTTACCGTGCTGAACGCCGGTATGACGCAAAAGGCAGAAAGCGCGATGAACGCGATTTTTGCTTTGCTTTGAATAGGTCTGAGACGCTGATAGATCATCAGCAAAACGGGCCAGATGAAAATGAATTCCTGACTGCCGGTGTTTTGTGTTTCCAGAATGGTGCCGCCCAGAAGGACAATGGCAAGCCAAACGGAACTGCGATCGAAAAACCGGCGAGAGGTTATACCGCGTGTGGTTTCAACCCAGAACAGCACCAGAACCAGTATTGCTGCTGGTAAAATGACATCGAGCTTACCGGAAACAACTGTCAGAAAGCGCGGCAGCAGCGCCCCTTTGTTCAGGGCAAGAAGCTGTCCGACGTCGGCAATATAGGCTGAAATCAAGTGGTGGTTTAATTCGAGCGCCCCCAGAGCGATGAGGGTGACAAATGTTGCAATCAGAATGTTTTTGATTGAAATATGCCCCGCCAGAAGTGCGGTGAGGCAAAAAAGGCCGCCAACCAGAAACCCGGTTATTTTTGTCAGAAACAGCGCCAGCATGGCCACTGCACAAATGGCTGCGAGCTTGCGGCCATCAGCAATGAATATCAGTCCGCAGATCAGCACATAAAGCAGTACTGACACCTGTCGGTTATAGATACCAAAGCCATCCAGCCCCGGATAGGACGTATAGGTCTGCACATTGACCGGACAAACCGCGAAAACGAGAAAGGGAATGAGAAGTGCAAAAGCCAGCATGCGGCTTTTTCTGTCCACATCGGCGATGATGATAATCATCAGTGGTGCTGCCACTGCGAGCAACGACCATTGCGCAAGCAGCAGAGTTTGTGCATGCGGGAAAAGCGATATGCCCCAGGTGAAAAGATAATATCCGAGTGGACCACCAGGCGTGGAAAAATCCACGGACGGGATCTGCCCGGTATTTATACGTTGGGCCGCGTCGAGATAAAGATAAGTATCCCAATACATCGCGCCGATTGGCACTGTCAGTGCGATGCTTAACAAGCCCACCAGCACAAGCAGGACAAGCAGCATCCAGAAGATCGGGCCGCCGAGAAAGCGAGAGCCTCCATCTTCATTATCAGTATATGAAGTCATAAAAATTTCAAATGATGCCCCCGTTCGGCACAAATCGACCGACTCTGTTTCTTTCTAACCTCTATTGTTTAAAAACTCAAAAACACGCCTTGCGCTTGTGATTTCCGGCAATATGTTGCGCGCTTAGGGCGCGTTTCGATTTCAATGAATCACAGCGCTTATCTTTCGATTGGAGTTGTTTTTTGCAAAGCGTCGATGTTTTGGTGATAGGCGCTGGCGCTGCTGGCATGATGTGCGCGATAGAGGCGGCAAAACGGGGCCGTTCGGTGCTCCTTATTGATCATGCGAAAAAGCCCGGCGACAAAATCCGCATCTCCGGTGGCGGACGCTGCAATTTCACCAATATCCATGCGAGCCCGAAAAATTTCCTGTCGCAAAACCCGCATTTCTGTATTTCTGCCTTAAGTCGCTATACGCAGCGCGATTTTATCAAGATGGTAGAAAGGCATCGCATTGCGTATCACGAAAAGACGCTTGGACAGCTCTTCTGCGATGGGTCAGCAGCGCAGATTATCGCTATGCTGCTTGATGAAATGAGGCAGTATAGCGCTCGTTTGCAGCTCGAAACCTCCATCGAAAAAGTTGAAAAGACTGAGCGCGGTTTTGTGGTCAGGCATTCGGGCGGAAGCGTTGCTGCGCAGTCTCTGGTTATTGCCACCGGTGGAAAATCCATTCCCAAAATGGGAGCGACGGGCTTCGGCTATGACATTGCCAGGCAGTTTGGTCTGCGTCTTGTTGAGACGCGTCCGGGGCTGGTGCCGCTGACTTTTGAGCCGCATTTGCTTGAACGCCTGAAGCCCTTGGCCGGTATTGCTGTTGATGCAGTTGTTTCCTGCAAGAAGACGAAATTCGCTGAAGCCATGCTGTTTACGCATCGCGGTATCAGCGGCCCGTCTATTTTGCAGATTTCGTCTTACTGGCGCGAGGGAGACGAAATCGCTATCTCTATGCTGCCAAAGACGGATCTGTTTGACGTCCTGCGTGATCAGCGTTCAAAAAATGGCAAGCAGGCGCTGCAAACGGCACTTTCATTTTTCATCCCCAAAAAGCTGGCGCAGCTTATTGCGGCAGATTTTCCTGCAAACAACCTCGCGGATTTTTCAGACACCGTGCTGCGGCGTGTTGCTGCTGCGGTGAATGACTGGCATGTAAAGCCAGCCGGTTCTGAAGGCTATCGCACCGCGGAAGTGACTTTGGGTGGTGTGGACACGCGCGATCTTGAATCCAAAACCATGGAGGCCAAGGGTGTTTCCGGCCTCTATTTCATTGGTGAGGTGGTCGATGTTACGGGCTGGCTCGGTGGTTACAATTTTCAGTGGGCGTGGTCGTCCGGCTGGTGCGCGGGGCAGGTTGCCTGACACCTTGCCGCGCTCAAGACTTCCCAAGCGCTCAGAGACTGGCGCAGCAGGCCTTAAAATCTTTAAGCGCCACAAGGGTTGAACCAAGCGTCTACGAACCATGCGGACCGATACTTGGGTGAAGAGCGCTGATCCGGTTTATCCATATAGAAAAGCGCCCCCCTGAATTTAATTATTGTTTGGTGGCTATTTAGATATCATCTAAAGTATTGGTTGAGGATGGAGGTTCGTCCGAATGCCGCAAAAAAACTCCCCCCTGGCGCCGTTTCAATATGGAACTTTTCGCGCTTTGTGGTCTGCAACGTTGTTTTCAAATCTTGGCGGCCTCGTGCAAACCGTTGGCGCGGGTTGGATGATGGCAACCATCGCGAACTCTGACGATATGGTTGCGCTGGTTCAGGCTTCCACCACGTTGCCTGTGATGATATTTTCTGTAGCGGCGGGTGCGCTGGCTGACAATTTTGATCGCCGCCGTATTATGCTCACTGCGCAAACCCTGCTGTTGTTCATTTCTGTAGCACTTGCGGCATTTGCCTATCTTGGCATGCTGACACCGTGGATGTTGCTTGGCTTCACCTTTCTCATTGGATGTGGTGGAGCGTTGCATAACCCATCATGGCAGGCGTCGATGGGCGATATTGTTCCGAGAGCGGATTTGCCAGCGGCTGTGGCTCTCAATTCCATGAGCTTTAACCTGATGCGCAGCATTGGACCGGCAATTGGTGGTGCGATTGTCGCAATCGCTGGCGCAGCCTTTGCCTTCATTTTCAATGCCTTTAGTTATTGCGCGCTTATTCTGGCGCTCTGGCGCTGGCAACCGCAGATAACCAAATCGACTTTGCCGCGCGAAACACTGGGGCCTGCAATGGTTGCCGGTCTGCGCTATGTGGCTATGTCGCCGAGCCTTCTAAAGGTTATGTTTCGTGGCTTTTTGTTTGGACTGTCGGCGATTGTTATTCTGGCCCTTTTGCCACTTGTGGCGCGGGATCTTGTTGACGGTACAGCGCTCACATATGGTATTATGCTTGGCTTTTTTGGCATCGGTGCCATTGGCGGCGCGCTTTCAAGCGCCCGGTTGCGCGAATATCTTGGCAATGAGTGGCTCGTACGCGCTGCCTTTACCACTTTTGCAATCAGCTGTGTCTTGTTGTCGCTCAGCCGCAGCATTTGGCTGAGTTGTATTTTCCTGTTCCCTGCTGGCCTGTCCTGGGTGCTCGCGCTTTCGCTTTTCAATGTGACTGTGCAGCTTTCCACGCCACGATGGGTGGTGGGACGTGCATTGGCATTTTATCAAACAGCCACTTTTGGCGGCATGGCGGCAGGGAGCTGGCTCTGGGGTTCCGTGGCGGACGGTTTTGGGGTGCCATTTGCGCTGATGGTTGCGGCAGGTGTGTTGCTGTTTGGCGCGTTGATCGGCATTCTTCTGCCGCAGCCGGATTTTGAATCGCTTAATCTCGACCCGCTCAATCGTTTCAGTGAGCCGAAATTGCGCCTGGATTTGCGTTCGCGCAGCGGTCCGATCATGATCATGGTTGATTATAAGATCGCACAGGAAGATGTCCGGGCATTTCTTGAGGCAATGGCGTTGCGGCGCCGTATCCGCATTCGCGATGGTGCGCGGCAATGGGCGCTGCTGCGTGATCTGGAAAATCCGGAAATATGGACCGAGAGCTATCATGTTCCAACATGGGTCGAATATGTGCGTCATAATCAACGGCGCACACAATCGGATGCGGAAGTGTCAGAAAGACTGCTTGCTCTTCACAAGGGCGCAACCCCGCCTCTCGTGCATCGCATGATTGAGCGACAAACAGTCTCTGTTCACGATGATATGCCGCTGAAAGCTCATCTCGATTTGACGTAAGATCAAAAGGTTATCGCTGTTTCTGCGCCAATTCAGAGGCTGCGCAAAGCTTTGATAGCTTTGCGCAGCTTGATTTTAAGCAGGTTTGTCGCTTTTGCGACCAATGCTCAGAAGTTGGTAAAGCACCAGAGCCGCAAAGGTTGATGTACCAATTCCGCCGAGCGCAAAATTTCCAATATTGAGGGTGAAGTCACCCGCACCGAAAATGAGTGCTACGCCAACAGTGAAGAGATTGCGCGGATCGGAGAAGTCAACCTTGTTAACGACCCAGATGCGCGCCATTGCCGAGGCAATCAGGCCAAAGACCGAGACCGCAAGACCAGCCAGAACCGGCGCGGGAATGGTATGCAGCATTGCACCGAATTTGGGTGACATGCCAAGTGCAATCGCTACAACGGCAGCAATGACGAAAATCAGTGTCGAATAGACCTTGGTCATGGCCATCACGCCAATGTTTTCAGCATAGGTCGTGACACCTGTGCCGCCGCCGAAACCTGAAATCATTGTGGCAATGCCGTCACCAAAAAAGCCGCGCCCGATATAACGGTCCATGCTCTGTCCGGTGATAGCGCCAAGCGCTTTGATATGGCCGAGATTTTCAGCAACCAGAACGATCGCCACCGGCGCGATCAACGTGATCGCAGGCCATGTGAAAACAGGTGCCGTGAAGGCGGGCAGGCCAAACCATGGAGCGGCACCCACAGCGGCAAAATCGATGCCCGGAACAAAGCCGAGGCCATTGCCGAAAATCAGCACAAGGCAATATCCGAACAGCAGCGCCAGCAGCACGGCAACGCGCTTGGTTGCAAGCGAGCCATAGGCAGAAATCATTGCCATGCAAAGCACGGTCAGCAGTGCGATTGCCATATGCGCGCCAGAGCCTTTAAGCTGGCCGATTGCCACGGGTGCGAGATTGAGCCCGATGGCGACGCCGATGGCGCCTGTGACGACGGGCGGCATCAGACGTTCGACCCAGCCGGAGCCTATGGCCATGACCACCAGCCCTATTGCGGCATAAAGTGCACCGCAGGCGATGATACCGCCAAGAGCGAGTGCGATGTTCGGATTGGGACCGCTACCGGAATAGGCGGTGACGGCAATCACCACCGCGATGAAAGAGAAGGACGAACCAAGATAACTTGGCACGCGACCACCGGTCATTAGGAAGAAGATGAGTGTTCCGATGCCGGAGAAAAAGACGGCGACATTTGGATCAAAGCCCATCAGCAATGGTGCAACGATCGTAGAGCCGGACATGGCCAGCAGATGCTGAATGCCCATCGGAACGGCCGCTGTCGTTGGAAGCCGTTCGTCGGGCAGCACCGTGCTGTTCCTGGTTAGATGCCACTTTGGAAAATAGGACATGGACCCCTCGTAAGATGTTTATCGAAAGGCCATTAACTGCAATTCCACCGGATCGCCAGTGTGTTGGGGTCACGTTTTCTTATGATAAGGTCCGGTTGGATGATATTTCCTCAGAAAATGCTTGCCACGGCGGTAAAGAACAGCCCGTTGCGCGGGGTCTTTTGCCTCGCAGGCATGGTTTTATAACGATCAGACAACTCACCAACCGATCGAATAATGTCATGTATGTTGCCACATTGGCGGGACTCTTCTTAAGCCAGAACCGAAGCAGACATAACCCCGAGACATCGGAGTCGGAGACATATAGATGCCAGCGGCGGCGTTGTGCCCGGTTGATTGTTTAGTCCGCGTCAGAACGGAATATGACGCACTCTATCTACCAGCAAGTCGATGACGACCTCCTCGTGCCGTATCAAAGCCCCCTCAAAAGGAAGATTGAAGCACAAAATTGAAAAATTACCGATTTTAAATGTTCACAAGCTTTAGCATATGTCGAGCAGAAGTGCGAAGCGGATTTGCGTGAGATAACGTGTGAAAACAAATAGATAGAGCATTCCCGATGATTTGATCAAAACAGAAAGTGCTCTGGGATTATGCTTCAAAGCAAAGACCTCAGAGGCCGGTCTGACTTAAGCAGATATAAATGCCCTTTGATGGGCGCTGCAAAATATTAAATATTTTTAATTTTGGTTATTTTGAACAATGTGTGATTTCAATCAAAGTGAAGTTATTGGCTATTCGTTATTATATTATTTTTTAAATTAAGGTATCTATTATGAACAAAAACAATCCTTTTTTAGACGGCTCCGATGGTTATGGGGTGGTCAGCCGATCTTTGCACTGGCTGATGGTTGTACTGTTTGCTTGGCAATTCATCACAACAATCCTTCGCTTTTTTGCTAAAGACACAGCAATTTATAATTTGATATGGCCAACACATTTTCAGGTTGGCTTTGCGTTGTTTTTGCTGGTTTTGATCAGAGGCGTGTGGGGATTGCTGAATTTATCAAGGCGCCCGCATAAGTCTGGTGTTTTGGGCAAGCTGGCGGGTCTTGGTCATCTGGTTATTTATGGGCTGATGTTTGTCGTGCCTGCGGTTGCAGTCCTGCGCAGCTATGGTAATGGCCGTGGCTTCTCGTTTCTTGGGATTCAGATTTTTGAACGCACGGGAGTGCCGAATACTTTGCTGACCGCGCCTGCCATTGCAGTTCATGGCCTTCTTGGCTGGTTACTCCTGGCGGCCATTGTTGGCCATGTGCTGATGGTGTTTGTGCATCATTTTGCAATGCGGGATAATACATTGGAGCTTATGACCGGGCGCCGTGTGGCCCGAGAGGCCAAATGATTACCGCTTCTCGCGGAAAAAATCCCTGAGTATCTTCTGCGCTTTCTCTTCGGAAAAGCCTGTATAAATTTCTGGAACATGATGGCATGTGGGCTGCGTGTAAAAGCGCGGCCCAGATTCCACGCCGCCGCCCTTAGGGTCGGCTGCGCCATAATAAAGGCGGCGGATACGGGCAAATGAGATTGCAGCCGCGCACATTGCGCAAGGCTCAAGCGTTACATAAAGATCGCAATCGATCAGCCTCTCAGATTTGAGCGCCTCGCCCGCAATGCGTATTGCAAGGATCTCTGCATGCGCTGTCACATCATTTAATTCCCGTGTCCGGTTGCCCGTGCGCGCGATGATTTTTCCTTCATATACGACAACTGCGCCAATCGGCACCTCTCCGCGAAGGGCCGCAGATTTCGCTTCCTCAAGCGCAATATCCATCGGTGTTGCTAGTTTGGGTGGTGAAATATCTGCAACCTTTTTCAAGCCAACCTCATTTCGTGGCAAAGAGCGGGAAATTTTGCTCGCAAGCCATTGAGCGATTTGTTACTGCATAAGTCACGAAATCAAAACCGATTTGCAAACGGATTTATACAGCGTTTTTGACCGTATGGTTCTGGATGACCCTAAAAAGGCGACAGAGGACAAGGCAACGCTGCTGAGAGGCCAATACCAGATGAGCACTGAAGACGACAATAAGGGCGGTCGACGTCCTCCATTCGGACGCGGCGAAGGTCGCGGAGAGCGTCCGCGTAACGACCGGCCTCGCGAAGGTAAGCCGCGCGAAGACAGGCCGCGTCGCGAAGACGATCGTGGTGCGCCGCGCACGTTTGGGTCGCGCGCCCCGCAGGAAGGCGAAGATACCAGCGAGCGTATCGCCAAGCGTCTGGCACGTGCGGGCATTGCGTCGCGCCGCGAAGCCGAGACGATGATTGCGGCAGGCCGCATTTCTGTGAATGGCAAGGTGCTAGACAGCCCGGCTGTGAACGTGAAGCGCAGCGATGTCATCACCGTTGACGGCAAACAGCTTAAGCAGGCCGAGCGCACTCGTCTCTGGCTGTACCATAAACCAGCAGGTCTTGTGACGACCAATCGCGATCCTGAAGGTCGCCCGACCGTATTTGAAGCGCTGCCTGCGGAAATGCCGCGTGTGCTCTCGGTCGGACGTCTGGACATCAATACGGAAGGTCTGCTGCTGCTTACCAATGATGGTGGGCTGTCGCGCGTTCTTGAACTGCCTTCTACCGGCTGGCTGCGCCGTTATCGCGTGCGCGCCCATGGCAAGGTAACACAGGCGCAGCTTGATGAGCTGAAAAACGGTATTGCCGTTGATGGCGTCTTTTATGGCAGCATTGAAGCGACGCTTGAGCGCGAACAGGGTGCGAATGTCTGGATTTCGATCGGTTTGCGCGAGGGCAAGAACCGCGAAGTTAAGAACATTCTTGGTGCACTTGGTCTGACCGTTGGTCGTCTGATCCGCGTCTCATTTGGTCCATTCCAGCTGGGCGATCTGGAAGAAGGCGGCGTGCGCGAAATTCGCGGTCGCATTCTGCGTGACCAGCTTGGTGAAAAGCTGGTCGAGGAATCGGGGGCTGATTTCGATGCCCCCATTCTCAACGAGTTCTCCAACACGGTTGTTCAGGGCCGAACCGCGCGTGAAATGGAACAGCGTGAGCCGGAAGAAGAGCGTCGGCGCGCGCCACGGGAACGCGAATGGATTTCGAGCCAGCCGGAACGCCGCAAGCAGAAAGAAATGAAAGAAGACAGGGTTGAGCCGCGCCGTCGTGGCAATTCCAATGTCTGGATGGCGTCAGGCGCGCGCCCACAGGGTGAAAAGGCTGCTGCAATCAAGGCCGCTCGTGCCGAGAGCCGTGGTGCGCGCGCAAGCCGCTCCGATGGTGATCCGCGCCGTTCTGAAGGGCGCTTTGACAAGCAGGGCTCTCGCCCTGAAGGACGTCCGGCGCATCGCGGTCCGCGCCCGGAGGGAGATTTCCCGTCCCGTCCACGACGCTTTGGTGATGGTGAACAACGCCGTGATGAGGGGCGTGAAGAGCGTCCCCGGCGCGCCGAGGGCCGTTTTGAACCGCGTGCACCACGGCCCGAAGGACGCGACGATCGCAAGCAAGAGCGTCGTCCCGGCAAGCGTGAGCGCGCTGAACTAAAGGGTGAGGGCGGCGAAAGATCATCGGGCGGCTATGAAGGCCGGAGCTTTGGTAAGCCATCCGGGCCACGTGGCAGCGGTCCGCGCTCCAGTGAAGGCCGCGGCCCGTCGAAGGGGCCGGGCGGCTTAGGCAAGGGGCCGGATCGTGGTGGCTCAGGCGGCAAGCCAGGCAATGGCCGGTCCGGCGATGGAAAGCCACGCGGTGGCAAGCCAGGGGGTAGTGGTGCGGATCGTCGGCGGTAAATTCCGCGGGCGCACGCTCGTAACACCTGCAACAAATGCGATCCGTCCGACAACGGATCGCACACGTGAAAGCCTGTTCAACATTCTCGCGCATAGTTTTCCTGACAAAGTGGACGGCGGGCGTGTCCTTGACCTTTTTGCAGGCACAGGCGCGCTCGGTCTTGAAGCGCTGTCGCGCGGTGCACGCTATGCGGTTTTCGTCGAGGAATCGGCGGAAGGACGCGGTCTTCTTCGCCAGAACATTGAAACATTTGGACTTCAGGGGCAGACCAAAGTTTTGCGTCGTGATGCCTGCAAGCTCGGCGAGGCAGGAACAATGGAGCCTTTTGATCTGGTTTTTGCCGATCCGCCTTATGGACGTCGCATGGGTGAAAAAGCACTTTTGTCTGCGCTTGAAGGCAATTGGCTTAATCCTGACGCACTTCTGGTGCTTGAAGAGGATGCAGAAGCATCGCTTGAACTGGATGAACGATTCGTCGTGCATGAAGAGCGGAATTATGGTGGCACCATCATTCGCCTCATCCAGCTGAAGTAAAGCTAATGACTTACCGGAACCGGAAAACCGGGTCCGGGGGTAATATTTGATTTTATATTAAGCCATTTCACTCAGGATCTGGGTGAAATGTAAACTGATTGGAGATGTCGCTTGGTGCATAACCCCTCACTCCGGCGCTTATTGTTGTCTACGGCACTTGGTTTTGCACTGGTGTTGCCGCTGGCATCTGGTTCCGTACAGGCGCAAACGGCAGCTCCGGCTGCAACGACCGAGGCCGCAGCGTCGCTGTCGCCTCAAAAGCTTCCTGAAATAAAGCAATCCGAAGGTATCAGCAGCTTCACCCTTGAAAACGGGTTGCAAGTCGTCGTTATCCCGGATCACCGCGCGCCTGTCGTGACGCAGATGATCTGGTATCATGTGGGTTCGGCTGATGAAGCTGCGGGTAAATCCGGGATTGCGCATTTTCTCGAACATTTGATGTTCAAGGGCACCAAGACCTACCCGGCAGGCGAATTTTCGGCAAAAGTCGCGGCCATTGGTGGTCAGGAAAATGCCTTCACCTCTTATGATTACACGGCGTATTTCCAGCGAGTGACGCCCGACGCGCTTGAGATGGTGATGGGGTATGAATCGGACCGGATGGCCAATCTGGTGCTTAATGAAGAGGCGGTTAAGACAGAACGCGATGTTATCCTCGAAGAACGCAGTATGCGGGTGGATTCCAATCCCGCAGCGATGTTGATGGAAAACACCGACGCTACGCTTTTTTATAATCATCCTTATCGCGTGCCGGTAATCGGCTGGCGGCAGGAAATGGAAAAGCTCAGCCTCAAAGACGCGATCGATTTTTATCAGCAATATTACACGCCAAACAACGCCACGCTGGTGATCGCTGGCGATGTGACGCCTGAGCGCGTGCGTGATCTTGTCATGAAAACCTGGGCAAAAATCCCGAAGCGGGCTGAGGTCCTGCCGCGTGACCGTCCGCAGGAGCCGGTAAAACATGCGGCGCGGATTGTGACCTTGCATGATGAACGCGTCAGCACCCCATCGTTCCGCATTTCTTGGCTTGTACCATCTTACGCCAATGAAAAGCGCTTTCCCAATGTAAAGAAGGGCGATGCACCTGCACTTGACCTTTTGGGCGAGATTCTGGGCGGATCGCTGCGCTCGCGCCTTTATCAGGAACTGATCGTTAAGCAGGGCATCGCGTCCAATACAGGCGCGAGCTATGACGGTGATGCGCTGGATGACGGCACGTTCTCGGTTTACGGCTCTCCACAAACTGGCAAGACATTGGCGGAAGTGGAAAAGGCTGTTGATGCGCAGGTTGCACGCATTATCAAAGATGGTGTGACGCAAGAAGAACTCGATCAGGCGCGCAACCGTTTTCTCAAGGCCGTGATTTTTGCGCGGGACAGCCAGTCTGGTATGGCGCGAATTTACGGTTCAGCATTGTCTGTTGGTCAGAACATTGAAGATATTCAGAAATGGCCAGACCTGATCAAATCTGTGACGGTTGAGCAGATCAGGGACGCGGCAAGCCGTTATCTTGTGAAGGACCAGTCGGTGACGAGCTATCTGTTGCCGCCCGATACGGAACCGGAAAATGCAAGTGAAAATTCCAATGCAGCGGCGGGCAATGCAGGAGTGAATGGCGCAGAAGGAGCAATCCAGTGAGTAATGTTGTTGTTTTGAGCATTCTGCGGACGAAAAATGCCATTGCCGCCGTTGTAACCTCGATGTTGTTGCTGGCCGCTCTGAGCCTTCCGGCCAATGCAATTGAAATACAGGAAGTCGTTTCGCCAAAAGGCATCAAAGCCTGGCTGGTGGAAGATAATTCCGTGCCGCTTGTTTCGATGCGGTTTTCATTCAAGGGGGGGACATCGCAGGATCCGGGTGGCAAGGAAGGTCTTGCCAACCTGATGACAGGCCTCTTCGATGAAGGTGCTGGCGATCTTGATGCCGATAGCTTTCAGGAACGCATCGATAATCTCGGCGCGGAGATGAGCTTTTCGGCGTCACTTGATTCTGTTGCAGGCAGCATTCGGATGCTTTCTGAAAACCGCGATGCTGTCGCTGACCTTCTCGCTCTTGCTGTTAATAAGCCGCGCTTTGATCAGGATGCGATTGATCGCATTCGCCAGCAGGTTGTTGCCGGCCTTGAAGCGTCACAGCGCAATCCTTCAACGATCGCTTCGCGCAAATTTTCTGAAGTCCTCTATGGCAAGCATCCTTACGGTCGCCCTGATGATGGTACGGTCAAGTCGCTGCAATCGATTACCCGGGATGACCTTATCAATTTTCACCGCAAGAATTTTGCACGGGATCACCTGACAATTGGTGTTGTCGGCTCGATCACCCCGAAGGATCTGGGTGAAATGCTCGACAAGGTGTTTGGTGATCTGCCCGCAAATGCAGAGCTTGTGCCTGTGCCGGATGCGAAGCTCGCGCTTGGTACGACGACGAGCTTGAGCTTTGATATGCCGCAGACATCGATCAGCCTTGTCTATCCGGCTGTGCCGCGCAAGGACGACGAGTTTTTTGCCTCTTACCTGATGAACCATATTCTGGGTGGTGGTTTTACCTCGCGTCTTTATGCAGAAGTGCGTGAAAAGCGTGGGCTTGCCTATTCAGTATCCTCGTCCATGGCGCTGCGTGATCACGTCTCGGCTTTGACGATTTCGACGGCCACGCGCCCTGACAAGTCTCAGGAAGCACTCAAGATTATTCGCGAGCAGGTGGCGAAAATGGCCAATGAAGGCCCGACGGAGGCAGAACTTGCCGCTGCCAAGAGCTATCTTAAAGGCTCATATGCGGTGAATAATCTGGACTCGTCTGTGTCGATTGCTGACACGCTCGTTGGTCTTCAGGAAGCAGAGCTTGATCGGGATTATATTGATAAACGCGCCGAACTGATCGATGCGGTTACGCTTGATCAGGTAAAAGCTATTGCCAAAAAGCTTCTGGAAGCAGAACCTGCAATTTTGGTTTATGGGCCGGCACAGTCTTAAGTTGGTACAGTCCTAGAGCATTTCCAATGTTTCAATCAAAACAGGAAATGCTCTATCTGTTTGTTTTCACGCATTCTCCCATGCAGAACTGCCTCGCATCTTTGCTGGAAATGCTCTAACTGCAGAAAGAACAGCATGGATACCACCGTGCCATCAACGCCGCGTATCGCCGTCGCCTTTGGCGGCGGTGGCGCGCGTGGAATTACCCACATCCACATTATCGAAGTTCTTGACGAGCTTGGCATCAAGCCTGTGGCCATTGCCGGTTCGTCCATCGGCTCGATTGTCGGTGCTGGTATGGCCAATGGTATGAGCGGCAAGGAAATTCACGACTATATGGCAGCGATTTTCAATCGCCGTTCGGAGGTCGCGCGTCGTATGTGGCAGGCGCGCCCTGAACGCTGGGTCGAGCTGCTCAAGGGTGGTTTTCGCGTCAGCCAGTTTAACATTGAAAAAATACTCGACGTCTTTCTCCCTGCGGCGTTGCCGGAAAATGTCGAAGATCTGAAAATTCCGATGAGTATTACAGCATCGGATTTTCATGCGGCCACCGAAATCAACATTCAAAGCGGTGATTTGCGCTCGGCGATTGCTGCTTCCTGCGCCATTCCGCCAGTGTTCAGACCGGTGCGGCGCGATGGTCGAATTCTGGTGGATGGTGGATTGCTCAATCCTGTTCCGTTCGATTTGCTCTTCGATAAGGCTGATATTGTGATTGGCATCGATGTTGTCGGGGCGCCTGTGGGCCCAGACGATTATATGCCGACGACCATTGAAGCGGTGATGGGTGCCAACCAACTCACCATGTGCTCGATTATAGAAAACAAGTTCCGCAATCGTCCGCCGCACATCTTCCTGCGTCCGAATGTTGAGCGGATAGGTCTGCTCGATTTCCTGAAGTTCGAGCAGATATTGTCACAAAGCGCCGATATACGCGAAGAGTTGAAGCGCGCACTTGATACGGTGCTCAGTGGAAAGCCAGTGGCGGCGTCTGCATCTTAAATTATTCAGCTGCGAGCGAGTTCGCAGGCGCGCCCTCATCAATCTGTGCAACAACATCCATATCGCTGCCCGCCTTGTCGATGCGCTGGCCTTCGCGTGCAGGTTTGACAAGAGGTTCTGGCGTAACCGGCTTGTTGAACAGCAGATACCGGCCTGCCATGATTCCTTCAGATGCCTGCACATGGAGGCGGTCTTCGTCGCGCTGGCGTACATCTTCACGGATTTGATAGGCGATTGTTTCCGTTATTCCCAGACCTTCAAGGGTTCGTTGACCGAACAACAGACCAGACTCGAAGGTTTCGCGCAGTTCATATTCCACACCCTGCCCACGCAGTTGCAGCGTGTGTTCACGGTCATAGGAACGAACAAACAGGCGCACATCGGGATATTCCGACTGAATCATATTAACGATGCGGTTGGTGATTTCCTTCTTATGCGTGCAGACGGCGACGATTTTCGCTTTGCGAATCCCTGCCGCTTCCAGCACGTCCTTGCGGGTGCCATCGCCAAAATAAATACGGAAGCCGAATTTTCCAGCAGCACGCACGCGGTTGGGTGAATTGTCGATCACCGTCACATCGATGCCGCCTGCAAGCAGGATCTGCGCTGAGATCTGTCCGTAACGCGAAAAGCCGATCATCAGCACATCTGCCCCCGCACCTTCAAAGTTTTCTTCGATGACGTCTTCTGTCTTGTCTTTGATCAGCAGTTTTGTGCCTATGGCGACAGAAAGCGGTGTCAGTGCCATCGAAACAGTGACGGCGGCCACCAGTTCAGAACTGAGCGCGTTCGAAATGACGGCAGCCGCAGCCGCAGCCGAAAACAGCACGAAAGCGAATTCGCCGCCCTGTGGCAACAGGAATGCGATGCGTATCGCATCGTTGTGGTTTGAGCGGAAGATACGGCACAGAATATAGATAATGGCCGCTTTGACGATCATGAAGATCGGAACCGCGATCAGGATTGTCTGCCAATATTGCAGGATAACGGTGAGGTTAAGCGAAAGGCCGACGGCCACGAAGAACAACCCGAGGAATATTCCGCGAAAGGGTTCGATATCGGCTTCCAGCTCGTGGCGATAGGAGGATTCGGCCAGCAGAACGCCAGCAATGAAAGCACCCATCGCCATGGACAGCCCTGCGGCCTGCAACAGACTTGCCGATCCCAGCACAACGAAAAGGGCTGCTGCAATCATGACTTCGCGCGCGCCCGTATTGGCAATGATGCGGAACATCGGATTGATCAGATAGCGACCGGCAATCACCAGCGCTGCAATGGCTGCGATGGCCGTTATGAGATGAAAGCCAGCGCTTGCTTGTGAAGGTTCATTGGGAGAGAGTGCCGGGATAATCGCAAGGATCGGCACGATTGCGAGATCCTGAAACAACAGGATCGCAAAAGCGCGCTGGCCGTGCTTCTGGTTGGTCTCCGCTCTGTCTTCCAGCACCTGCATGGCGAAGGCTGTTGAAGACAATGCGAGGCCGAAGCCGATGATGATCGCAGCTTCTGTGTTCAGATCGGCGAGATAAACGCCAAGCGCTGCCAATGCCGAGCCAGTCAGGATCACCTGCGCGGCACCGAGGCCAAAAATGGCATGGCGCAATGCCCATAGCCGGGACGGTTTGAGTTCAAGCCCGATAATAAAGAGCAGGAACACGACGCCGAGTTCGGAAAAATGCAGAAAATCTTCACCGTCCGCGATGAGACGCGCTATCGGACCAATAACAATACCGGCGGCGAGATAACCCAGAACCGTGCCCAAGCCAAGTCGCTTGAACAAAGGCGCTGCGATGATCGCGCCACCCAGAATTACCAGGGCCTGTAAGTAGAGACTTCCGCCAGTTGCGACCATGTTATGCTCTTGGAATTTGAAGAATGTGGCGGCCTTGCCTTGAAGCCCCCGGATTTCGGCAATATAGAAGCAAGATATGGCTCTAATCAGTCTGATGTCGAACGATTTGACGATATTTTCGCAAACTCCCGTTACGGTTGGTTATATATCGTGGTTGCCAGTCTGGTTAAGTTAGGCCCCTGTGGACTTGGATAATGTAATGATTTCAAATAATTCTTCGGAAAAAATCGTCGATCGCGCAGCCCGTCTTGTTGAAGCTGCGAAGCGCGCAGGGGCTGATCATGCTGACGCAGTTGTGATCCGCGCGCGCTCGGTGAGCGTTTCTGTCCGACTTGGCAAGGTTGAGGGAACCGAATCGTCGGAGAGCGATGATTTTTCTCTGCGCGTATTTGTCGGCCGTCGTATCGCCAGTGTTTCGGCCAATGCTGGAAGTGATCCAATGCAATTGGCGGAGCGGGCGGTTGCCATGGCACGCGTTGCCCCGGAGGACCCATTCGAACAATTGGCCGATCCGGCACTGCTGGTAAAATCACCACGTGATCTTGATCTGTTTGACACGACTGAGATTAACACTGCCCGCCTTACAGAAGATGCGTTGGCAACCGAAGCGGCTGCACGCGCTGTTGCCGGTGTTACCAATTCAGGCGGTGCGGGGGCATCGCGCAGCATGGGCGGACTGGTACTCGTCACTTCATCCGGCTTCTCAGGGGAATATGCGGCAACGCGTTTTGGTCGTTCTGTGTCTGCAATTGCAGGTGAGGGCACGAAGATGGAGCGTGACTATGATTTTAGTTCGCGCCTTCATTTTGCTGATCTCGATACGCCTGAAAATATCGGCAAACGTGCTGGTGAGCGTGCTGTGCGCCGTCTGGGCGCAAGGCAGGCCAAAACCGGGCCCGTGACCGTTGTTTTTGATCCGCGTCTGGCACGTGGTATCGCGGGGCATCTTGCCAGCGCCATCAATGGCGCTTCGGTTGCGCGCAAGACAAGTTTTCTGCGCGATAGTCTCGGCAAGCAGATTTTAAAAGCGGGAATCAACGTCACCGACGACCCACTGCGTATTCGCGGGGCCTCATCGCGTCCATTTGATGGTGAGGGCATTGAGGGGCAGGCTCTGACCATGGTTGAAAACGGTGTGCTGAACCATTGGCTGTTATCCGGTTCGAGTGGGCGTGAACTGGGCCTTGTGGGCAATGGGCGTGGCGTGCGTTCAGGTTCACATATTTCGCCTGCCTCAACAAATTTTGCCATTGAGCCGGGTATCCAATCGCCGGAAGAGTTGATCCGCTCGGTCGGTACAGGGTTTTATGTGACGGAAGTGTTTGGTCAGGGCGTCGATATGATCACCGGTCAATATAGCCGTGGCGCGTCAGGCTTCTGGATTGAAAATGGCACTCTCGCCTATCCGGTCAGCGAAGTGACGATTGCATCCAATCTGAAGGACATGTTCCTCAACATGACTCCCGCCTCCGATATTGATCGGAATTTTGGTATGACCGCCCCAACTCTTGTAATTGAAGGCATGACCCTTGCCGGAAATTGAGAAACGAAGAGATATTCAGAACGAGCTGGAACTCCTGCGTAACGCAGCGCGGGAGGCTGGCCGCATCGCTATGCGCTATTTCGGCCAGTCGCCGGAAGTCTGGATGAAAGACGGCCAGTCTCCCGTCAGCGAAGCAGATTTTGCGGTTGATCGCTATCTCAAGGACGTGCTGCTCGAAGCGCGCCCCGATTATGGCTGGATTTCGGAAGAGACGACCGATGATCGCGCCGCTGCGGTGCGAAGCCGTGCCTTTGTGATTGATCCGATTGATGGAACGCGCGGTTACATCAACGGCCAGGCGCAGTGGTGTGTCAGTGTTGCCATTGTTGAAGACGGAAAGCCAATTGCCGGTGTGTTGCAATGCCCTGCACTCAATGAGGTGATTGAGGCTGGCAAGGGATTTGGCGCATCGCAGAATGGTATGCCTATTCAAACCCGGCTGCCGCCTGTTGATGAAAAAATTTCAATCGCTTCCGCCAGGAGAATGGTCGACGTTATGCCTGAAAGCTGGCGCGACAGGGCGGTTCTTCATCCCTATGTCCCGTCACTGGCCTATCGTATCGCGATGGTTGCACGTGGGGATATTGCTGGTACCTTCATTCGGCCCAATTCTCATGATTGGGACTTGGCTGCGGCAGACCTCATTTTGAGTGAGTCGGGTGGTGCGCTCTTGAACCATGATGCCCGACCGCTCATTTATGGTGGGCAGACGCTGCAACATGGCGCGCTGGTGGCGTCGAGTGGAAACCTTTTGCAGGAAATGTTGAGTGTTGTCGCGGACTGGCCATTGAGCTAATCATGCGGCGAACGGGTTTGTTTCAAGGAATGATCATATGAGTGCCGAAGGCGACAAAAAGCAGCTTCTTCATCTGGTGTTCGGCGGTGAGCTGACCAAGCTTGGAACGGTTCAGTTCCGCGATCTCGACAATCTCGATATTGTCGGAATCTACCCGGATTATGAAACTGCAAAGACTGCATGGAAGTCGAAGGCGCAGCAGACCGTGGATAATGCGCATATGCGTTATTTCATCGTCCATCTGCACCGCTTGCTGGACCCGGAAGGCGTGGACCTGAAGGCGGAATAAACGCTTTTGTCCACTCCGCATAAAGATCAGGTGGCCGAAACAGAGCGCGCATCGCAAGCCGATGCGCGCAGCCGCTCGGATGGCTTTGCCAAGCGCGTGTGGCGCCGCATTCGCGGCCCGCTGGCGCGCTCTGCATTTGTCAAATCTGCGCTGGTGCAGTTGATTTCCGGCTATCTGAAATTCGTGCACCTGACCAATCCGGCCCTTAAAGGGTCTGCGGATATAAAAGGTCTTTTGAGTGAACACAGTCCCTCCATCATAACCTTCTGGCATGGCCAGCACATTATGGCGCCTGTGGTGCGCCCGCACGATCTTCAAGTCGTGGCAATGTTTTCACGCAGTGCGGATGCGGAGCTTAATGCACGTATTGCCGAGACATTCGGCTTTATAACTGTGCGTGGCTCTGGTGGTCGTGGCGAAGGAAATTCGGCGAAAAAAGGTGGTGCGCGTGCACTTCTGACATTGAAAAATGCGCTGAAAAAGGGACAATCGGCATCGATGATTGCCGATATTGCTCATGGCAAGGCGCGAGAAGCAGGCGAGGGGATTATTTTGCTGGCCAAACTCTCCGGTCGGCCAATAATGCCTTTTGCATATGCTTTTTCGCGGAATCATGTTTTGCATAAGACATGGGATAAGACCACTATTCCGTTGCCATTTGGCCGCTCGATGATTGTTTGCGGAGAGCCGGTCTGGGTGGATGAAAATGCCGACGAGGCACAACTGGAAGAAAAGCGCATGGAATTGACGCGCCAGCTTAATGACGCGACGATCAAAGCCTATGCCGCATTGGAGGCAATGAAATGAGTGAACGTTGGGCACGAAACATGTTGTCGGCCTATCGTATGCTCGGCTCTGCCGCTTACCCATTCATCGGGACATATATTTCCTATCGTGCTTCGCGCGGCAAGGAAGAGCGTTTGCGGCGTGCAGAGCGCTACGGCAAGACCGCTATCCCCAGACCGCAGGGCCCCGTTATCTGGGCGCATGCAGCAAGTGTGGGTGAAACGGTTGCGATTGCTCCGCTGATTGAATGTATTGCCGCGGCGGGCATCCATATTGTAATGACGACTGGCACTGTGACATCTGCCAAACTTGTTGCGGATCTGCTTGGCAGTCAGGTGATTCATCAATATGCGCCGCTTGATCTGCAACCGGCGGTCAATAATTTTCTTGATCACTGGAAGCCGGATCTGGCGATTGGCTGTGAATCCGAAATATGGCCTGCGACCGTGCTCTCACTCAGCTCACGGCATATCCCACAGGTTCTGGTGAATGGTCGTCTTTCTGACCGCTCTTTTACAGCATGGCAGAAGCGCCCCGAACTGGCCGAAGCCTTGTTTGAAAATTTCGCGCATGTGATTGCGCAGTCCGAGCTTGACGGAGATCGTTTCCGCGCGCTGGGCGCACGGCCTGTCAGCGTTTCCGGCAATCTCAAGGTTGATACCGCGCCTGCTCCTGCTGATCCGCAGGCATTGGCTGCACTTCAGCACCAGATTGGTGGGCGCCGCACCTGGGCAGCTATATCGACACATGACGGCGAGGAAGAAATCGCTGCCGAAGTGCATCAGATGCTCAAAGTTCGCTATCCGCGTCTGGTGACGGTCATTGTACCGCGTCATCCCAACCGTGCTCCCGCCATTGAGGCAATGCTTGGCGAAAAGGGCTTGAAGGTCGCAGCGCGCAGCCGTGGCGATATGATTGCAGCCGATACAGATATTTTGCTTGGTGATACGATTGGCGAAATGGGGCTATATCTGCAACTGACGGATATTGCATTCATTGGCAATTCACTGACCAAGGAAGGCGGTCATAATCCGCTTGAACCAGCGATGATGGGCACAGCCGTACTGACCGGCAAGAATGTGCAGAATTTCCGCGATTCTTTCCAGCGTCTCATCAAAAATGGTGGTGCGCGTGTTGTGAAAGACCGCAATATGCTGGCTGGCGCTATCAATTTCCTGTTTAACAATCCGCAGCATTTGCAGACGATGATCAATGCCGGTTCGGATACCGTGAAAGACATGCGCGGCGCACTCAACCGCACATTAAATTCACTGGAGCCTTTTATCCAGCCGCTGGTGCTGCAAGCGCAGTTGCCGGGAAATCGCAATGATGCGATCTTTATCAACGGCGGCATCTGATCATGGTGAGCGAGGCACCGCCCTTCTGGTGGGGAAAGCCTGACTGGCGGGCATACGCACTTGCTCCGCTATCCTGGGGCTATGGCGCTGTTGCGGGCCGCAGGCTTCTCCATGCTGAACCTCCCAAAATCGCAGCGCCTGTGCTTTGCATCGGCAATTTCACAGTGGGTGGCGCAGGCAAAACCCCCACTGCGATTGCCTTTGCCAAGGCCGCAAAGGAGCGCGGCTTGCACCCCGGCATTGTTTCCCGCGGTTACGGCGGCAATTATACCGGGTTGCATATTGTCGCCCCCTCCAATGACAGTGCGCGTCATGTTGGCGATGAACCGCTTTTACTGGCGCGCCACGCGCCGGTTGCACTTTGCCCGGATCGGCTGAAATCGGCTTTGGAACTGATTGAGCGTGGCTGCGATTTTATCATCATGGATGATGGTTTTCAGAGCGCACGCCTTCATGCCGATTTTTCACTTCTGGTGGTCGATTCCACGCGTGGTATTGGCAATGGGCGGGTGATCCCGGCAGGGCCATTAAGGGCATCTTTGACGGACCAGATGCGCAAAACCGATGCGCTGCTGCGCATTGGCAAGGCGCGCGAGGCAGATTTCGTGGTGCGACAGGCATCGCGTGCCGGACGAGCTGTCTATGAAGCGCAATTGCTGCCATCCTCTTCATCAGACGTTGCAGGCAAACGCTGGCTGGCCTTTGCAGGCATTGGCAATCCTGCCAAGTTCTTTGCAAGTGTAGAGCAGGCAGGCGGTAGTGTGGAGGAAACGCGAAGCTTCCCGGACCATTACAGCTATCAGCCGGATGATATCCGCACGCTGGTTGAAACCGCGAAAAAGCTTGGCTTTGGACTGATCACCACTGCCAAGGACCATGTTCGCCTTGCCACCATGAGCAGCGTGCCGCACGCATTCATCAGTCAGTTGGCTGTGCTTGATGTCGATCTGCAATTTGAGTGCAAGGATGCGCTGCGCCAAATTCTCGATACGGCTGTTGAGCGGTTCAAAGCCCGCTCAATCGCCTGATTATCAAGCCTTTTTGCGGCTGCGCAATTCCGGATTGAGTTCGAGCTCACGCTCGTAAGAAATAAGCCCCGTCGCATAGGGCTCCTGCCGCGCCACGCTCCAGTATTTCAGCTCGTCGAGCGGGATATGCGCGCTAGACACCGCACAGACGACATAAGAACCGTGCTGCACAATTTCAAAATCGCCATCGAGATAGCGCAGAACGGCTTGAGAAGAGCGGGGTGATTCAAATCTGTTCATTGTGTAATTCCTTGATACGGAAATCTATCAAGTGCCAGCGTCATCGTCTAGAGCGTGCCGCGCTTAATCGTACCTAATAGGCTCGCTCGACCTTCTTGTTTTTACGCATGGCGTTCTCGGATCGTAGCGGGAATGGAAATCAGCCTGGTGGACTGATTTGCCCACAAAGGCGGTTTCCACTTTTGCGCGACATGCTTTAGCGCCTTCCGAACAATCGTTCAATGTCGGTGAGCTTTAGTTCGATATAGGTCGGACGTCCGTGATTGCAGGTGCCTGAACCGGGTGTTGCTTCCATATCGCGCAGCAGCGCATTCATTTCTTCGGGCTTCATGCGCCGCCCCGAACGCACCGAACCGTGGCAGGCCATTGTCGCGGCGACATGGTTGAGCATGGCTTTGAGGCCATCGGATGTATCATGTTCTGCAACTTCATCCGCGAGATCGCGGATGAGTTGCTGCACATTCATTTCGCCCAGCATGGCAGGCGTTTCGCGCACCGCTATCGCGCCGGGTCCGAACTGTTCGATACCAAGACCAAATCGTGCAAGCGTTTCGGAATGGGTTGCGAGCCGCTCCGCATCTTCTTCCGTGAGATCAACGATTTCAGGAATGAGCAGCATTTGTCCGGGTATGGGACGCGCATGCAGGGCATTTTTCAGTGCCTCATAGACAAGCCGTTCGTGGGCTGCGTGCTGGTCAACAATGACGAGGCTGTCTTCTGTTTGTGCGACGATGTAATTTTCATGGATTTGCGCGCGTGCAGCCCCCAGCGGCTTCTGCATCAGTTCTACAGGTGCCTGCGCGATTGTTGCGCGCGCATCGGCTGCCGGCTGCGAAAAAGTCTCAATAATCGCCTGTGTATCCTCGCGAAATGCGGGGATATGATCAAAATCAAGTGGCTTATGGGCAGGGTGTGCGGTTTGCGGCGACCACTCGGTGCGGGGGGCAGGAGGCGTTGTGCGCCAGTTCTGCGATGCGTAAGTGTTTGCTGCCGGGCGCTGCTGGAAGCCTTCGGCCCGAAATGCCTGCAACATGGCTTCCGCACCACTGGTTGCCGGTCGAATGCCCGATTGCGCGAGTGCCTGCTTGATTGCGCCAACGATGAGGCCGCGCACCAAACCAGGATCGCGGAAACGCACATCGGCTTTAGCGGGGTGCACGTTTACGTCCACCAGCGCCGGATCAAGCGTGAGAAAAAGCACTGCAACCGGATGCCGGTCACGTGCAATCACGTCGGAATAAGCACCGCGCAATGCGCCAAAAATCTGTTTGTCGCGCACCGGGCGGCCATTCACATAGGCAAACTGGTGTAGTGCATTGCCGCGGTTAAATGAGGGGATGCCAACAAAGCCAGCAAGTCGAACACCATCGCGCTCGGCGTCAATTGCAAGCGCATTCTCGGAAAATTCTTTGCCGAGAATCTGCCCGATACGTTCTAACGTTGCGTCTGCGCCGCTGCCCGTTGCTGGCAAGTCCAGTGGCGTGCGATCGGTGCCGGCGAGAGAAAAACGCACATGCGGAAAGGCGATGGCAATCCGCTTGACAATGTCGGTAATCGCGGTGGCTTCTGCACGGTCCGTCTTCATAAATTTGAGACGGGCAGGGGTTGCATAAAAAAGATCGCGCACTTCGGCAATGGTGCCACGATTAAGGGCGGCGGGACGCGGGCCTTCCAGACGTCCGCCGTTAACGGCAACTTCAAAGCCTGATTCCGCATCCTGTGGACGTGATTTCAGCGAGAGTTTTGAAACAGAGCCAATCGACGGCAATGCCTCGCCACGAAAGCCCAGTGCACGAATATCGTTCACATCATCGGAAAGTTTCGATGTGCAATGGCGCGAGACTGCCAGCGGCAGTTCATCGACGGCGATTCCTGAACCATTATCGGTGACGCGCAAAAGTGTCTTGCCGCCGCCCGCTGTTACAACCTCGATGCGGGTTGCCCCTGCATCGATGGCGTTTTCGACAAGTTCTTTGATTACGCTTGCGGGGCGTTCAATCACCTCGCCAGCAGCAATCTGGTTGATAATGGTTTCGCTTAAGTGCCGGATTGTCATGATGTGACTATAGCGGATTCGCTTTTGCGAAGAACCGCTAATTCGCCATCAGTCTGATCATGTCCGCCCATAAATATCGTCGAAGCGAACAATGTCGTCTTCACCGAGATATTCGCCGCTTTGCACTTCGATCAGAACCAGCGGCAGAATGCCGGGATTTTCCAGACGGTGTTTGAAACCGCATGGGATATAGGTGGACTGGTTGGTGGTCAGCAGGATTTCCCGTTCACCATTGACGACCTTGGCTGTACCGGAAACCACGATCCAGTGTTCGGAACGGTGGTGATGCGCCTGCAGGCTGAGGCGGCTGCCGGGCTTAACCTCAATACGCTTGATTTTAAAGCCGTCGCCTTCTTCAAGAACCGTATAGGTTCCCCATGGACGGTGGGCCGTGCGATGCAGCTTGGCTGCTTCATGGCCCTGTGCGCGCAACTTGTTGAACACTTTGCGAACGTCCTGTGCCTTGTCGCGATGGGCGACCAGAAGCGCATCCGGCGTATCGACGACGAGGAGATCGTGAACACCGACGAGGCTTACAAGCCGGGTTTCTGACAGGACAAAACTATCGGTCGTGTCTTCAAGCACAGTTTCACCGCGTAAGCGGTTGCCATTCGCATCTGGTGTAATCAGGTCTGCCATCGCCGCCCAGGACCCAATATCCGACCAGCCACAGGAAACCGGAACACAGGCAATATTGTCAGCCTTTTCCATGACGGCGTAGTCGATGGAAATTGCAGGCGTTGCTGCAAACGCATCGCGGGCGATTTCGAGCGTTTTGGTTTCGCCGTTCAGGCCATGGCGCGCGTGCTCAAGGGCTGCCTTTACACCCGCAAGCACATCGGGCGCATGGCTTTGCATGGCGTCGATCATCGTTGATGCCTTGAAGCAGAACATGCCGGAATTCCAATAGTACCGGCCGCTTTCGACGTAGCTTTGCGCGGTGGAGGCGTCCGGTTTTTCAACAAAGCGTAAAACATCGTCGCCATTGACTTCGATATAGCCAAAGCCTGTTTCCGGGTGATCGGGAACGATGCCGAAAGTGACGATGCGGCCCTTATCTGCAAGCTTGCGTGCTTTGAGAACGGCTTGGCCAAATGCAGCTTCATCTTCGATGAGATGATCCGCAGGCATAACGAGCAAAGTTGCGTCGGCACCATAGGTTGAAGCGGCTTGAAGAGCTGCGAGGGCAACAGCAGGAGCTGTATCGCGGCCAAGCGGCTCAAGCAGAAATGTGTTTTCGATTTTGCGTGCACCCGCATCCGCATAGGCATCAAGTGTCAGAAACAGGAAATCGCGGTTCGTAACCGTAAGGATCTGTTCGACATCATCAAGATGCGATGCGCGTGCATAGGTCTTTCCAATCAACGTGCCGCCATCGGGCAGTTCGATGAAAGGCTTTGGGTGGGCGTCGCGCGAAAGCGGCCAGAGTCTGGAACCAGAACCGCCACTGATGATAACCGGAATAAAGCTCATTTGCTGTTGGCATCCTTCGTTGCTTTACGGGCGATCTCAAGTCCCATGGTCAAAAGTTGTGCGGCCTGTTCTTCGGTCGCGGCTTCCACATAGCAGCGCAGTTCTGGCGCGTTGCCGGAGGCGCGATAGTGGATTGCGTTGCCGGATGCAAAAAACAGTTTCACACCGTCAATTGTTTCAAGGCGAATAACTGCGTCCGTTAATGGAAACAAGCGCAGGCGCGCTTCTTCTTGCGTAATGACCGAGAGAAAGGCAGCAGTCTTTTCTTGTGCGACGTTTTGCAAACGGTCGCTCAATGCGATGCGGAAGCCGTAGCTTTTCGCAATTTCGGAGAGCGGCTTTTGCGACTGTTTGATGGTACTCAGACATGCAAGGATAGGCAGCAGCGCATCGCGGGTTGGGAGGGCTGTTAATGGCTGGCCGTTTTTCTCAATGGTGCTGCCGAGCAGCACGCCGCCATTGGCTTCAAAACCGACAACGCGTTTTGCATTGTCGCTTAAAGCTTTCTGCATTCCGGCAATCACATAGGGTGAGCCGACGCGTGTGCGCAAAACGTGAGCGAACTTTCCGCATTCCTCAAGCGCTGTATTGGAGGTGACAGGCGTTACGATTGTGTCTGCGCCTGCCCATGCAGACGTGATCGCACCGACGAGATCGCCGCGCACAAAATGCCCTTGCTCATCGGCAATAAGCGGGCGGTCTGCATCGCCATCTGTTGAAACGATCGCGTCAAAACAAGTCTGAGTTGCCCATTGCGAAAGCAGCTCAATGTCTTCTGTACGCAGGGCTTCGGTGTCGACCGGCACAAAAATATCGGATCGACCAAGCGCAATTGTTTCAGCACCAAGAGCATCCAGTATTTTAATCAAAAGATCACGTGCCACAGAGGAATGCTGATAGACGCCGACTGTCAATCCCGCGAGACTGTCTACGCCAAACAGCTTGATGTAGCGCGCAGCATAGGCATCCATTGCCTGAGTGCTTACAGGCAGGTTCATCGCTTTTCTTGTGGCAAGATCAGCGGGCAGGGCAGCATAGGCAGCGCTGATTGCTGTCTCATCATTTTTGTCGATTTCGCCATCGGCGCGATAGAATTTCAAGCCGTTGCGGTCATCTGGGATATGACTTCCGGTAATCATGATGCAGGGTGCATTTTGTGCTATTGCGAAATAGCTCAATGCGGGGGTCGGTAACACGCCGCAGTCAACGGGCGTGAAGCCAGCGTCTTCAATTGCGCCCATGGCGAGGGCCGCAATATCGGGGCTTGATGGGCGTAAATCCTGACCGACAAAAACGCGCTCGCCCGCAGTCAGCTCCCCTCTGGATTTCAGCATCTGAACAAATGCCAGCGAATAAGCATAGGCAGGCAATCCGTTTAGTTCTGTTGCGAGACCTCTAAGGCCGCTTGTGCCGAATTTGAGGGAATTGCCTGTCATGCCTTGTCCGAGCCTGTTTTCCAGATAAAAATCAATCTACTGCTAATATAATGGCCTTATAGAGGCTGCCTTTTCTATCGCTTATATTGCTGACTGTTTCAATTGCTGGATGTTCATGTGGTTATTGAGAGCTTTCAATTTAAAATATGTCTTCCAAAAGGAGGAGCCGCTTTTGGGGGACATGCCTTTAAACATAGTCGCGATGCGCGGGCAGGTTGAGATCGGGTAGACTTTCTGCCTGCACAACTGCGCGGGCGACTGCATGTGCCATCACAGTTGCCGCAATCGCACCAATGGCCGTGACATCAGCTTCCACCCCTTCTGCCTTGCCTGTCGAGAGCGCAAAGATTGTATCGCCATCCCACATTGTGTGGATCGGATTGATCGAACGGGCAAACCCATCATGCGCCATGCCGGCGATTTTCTTGAGTTCTGCCTTGTTGAAGGGCGCATTGGTGGCAATCGCACCGATTGTCGTGTTGGCGCCACCCGATTTGACGACATTGCGGCCCTGCATGATCGCATCCATGATATTGCGGAAACCTTTGCCGTCTTCATTGCGTGCGCCAGCAAGAATCTGCTGCGAATTGGGTGCATAGACATCACCGACCGCATTGACGGCAACAATCGCCCCCACCACAACGTCGGTGCCGGGCACTTTATAGCTTGCGGTGCCTAAACCGCCCTTCATCGCATAGTCCATGCCAAACATTTTGCCGACGGATGCGCCTGCACCGGCGCCAATATTGCCTTCGGCGGAGGGTTCGCTTTTTGCTGCCTTGCAGGCGAGATAGCCAGCTTCTTCATCAGGACGTATGGAAAAATCGCCGACGCCTAAATCCATCAAAACCGCAGCCGGCACGATTGGAACCACGCCTTTGCTGATTGCAAATCCCAGTTTGTTTTCTTCGAGATAGCGCATGACCCCAGTTGCTGCATTCAGCCCGTAGGCGCTGCCGCCCGAAAGCATGACCGCTTGTACTTTCTGCACAAGGTTGATGGGGTCCAGAAGATCAGTCTCACGGGTGCCGGGTGCCGAGCCGCGGACATCGACGCCTGCCGTAGCCCCTTCTTCGCAAAGAAGAACTGTACAGCCGGTCGGGCGCTTTGTCAGCGTATGATGGCCCAGCTTTAGTCCCGGAACATCAGTGATGCTCCCCCCCATGAGTTCCAGCATGCTCTGTTCCCCTCGTTGTGCTGCTGCCGCTGAGCCGACAATGAAAGGCATTGTTCCAAACCCTGCAAGTCCTTTTGCAAACGCGCGCCTGTCCATAGGCTGTTCTCCCCCCATTTGATGATTACTCAGTTAATACACTCTTCTTCTGTGCCCGGCGCAGACGTAAGACATCTGCCACAAATATACGTGAAAGAGCGTGATAAAGTGGCTCGTGCGATATAAGTCTTGCTGTGCCGTAGCCCAGCATTGATGCACACATAAGCGGAATAACATTGTTATGATTGCCGGTCATCTCCAGAATAATCACAAAGGCTGTCATTGGTGCTTGCACGACACCTGCAAAATATCCTGCCATACCAAGAACGGCAGCGAGACTGATGCTGGTGCCAAGCAATAAGCCTATCGTGCTGCCAAGGCCTGCGCCGACCGACAGTGATGGGGCAAATATGCCGCCCGGAATGCCCGAAACCATTGAGAGAAGTCCGGCGATGAATTTCTCAAGGAAATAAAGTGGTGGCAAGGAAAGCCCTTCAATGGCGCTGCGAGCCTGATCATAGCCGGTGCCGAAAGTTGATCCTCCCGATGTAATACCAATCACGGCAATCAGCAGGCCGCAAATGCCCGCTATAATGACTGTGTCGCGCAGCGGTGCTTTTTGTACACGACGCCTGATACGGTTGGTCAGATTGAGCGCAAGAGCGCTGAATGTTGCGCCAAATGCACCCCCGATCACGCCGCACAGAATGACCAGAATCCAGTCTAAGCGGCTTACAACAGTTACGGTCGTAAGACCGAAATAGTTATAGTTTCCAACAAGGCCGAGCGAGGCAAGACCTGCAAGAATGACGGCGGACAGAACAAGCCCGTTCGTTCGTGCTGCATAGGCTCGCCCCATTTCCTCAATGGCAAAGACGATTCCTGCAAGCGGCGTATTGAAAGCCGCAGCAATGCCTGCCGCAGAGCCCGCAAGGATAAGTCCACGCGCGTGTTCCAAGCTGCCAATGCGTGCAGATAACAGCATGATCGACGCACCGATCTGCACAGTCGGACCTTCGCGTCCAATCGAAGCACCAGAAAACAACCCGACGATTGTGAGGAAGATTTTGCCGAAAGCGATTTTCATCGAGAGCAGCAAAGTTCGGTCTTTTGGGTCATTGAGGTGCCGCGCTGCAATTGCCTGCGGTATGCCGCTGCCGCCGGAGCCGGGAAAAAATTTCATTGAAATCCACGCGCATAGCATAAAGCCGAAGGGCGTGATCAACAGTGGCAACCAGGCCCGCCATGGGCTGGTTTGGCCATCGGTCAGACTCTTGAACCAACCCTGTGCAATGTCGGCGGCTTCCGCGAAGGCCACACTGAGAACACCAATTGCAATCGCGCCACACCAGAAAACGAGGCGGGGCTTCCACAATCGTGGAGACATCCACATTGCGCGTGAGCGACGAATGAGATGGATTCGTTGATATGCCTTACGCATTTTGCCCCCTTTGGGCGAAATTTAAAGAATATGGCGGCGGGTTTATCATGAAAATCGTTATCAGTAACTGAAACTTGTCCGCAAAAGACTTTCCAATCAGTCATAAGCATGTTACCAGCCGGTGCCAATTCAATACGCAACGAAGCGCAGTCGCTGCTCCCGGTTTCTTACCGGAGAGGCGGCTTTTCTCATTCGGTAAACCCGGTAAAGGAATTGGCAATGGCTAAAATCGTAGAATCTTCC
The DNA here is from genome assembly GCF_039674445.1 of Brucella sp. TWI432. NCBI lineage: Bacteria > Pseudomonadati > Pseudomonadota > Alphaproteobacteria > Hyphomicrobiales > Brucellaceae > Brucella > Brucella sp. TWI432. The sequence goes on along the minus strand of NZ_JBDJNL010000012.1, from coordinate 2,726 downwards.
ACCGGAGCTCTTGCTCTCACATTCGACGATGTTCTTTTGCAGCCGGGCCATTCAGAGGTGATGCCGGGGCAGGTTGATCTGCGCACCCGTATTGCCAAAGATATTGAGCTTAATCTGCCGCTGCTTTCAGCTGCCATGGACACCGTCACAGAATCACGTCTCGCCATTGCTATGGCGCAGTCGGGCGGTATCGGCGTTATTCATCGTAACTTGACACCTGAACGTCAGGCCGAAGAAGTCCGCCAGGTCAAGAAGTTCGAATCCGGTATGGTCGTAAACCCTGTCACGATTGGGCCGGATGCAACGCTTGCCGACGCACAGGCGCTCATGAAAGCACACCGAATTTCGGGCATTCCCGTTGTAGAAAACGCTGGCAAGGGTCCGGGACGACTGGTCGGTATCCTGACAAATCGTGATGTGCGTTTTGCCTCTGATCCAGCGCAGAAGATTTATGAACTGATGACGCGCGAAAACCTGGTTACGGTGCGCGAAAACGTGCGCCAAGACGAAGCGAAGCGACTGTTACATGCGCATCGTATTGAAAAGCTGCTGGTCGTTGACGACAAGGGCCGCTGCGTTGGCCTGATAACCGTCAAAGACATGGAAAAGTCGCAACTTAACCCGAATGCCGCCAAGGATGCGCAAGGCCGTTTGCGCGCTGCTGCTGCCACAAGCGTTGGCGAAGACGGTTACGAGCGTGCTGAACGTCTGATCGATGCGGGTGTTGATCTTCTGGTTGTCGATACCGCTCACGGTCACTCACAGCGCGTTCTTGATGCCGTTGCGAAAATCAAAAAAGCCTATCCCAATGTTGCCATTCTGGCCGGCAATGTTGCAACGGCTGGCGGAACACAGGCGCTGATCGATGCCGGTGCGGATGCCGTCAAGGTCGGCATCGGGCCGGGTTCCATCTGCACCACGCGCATTGTCGCCGGTGTTGGTGTTCCGCAGCTTTCAGCCATCATGTCGGCAGTTGAAGCCGCGCACAAGCATAACATTCCGGTTATCGCTGATGGCGGTATCAAGTTCTCCGGCGATTTTGCCAAGGCGCTGGCCGCTGGTGCGGTTGCTGCCATGGCTGGCTCGCTGCTGGCGGGTACGGAAGAAAGCCCAGGCGAGGTCTATCTGCATCAGGGCCGCTCGTTCAAATCCTATCGTGGCATGGGCTCGGTTGGTGCGATGGCGCGCGGTTCGGCAGATCGCTATTTTCAGGCGGAAGTGCGTGATGAGCTGAAGCTTGTACCAGAAGGCATTGAAGGTCAGGTCGCTTATAAAGGACCGATTTCAGCTGTTCTGCATCAGCTTGCCGGTGGACTGCGTGCCTCCATGGGCTATGTCGGTGCCAAGACGCTGGAAGAGTTCCGCGACAAGGCAACCTTTGTTCGCATTTCCAATGCGGGTTTGCGTGAAAGCCATTCTCATGGCGTATCCATCACCCGTGAAAGCCCGAATTATCCGGGCGGTATGTAATATCATATCGGACGTGCATTTCATCAGGGCGGCCTCATTGAGGTCGCCTTTTATTTTGAGAGTGCCTTCATTTTATCGTCATCAATGAGAAGGCCGGATGCACTTTCGACAATGCAATCTGCAAGTGCGCGAAAGTCATCGAAGCGTCTGTTTTGCCTGCGCCAGAAAAGTGCGATTTCCCGTTTGGGCTGCTCCCCATCAAACGGAACGATGCGCATAGTGTTGCTGCGCGTTTCCGCATGAACAGCAATTTCCGGAATAAGCGTCAGGCCCATTCCATGGGCGACCATTTGTAAAAGTGTCGTCATGCTGGTTGCGCCATATTTTACCAGTTGCCGCTGGGATGGCCGAGAACAGATCGCCAGCGCCTGATCACGCATACAGTGGCCTTCTTCCAACAGCAGCAGGCGATCAAGCGCCGCATCATCCTGCGTCATGGTCGAAGACAATACCGTCTGGTCATTGCTTGACGTGGCGATCAGAAAACGATCATCAAAAAGTTTCTGATGCGTAAGCCGATCATCCACGATTGGCAAAGCTGCAATGACAGCGTCGGTCTCACCTGAATGAAGCTCCTCAAGAAGCGTTGCCGTTATGCTTTCGCGCAATTGCAGACGGAAAGACGGGTGCCGCTCGGCCAGCAGTGGGATGAGATGCGGGATAATATATGGAGCAACGGTTGGGATAATCCCCAGTCGCAACTGGGTTTGCAGCAGGCCTTTGCTCTGCGCAGAGATTTCCTCCATCGCGTGAAGCTCTTTGAGAATGGCCCGAATGCCGGGGAGCAACTCGCGGCCAAGCTTAGTCATAATGATTGTGCGATGAGAGCGCTCAAACAGCGAAGCGCCAGCCACCGCTTCCATTTCAGCAATCTGCGCTGAGAGGGCGGGTTGCGAAATATGGGCAAGCTCTGCGGCTTTACGAAAATGCAGCGTATTGGCGAGCGCATCGAAGTAGCGCATTTGGCGAACTGTAAACATGATAGGAAAAACTTATCAATAATAACAAAAAAAGCAATTGGAGATTATACTTAGAATTAGTCTAAACTGGGTTCATTATCCAGTAGGCATGATGCGGCGGGGCTGTCCAAGGTCAGAATCCAAGCTGAATGTAGGATCACAAACGATTTTTAGGAAGGAAATTCCCATGGCAGACCGTCCGATTATGACGACAAGTGCTGGTGCACCGATCCCGGATAACCAGAATTCCCTGACTGCGGGTGAGCGCGGCCCTGTTTTGTTGCAGGACTATCAGCT